>JBEVVS010000197.1:0-11163 GCA_040507005.1 Candidatus Thiodiazotropha sp.
TATGGCGACAGCGGTAACGAAATCGTATCCAACTCTTATGGCTTCCGTTTGCGTCACGCTTATGGATCGATGAATGGTTTTCTTATGGGGCAGACTTGGACTACCTTCATGGATCTGGCCAGTGTGAGCGAACTACTCGACTTTTCCCACCACTCCAGCGTTATCTTCGCACGTCAGGCACAACTCCGTTACACCAAGCCACTGGAGAATGGCAAGTTGATGTTTGCGATTGAGAATCCTCATACCTTGGTTAACGATAATAACGAGCTGCCGGATCTCGTAGCCCGTTATGATTACAATAGCAGTGACAAGCGTACTCATGCTTCTGCAGCGCTACTTCTGCGGCAGTTGAAGAACGCCGACGGCGACGAAGAGACGGGTGCTGCGATTAACCTGACCGGTAAATTCAAGATCGGTAGCAGCGGCGACTCACTGGCATTGCAGGTGAGCCATGGTGCACTGGGTCGCTACATGGGTCTTCTTGCCCATTCGGCCACTCAAGGTTCCGGTGACACTTTCGATACTCTCGATAGCACCGGTGTTTCCATCGGCTATCAGCATTTTTGGAATAAGGCTGTTCGTTCCACGCTAAAATTCGCCGCGACAGATGCGGATGAAGGCACTACGCTGAAAGGTGTCCAGTCGGTTCATGCCAACCTCTTATGGAATCTGAGTAGGGAATTACGCTTAGGGGTTGAGCTGCAAAGAAAGACTTATGATTTCCATGCTGAGGATCGGCCTGATGTGGATCTGGATCGCATCCAGTTCTCGGCTCGCTATATGTTTTAAAATCCCAGCTTGATAGGTAGAAAATAATTAGCGCCCAACAAGTATGTAGGGCGCCTTTATATATTGGGTAGCCAGCGTCTTTGGTATGTTCTTTTACCAAAGGCTCTGGATTTTTTTCAGATTCTCGCCGAAGCTATATTGCGTCCCAAGTGAACAAGTTGGGGGGCCAGAACCTCTTCCATATGTTCCGGAGATAGCAGATAGGATGGGCCGCCGCAGCTCAAACATACAATCTTGCCATCCTGAAGCCGAATTGGCACAGCAACGGTGTTCATGCTGCGGTCCCACTCACCGAAGGAGGTTGTGAAGCCTTTTTCCTGGTAATTGGCAATCGCTTTATCAATCCCTTCTGATAGCGCAGGCCATTCGTCACCTGCACGCTCTTCAAGCACCTTCATGAGGATGTCTCGCTCCTCCGGTATGACCGCCGCGAGAAAAGCCCTCCCTGACGAACTGGTTGCCATCGGCACTCGATCGCCGATGTCCATACGCATTGACACCGTTTCGTCTCCGCGACAAAACTCCAAAAAGATCATGGACATGCCTTCACGTGTTGCCAATCCTACCGAGACTTTGGTGCGTTTCGCCATCTCTTCTATGTGGGGCTTTGCCACCTGGCGAACCCTTAGGCTTTTGGTGTAGGCATTGCCCAACGCCAATACACCAGAATCGAGCTGATACTTTTCCAAGCGAGTAGAATAGGAGAGATAGCCGAGTTTGGTGAGGGTGTAGGTCAACCGAGAGACTGTGGGTTTAGGCAGACCGGTAATCGCGGCGATATCCTGATTGCCGAGTACCCCGTCTTTTTGGCTAAAAGCGCGTAATACATCTAATCCACGGGCTAGAGCTTCAACAAACTTACGATCCTTGGTCTCTTCCTTTGGTCTCGGGTATTCCAATATTTCTCTCATAATCTTCCACTATTGACAATGTGCTTTTCTCAAATAATAAACCGTTTTAATATTTTGTTCCAATTACTGAAAAATAAAACATCATTTCGTTGTGGCTTTTAAAATGATCACGCTACGCCATGATTGAAAGGTCTCCAGCGCACAGTATCATCAGCCTAAAACCGTCATGGCCCCATTCTCACTGCCAAGGTTAGGGCGCGACATTAATGCAAGTCTGGCTTGTCTTGATCTTCAAATCAGTCCAACTATTTAGAAGACGATATAATCTGAAAGCCCGAACCCATGGGTTCGGGATTAATGACATTTTTAAAAAAGGCAATGAACGCTTATCAGCCGGGATCGGTTATGCAGTCGAAATTATCAAGCTGGGCGAAGACCCTAATCCGGTTGCAGGCATCCTGGATCATCTCCGACCTGTTCATCCAATCTGCCTCATCGGGTAACACAGACCCATCTGCAAACCTCTCCAGATCTTCTCGCGCATCATCCAGATAGGCCTTGCCATACAGGCGGAGGTGGATCGATTTACTTATACCTTTCATGGCCCCTTCTACGCCGGATTGTAATATTGCAGGTGTTGCGCCGGAGGCGATGCCGCCGAGCAGGCTTCTGACATCTTTTCTGGCTCGTCTTAGGCTGGGTCGCTCAGCATATAGCGCCACTTCGAGCAGGTTGGAAATCCGCTTTAAGCGTATCGGGCTGCCTTGATAGGGAAGGGTGGTAACGTCAGGCTTGACCGCGCTGCTGGCGAGACGCAGGGATTTTTCTGCCTCCCTGATATGGGTAAGGAGGGTGATGGCGTCACCTATACTCTCTTCATACTGACCCACGGAGAGGTTGTAGGCGCCATAGCTTGCCAGCAGGGAGAGCAGCACATGACCACGGTAGAGTCTGGTTTCATGTTTGGGGGCTTTTACGAGTGCGCAATCGAGGAATTCGTCGACTTTCGCATGGCCGCTGATTAGCGCCTTGATATAGCCGGTTGAGATCTCGCCTTCGGTATCTGCGATGGAGTGTTTGTTTCCATTCTTATCAGTATATTTTTGACGTGCACACGCTTTGTCGAACATGAGTTCGCTTTTGAGAAAGCCTGGCAGCGTCATTGAGCTGCAGCCGCTAAGGATTAAAGTTAACAGGCACAGGGTAGCCAGCGTCTGTGTTCTAGAAGGCATGATATTTCCTCCTTGTTTTTATCTCATTCCATGATGTCTGGTGTTTTGATTTCCTGATATTGAGCAGAGGGAATCAACCTATGGAAGAAAGGTTTCCTCTGATGAGGAGTGGGTTTGTTCACTGCCAATCAATTTTCAGGATAGCAGGATATTGTGCCCATGTAAGTTGAATATTACCGGTAAGCGGCTGTTTGAAAGAACAATATTTAACAAATAAAAAATTATTTTGAGATTTTGGGACCTATTTTGGCTCTCCTGGCGTCTTGTTCTTTAACACCAGCAGGGAAGCGCATTAAAGCAACACGGAAAAGGTGTCAACATCCACCTTATGTTTGAAACCAAAGAAGAGGACACGAAAATGACCGAAGAAAAAAAACTCGTAGTGATCGTAACCCGTGGCTGTGACGATGAGCGCGCCTCCGTTGCCTGGAGCGTGGCCAACGGCGGTATCGCCTCCGGCTACAAGGTGACCATGTTCCTGGTCAGCGCCGGTGCGGATTGGGCGCGCAAGGGGGCGGCGGAACATGCCCGTCCCAATCCCCTCGATCCGCCGGTCACGGAGATGATGCAGAATGTGCTCGACCATGATGGCGCGATCCTGGTCTGCCCTCCCTGTGCCAAGGTGCGCGGCTATGAGCCCGATAACCTGATCCCCGGTGCCCAGCTGGCGGGCTCCACCACGATGCTGGGTGTGGTCAGTGAGGGGGCTTCCACCCTGACCTTTTAGGCTATGCTTTGTTCCAGTGCCAGGGGGTCTGGCACTGGAACCCACCGATCGATGACCGATAACGAAAAACAACAGCTTAAGGCCTGGTTCAGTGAAGCCGTGGACGACTGCATGGCTTCGCTCTACGGCATGGCGCTGCGCCTGACCAACAACCGTGCCGATGCGGAGGACCTGGTCGCCGAGGCGGTGACCAAGGCATGGAAGTCGTTGCACCTGCTGCAGCAGCGGGAGCGCTTCCGCCCCTGGATCTATGCCATACAGCGCAACCTCTATATCAGCCAATACAGAAAGAAGAGAGTGCGTCCGGATACATCGAGTTATGACACCCTCTACGAAGGCTGCAACGACGGAGAGATCGCCGCCCTGTTGATCGAGCAGCCGGACGAGTTTCTCTCCTGGTGGGCCAATCCCGAGGAGGCGTTCGTCAATGGTCTGCTTGGTGATGAGATTGTGAAGGCTCTGGATGCAATTCCGGAAGCCTATCGGGAGACGGTGATCATGGTAAACCTGGAGGGCCTCTCCTACGATGAGACCGCCGAGGCATTGGGGGTTTCACCGGGCACCATCCGCTCACGCATGAACCGGGGCCGTACACTATTACAAAAACAGCTCTGGCTGCATGCGATCGATGCGGGATTGGTCAGCCAAGATTCAATCATGGAGTCCACGTGATGAAGAAACATGACCATAGCGACCACCAATCCAAGACCATCGACAGCGATTGCCTCGAGGCCTTCGATCACGTCTATGCCTATATCAACGGCGAATTACATGACGAAGAGACAAGGGCGAAGATCGAGCACCACTTGAGTCACTGCAAGAGCTGCTACTCCCGGGCAGAGATGGAGCGCAAGATCAATGAGCGTTTGAAAACGACGCAAAAACCCTCACCGCCGGAGCCGATAAAGAGGCGTTTGAAGGATTTGATTGATGGGTTTTGACAAGATTCAAGGGTTATATATTTATCTAAAGGCGCTCTGAAACAGAGAGGATGGTTCTTAAGAGTGATAGCTTGATCTCTTATTGATAAATGCAATTGAGTATATTAAACAATCAGCTATACATTGCTGCTTTTTAGAGTCATGTGTGTTGAATATATTGTGTTCTAATTGCGCTCAATTAAGCGAAGAAGAACTCCCATCATTATTATTCCACCTGGGATTCCATACACGATAGCTAGGGTAAGCAGACTGCTGGCGCCGCTGAAAATTATAAGACTAAAAACAAACCCAATGAATGCGCCTACAAGAGCTAAATACAAGTATTTTTTGGTAAGCGTGAATAATGAACCAGTTATGGATCCAAAAAATATAGATGCACCAAGAATAAACATAAAAAGCCTGACTTCGAATGGATCTGAATCCGCCATGGCGATAGTTGTTATCATTGTCAAATAGAGAATGATCCAGAAAAGGATAGATTTATATGTCATGCTAAATGATGGAGTCCCACCAGCTGTTGTTCCTTTATGTTGTGAATGCGCTTTTTCTCTGATCTCTCGATAGGCATCAGAGGCAATGACATCATCCAATTCGGCCGCAACTGAACCGGATAGATCTTTTCTTTTGCGAAATTTATTGATGAGATTGGTCGCGTCAATTGCAGTGTCACTATGCCCGAGAGATTTTTTTAGATCTATCAGAAGTGTGCTTTGATCTTCGTTACTTAAGGTCGAGGGACTTTCCAGTTTATTGTAGATATAGGTTACAAGTGGCAGGGGCATATCTGGAGGTGTTGGCAATGGATCTGGCAGGGTGTCTGTAAATGATATATTGCATAGTGATTTTGCTAGTTTGATAGCGGTGTCGATATCCCGTTGGTTATAGTTTATGACTTGTAACTTTAACAAGTCAGGCGTTAGAGAATAGAGTGAGTAGTCATTCTTTGTCGCCACAGGAAAAATTGTCTTACCTAAAGCGCCTGCGTATTCACGCTCGAGTTTGCAGGCATAGGAGTTTAGTGAGTCTTGTGATAATGCAAAAACAAAAATATTGCATCTGCGAATCTCTTCGAGGACATGATCCCACCAGGATTGCCCGCCACTGAGTTCCTGGTCGTACCAAACCCTATGCCCAAGTTCCTCGATGTCATGAATCAATAGATTGATGTCTTCTGCGTTTTTGCGACTGTAGCAGATAAAAATTCTCGCCATGAGATCCTGCTTCCCTTTTGTTTAACAGATCTATTTTGAAAGCCTCAAGAAGAGTACCCTGTTTGGGTGAAACCACTGCTCCAGTTAAAGTGATTGCTGGGCTATGGGGCGCCACGCATCTCTTCCATTCGTTATGAGGTTGTAAATATTCACTGTTATATAAACCGCTGTAGAGTCTGTTTTGAATGCTATTGACGCCTTCCTCTCCCGCCTGGGGTTTGGTAAAAACAGTTCAATACGGCGGATGCCTGCATGTTTTGGCTTGCCAAATTGATGCTTGAATGTGGACTTTTATTCAAGCGATAAACGGCTACACTCTCTGACAAAGGATAGACTTCTCTATGCTAAAACACCACTTTGGTTGAAGGGAAAAGATGCCAAACAACGACCACCATCTCCATGGAACTGGAGCAGATCCTAAACTGCTTATACCCGCCCCGGCCCAGAGTCGGATAGAACTGCGTTTCGCCAATATCCTGCTGCGAGACCGTTATGACCCACAGGGCTGGCGCCGTGAGTCACTCACGGCAGTAGTTGGCAGGCCGGGTTGGTTCGAGATCGATCTGCATGCGCTGGATCTGGAGGATGGCGACTACGAGTATGAGTTCATCAAGGACGGCTTGAACGATCACCCCATCGCCGACCCCTATGCCGTGCAGATCACCCGTTTTGGCGGCTATCGCGGGGTCTTTCATATTCGTGAAGGCCGGCGTTGGCAACAGCCGTTCAGTTGGGAGGATGAGTTCACCCCGGGCAACGAGCTGCGCAACAACCACCAGCTGGTGATCTACGAGATGCCCATGCGTTGGATGGAGAGCGCGCCGGAGAAGGCGCGCCAGGTGGGGCTCGGCACCTTCGAGAAGGTGGTGTTTGCCCATCTGGACCGGCTCAAGACCCTCGGCATCAATGCCATCGAGCTGCTGCCGGTACAGGATTCGCCGGACACCCTCAACTGGGGTTACGGTACCCGCTTCTTCTTCGCCCCGGACATCGATATGGGGCCGCCGGTGGAACTCAAGTTCTTCGTCAAGCATTGCCATCGGCGGGGGATCAGGGTGATCTTCGATGTGGTGATGAACCATGCCCGCAACTGTCCGCTGGCGCAGCTCGACTACGATCGCTATTTTCTCTCCAATGAGGATGAGGAGCGCTCCCATCGGGGAGAGGATTACGGCGCCAAACTCTTCCGCTACTGGCCGGATCAGCAGGGACAGACCCCGAGCTGGGATTTTCAACTGCGTATGGCCGAGTACCTGATCACCGAGTACCACGCGGACGGTTTCAGGATCGATGAGTTCAAGGGGATCAACCACTGGGCCTTCGTGCAACGGTTTCGGGATCATGCCTGGCATGTGCACCAGCAGGCCTTCCCCGGCCGTCCCTTTCTGGTCATTGCCGAGGACTCCTGGCGTCGTGCGGTGATCACCTATCAGCGGGCGGATAATCCCAACCGCCGCAAGGTGACCGACTCGATGTGGAACTTCGCCTTTCGTGATGAGTTGCGAAGGGTCTTTAGCGGGCATCTGCACACCGCATGGGGCGAGCCCTCGCGGCGGCAGCGTCTCCGCTGGATGATAGACGGCAGCCAGACCTGGAATGACTGGAGCAGGCGTGCAGAGCCGGGCTTTTACGATCTCTCCCAGGCGGTCAACTACCTGACCTCCCATGATGTGGAACAGGATGAAGAGAAACGCATCATGAACTATCTCCTTGCTCCGATGTTGGATAGTCAAGGTTATCGCGGCACAGTGGACGATATTCGTTGGGTGACCGATCATCTGGATAGCGGGGCCGATGATCAGCAACGCTTTCTCCACGGCCTCGCCCTGGAACGCCTGCGCAGCGCCTTTTGTCTGTTGCTGACTTCGGTGGGCATACCGATGATCCTGGCCGGTGACGAGTTTGGTGATGTGCACGACCTGGACCACACTAACTGGCGTTTGAAGATGTCAGATCCGGTGGACTGGCAGCGCCTCGACGCCTCCGCCAATAACCGGGCACTCTGGAACAAGGTTACCGAGTTGATTGCACTTCGTACCGCGCACCCGGCACTGACCCGCAACGACACCGCCTTCTTCTATTTTCACCCTGATTTTGATCGTAACGATGGCGCCAAGGTGTTTGCCTACTGCCGTACCCGGGGTCAAGCCCTGGGTGCTGCTGACCAGATTGTCATGGTTGGCAATATCGGACCGGAGTCATATGCGCGCTACAATCTTCCCTGGCATTGGATGGCTATAGACCAGATCGAGGAGATCGCACCACCGGGGCAGCGGGCGCCACTGGAGCACAACGATGCAGGATCGATCAGGCTCTCCTTGGCGGCCTACCAGGTGCGGGTGTTTGCAACCTAGTGGTTCCGGCAGATTGGTAAAAACACTAACTGGCTTTTTTTGTCCTGGCGGTTGTTTTTCTGATCCTCGTTGGCGATTTCTTACTGACTTTCTTCGCTGTCTTCTTGGCGATGGTTCGGGTGGGTTGGCGTCGATTCGCCCCTGATTTTTTACCGGGATTGAGCTTGGTTGTTCTGGTGTTGGTATGAGGCGTGCCGCTACTTGGATTGGTGTCGATGGTCAATTCATGATTAAGCAGTTCCGAATAGCGCTTAATGCTATATTTCAGGAAGATGGAGTTCATTTTATGCAGGGTACGATGGATCTCCAATATCTGCTCTCTATGCCGGTCTATCTCACTTGATTTGGTTGGCGGGTGTTCAAACATCTCCCATAGATCTGAGCGTATTTCGAACCACTCATGGAACAGTCCCCTGATCTTATTCTGATCGGATGTATGAAAGATGGGAACCACCTTGTCAGGCCTGGTCAAGCCATGTTGTTCAGCCTCCGATTCGATGATGGTGATCATGTCCTTTTTGTCTTGAATGAATTTTTCGTAATCATCTTTCTGGTCAATATTCACAATCGCCTGGAAAAATGGCGCCAGATAATCAAAGCGAAAACGCATGCCAAAAATGAGCATTGCGAGTAGTTTTCCCATCTCACGATGACCTGAAAAATCCATGAGTGGTTGTTCAAGCAACAATACGTAGAATTTACGCTTATTGCTGGCATAAATTTCCTGTCTTGTCAGGACGGGTCGCATGAAGCGTTTCAGGTGTTTGGAATAGAGCACGCCAAAGCTGGGCTCCGGTATCCTGGTGCCCTGTGCCGCGATATTGATTCGATCCTCAAGCTCCAGTAGCCATCTCGGGGTATTGGGATTTTCGGTTTCATCGATGCGTTCCTGCCTGAACTGGTCCCAGCTGAAATCGGATCCCTCGTTACTGAATATCAGACGCGATTTGTTCCCCAAGGTTACCGAAGAGGTGTCTGATATCTCGGGTTTGCCTGAGAGTTTATCCGGTGGCGGCAGGACGATCTCGAGGCGAGGCGGATAGTAGTGCTGACTGACAACCTTGTCATTCTGGGCATGCATGAAACCCTTTATGATTTCACTGGCGGCCTTGATCATATGGGACTGGGCCAATGATTTGTCGGAAATAATAGGATTGTCGTCAGGGTATGAGATAAAATTCTCGAGAAACTGATAGATTCTGGACTTTTTATAGAGTGTTTCGATTTCAGCCTCACTCAGTTCATTGGCAGCGATCTTATTCTCGATAGAGTCTACTTTGTAGTGCTGAAAATCATTTAGGGTTTTAGGATAGTTATCCGTTGCATGCAGGCAGCATAGGCGATGATCGCCCCTGTTGAGGTTCATATGCATGGTTTCAAACATCACTGCTTCTCTGTTTGGCCACTCCCAATCATAATCCGGGTCGGTATGGATCATGATCAACCAGTCCGACTGTCTTAGCTTGCCGAACAGTTGTTCTTTCCAATTATCACCGGCACGAATATCGTCATGAGCAAGAAAAACCTTTACCCGATCGAAGTTCAGCGTGGTTAATTGTTCCTTAACCACTTTTGCCAAGGCCGTGTCTTGATTTTTGTAACTGATAAAGACATTCACATGGCCATTCGTACTGTTTGTGGGCTCAGTCTTGTTCTGTTCTTTAAGACTTGGCGGGTGGATTGGATCAAGCGGCTTGGTAGGCATTTTTTGTTTGTGATGCTTGAGAATCTCCCGTATTTTTTCCAAATCAGATTTCAGATTTCTATAGGTTAAGGAGAGGTGGTGAGGCTTGAATTCCGGGTTATCACGAGCAATCTCCGCCATTTTATCGGACCACTTTTTCCACTTGATTTGTCGCGGCCCAGGTTGCGCTAGTCGGAGTATCGTTTCACCTTCGGTAAGCAGGGCTGTCAGCGTCTGGATAATGTTCATCGTCTATTCACACTCAACGTCAAGTTCATGGCCAATAACAAATTTAGCTTTTTCCGCCGTTGCGGGTAGCAGGTGATGCAGCACCGGATGAATGAAATAGTAAGGTGATTCAGGAAGTGAGCGTTTGTTGCTCTGGGAGAGTCCTTGTCCTGGTCTGCGGAATTGTTGGATACGCCGGTCAGTGCCTGGTACCTCTTGGACATAGCCGAGAAGTCCAAGGTCATAGAGTGTTTCGAAGGGTGTGTTAAGGCTGCATACATATTCCGGTACATTCACACCCTGTTCTTCCAGTTGTACGAAAAAGTCGAGTACAGAGGACTCGATATCATCTTTGTCAAGCATATAGGCGTGGACGTGATTGGACAGAAAGTCACTGATGGAGAAGTCACCCGTAAGGGGTTCGACTTCCTTTAGGTATTGTAACGAGATGTCTGTTTGCGCGGCCCGCACCGCATTTCTGATATCGTCCGGCGAGAAGCCA
Source organism: Candidatus Thiodiazotropha sp. (assembly GCA_040507005.1). Lineage (GTDB taxonomy): Bacteria > Pseudomonadota > Gammaproteobacteria > Chromatiales > Chromatiaceae > Thiodiazotropha. The sequence continues at coordinate 10,520 of JBEVVS010000197.1, forward strand.
TTGTCAGTTCTGTATTTCAGCAGAATCGTCCCGATATGGACGATGTCTCTCGGTCTGCCAAGTGTATGTCGATAGATATAGTCACAGGCATGTTCATGTGTGTCGGCGTTTTTGTTATGTATCAGCTCGGCATCACCAAAAAAGGCATGCCATGGATCGGCGTTCCGCTTGCTGGAGTCTACCAAGAGATCATCGGCAAGCTCGGTGATGTGTGTGGCGAATATGTTGAGTAGTTCGCTCTTTGTATACTTCAAATGGGCAACATAGTCATAGTATTGAAGTCTCATCTCATCATTGAACTGTTCGAACACATCCTGTCTGATGGATGTGAAGAGATGGATGTTCTTGTGACTTAGGGATACTTCACGAACGGCGCGCAACTGTCCGTACATACTGTTGACCCAGAGTGCCGGTTCCCGCTCATAATAATCATCGAGATTATCCAGGAACACATATATCGGACGTCTAACCAGGCTAAGATAGACATTCATCTTCTGACATTCACTTCTTACCTGAGAAAGCATTTTGTGGCCTGACACATCAAGTCTGTGCCCCAGTTCGGTGAAGTAGTGAAAAGGTCCAAGTGGTATCGGGCTGTAGGACGATAAAATCTTATCCAGGAGTATGCGAAACTCTTCGTCCCG
>JBEVVS010000119.1:0-10907 GCA_040507005.1 Candidatus Thiodiazotropha sp.
GCGGTATTTAAGCTTCTGCCCGCCCGGCAGACCGACCTTCTCTAGATGGCCTTTCTCGTCATACCAATAGCGGGTGGTGTAGTCATGTTCCGCATAGGTCCGAGTGTAGGCGGTCATGCGACCACTAGGATCATATTGCCACTGTTCACTGCCTTTGTGTCGATTCAGGGATTGCAATTGTCCTTGGTTGTAGCTCAGGGTCACCAGTTCGTCAGGGTAGTGAACGCTTGCCAGTCTACCGGTGATATCGTATGAAAAGCTCGCGCGCTGCCCAGCTGCGTCGGTCTTGGCGACTAACCTGTCTTTTTTATCGTACTGATAAGTGATGAGTCCCTTGTCAGGGCTTTGGGTGAAGACCACCCGACCGAAATCGTCATACCGGTAGCGGGTGGTGTTGCCCCGGGCATTGGACACGGCAATCAGTTTGCCGTGGCTTTCACTGGCGTAGCGTCGGACCACGCCATCGGAGGTTTTCAGCTGCTTGAGCCTGCCAAAGTTATCGTATTCGAGGGTTGTCAACTTGCCCGGGGCTTTTATGTGCTTGGGCAATTTTTTACCTTCTGCATACTCAAACTGGCGTACCATCTCACCAGACTGGTTTTTCAGGGCGGCCAAACGTTTCTGATTGTCGTAAACAAAACTCAGAGTGGAGATGGGCTTGCCCGCAACATACCAGGATTTTTGTTCGATTCTATTGTCTTTGGTCCATTTGAAACGGGTTTCCAGCTGGTCGTTATATCGTCTGATCATCCGTCCAGCCAAGTCGTATTCCATATTGAGTTCTGATCCATCCGGGGCACTGTATAGGACCGGGTTGCCTGTAGCATCATATTCATAACTGAATTTACCCATCTGACTCTCTATCGATGCAATGGCGTGATCAGCTGTGTATGAGACCGCTACCGGATCAGCCCCATCAAATACTATTTCTTCGATTTTTCCATACCCATTGTATGAAAACTTCTGGGTGGAACCATAGTTGTTGATTATTTTCTTCGTGCGCCCTAGCGCGTCTTTTTCTATGTGTGTGAGGTCCGCTATCTGGTTTAAGACGCCATCGATAGTCTGGGTTTGCGCTGTATTGTTTTTACCGTTATTGAATTTTACTTCTCGGGTAATTGGCGTGAACCCGCCATCAGATTGAGGAGAATAACCACTTTCCCCCACGCTCTCCGGTCTGCCCTGAGTATCGTATTCTATCTCCCTGACAAAAACGGCTCCGGGTTTTACACTCGGTACGCTGATCTCGATGGGCAGATCCCGCTCCGCAAGATACTTAATGTTTGCAATCGTCTGTGTTTTTTCACCGGCTGTGCTGGTCAGCGCGGTGATACGTCCTAATTCGTCGCGGGTGTAGTGTAGGATATTTCCATCCCTGTCCGTCTGCGCGATTATTTGGTATCGCTCGTTGTAGCGGTAGCTTATATTTCCTTGGCCACAGCTGGAGCAGCCAAATCCAGTGATTGCGGTGACCAGAGCAATCCCGTCTCGGATCTCGGTGGTGTAGGTGCTGACACTGCCCTGGCTGTCGGTGACTTTGGTTTCGCCCGGGGTGCTGAAGTCGAAGCTGACCCGACCCACCTGGTCTGCGTGGGTGGAGAGGATCGCACGATCTTGATTGTCATAACCCCAGGTGGCGTAACGCACGCCCCGTTCATTTGTGATGCCGGTGAGGTTGTGGCTGTCGTGGGGATCTTCGTAGTGGTAGATCCGGGTGGCGCCATCACTTCGGGTCACCTGTTGCAGGTTGCCCACTTCATCGTAACGGTAGCGGGTCTCTTTGCCGCCGGGATCGTAGAGGGCCTTGATCCGCCCGTTGGGATAGTGATCCAGACTAAGCTCCCGACCCTGGGGGTCGCGCACCAGGAAGAGTTCACCCTGGGGGTTGTAGAAGAGTGTGGCTGTTTTGCCACTGGCGAGCACGATGCGCTGGAGTTGGCCTTGGGGGCTGAACTGGAGCTGGCGGCCGTCGCGCCAGTGCCAGGTGAGCTGGGCCTCGTTGACCCGCAGCCAGCCATCGCTGATGCGGGGGGCGATATAGTGATCACGATTCTCGCTGGGATCAAAGCGGATCACCCGGCCGTCGCTCTGGCGCAGCCGGTAGCCACTTCCCACAGCTTGGAGACTCAGGTCGTAGCTGTGGCTCCAGCCGTAACCCATAGGACCCTTGTATCCACTATGGCTGTTGTAGTGTCGCTTGAACAGCAGGCCAAGAGCGCCAGGCAAGGGGCTGAGGTCGGGCTCCTGCTGGTATTTATTGCCCGTGACCACATGCACTGGATTGCCATCATGGCTGCCGGCGATGCCGCTGACTTGCGAGGTCGGACTGAAGGTCTCATCCTCAGGTGTCTCAACGACTTCGCAAATGGCTGGGCCGTGATCATCGCCATCCCTGATCGAAGGGAGGTCGTCCCCATCATTGATCGCAAGTAGATCATCGCCACTACTGATCGGCGGCAGAACCTCGATGCCAGTGTTATCGCTGTTGTCGCCATCCTGGGCATCGCCAGTTGAGGGGGGATTGGTATCATCTGTATCCTCTGCATCAGCCCTATCATCCATCTCCTCATCCTCACCCCCCTGACCCATTTCGTCACCGGGGACGGCGCCACTCGATCCTGAGTCGTCCTCCGGGGGAGGTGGGGTACCGCCACTGCCCGCCGGCTCTATGTGGAGGTTAGTCTCATCCCGCCAGGCATCCGACTGCATGCGCACCGTGGCCACCGAGGTGATCGGCAACCGTCGCGAATTGTAGTAGTTGCTGTTTTCCGGATCGAAGACCCGCATCACCGCGGGGATGACCCGGTCCATCAGCGGCACCTTGAGTTGATAGCCGTAGGTGACCTTGATCTTCAGCAGGTTGGCGTCCTGGATGTTGACCCCGCTGCTGCCGGGCTCGTTGTCGCGCCAGCGCAGGTGGCTGTTGGGGATGCCGAAGTGGATATCCCCGGTTCTGGGATTGACGATCTCCCGGCCGAATTCATCGAAGGCCTCGCTGGTGGGGTTGATGATCTCGATATCGGTGAAGCGGCTGTCCAGTACGTCGAGACTGGCGCGGGTGATGGCGGACATGGCCATCTCGGCGCTGCCGTCGCCACCGAACAGGGGGGCCAGTCGCAGACCCAGCTCCTGGCGCATGGCGTCGCTCTGGGCATGATTGACGGCACCTTTGCGGGCGGCTTCGAAAGTGGCGCTGTTGATGATGGTTTTAGCGTCGAACAGGAGTGCGGTCTGCAGGCTGCCCAATCCCATCAGGAGCAGTGCCGGCAGTGAAACAAGAAGCTCTATCATTGCAGCACCACACTGCCTCTTGAGCAGTCGGATCAAGTTCCCTTTGATCTGCATCCGTTACTCCTAATATAACCGCTACTGTTTTACCATCTAATTGTTCGTCGGTGACGGAACCATGTTTTACAGGATCCAACTATTCTCTGGTAGCAACTGAATTACCGTAGGGAGTTATATACACTCTCCACGGCATTCTCTACAGTTGTCTCCATAGCTGCTTCGAGTCTATCCTGCATCTCTCCGGTTATCCGATCCACCGCCTCATCTTCAAACTGATTGATCATCTCTTCCCCTGTTTGCTCGGCATACTCATGTGTCAATTGTGCATAGTGGTCGATCTGCACTTGCGATGCTTGGCTGACGCCTTGACTCATCCCTTGTTGCAGGCCTTCGGGCAGCATCTGAGGGTTAACCGAGGTTGACTCCAGGTATGCAATCTGTGAGTTGACAGCGTCAAGTTCGGTTTCCAACGCTGCACGTCTGGTGCTATCCACTGTATTGTCCAACTGCTCCTGGAGGGACTCTTGCAAATCCCTCAGCTGGGTGATTTCAGCCTGCCTTTCATTGAGGTAGTGTTCGATACCGACTGAAATGCCCGATGCACCTTCGGTCAACAAGCTTTCATCCCGCAACGTCCAGGCCATGAAGAGGCGTTCCATGGGCGTATCGGTGAGACGCACTTCCCAATAGGGGTTGAAAAGATTTGCGATTTCATGTCGCCCCTGTCTGCTTGCAGGTATATAGTCATCGGGAGGATGAAAGAAGAGTTCACCACTGGCGATTACCGCCATGGCTTCACCCGCCATGCGGTCCTCAGTGCCAAACACCCCTGCGCCGATACCGTTTCTCAATGCCTCTTCAGGTACAGAATCGGACCCCAGACCATCGATCTTCGATGCAGTCCTGATATTGGACTGGGGCAGTTCCACCTCCAGGCGTAATGCCACACGGGGGTCTCTATTCTCCCGGCTCAGGTTTCGCAAGTCATTGTAGGCGCGTATACCATTGTACTCGGCATCCAGCGCCTCCTGCGCCCGGTTGGCTCTCATCTCGGCCCGCCTGTTTTCATGGGTATAGCGGGGACAGCCGTCATAAGAATAGCGCCACGACCATTGATGCTCAGTTTCTTGTTCTTGATCACATTCAAAATCGCCGTTGACATGGCGCGCGCCCCAGCCCAGAGGTATTTCTCTATGCACCCACCTCGGACCTCTATGGGTAGGCCTCAGATCTTCTCTGTGCAGGGAAAACGTATCCTTAGCCTTCCACTCCCATTGCGTAGCACCAGCTTCGGTTTCTGACACCAGGTTTGTTCTGCCCTCTTTTCTCAACCATAATCGAAGCACATAGAAATCCAGAACGTCCGGTGTTTGAGGCAACAGTTGACTGGTCCCAAGATTTCTACCATTGGTGAATTCATCCTTTGAGCGATTGACGACATCCGCCTTGCGTAGCAACCCGTCCTCATCTTCATAGCGCCTCACCAGATTTTGCCAGGCCACTGTATTTTCACCCAAACCTATAACCGCATAGTCACTGGTTACGTGGTAGCGTTCGTCATTATCTTCGACCACTTCCCTGACAATGGCAGGCGTAGCGGCAAAGCTCGCCACATAGACAGCCTGCTGAGTGTTGGCCAGGATACCGTTTATGCTGTCGATGATCGGGATTAGTATCTCAGCGACATTCACCATAACATCATCGATGGATTCCGTTATTCTCTCCGCCGCCTCGATAAAGGGCTCGGCAACCGGGAAATACTCCAATATGTAATCGATATTCCGAGCAAGGATATGCGCATATTGTGTCCAGGATGTCAGGCTCACCAGTTGCCCAATCGAGACCTGATTGGCCACCATCGCCCGATTGGTATAGGCCTGGAAGTTGAGCGCCCTGGCCTGCCATATGAGGCCACTGTAGACTGCCGCATCCGCAGTATTGATAAGGCGTGATCTTTCGGAGGCCGTCTGGCCCGTATTGAAAAGCACCAGGCAGAATAAAATTGAAGTCATGAGAAAGGCCAAGCCCAGTGGCATTGCCTGGCCTACCTCCCTGTTGCGGGATTTATACATCATCATGATGACCTTCTATTCCAAGTTATCAATTTAAACATTGATACTCGGAGCTGTTGCAATGACTGGCGCAATAGTCCTGCACTCTGTTCGGTCCAGGTTAAAATGCGAACAATCAATGGATTTTGGCTAAGAAATCTTTCGGCAATACACCCGCCAGATCACCATGTATAACTATTCGATGTACCACTACTGGTAGTAATGACATATTCATTGCAACTAACAAATTCAATGATGCCATAGGATTGACCATCGCCGGCAAAGCGCAACCTGCCGGAGCCAGGACGCTCATTGGGGCATTCAAGTGTGAAGGGGACTTCGGTGGTCACTTCGATGTAACCATAAGTCGGATCGTAAATCCTGCCAGAAGCTATGTAGGCTGAGTTTCCGTCTTCCGATACCTCGGCATCAGTCACGCGATAGGCACGGTCGTCACTACCCAAGTAGTCTGAATAGTATTCACAACCCTCCAGCTGGCCACCACAACCATAGACACGGTAGATATCCCGCGTCACACCATCACTGTATGTCATTAAACCATCATGTATCAAGGTAAACGGACTAAGTGGACCATCACCATATATATAATGATAAATAACACCCGTGAAGGTGTAGGTATGAATGCCCTGACCATAGCTGCAGTTGGTCAAATGGGCTGTATGTATATGACCGGTGTCATCATCGTATTCGACTGTCGCCTCACCACCATGTATACAGATTTCAGCACTTGCATCAGCCGTTCCCATTATATTGACTGAAGCAGTTGTGGTTAGACTTTTCCCTGCGGATTGCATCGGTAAGGCATAGCTGTTCTCCTCAACAACGTAGATGACACCAGAAACGGCAGTTTCGGCAAGTTCCTTGGCGTTATTCTCATCGATGACAGCCGGCTCTTCACTACCTGCATAAACATCTGAAGTGTTATCAACAGTATCGTTATTGGTAGTCTGATCACTGGTGTCTGTTGAGTTATCAGAGGAGCCACCACTGCCGCCACATCCTTGCATTGAAAGCACAATAGCAAACAGCATCGAGTAAACAGTGAACTTAGAATCATTCATGTCCTTATGACCTTTTTGTTACGACCCTTCCTTGGGTGGCTTGAGATTTACGTTAATTACTCTGGCAATGGAACAGGCAAACCGCAGTCAGCAGCTCCTTTCAGAAAATAACTACATAAGAGTGTGGCGTATATCACATGTTTAACACTGTAATATAGATAGCAGTCACTCAAGTCCATCAATCAAATGGATTGAGATTGCGGCCTGGCAAGCGGTTAGGCAAAACTAAAAACAGACCTGCTTATCATTACACACAGATCTGTTTTCTACTGCGGTTATAAGTGAGATTAAGAGAGTTCTCTTCTCATTCGCCCACAATGGTTTTTATCTTTGAACTGATAGAGTAGGATCGGTTTTAGTGTTTAATTAACGTTTAATTAAAACCGCTAGTGTGTATTCAAGCGCTTAGTGCCCGCAACGCATGCTCCGGGTCTGCTTCCACTATACGCAGCAGGGATCGGGCCGCACCAGTTGGATGACGACGACCCTGCTCCCAATTCTCTACAGTACGCTTACTGACACCTAATAAAAGGGCGAACTTTTCCTGAGAGACACCTATACGCTCACGAATCGCTTTCACCTCAGGATCTGGGTAATCAAAACTACGAGAGGCTTTTTTCTTACCTTTAACAATTTCGTCCATCTCCTGAACGCTTTCCAAGAGCTCATCAAACATCTCTTTCTTCATCGTCACCACCACTCAACAATTCTGAAGACGATCTGATTTTAGATCATGGGATCACGACGCGTAAGCGGCAAGGTAAAACTAAAACAAGCCCCACCCCCCTCGCTATTATCAGCACTGATACGCCCCCCCTGCAGCTCGACCATGCGTTGCGCAATGGCCAGCCCCAGCCCGGCGTGGCCGCTCTCTTTGCCGGCCTGGCGGTTTTTGTAGAAGGGTTCGAAGATGTGGGGTAGATCGTCTTCTTTGATGCCTGTGCCGCTGTCGGTGACGCTGACAACTGCCTCCTGCTCTTGCTGGGTGATGGCCAGTTTGATGGTGCCGCCTTGCTGCAGGTGGTCCAGGGCGTTGCCGATGAGGTTGTCCAGCACCCGTTCGGTGAGGGCGTAGTCGGCGTTGACGAAGGGCGGGGAATCGGGGATCTCCCAGACCAGGGTGACACCCGCCTGCTTGGCCCGGAGTTGGAATTTCTGAATCACGTCCTGCACCAGCTCCGCCAGGGGCATGGGTTCGCAGACCGGCTGGGTCTCCCGGGCATCCAGGCTGGCCAGTTCGAACAGGTCCTCCACCATGCGTTTCAGGCGTGCGCTCTGCTTGAGGGCGATGGCCAGGTATTCGTCCCGGCGGGCCTCGTCCAGGTCCTCGGCCTTCATGTTGACCGTTTCCAGGTAACCGTGCAGGGCGGCGAGGGGGGTGCGCAGATCGTGGGAGACCTGGGCCACCAGCTCCCGGCGCAGGCGGTCCTGCTGCTTGAGCTGGCCCCATTGATCGATGATGCGGCTCGCCATTTCGTCGAAGGCCTCGCCAAGGCGGTCCACCTCATCGCCGCCGGGAGCCGTGTAAGCCTTGGCGAACGGCTCGTGCTCGGTGAAGTTGCTTTGCTGGAAGGAGGACATGACCTGGGAGAGGCGCTGCACGCGCCGGGTCAGCCAGTGGAACAGCAGCAGGCCGGTGAGGAGCCCGAATCCAAGGCTCACCGCCACGGCGCTGGCGCTGTAGCGCAGGGCATAGCTCTCCTGCACCGCCTGTTCCGCATTGTCGTACTCCTCGCCGTGCAACACCACATAGAGATAGCCCGCCGGCATGTCACCGGCGGGGACCGGGGTCACCGAGAAGGCCTTGCGCCGTTCGTGGGAGCGGGGATCGTCCCCCAGCAGGGGAAAGCCCTCCCCCTTCATGAAGGCCTGGATGGGTTGCAGATCGACCCGTTTGCGTTTCACCTTCCCCGGATCGGCGGAGAAGGCGAGGATCTTACCCTCCTCGTCCAGCAGGTAGATCTCGATACTGGGGTTGATGTCCATGTAGATGCTGAAGGTCTTCTTCAGGGCCTGGTCATCCATCTCGCCGTCTATCACCAGCTGCCGGTCGGCCACGATGCTCGCGGCGAGATCCCGGTTGAAGTGTTGGGCGATCTCCTGCAGATAGCGCTCGGTCATGGCGGAGGTGATCAGGGTGTAGAGCAGCCCGGTCACCAGGAACAGACCGATCAGGGCGAGGGATAGTCGGGCGTAGAGTGTATGCAACATATGTCTGATCGATGCTTAAAGACTGGAGTGGCGGCGCGACGGATTCATTCCTGATCCTCGCTGAACTTGTAGCCCACACCCCATACCGTCAGCACGTAGCGGGGCTCGGCGGGATCATCCTCGATCTTGGCCCGCAAACGGTTGATGTGGGAGTTCACGGTATGTTCATAACCGTCGTGGTTATAGCCCCAGACCTTGTCCAACAGCTGAATACGGCTGAAGACACGTCCGGGCTGGCGGGCGAAGAAGAGCAACAGGTCGAACTCCCTGGCGGTCAGATCGACGGACTTGCCGTCCACCTTGACGATCCGCTTCGCCACATCGATGCTCAGTCCGCCCCGCTCGATAACCTCTTCTGCGCCACCCTCACCGCTGCTGTCCTGCAGCGCCTCCATACGCCGGAACAGGGCCTTTATCCGCGCCAGCAGTTCCGGCACGCTGAAGGGCTTGGTGAGATAGTCGTCCGCTCCCATCTCCAGACCCACCACACGATCGAGCTCGGTGGATTTTGCGGTCAGCATCAGGATTGCCACATAGTCCCCCGCACCACGCATCTTACGACAGAGGGTCAAGCCGTCCGTGTCGGGGAGCATCAGATCCAGGACCACCAACTGGTAACCCCCTTTGTTGAACAGGCCCATGGCCGCGGCGCCGTTGCCGGCGATGTCGGCGTCACAGCCGATATCGTTCAGGTGGGTCTGTACCAGATGGGCGATATCCGGCTCGTCTTCAACGATAAGTACCTTGCGCTGCATAGCATCAATCATCCCGTGTGTTGGTGCAGATTGCATCATACACCGATAGCGAAAGGTTCACGGAAATCTCACAAATGGATCACGGATGCCGGGCTGGAACTAAAACCCCACATCCGGACGTTCATCCGTCAGCCAGTAGAAGTGGAAGGGCGGCACCACCAGTTGGTCCTTGAACAGCCTGGGGGACTCCCCTGAATAGATATCCTTCAGATTGCCATACTCGAACATGCCCCGGTTGCCCAGTGCGGAGAGCTCCATGTATTGCGGGGAATCGTCGAAGTTGCACACCACCAATACCGACCCCAGGGGCATAAACGGATCGGTGCGCCAAAACACGAACAGGTGGGGATTCTCCACATCCACCAATTCCCGGTTGTTGAAGTCGGCAAAGGCAGGTATTCCCTTGCGGGCAGCGATCATCTTCTTCAGTGCGCTGAATATCCGCTGCTCCGGGGTGCCATGCTGATGCCGGCGCTCCGCCCGCTGCCAATCTATTTTCGGTCTGTGCAGCCAGCGATTGTCACCGGCCTTGTTCTCGTCATCCAGATAACTGCGATCGTTGAGGGTGCCGATCTCGTCGCCGTAGTAGATCAAGGGTATGCCGCCAAAGGAGCAGATCATGCTGTGCACCAGCAGAATCATCTTCACCGAGCGCTCGATGGCCTCATCGTCATTGCTGTCAATGGCGCTCTCCAGTCCCACCAGGGAGGCCAGTGAACCGGATATGCGTGCGTCCCCGGTCTTGTGATTGACCCCGAACGGCTGGCCCCTGGCCGGGGAATCGGCATATTGACCGGTGAAATAGTCCACCAGGAACTGGCGATGGGCGGCGGGCTGGTATCCGGCACGTACGATATCCGCATCATCGAAACCCAGCCCGATATCGTCATGGCAGCGCAGATAGTTGAGCCAGGTGGCGCGATCCAGCTTGGTGGGGAGGCTCTGAATACCCTGTCTGAGCAGCTGCGTGTTCTTGGTGGCGACGGCATCCCACATCAGGGCCATGAAGGTGGCGTTATAGGCGATCTCGCACTCCTTGGCGATCACCGCATCCTCGCCGAAATATTTGGTGATCTCCACCGGCGCCACGATCGCCTCGGCGATGAACAGCACACCCGGCGCGGTCACCTGGCAACAATCCTTCATCAATTGCAGGATCAGGTGCGCCTCGCGTTCGTTCTGGGAGGTGGTGCCTATCTTTTTCCATAAGAACGCCACCGCATCCAGGCGCAGAATATCCGCCCCCTGGTTGGCCCAGAACAGATTGTTATCGAGCATCTCGATAAACACCGCGGGATTGCTGTAGTTGAGATCCCACTGGTAGTCGTTGAAGACGGTCATCACCCACTTCTGCATGGTCTCATCCCAGGTGAAATTGCCGGGTGAGGTTTCCGGAAAGATCTCCGGCATGTTCTCCTCGAACATATCCGGCACATCCCGGTTGTCGAAGATATAGAAATAGTCCTGATAGCGTTTTTCACCGGCGCGCGCCCGCTGCACCCACTCATGTTCATCCGAGG
>JBEVVS010000237.1:0-10773 GCA_040507005.1 Candidatus Thiodiazotropha sp.
GCGATTGGAGTCGAACCAACGACCTCTACCATGTCAAGGTAGCGCTCTAACCAACTGAGCTACGCGCCTTTGAGACGGCGAATCATACAGGTTGCTCTGTATCCTTTGCAACCCCGCTCCATTGCTGAAGTCCCCGGTTGCGGTTTGTACTCGGATGTATAGTCACCCGCAAGCGATAAAGCCCTTATTTAATGGGATTGAATTTGGATGATTTGAGGATCGGATCAACGTGAGCCGCTAAGGGGCATGAAGGAGACTGGCAGCAGCCTTGTTTTTTTGATCTCCCCGGAGGTCTCTTTCTTCACCAGGATCAGGTCCTGGCTATAGCTCCGTTCACCGACCGGCAGTACAAGGCGTCCCCCGGGTGCAAGCTGATCGACCAGCGGTTGAGGGATCTGTTCCACGGCCGCGGTCACCATGATGGCATCGAAGGGCGCCATATCGGACCAACCGTAGTAACCGTCACCCACCTGGAAGGTGATATTCGTATAGCCCGCTTTTTCCAAGCGCCGGCGGGACTTTTTCGCCAGCTCAGGAATGATCTCGATACTGTAGAGATGCTCGACCAGTTCAGCCAACACCGCGGTCTGGTAGCCCGAACCGGTACCCACCTCGAGTACCTTGTCGCCATTTTTCGGCGCCATCAGATCGGTCATCAAGGCAACGATGAATGGCTGTGAGATGGTCTGGCCCTTGCCGATTGGCAGGGGACTGTTATCGAAGGCATGGGGACGCAGGGATTTGCTGACAAATCGCTGCCTGGGCACTCGACCCATGGCAGCCAGCACGTGATCATTCAGATGGTCCAGACCCGACATGCGACAGGCATAGTTTGCCTCCGCCTGGATATCACTGAGCATACCTTGAACATCGCCCATATTTGCTACTACCTGACGCAGTCTTATACCTGTTTGAGCCTATAGCGGCATATTGATCTAGAATGAATATAATTCTAGAAGAAAGTCGTGAAAAATAAAGTATTTATTTTAAATACTTTATATTTCCCTTGTAAATATCGGTGAATCTCGCCTGGGGTTGGATTCCTGGCGAATAGCTACACCGCCAGCCCCCGATCCTGCAGATGCTTGATCTGATCGCGGATCTTGGCCGCCTCCTCGAATTCAAGATCCTGGGCATGGCGATACATCTGCTGCTCCAATTGTTGGATGCGCTTTGCCATCTGCGCCGGCGACAGGCCGGCATACTCCAGCTCCTCCTCCGCCACCCTGGCATAACGTTTGGCACTCACCTGTCCTCCGGGATAGCCGGACTCCATCACGTCCGAAATCGATTTCAGGATGGTCTGGGGAGTAATGCCATTTGCCTGGTTGTACGCTATCTGCTTTGCCCGGCGTCGATTGGTCTCGTCCATCGCCCGCTCCATGGAACCGGTAACATGATCCGCATACAGGATCGCCATCCCGTTGGCATTGCGCGCGGCACGACCGATGGTTTGAATCAGGGATCCTTCGGAACGCAGAAACCCCTCTTTGTCCGCATCGAGAATGGCCACCAGGGAGACCTCCGGCATATCCAGCCCCTCTCGTAACAGGTTGATGCCGACCAACACATCGAATTCACCCAATCGCAGGTCGCGAATGATCTCCACCCGCTCCACGGTATCGATATCAGAGTGGAGATAGCGCACCCGTACATCGTGATCACCCAGGTAATCGGTGAGATCCTCCGCCATGCGTTTCGTCAGGGTGGTCACCAATACCCGCTCATTCTGCGCCACCCGTAAACGGATCTCTGATAGCAGATCGTCGACCTGGGTACTGGCCGGCCTGACCTCCAGTTGGGGATCGACCAAGCCGGTGGGACGCACCACTTGCTCCACAATGGCCCCCGAGTGATCGACTTCATAGTCCCTGGGGGTTGCACTGACATAGATGGTCTGGGGGGAACGATACTCGAACTCCTCGAAACGCAGCGGCCGGTTGTCGAGGGCGGAAGGAAGCCGGAAACCATACTCCACCAATGTCTCCTTGCGCGACCTGTCACCCCGGTACATACCGCCGAGTTGCGGGACGGTGACATGACTCTCATCCACCACCAGCAAGGCCTCATCCGGCAGATAGTCGAAGAGTGTGGGCGGCGGCTCACCGGCGGCCCTGCCGGAGAGATAGCGGGAGTAGTTCTCGATGCCGGAGCAGTAACCCAACTCGGTGATCATCTCGATGTCGAAGCGGGTGCGCTGATCCAGACGCTGCGCCTCAACCAGCTTGTTGGCCGAGTCCAGCTGCTTGAGTCGCAGCTGCAGCTCCAGCTTGATCTCATCCACCGCCCGCATCAGGGTCTCCCTGGGGGTCACATAGTGACTCTTGGGATAAACGGAGTAGCGTGGCACCTTGCGTTTGATCTCGCCGGTGAGCGGGTCGAACACGGAGAGATTCTCTATCTCATCATCGAACAGTTCCACCCGCAGCGCTTCGGCATCCGACTCCGCCGGGTAGATATCGATCACTTCCCCGCGCACACGAAAGGTGGCCCGATGCAGCTCTACATCGTTGCGTTTGTATTGCAGCTCCGCCAGGCGGCGCAGGATCGCCCGCTGGTCGATGATCTCGCCCCGACTGAGGTGCAGCATCATCCCCAGATAGGCCCGTGGATCGCCCAGGCCATAGATAGAGGAGACCGTGGCGACGATAATCGTATCCGATCGCTCCAGCAGGGCCTTGGTGGCAGAGAGTCGCATCTGCTCGATATGGTCATTGATGGAGGCATCCTTTTCTATGAAAGTATCGGATGCCGGCACATAGGCCTCAGGCTGATAGTAATCGTAATAGGAGACAAAATACTCCACGGAATTATCGGGAAAGAACTCCTTGAACTCCCCATATAGCTGGGCTGCCAGGGTCTTGTTGGGGGCCAATATCAGGGTTGGGCGCTGGAGTTTCTGGATGACATTGGCAATGGTGAAGGTCTTGCCGGATCCGGTGACACCCAGCAGGGTCATGCCCGCTTCACCGTCTCTCAAACCCTCCTCCAGACGCCTGATGGCCTCCGGCTGGTCCCCTGCCGGGGAAAAATTTGCAGATAATTTGAACGCTTTGCTCATTAGGGGATTCTTCATCGTGCCCGAATTGGCTATTATGGCATCCCGACACCGCCATCACCGAATGGCTTTTTAACCAATCCGTCGATCAGCCGCTTCGCTGATGTATGAGAACCAGGGATAAAAACAGTAATGAATGCACAACTCTCCAGTCGCGTACAAGCCGTCAAACCCTCTCCCACTCTTGCTGTCACCGCTCGCGCCGCCGAGATGCGGGCCGCAGGAAAGGATGTCATCGGACTGGGTGCGGGAGAACCGGACTTCGACACACCAGACCACATCAAGGCTGCCGCCATCAATGCCATCAATGATGGCTTCACCAAATATACCGCAGTGGACGGCACACCGGCCCTGAAGCAGGCAATCATCGACAAGTTCCAACGTGACAACGGATTCGACTACGGGATGGATCAAATTCTTGTCTCCTGTGGCGGAAAACAGAGCTTTTACAACCTGGCCCAGGCGGTCCTCGATCCGGGCGATGAGGTGATCATCCCCGCTCCCTATTGGGTATCCTACCCGGACATGTCGATTCTGGCGGGTGGCGTACCGGTGTTGGTATCCGCAGGCGCCTCGCAAAATTTCAAGATCAATGCCCAGCAGCTGGCGGCCGCGATCACTGAAAAGACCAAGCTGTTCGTCATCAACAGCCCATCCAACCCTACCGGCATGGCCTACAGCCGAGAGGAACTGGTGGCCCTGGGAGAGGTGTTGAAAGAGCACCCGAGAGTGCTGATTGCAACCGATGATATGTACGAACATATCCTCTGGCCAGGCAACAGCTTCGTCAACATACTCAACGCCTGTCCTGAATTGAAGGATCGCATGCTGGTGTTGAACGGGGTTTCCAAGGCCTACTCCATGACCGGCTGGCGTATCGGTTATGCCGGCGGCCCCGCGGATATCATCAAGGCGATGAAAAAAATCCAGTCTCAGAGCACTTCCAATCCCACCTCCATTTCGCAAGTGGCGGCGCAGGCGGCCATCGAAGGCCCCCAGGAGTGTATTCAGGAGATGTTGGGCGCCTTTAAAGCGCGCCATGATTACGTGGTGGATCGTCTCAACAGCATGCCCGGCATCGATTGCCTGCCCAGTGATGGCACCTTCTATTGCTTCCCGAATGTGGAGGGGGCGCTAGCCTCCTTGGATAGTGTCAGCAACGATCTGGAACTCTCCGAATACTTGATCACCGAAGCGGGAGTCGCGCTGGTACCGGGCACCGCATTCGGGCTTTCCGGTCATGTACGTATCTCCATCGCCACCAGCCAGGAAAACCTGGAAAAGGCCCTGGACCGCATAGAGGGAGTACTGAAAACCTGATACTCGCCAGATTCAGGCCAACTAACGGAGGGCACAGGATGCGCCCTCCCAGATTCTCCAAGGAGGGGGACAAGCATGCAAACTCTCGCTCAGTCTCGTTATCGAGAATTCGGATTCACCCTGTTCGAGTTGATCGTTACCTTGAGCATCCTGCTTATCATCCTCGGCATGGGGATTCCCGGCTTCCGTGCTTTAACCGCAAAGAATCTGCAAGCAAGTGAAATCAACACCTTTGTCCACCATTTCCAACTCGCCCGATCCCTGTCGATAACCAAACAGACCCATCATGTGCTCTGTCCCAGCAGGGATGGCGTGAGCTGTAGCAACGACGGGGAGTGGGGCCAGGGCTATATCCTGTATGAGGATTCCAACCCGAATAGATCTCGGGATCAAAACGAGCAGTTGCATGGTGTACATCGGCCGAATCAGGAGATGGGCATCGAAATCGAGTCCAGTCAACACCGCCGATTTGTCGTCTATGGAGGAGATGGGCGACCCAGTGGCTATAATCTGACACTGACTTTTTGCGATCCCGCCAGCCTGATACCGCCCAAGGCAGTGATCCTGAACAACGTGGGACGGGTCAGAGTCTCCGAGACCCGCTGGGATGGCTCACCACTCAGCTGCCGGGGGTGAAATTTAGGGTCCGAACTATTGACGCTAAGGCCCAGTCTCATTATTATGCGCCCCTCTTATGCAATTCCCCGGTAGCTCAGTCGGTAGAGCGGGTGACTGTTAATCACTAGGTCGGCAGTTCGAGCCTGTCCCGGGGAGCCATATAAAACAAGCACTTAGGATTAATCCTGAGTGCTTTTTTTATGCCAGAATATCCAGATTGCGCATCAAAGCACCTCCTGCAGTTCAACTTAGAGAAACCATCCTCTATCAGCGGTGCTCAATTGGCCTTCAATGGAGAATGACCTTAGATGGCCGCATCTGGATACGCCAGAGCCATATCCATCCTGAAGTCGTGCCGCCGGTATTGACCTAAACGGTGATATTTTAGGAATTAATGTCGGGATATTTAACACCCCATTTTCACACCAAATTTCATCTCATTGATTTCGCTATATATTCATATGTAGGTATGAATATTGCACTAATTGGATAACGCCCTTCCACTTCACATAGGTGAGTAACGACGAGTTCAAACGAGTGCAATCCAGCAATAACGGTATTTAGTGTTATCTCTTGATTATGTTTAACTACTACACGTTTGAAGGACCGATTATCCATCTGGATGATAGCTCAGGCATACTTGCTAAAGTCGGCCTCTCTACCAATGACAAGATCCAATACACTTTTCTCATCAACCGCGAGTTGGAAGGCACGCGTATCAAAGGCGACGGGTCAACCTTCACCTATGATAACGACAGACTTCGAGTCTATTTTTTCACCAACCTTATCAGTGGCAGCAAAGTTCAAACACTGAGTCGATTCAAGCCCCAACAAAGTGACTCGGTTGTGACCTACAATCGTGGCTTTGAATCGGAAAGACGATTTGACCTGCTCTCAGGCTCTAACCGGCATTATGTCAATGTCTGGGGAACATCCATCACTGATTGGCCGAACGGTCCAACATTACACGGACTTGAGTGTGTATACGGCAAGGATAGGAAAAAATCCGTGATAAGCTCGAAGCTCTCCCTTAAATCCATCTCGGACCTCTATTCTCTTCCGGTGGAAAATAACAAATTACCTAATATAAATGCATCTGACATACGGCAATATTTTCAATCCTGACACGCCTCCCGCACTGGATTTATCGCCGTCACGCTGATAAAAGACCGATATTGCAAATGCCAAGACGACTCGTATGCAATCCCTTTTTTACCTTCTCCTATAGAACAAAAATCCATCACCGCTCAGCAGCTCGGATCGGATACTTTAGCCATCTAAATTTGCTTTTTATCAAAAAAAATAATTACACATATAAAAAGATTTAAAGTGAAAATTGATCTTTTTTAATGCATGAAAGAGTTTTTTTAAAGTATCTTTTAAATATGTAAAAAGGTTATCGATTTAAACAGCGAGATGCGCGTTGTGACTCGCACAAATAAAATTGAAATTGATGTCAGGACAGTTGAGCAAGCCAATCTCTGCAAAGATTGTTATCGCTGTATAGATGATCCCGATTTCCATCTTTGCAACATTGACTACGTGGCAGCTGATGGGGCCGTTCTTTTCGTCTTCAGTGATCAGTGCAAAGAGTGCGCGTATAAGGTCTCTTTTGGCAGCGGTACAGTCTGTGGCTGTCCCGTCCGCAAAGAGATCATGGTCATGTATGGAATTTAATTACCCTCGAGGGTATGGCGTTCGCCCAGCATTCGAATCCCCCTATAAAAACCTTTACTGCACTGATTGAGTGCACTTAGAGAAACCAGAAACACCCAATCACTCTTAGTCATGACGACCTGTCGCATCGTTTGCACTATTTTTGGGCGAAATAGTTTCAACCTGAATCACAGATCCTGTGAGTAATACTATTTTATTTACTACCAGATAATGTAGGGCTATCAAGTTAATGAATTTGCGCTATCATTTTGGCAGGGGACACCACTACCAGACAACGGCGTGACAATAATATGACGACATATCTGTCATCCAAGGGATAGTGATAAATAATTATATTTTGGGAAAAAAAATGCACGACGACAAAAGATTGGGGAAGGGACCAATCCCAAATTCTCCAGAAAGATATATCAATGAGAAGCAGGTCGACGGTCTTTCAATTCTTAAGAAATTCGGCTGGAAATTGATCTGCATCAGAAGACCTTCAGGTGGGGACTGCACTACACTGATGAAAAATCGCCAGGCTCAGGAGGTCGGCATACTGGGTGAGGATGGCATTCTCAGGGTTAACCCTGAAATCCAGATCCGCCAATCTCGCAAGCGCAGATAATTCAGAGACAGGATTTCGATCTGGTGGGTGGCCATAGCTGGGGTTGGACGGCCTGATGTCTGCTGGCTCGCGTCAATAAAAAGACACAAAAGAGTAATATTGAGATGTATCTAATATTAGCAAAATACTCTAGTTCTCAATTCCCAGAACAGTTGATAGGATAAAGCAAAAATGGATTTTGTCTGATGGCTATCTACTTCTATGCCTAGAGGTCAAATCCTATTTCTGATTCCTCTTTCCAATACTGCGCCATCGACGCGTCGATGCTTGGTAAACGACCAATTTTGAAGGTGAATTAGCGGATGTCAGCAAACCCGGTTGCAGATGAAAAAGCCCAGTTTTCCCACGGGCTGTTTCTGTTTTTGTTGATCTTCCTGCTTTGGATATTACTCGCCGGCAGTCTCGCTATCCCTGAGCTGGGAATCGGCCTGATTGTCGCTGCGGTGGTAACCCTCGCCAGCCGCCCCCACCTTGCACTCTTTTCCGGTCTGCGCCTCTCTTTGAGTGCACTTCGGCCCTTTCTCACCTACCTGGGGGTCTTCCTGGCAGCGCTGATACGCGCCAATCTCGATATGGCGCGCCGTGTACTATCTCCTTCTCTACCCCTGCGCCCGGGGGTGGTAGAAGTCAAAACCCGGTTGCAGTCATCACTGGGACGCCTGATCCTGGCAAACAGCATTACCCTCACCCCAGGCACACTCACTGTCGACCTGCAAGGTGATAGCCTCCTGATTCATTGGATCGACATCCCCCCGGGAAGTGACATCGAGAGCGCTACCCGGGATGTCATCAGCAAGTTTGAACGTCACTTACTAGGTTTTGTTAAATGACACTGACATTAATGGAAACCGTCGCCCTTGCGATGCTCGGCGGGGCCGTGTTACTGAGTCTGCTTCGTTTGCTGCTTGGGCCGACCGCACCGGACCGGGTCGTCGCAGCGGACACCCTGGCGGTGATTACAACCTCTGGCCTGGCAGTACTCGCAGCACTGCTTGGCAGCCCCCTCTACCTTGACGTGGCATTGATCTACGGCACCCTCGCATTCATCGGCGTAGTGGCCATCGCCCGTGCTATCGAGGGTAACGGATCATGAGACTGCTGGCGGATCTGATATTGCTGCTTGGGGCCACATTCACCCTGCTCGGGGCCCTCGGGCTGGTGCGCATGCCGGATGTCTACAACCGCATCCAGGCCGGGACCAAGGCGGTGACCTTGGGCGCCCTCTCACTGCTGCTGGGTATCGGACTGCTCTATCCGGCCTGGTGGTCCAAGTTGTTGGTCATCGCCCTGATGATCCTGGTCACCAATCCTATCGGCTCGTCAACCATTGCCAGGGCACTCTTGATGGCGGGGGTGAAACCCTGGAAAACATCGCAACCACAACCTCGGAGCGAGAGCCAGCATGAGTCATATTGAAATCTGGATTCTGCTGCTCCTGGCAGTGATGATGCTGAGTGCCGCGATGATGGTATTGCTGGTAAAAAACCATATCGCCGCAGTCGCCGCCGCCTCGGTTGTCTCGCTGGGTCTGGCACTGCTCTTCGTGCTCATGAGAGCACCGGATGTCGCCATGACGGAAGCCGCTGTCGGGGTTGGTTTGAGCAGTCTGATCCTGGCTCTTGCCTTGCGTCGGCTGGGTCTGTGGCAGGTGGACAGCACGCAAGTGAAGTACAACCTACTGAGCCGGGATGGGGAGAATCAGGATGGCTAATCTCACCGGTCTTTTATTTGCCGGTGGCCTGGGTTTCATGCTGCTGGGGATTGCCAGCGGACTCGATTTCGGCGCCCCGCCGATGCTCATCGGCAGCGAGATTCAGGCCCATGCGCCGCAACAGACAGGTGCCACCAATATCGTCACTTCCGTGGTGCTGGGGTACCGCGCCATCGACACCCTGGGTGAGCTCTCGATCCTCTTCGCCGCCGCGGTTTCAGCCGGCCTGGTATTGGGACGCCGTCATACCACAGCGGGTACCCAGACCAAGGGTGGTTTCATACTGACCACGGGGGGCTCATTGCTCTTTCCTTTGATGATGACGATTGGGTTTTACATCATCTTTCACGGCCACCTGACCCCCGGCGGCGGTTTCCAGGGAGGCGTGATTCTGGCCGCGGCCTTCTTCCTGCCCCTATTGGCCCGCCCCGGCGCCAGACTGCACCATAAGACATTGAGCCTGATCGAAGGCTTTGCCGGTGCCAGTTTCATCCTGGTCGGTCTGTTGGCCATGCTGGAGGGTAAGGCGTTTCTACAACCGCTATTGGTCCAGGACTCCCTGGGCCAACTCATCTCCGCCGGCACACTGCCGCTGCTCTATCTCGCGGTCGGCCTCAAGGTAGGTGCCGAACTGGCCAGCCTGCTTTCACGTCTGATACAGACGGAGGCGCCATAATGATATCCGCCGTCACGCCGGAACTGATTCTCTTTTCGACCGCAATCGGATTGATAGCCATCGGTCTGGCCGGTGTGGTCATGTCGTCTCACCTGTTCCGTATGGTACTGGCACTGGTGATCGCAGAGGCCGGTGCGAATCTGATGCTGGTATTGGCCGGCTATCGATGGGATGCAGTGGCGCCGATCCTCACCACCCTGGCACAACCCGAGCCGATGGTCGATCCTGTGCCCCAGGCCCTGGTGCTGACAGCCATCGTCATCGGTGTCGGTATCCAGGCCCTTGCGGTGAGCCTATTGATCCGCATCCGCCAGCGTTACGGGACACTGGACCGTAAACAGGCGGCTCAACGGATGGATGCGGAGATCGCCGCCAGCCTGGGCGCCCCGAGAGACGTCAGCCAGGAGGCACCATTGGGTGAACGTCCACTGCCACCCATCCCCGCCGATGAAGTCCATATGCGGGGGGGTACACAATGAATGCCACACTGGTATTGACCATTGCCCTGCCCCTGCTCGGCGCCTTCCTGCTGCCGATCGTAATGCGCAGCTCAATGGCGGTCGGTCTCTGGAGCGGACCCGCCATTCTGATCTACGGCTGTTGGAGCATCGCCGATATCTGGCTGCATGGATCGACTGGGCCCTTCTCCATTGCCATTGGCGGATTCGCCCCGCCCCTGGGCATCAATCTCTATGTGGACTCCCTGGCCCTGCTCTTCGCCTTTGCCGTGCAACTGCTTGGGCTCATCTTCTGGCCCTTCACCCTGGACCAGGACAGCGCAAGACGCCAGGCCCTGATGCTGCTGCTGGTGGCGGCTTCAACCGGACTCGCCCTTTCAGGCGACCTGTTCAATCTCTATGTCTTCTACGAACTGGCCGCGGTTGCCACCTTCGGTCTGGCCACCGCAACCGGCAGCAGTGCCGCCTATGTGGCGACGCTCCGCTATCTGATCCTGAGTGGCATCGGCTCGGTACTGACCCTGTTCGGCATCGCACTCATCTACAGTAAGACAGGTACCCTCAACCTGGCCCATCTGGCTCAACTCGCACCGGAGCAGCTGAACGATAAATTGGGCCTCACAGCCTTTCTGAGCATATTGATCGGAG
>JBEVVS010000202.1:0-9181 GCA_040507005.1 Candidatus Thiodiazotropha sp.
CGATCCGCAGCGCCTGCGATAAACACACCAACCCCTATCAGCTTGCCGGGATCGGGCAGTACCTGGCCGACGAATGGATCAACACCCTCGATGGCGAACTCGAAACACTTGCGGCTGCGAGACGGACACAGCAGTAAATCGTGTCACTTCAATGATGGGATAGAACAAAGGGGCCGATGGCCCCTTTCGTTTTTATGGATGTCCCCGACTACGTGCGGTTGAGTTAAGTTATTAAATTATGAGTGTCCCCTTTCCTTCCTTACGATGGCCCCTTTGTTTTTATGGATATCCTTGGCTGCCTTTTATCCTTTAGAAGAAAATGCCACCAAAATCGCATAAGAATGGTATGTCGATAATAGTACTGATAAAGCAATCGCACCATGTACTGAATAAGCGACTTTTTTTGATATCGATGATACTGACAAAGCAACTGCAAGTATGGCAAGTAAAAACGATGACAGCCAGAAATTAATATGTAGAATCTCGTCGCTTCCAACCAATCCAAAATACCTTACAATAATTTGAGTCAGGAAAGCATACTCTATTTGAAATATAAAAAAGCTGACCACTATGATATATAGAAGCCGAGTAACTTTTATCAAAACTGATGACAATAATGGATAAGAAACAGCATAAAGTGAAATGATAAAGTAAAACACTACATTAGGCTCTACAGGCCCATGCATATACAAAAAACTTCTATAAAAACCAAAAAATTCGTGAATCCCACCAAAAACTAAATATTTTATTACCACCAACAAAAACAATACTAATGGTAGCAGTCTAACCAGCAAGGTCGCTGTTGAATTATTAAGCCTGAATAACTCAACAATTGAACTATTCATATGACACAGCCCTTAACATAAATAGTTTCAAAGTTATTGCTCACACTCAGGGCACTTCTTGTTTATCTCATCAACAAAATCATCATTCCACATTCTATCCCACCACGAGTCTGTATCCATATCGAAAGACGAAAACTTTGTCGTTACAGCAGGCGGAAAAACCCATTCTTCTTGGCCTTTGCATAAAGCAGACCCGCTAGAACCAGCCGAGACCTTTATCTTTATTTTTCCACAATCTTGGCATGAACAATAATAGGTACAAATCTTTTCCCCAGTTTTTCTATCACGACCGCCCGTTTGTTTGGCTGCACAAGAGCAGACCACCAAACCAGTGGCATCAAAAAATATTACTGGATTCGCATTTGCGTAAAGATAGGTGTTCAACCCACCATCAAGCCCTATGGGATCAGACTGAAGGTAACGTCCCGTTGCAGGATCGTAATCCCTGAAGTAGTTGTAATAGTTGCCTGTTTCTTCGTCGTAATACTGCCCAGGAAACCCCAACGGCATCTCAACCTGCCCCACAACCACAGTACGCTCCCCAAACGGCTTCCTAACCACATCCCAAACCACCCCCTGATCACCATCCGTCGCCTTGACCACCGCACCCAGATGATCGGTATGCAGATAGACTACGCCCTGCTCCGAGGAATTGCTACTCAGCAACACAGTTGAGGTGGGGCCTCGCCGTCTAAGGGAGGTGGTGTCCCCGCCATTGGTGGTGACATCCTGGGCAAACAGGTGGCCTTCGATTTGCAGAATATCCAGGCTTTCTGCGGCATGGGCAAGTTCGCTGTCTCTTGAGGCCTCTTCCTGGATGAGTAGCTGCTGGTCGCCATGGGCGGTCCAGGTGTGGTTGAGGGTCTGTTGGCTGAGTTGATAGTCGAAGCTGCTCCCATAGAAGGTTGCCGTTCCCCCTTGAGCGGGGCTGTAGATAGCGAGGTAGCCGATGCTCTCTGCGCCATGACCGTTGTTGAGGCTCTCCTGTTCCTGCAGATAGGCCTGAAATCCCGTTTCGTTGACGTTTCTTGCCCGCACACTTGTGGTCTCGATATCGTTTTGGCTCTGTTGGGTAAGAAACAGATGGGGCGCGCCGGCAAAGGCCTCGTTGAAGCTGATGTTGTGCCACTGGCGGGTGCCTGAGAGGGTGAATCGACCCACTTCCCAGATGCTGCCGTCGGCCTGGGGATAGCGCCCTGGCGGGAGGGCAAGCAGGGAGAGGTCTTCGGGGAGATGGGGGCCATCTAGATAGTCCCACTCTTTGACCTGGACACTGGCCTGGGTGGTGGTGATGTTTTCCAGCCCTACTACCGCGCCTTGACCACCGTTGAAGGTGAGGGGGCTGGCGATGATGACCGGGGTGGCGCTGTGTTGGCCCAGATCGATGGTTTGTGAGACATGGTTGAGGTTGACGCTCTGCAGCAGGGTGACAGCGGCTCCTTGCTGTTCTCTGATCAGGGCAACGGGTTGCCCGGCCAGGTAGACATACTCCCGGATCGCTTGGCCGGTTTGATCATACTCTCCAAGCAGCACTCCATCAGCACCATAACGAAACCTTGTGGTTTCCCCATTGACGCTCTTGCGGATGCGTTCGCCCTTGCCATTATAGGCATAGCTGGCGGTGATCTGTGGGTTACTGTAGCTGACCATGCGATTGGTGTCGTCGTAGGTGTAACTGCCAATCAGACTCTGAAGGGTGTTACCCGCTTCGTCGTAACTGCGGTCATCGGTGGTGGCGCCGATGATCTGCTGCAGCTGGTGGCTGTCAAGGGAGTAGTTGTAGGTCTCGGTGGCGCCCTCTTCTGTTTTGCTAAGGCGGTTGCCGATGGCATCGTAGTTGTAGCCGAGACTGCCGTAGCTGCCGAGGGCCGTTGTCAGTCGATCGAGTTCATCGTAGCCGAACTGTTGTTGCTGGCTTGTGTCGAGCTGGTCAAGCCAGTCGGTGATGTTACCCACCGGGTCGTGTCCATAACTGCTCTGCAGGATGCCGTTTATGGTCTGGCCGATAAGCCGGTAGTCCTGGTCGAAGGTGCGGCTCAGGCTGAGGCCGTTGCCGTAGTCGAGGGTCTGTATGGGGCCAAAAGGCAGGGTTTGCAGATTATTGACCAGGGGGTGGCTGCTGCCGTCGCTCTGCTCAAAGGTGAGGTCGGCGAGCTGGCCATGGGTATCGTAGGCATAGTGCACGATGTTGCCCGAGGGATAGGTGAGACTCGTCAGGCGACCATGGGCATCGTAGCCATAGGCATAGGTGGTGACGATGCCATCGCTGCTGGTACGGGTCTGGCTGGTGAGTTCACCATAAGCGTTGTAGGTGTAGTCGGTGGTGCCATTGGCGTCGCTGATACGGGTGAGTCTGCCGATGCCGTTGGGGCCCTGGTCATAGTCGTAGCTGACGTTGAGGCTGGCATCGGGGTAGCTGACCTGGGTAAGGCGATTGAGGGCGTCGTAGCTGTAGCTGACGCTGATGCCTCTGGCGTCGGTCTGGGTAAGGCGGTTGCCGGCTTCGTCGTAGCTGTAGCTGGTGGTGCCGGTGTCGGGGCTGGTCTGGCTCAATAGGTTGCCCAGGCCGTCGTAGGCATAGGTGGTGGTCAGGCCATTGGGGTCGGTGACGCTGGTGAGGTTGTCCTGGGCGTCATAGCTGTATTGGGTAACGCCGTCGAGGGCGTCGGTCTGTTGATCGAGGCGGTCCAGGGCGTCGTAGGTCTGGTTGCTGGGGTGGTTGTTGGCATCGATAGTCTGGGTGAGGTTGCCGTTGGCGTCGTAGTCGTATTCGGTGGTGTGGTTTTGGCTGTCGATGAGTACCTGTACCCGACCCAGGCCGTCGAAGACCTGCTGCTGGCGCCGTGTCAGGGTGCCGCTGGGATCGCGGACCTCTTCACTCTCTCGGTTGCCCATGGCATCGAGTGAGTAGTCGATGCGGTTGCCCTGGCTGTCTTCGATGCCGATCAAACGATGGGCTGGGTCGTAATCGTATTGAATGTAACTGCCGTCGGACAGGGTGACCCGGATGAGGTTACCTACGGGGTCATAGTCATACACAGTGGTACGGGTGGTGGCGCCATCGCTTAAGGTCTGCCCGGTAAGGCGGCCCCGGGGGTCGTAGCTCAGGCTGGTGGTGAGGCCATTGGGATCGACGATTGTCAGGGGGCGGCCGACGCCATCGTACTCGGTGACCCGGGTGACCCGGCCCAGGGCGTTGGTGGTGCTGGTGCGGTTGCCATTGTCATCGTAGCCGTAGGTGGTGATGTCGTCCACATCGACTCTTGGGCCGTCGACGGTCTCGACCAGTCCCAGGGCGTTATAGGTGTAGCTGGTGATGCGATCGGCGTGGGTGATGCCCGGTAGTGCCAGCGCCAGACTCAGGGTCAAGGCAGTGAAGGCGATTGTCTGGGTCCCTTTATCTTTCATTGTTCAATCCCTTTAATCTGTTACTGAACCGGGGTTACGGTTTTGCTCTCTAACTGGCCATTGGGGCGATAGCTGAAAGTGGTCAGGTTGTCTTCGGTAGTAATGGTAAGTATCTTCTCCAACTCGTTATCCCAGGTATAACTGGTGGTGCGCGCGAGGTTGGTTCCGGCGGCAACGGTTTCGCTGAGTTTTCGCCCGGCATCGTCGTAGGTGTAGTGGGTCTCATGTCCCCGCATGTCCTCGTGGCGCAACAGCAGTCCCTGGTAGTCAAAGATCCATGACTCGCTGCCCAAGGTGCACCCTTCACAGACCTGGATAGTACGGCTGGTCAGGCGGTAAGCACCGCGGAATTTACCGTAGGTATAGGCCTCTTCCCGGTAGGCCTCGGTGTTGGTATCACGGTAGAAACGCACGATGGCCCGGCCCTCTTCGGGGTAGCTGATGGTTACCCGTTCGGCCCCGTCGGCATGTTCGGTGAGGATGCCGCGTCCGCTGGCGTCGTAGGCGAACCGGGCGAACTGCAGGCCGCTCTCGTCGTTGACGCCGGTAAGGTGGTAGGGAAAGGCGTTGTTTTCATAAAGATAGGTTTTTCGGAGATTGTCACTCAGATCCCCAGGGCTATCATCTGGGTAAATTACTTCGCTTAAGTTGCCATGGTTGTCATAGGTGTAGTGAATTTCAGTGCCTGCCTGGTCGGTCAGGCGGGTAAGGCGATTGTCCTCATTGTAGGTGAAGTGTAAAAAAGCACCGAAACGGTTGCGAATCTCAGACACCTTACCGTCATCGTTATAGCTATATGTATAGCGCTGGATGCCGTTTTCTTCGGTGGCCTGGGCCTGACCCGAAGTATTGAGTCGATAGACCTTGCCGTTGTAGGTAACACTGAGCCCTCCTCCCGTTGCGCCCATATTGATGGGGTCCATGTAGGGATTGGTGGACCAGCCACTACCACTGCTGGCGTTGAACAGGACCCGTTTGACCTTGTGGCCGATGGTGAAGATGCCGAGTTGCGCTCCATCACTTAAGGATTGCAGTGAAAGCGCAGGCTTGTTGGTGTTCAGCCAGGGCAGACCGGTTGAGGGCTCGCCAGCGGGGTCATCGCTTAAGGGGGATTGATAGACGCGGGTATAATGCAGGGGATCGGCTCCGGCGCCCTGGTAGTCGGTTTCGATCTGGACTTTCTGGCCGGTAGCACAGTCGATGGGGTTACCCTTACCTGTGTTTGTTTCGCAGCCATCGAGCTCGTCATAGTCGACAGGGGGACAGCGTTGTCCCTGATTGTTTGTGGGGTATTGGTAGAGCTTGGCGACATTGGGTTCGAATTCGACGGAGTATCGCTCTTCCATCTGGATGCATTCTCCGCCTTCTAGGTTTTCGTCGCAGGCGCAGGCTTTTAATACCTCACATTTATACTCACCATCAATCTCTAATCGATTTCCATTCCCAATAGTAATTCGCTCATCGCCTTGGTTATAGGAACAATGATAAAGACTGATCCCATGCCAACTCACTTCACCTGAGACACCTGTTATCCTATTACGCATATTAAAAGTACAATATTCATTACCTTGCGAATCAACTCTTAATCGACCACCGCTGTAAGAAAAGTAATAGTGATCAGCATACTTTTCAATAACCTTACTGAATGCTTCAGCCCAAGTCAGCCATTTCCCTGTTCGGGAAGTTGCCCCGTAAAACCAAGTATCGCATTCATAAGTCATAACCGCAGGTATGTACTCTATAGCTGACGCCAAGTTACAGTAAAAAAAACTGGCTAACAGAAAAACTTTCAGTTTTAAGAATAAACGCATGAGACGTTTCCTTGATGCATAACCTTTATTTCCATATTTATATTCTGTTCAGTGTCTTTCATTCATTTAACGTAAGGATAAATCTTCAATAAATTCCAAATAAAAATCAATCAGCGCGATCTCTTTGTGTCTTGCTCCGTAGTTTCCCATCGTTATCGTATTCATATTCAGTAACCCGCCCCGGTTCTGTTACAACCAGCGGCTTGTTAATCGACTCATCCCAAGTTGTTGTAATGGTGCGGGACTCTTCTGTATAGGGTGCATCGGTACGGCTCAGCTCTCTTCCCTCTGAATCACGAGTGTAAGTCGTTATATTGCCATTCCAGTCTGTCTTCTTTGTTATATAGCCATCAAAGTTGTACTCATAGTCCGTATTGGCACCGGCACAATGGGTTGATGGGTGGCCTTCTACGCGATCGACCTTATAGACATTCTTAAATACAACACCATGGATATTTTGCACGGTGCTGTAGTGATAGGTGGTCTCTTTTGCCAGGGCGTTCGTAACAGTGGTGCTGCCCGCGCCATAGCTGAAGGTTGTGGTGTCAGCCCCGCCTGCGTGACTGGAACTGATGGCGCGCCCAACATAATCGTAGGTCCAACTGTCGGCGACCTGTTCGTTCTCATCGATGATACTGGTCAAGGCATGGGGAATGGGCTCGTATTCATACCGGTAGTTTCGTGTGGGATTGTCGGTATGGTTATAAGGAGTCTCATCGGGAAAAGCGATGCTGGTCAGCAGGCCATCTTCATTGAACTGGTAGCGATAGCTATGGCCCAGGCTGTCGGTCACGCTGTCCAATACGCCATTGGCATCGTAGGTGAAATCGAGGGTTTGGCCTCTCCAATTACGGACCTGGGCTAGTCTGCCGTTAACATAACTCAACGTGGTAACACGGCCTTGACTGTCTGTCTCCTTGATCAGCCGTCCTTGTGGGTCGTAATACTCTGAATTGCCATCGGGATCGGTGTACTTCCAGCGCTCTATCGGCTCATACGTTCTCTCTTCCATATCGGGATAGGCAACACCGATGGCATCCACCCAATTGTTTTCGCCCATCATAACGAGATAGAGACTGTTTGAATCGGCTGGATGCACCCGTTCGATAACGGGGCGAAAACCATTGTGATAAAAATAGAGACGTTTCTCGTAATCATGCATCCATACGGGTCTCGAGGATAGCAGTGGATGGTCTGTAACTTTTTGACCATTGTAAGGATTGAAGTGCCTTCGCTGGGCATTGTAATACCAATTGAAAGTTATACCATTACCGACATTTCCTGTGATATGTCTCTCACGCTGTACTTTATTCCCCGTAAATATGTCGATGGGATTGCCATCTTTACACTCTTTGATGGGCAGTGGATGACCGCAAACCATTGTGTTATCCCCACCCTCACTGGCAAGGAACCAACCTGATATCCCATGAGTCCTTTTACATTTCGCACGTTCAAAATGAAAAACTTGCCAACGACCTTCACCATTAAAGTTTGCACATTGTTGATTAGAATCATGCACGTATGGCCCACTAACGAATTCTGTGGATCTTGAAATCCTTTGTGTCTCTCCTAAACCAACACTACCCCAATTAACATAGATGATCGGTCCACCACCGGTTGTCCCGGCCGCACAGTAAGGTGGCGCTTCCAAAAATGATGTCATTGCCCATTCTGCTTCTTGAAAAGTGTCAAATGGCCTTAACTCAATACTTGGCCACCCCACATAAGCGTAATAGTAGCTTTCTGTTATAAAAGAGGGTGTGCAATAGATCGCTCCTTCATCCGCCGTATAACCTGCTTGAACGCATTTAACTGCATGACTTTGCGTTGCCATTAACATCAAAAGTGAGAGAACTAGATAGTTGATTGGATTTGTTTTAACTTTAACTACTTTAATAAGCTTATTGAGTTTAATTGTGATTGTTTGCAGCATATATTCTTTGGAATAACTCATAAGAAAATCCTTTTTGACCTTTTTAACTCCGTACTACACAGCCCACATTCTCAAGGCAATAAATATTATGTAGAGGCACATACTAGAAAAGAGGAATGAAAAAGACTTTTTGTCATTAGCAACCATTCCATTAGATTTTAATAAGCTCACTAAAGCCTACCCTATTTATTTTTTATCAATCATGTTTAACGACTTTATAAATTGCACTTCATTGATTTAAATCATGTCTCGAAATAGTGATGCATCTGTCAAATAGATAGGTATCACATTGTTCTTGAAATAATATTTTATATTTGAACAATGTAATTAAACAAAAAGCATGGGGCGCCAACCTGGCAACTAACAAAAAACAGTAAAGGGTAGAATAATGTTTAGTGGCTATTTCTAATTTAACCTATCGATTTATTCATATATTTATCGGTTGTACTGCAGTTGAAATTATATTAACTTGCCGATCATTAAAGGATTATTGTACTTACCGCATGGGTGATTACGACAAGGGTGGGAGAAATTTCATGAAGAAATTACTAGGATTGGTTCTCGCATGTTCCCTCTATTTTTTTGGTAGTGCTCAGTCGGCACCGGTTTATTACACATTTGAAGGGCATATAACAAATATCAGGGATGATGTTGGCGCAGTCGCCAGCGCTGGATTATCTGTTAATGATAATGTTGCCTATACCTTCTTAATTGATACAGATAGATTGGGAACTTTAACACGTAATGATGGATCTGTTTCTGTCTTACCTGACACCACCCCCGACTATGACTACTTTTATGTAGATTTTATCAGTGGCAGTGAAATAAACCCTGTTGATGGCGGTTCTTTTAATGAGCCATTTAGCACCGCGGAGCGGAATTATGGTGCTGATATGTTTTCTACTGCGAGTGGAATGATCACAGGTGGATCACAAAACAATTACGTCATGTTTTATAGCCATGATCAATACGTCAATGACTGGGTAATCGGGTCAAATCTGTATGGTTTTGAAATGGCAATGGGATCAAACTTTCAATCAAGCTCCTATAATGTCGATTTATCTCTAACCTCAATGAACCCAGTTCCAATCCCTGCTGCTGCTTGGTTGTTCATTTCAGGTCTACTAGGTTTGCTAGGATTTAACTACCGCAAGAATAAAGAATAAGAGAGGGGCTTCGGCCCC
>JBEVVS010000202.1:9191-10382 GCA_040507005.1 Candidatus Thiodiazotropha sp.
CCCCTTTTTTCATGCCTTGTTATTGCATGAACCACTGAAAGCACCCACAGTGATTGCTGAATCGGTATTGGGGATCGAGCTATAGCATAAGCTTCGATACAGGCGAGGATTCCCCTCTAAAATAACGCATTGATCCTATACACCCACTTTAACCGCTTAACGGCCTGATGGAAGAATTACGGCCTTTTTTAACCGCTGATACCCTCCAGGTAGCTATATAAGCTCAATGACACCTTTCAGCTTATTAACAGTCTTTGGCAATCCCTGTTGATAAATATTTCCAGCAATTCTACAGCGCTTCGTCCTGGATTACGCAAGCGTTGTCTCTGTTCATGAACAACTTTACAGAATGAAACGGGATCTAGATCAAATAAGTGGTTCAGGAATAAGTCAGGTTATTGAACATCAATGTGATACTGATCCATCACCTCTTGTGGGAAATCCTTTAAATTGTTGGTCACAATCACATCAGCTTGACACATAATTGCGGCAGCAAGTACATGCCGATCATTAGGATCTGGCAGTTCAAGTAAGTCTATAAGTTCCTCATGGTTTTGGACTATACAATCAGGCACTGAGTGGCTAATGTCCCATATTCAATTCCTGAGCCTGTTGCGCTAGTTCTTCCAGTGCCTTCCGCCTTTCTCCCATGCTTTCTTCCTTATATGCAATTAAATCCCGAAAATAGACTCTCCGGTGCGTTCCCACTTTATGAAATTCCAGCTTCCCTTCTTCCAGCAACTTAACAAAGAAAGGTCGAGAAACATTCAGAAAATCTGCTGCTTGTTGAGTGGTGAGTT
Source organism: Candidatus Thiodiazotropha sp. (assembly GCA_040507005.1). GTDB lineage: Bacteria > Pseudomonadota > Gammaproteobacteria > Chromatiales > Chromatiaceae > Thiodiazotropha. The sequence continues at coordinate 9,992 of JBEVVS010000202.1, forward strand.
CTGCATCCTGGGGGATAAGCATCATGGCCTCACCTTCGGCCATATGGGCCAAGATATCTACTAACATGCGCATAGCCGGGACAGGCACAGTAATGACCTCATCACCATAAATGACTCGGAGCTGCGCCTCCTTTCCTCTGCCTATCAATGCTGCCAGTTGACGACTGCTTTCAGCTGCAATCTTTCTGTCTTCATCGCTAGGAGGCAGCGTCGTTTGATCTGTAAGTTTGAATGTTTGCGCCATTTGCACTTCTCCTCTTAGCACCATCCTCTATGTCAGTTAAAGGTTAGTATACAAACGAAATATACGCAATAATCGAAATAAACGAATTGATACTTTTTTTGAGATAATCGCAAATTATTGAATGTTATGTGATTTCATGGTCATCAC
>JBEVVS010000092.1:0-10374 GCA_040507005.1 Candidatus Thiodiazotropha sp.
TGGCGGCGCAACCCTTGACGTTATCAATCGTGTTCCAGACTATCCCAACGAGGATGATGAGCTGCGCGCCATTTCCCATCAGGAGTGTCGTGGCGGCAATGCCACCAATACCCTGGTGGTTTTAAGTCAACTGGGCCACCAATGTAGCTGGGCTGGCGTGCTGGGCGACGATGCTGCGAGTAGATTGATCCTGCATGACTTGCAACAGAAGGGCGTCGATACTAAATGGGTGAGCATTCAACCTGATGGCTTTACCCCGACCTCTTATATCCTCTCCAGTTTGGCTACGGGTTCGCGAACCATCGTTCACTACCGGGACCTCCCGGAGTATGGGATTGAGGCCTTTCAAAAGATCGATCTTGCGAATTACGACTGGATCCATTTTGAAGGGAGGGAGGTGGCTATCTATGAACCGATGCTCAGACATGCCAGACTCGCAGCACCATCCGCGACCCTCTCCCTGGAGGTTGAAAAACCCAGAAGCGAGATCGAGCGGCTCATACCCCTGGCCGATGTTGTCATCATTGCCAGGGCATATGCCACGTCTCGTGGCTATGGGAGCGCCTTAGAACTGTTTCAAGGGATTGGCCCGAGCTCAGCTTCGGCCCTGCTGTTCGCAACCTGGGGTGAGGATGGGGCCTGGTTGCGGACGGCTGAAGGAAATGCCCTGCACTTACCGGCCTACCAGCCGGTGCGGGTGGTGGATACCCTGGGTGCTGGGGATGTCTTCAATGCCGGTGTGATTGACGCCTTGCAAGCCGGTCTTGATCCTGCTGAGGTGTTAGGCAAAGCGGTTCGCCTGGCCGGTGAAAAGTGTGGACGTCGGGGACTGGACATTGCCTGAGCGCCATCTGCTGTGTGATATTTCAACGATTGAAGATCCGGGCAGTCGCGGCTTCATCCTCGAGTGGCAGGGGGAGAGTATCGCCTTGTTCGTGGTGCGGCGCGGCGAAGTCCTGAAGGCCTATAAAAACAGCTGTCCCCATACCGGTGTCAATCTTGAATGGCGACCGGATCAATTTCTTGATCTCAGCAACAGCTATATCCAGTGCGCAACTCACGGTGCCCTGTTCCGGCTGGAAGACGGTTACTGTTTGCGGGGTCCCTGTGCAGGTGATGCCCTCGAGTCAGTAGAGGTTCGGCTGGAGTCAAGTCGGGTGGTGGCGATCCTGGATAAAAAAACCGGGTCGTGAAGACCCGGTTTTGGGCGGTACAGAGAGAAAGGCTCTTATCCCATCAGTTCATTTCATCAAGGAAGGCGTTCAAGTTCGCCAGGACCAACTCGGGCGGAATCTCTCTCTCTGTACGCTGTTCAGGAGTTACCAACTGGAGCCGCAGTTCTGGAAAAGATGCATCAGATTCAATAAGTTGCATAGTCTCATCAGTCAGGCCATTTTCAATAATCTGTCCTGTACTCATGTCGTAGACTGTCTTCATTTTGCACCTCCTGCACCACGTCTCTGTGGGGGTTCGTTACTCAATTTAGCGGCGTGGCAATAGCGAACTTTAACCTGTTGGGCGCAATTTTCATGACAGAGTCAGGATTTCGTACCCATACAGTAACTTACGTGAATACTAAGCCATTGGTTCACTATGGGGGGCTGGCCGGGTGTTTTCAACGGCAGGAAAATAGGGGTTGAAGACAGGGATTACTCTGTATCCTCGAGATGATCGAGCGGATTGGGAATGGTCTCTCCCGCCGGGTGGTCCAGATCGACACCATAATCGTCTTTGGAGAGGTCATAAGAGCCTGACCAGTCTTCCGGCGGCGCAATGGGTTTGACCTCCAGCTCCACCCAGTCTTCCATATCGTACTCTTCAACGGTTCCGTCATAGAACTGGACCTCCACGACACCCTCGTCCGCATCGAAGGCCACAACCTCTAGATTGTCACCATCAACAGTTTTAAACCAGGCGCCAATTTGAATTCTCGGTGAGTTCATCGTCATGGGTCTCCGCTAGATACGTTTATCCCCGGGGATAGTTCGATTATGGCTCTGAAAGCGGTTTATTACCATTCTCATCCTTCTATTTTTTTGTCACATGACCCTGGGACTAAGGGGCTGGGTTGGGCTGTTGAGTGTGGATAGCTTCTATGGCCTGTAAAACCTCATCGGATAGGGTGATATTGATACTCTCAAGGTTCTCATCAAGTTGTGCCAGGGTGGTTGCGCCGATGATGTTGCTGGTGACGAAGGGGCGGCTGGTGACATATGCCAGCGCCATTTGTGCGGGATTCAGGGCCTCTCGCTTTGCCAGCTCGACATAGTCTCTGGTCGCCCGTTGAACTTCTGGATTGGAGTAGCGATCAAAACGTTCGAACAGGGTCAGCCGGGCCCCCTTGGGCTGTTGTCCATCGAGATATTTACCGGAAAGTACCCCGAATGCCATGGGCGAGTAGGCCAGCAGGCCGCAAGCCTCGCGATGGGCGATTTCAGCCAGGCCGATTTCGAAGGTACGGTTGAGCAGGTTATAGGGGTTTTGAATAGAGACCGCCCTCGGCAGGTCGTATTCCTGGGCCAGATGCAGATAGCGCATCAATCCCCAAGGTGTCTCGTTGGAGACACCCACATGACGGATTTTCCCTGCCTGTTTAAGATCATTCAATACCTGCAGGGTCTCAAGGATTGGCGTCATCTGTTCTGATTCGGCTGCTTGGTAACCGAGCTTACCGAAGTAATTCGTATGACGATCCGGCCAATGCAGCTGATAGATATCAATGTAATCTGTCTGTAGTCGTTGCAGACTCTGATCCACTGCTGCCTCGATATTGACTCTGTCCAGATGGAGATTGCCGTCTCTCAGGTAGCTTAACCAATTCGCGGGACCGGCAACCTTGGTTGCGATAATCAAGCGATCGCGCTGACCGTGACGGGCAAGCCAGGTGCCGATATAGCGTTCGGTCAGCCCCTGGGTATCCCCCTTGGGCGGAACCGGATACATTTCGGCTGTGTCGATAAAGTTAATACCGGCGTCCATTGCCCGGTCGAGTTGAGCATGGGCCTCAGATTCGCTGTTCTGCTCACCGAAGGTCATGGTACCTAGGCAGAGCACGCTTACCTTAATGTCAGTGTGGCCGAGTGGGCGGTAAATCACGGGAGTCTTCCCCTGCTATTGTGGTTGGATTGGCGGACCAAACACCCTGTACCGAGGTTTCGGTTTTGGATTGCTAACAGCATAACTGAAATCCGCTTTGTGAAAAGGATTGAATCGCGATGGAACTGGATGGTGAGCTTTTTTCCGGGCCCCTGTTGTGGTGGATAGCTGGCCTGTATGCGGTGGTGCTGCTGTACGCGTTACGCATGGCGCCATGGGGGCGGCTTGCCCGTAAAGGACAGCTACACGTCTTTCTGGGCGCCATCGTCGCCTTGATCGTGTTGTGGCATATTCGTGCCCAGCTGCAACCGGGGATCTCATTCCATCTGCTTGGCGTTACCGCCATAACCCTGATGTTCGGCTGGTCAATGGCCATCATTATGGCCAGTCTCGCCCTGTTGGCTGTGTGTGTGAATGCAGGCATTGGCTGGCAGGGTTATGTGGTCAGTTTCATGACTGTGGCGCTGGTGCCGATCACCCTGTCGCAGATATCCCTGGTACTGATACGCAGTTGGTTGCCCAGGCAGTTCTTTGTCTATGTCTTGGGAAACGGCTTTTTTACCGCTTGGGTGGTTGGCTATGCGAGCGGCTATCTGGCGATGCAACTGCTGGTGCTGAGCGGCGCCTACACGATGGCGGAGCTGCAGGTCACGGTGATGCCATTCTTCCCCTTGATGTTCTTTCCCGAAGCCCTGGTCAATGGTTGGGTGATAACCCTGATGGTGGTTTTCTGTCCCACCTGGGTCTACTCCTTCAGCGATGAGCAATATATCCACGGAAAATAGCTATCCGTTAATGTATAGTGACGGCTTGTCTAATGAGAAGCTGTTGCATATAGAGGTAAGCCTTTGAGTTGGTGGGGTAAACTGGTAGGTGGTGCATTCGGTTTTATGCTGGGTGGGCCGTTGGGTGCGGTGTTGGGTGCCGCCCTTGGTCATCGATTCGATAAGGGTCTGCAGGGACTGCCCGATGATCAGGTCAGCTGGGGGCCGGGTGACCAGGAACGGGTCCAGACCGCCTTCTTCACGGCCACCTTCTCCGTGCTGGGGCACCTGGCCAAGGCTGACGGTCGTGTATCCCCCGACGAGATCAAACTGGCAGAAGCCCTGATGGGGCAGATGTCCCTTTCCAGCGAAATGCGCAAGACCGCTATCCATCTCTTCAACGAGGGTAAAGCGGAAGACTTCCCCCTCGACGATGTGGTGGAGCAGTTCCGCCTGGAGTGCCATCGCCGCCAGACCCTGATACAGATGTTCCTGGAGATCCAGATCCAGGCAGCCTATGCGGACAATCGCATGGACAGCGCGGAAGAGTCCCTGTTGCTGCATATCTGTTCATTGCTGAATATCTCCGAATTTACCTTCAGAAGACTGGAACGCATGATACGTGCGCAATCCCACTATGCCGGCACGGGCGGCGCCAGGGGCGATCGTGTACCGCCGACGAGACAGGGGCCGACCCTGGATGATGCCTATGACATCCTCAATGTCACGCCGGCGGCCACCGACAAAGAGGTCAAGCGGGCCTATCGACGCTTGATGAGCCAACACCATCCCGACAAGTTGGTCTCCAAGGGACTGCCCGAGGAGATGATGAAGATGGCGGCGCAAAAAACGGATGAGATCAAGAAGGCCTATGAACGTGTCAAAGAGGCCAGGGGGATGGCCTGATTAACCAGGCTTCCATCCATGTCAGGCCGTTTATGGCGCAGACGGGGACTGCCTGGTTTGCCATAGCCCTGCGGTCCGCTTTAGCCAGGCGGCAATCCGGTGACTCAATTCATCCTGCATACCGCTGAAATAGTGGTCGGCTCCCGCAACCCTGTCCTGACGGAATCGATCCCGCCCGTTTCTGATGGCGCTGCCACGACGCAGGGTGGCGCTGGCAATGACGGCGGGATGATCAAGGCTGCCGAAGATATCCAGTATCGGTATCTCTGTCCCGGTCATGGCTTGAGTAAACGGATCCTCTTCATCCTCGGCATCGAGGGTCACCCCAATCGCGACCAAGGCGCGAACCCCATCTCCAGCCCGGGTGACGAAGTTAAGCGCCATTTCCGCCCCCAAGCCATGCCCTATCAACACCGTGTCATTGATCTGCTGACTGTTGAGGAAGTCGACGCCGGCCCGGATGCGGGGGGTGCTCAAGGCAATCAGGGAGCTGTTGCCGGCGGGGTCTGATGGATCAGCCGAGAGCGGGCTCTGAATCGATAGCGTATCCCAGCCCCGTGCTGAGAGGTGTCGGCGTAAGGGTTGTATCACCTCGTGCCAGTCGGCATGGTTGCCGCTGTCGTGGAGAAGAATCACCCCGCCCAGTCGTTCAGGGGCGGGGGTTTGGTTATGCAGGGCTAGAAAGCGCACGGAGTCTGCTTCGAGCCAGACAGGAGTGCCCTCAGTCACCCCGGCCGCCAATGCCTCCGCAATACGTAATTCACGGCTCAGGTTGGCGGCTGATGTCGACTCCGCCAGGCAGACGATCAGCAGCAGGAGCAACCGGCGGATGGCAATAGGTTGGGTGTCTCTTGACGCCAATTTGGCTTTGCAGCGGTATACACTCATGGGGATTTCCTCGGGCCGGGCATCCGGTTCTAGTCTACTCCGCTCTCCTATCCGCGTCGCGAATGGGTTGGGTGATGGGGTATTGTGCGAAAAATCGGGACCAGGCTCCCCTGTCTCGCAGCCATAATAGCCCTGTTAAGGGGAATGCTGAAAATGGCGGCGCTTTGGGGTAAAGTGGCCTCCCTTTTTTTGGTATCTGTGGCAATAATCTGGAATTACGCCAAGCCACAGCCAGTTGAACCGTAGGAGATAATAATCATGGCCCGTCAATCCGATAAGATCGCACCATCAATATTGTCAGCGGATTTCGCCAAGCTGGGTGAAGAGGTGGATAATGTCCTCGCCTCCGGTGCGGAGATCGTGCATTTTGACGTCATGGACAACCACTATGTGCCCAATCTGACCATCGGCCCGCTGGTCTGTGAGGCCCTGCGCAAACATGGTGTTACAGCCGATATCGATGTACACATGATGGTCAAGCCGGTGGACCGCATCATCCCAGACTTCGCCAAGGCCGGGGCCACCTACATCACCTTTCATCCGGAGGCCTCCGAGCATATCGACCGCAGCCTGCAGCTGATCCGCAACGAGGGCTGTAAATCGGGCCTGGTGTTCAATCCGGCAACACCCCTCTCCCATCTCGACTATGTACTCGATAAGGTCGACATGATTCTGCTGATGTCGGTCAACCCGGGATTCGGCGGTCAGAGTTTCATTCCCGCCACCATGGACAAGCTGCGCCAGTGTCGCAAGCTGATCGATGATTCCGGGCTGGATATCCGTCTCGAGATCGACGGCGGAGTCAAGGTGGACAACATCGCCGAGATCAAGGCCGCCGGCGCCGATACCTTCGTCGCCGGATCGGGGATCTTCGGCTTCCCCGAGGCGGGTGACGCCAACCGCTACGACACCATCGTCGGCAAGATGAAGGCGGAAATGGCCAAGGTTTGATTCTGTTATAACGCAAAGGACGCTGAGAGGCGCCGAGGGCGCAGAGGTTTTCATGGATGAGAACGGAATTTCTAAACAGGTAATTGGTGCGGCGCTCGAGGTTCATCGGGCGCTGGGGCCGGGTTTGCTTGAATCGGCTTATCAAGCCTGTCTTGCACGGGAGATGGTCCTTCAGGGACTATGTTTTCGACAGCAGGCCGTGATCGATGTGGTATACAAGGGTTTAGTGGTTGAGTCTGCCTATAGAGCTGACTTCCTGATGAACGACAAGGTGATAGTCGAACTCAAGACAGTAGATAATCTACTGCCGGTGCACAGGGCACAGCTCCTTACTTATTTGAGGTGGGGGGGAATAAAACTTGGCCTGCTTTTCAACTTCAACACGATGTTGTTGAAACATGGCATCCAGAGATTAGTGAATAACCTGTAATAACATTGCGAACTTGGCGCTGCTTCTCAGTGACCTTTGCGTTATAAGTATTTTTATGATCAAAAAACCCGAAATGATCCTCATCGACGTGGACGGCACCCTGGTCGACAGCGTGCCCGATCTGGCCTACTGCGTGGATGAGATGATGAAAAAGCTGGGCAGACCCGTCCACGGAGAAGATAAGGTTCGGGACTGGGTTGGTAACGGGGTGGAACGTCTGGTGCGACGCTCCCTCATCGGCCAACTCGATGGGGAGCCGGATGAGGCGGACTTCACTCAAGCCTATCCCATCTTTCTCGATCTCTATGCGGATAACACCAGCAAGCGCTCCCTGCTCTATCCGGGGATCCGCGAGGGCCTGGATTACCTGAAGGGTGGCGGCTACCGTCTGGGCTGCGTCACCAACAAGGCCGCTCAGTTCACCCTGCCGCTGCTGCGGGACCTGGGGGTGCATGACGATTTCGAGATCATAGTTGCAGGTGACACCCTGCCGAAGAAGAAGCCTGATCCGATGCCCTTGCTGCATGCGGCGGAGCAGCTCTCTGTGACCCCATCCGTTTCACTCATGGTGGGTGATTCCCAGAGCGATGTGAAGGCGGCCCGTGCCGCCGGTTTTCAGATTGTCTGCATGAGTTACGGTTACAATCATGGGGAGGACATCCGGCACTACAATCCGGATGCGGTGCTCGATTCGCTGATCGAGATTCGCACCCTCCTGGAAAATGCCGCTTGAGCCCGGCCCAAGTTTTGATTATGGTTAACGCCAACTATTGACATAGACGATTTGAAATGACCCTGCTTTCACACAACACGACCTTGATGTATGGCGCGCGATGGCGTTGGTGATTCCCGAACCAAGCCGTTAAATCCCGTCGTCCGGTCTTTTGTGTGGAGAGGAAAATGACCCCCCATCAGTTCGCCGCCCTGGTGCAACAGGGCTATAATCGTATACCCGTCGTGTGCGAGGTCCTGGCGGATCTCGATACCCCCCTCAGTGTCTATATGAAGCTGGCCCATGGCCCCTACTCCTATCTGTTTGAGTCGGTGCATGGCGGGGAGAAGTGGGGGCGCTACTCTATCATCGGTCTCGCCTGTCGCACCCAGGTCAGGGTCATGGGTCTGCAGATCGAGGTGGTGACAGATGGCGAGGTGACTGAATCCCATCAGGTGGATGATCCCTTGGCCTGGATCGAGTCCTTCCAGCAGCGCTTCAAGGCTGCAGAAGTAGAGGACCTGCCGCGCTTCAACGGGGGGCTGGTGGGCTACTTCGGTTACGACATCATCCGCTATATCGAACCCAAACTGGCCCAGTGCCCCAATCCCGATCTACTCGGGACCCCGGATATCCTGTTGATGGTATCCGACGAACTGGTGGTGTTCGATAACCTGTCGGGGCGGATGTTTGTGATTGTACATGTGGACCCCTCCCAGGGCGGTACCCTCGATTCCGCCGAAACGCGTATCCGTGAGTTGGTGGCTGCCATGGGGCAACCCATACCCCGGGAGAGTTGCGGTCCGGAACGCTCCATCGACGAGTCCGACTTCGTCTCCGGCTTTACCGAGCAGGGGTATAAGCAGGCGGTGGAGCGAATCAAGGAGTACATCCTCGAGGGCGACTGTATGCAGGTGGTCGTCTCCCAGCGTCTATCGATCCCGTTTCAGGCGCCGCCCATCGATCTTTACCGGGCGCTGCGCGGTCTCAATCCGTCACCCTATATGTACTACCTCAATCTGGACGATTTTCATATCGTCGGCTCCTCCCCGGAGATCCTCACCCGTCTCGAGGATGGGGTGGTGACGGTGCGTCCCATCGCCGGCACCCGCCGGCGGGGGCATACGGAAGAGGAGGACAAGGCCCTGGAGGCGGAGCTGCTGGCGGACCCCAAGGAGCTCGCCGAACACCTGATGCTGATCGATCTCGGGCGCAACGATACCGGCCGGGTGGCGAAGATCGGCAGCGTGGAGTTGACCGACAAGATGATCGTCGAGCGCTACTCCCATGTGATGCATATCGTCTCCAATGTGATCGGGGAACTGCGTGACAAGATGAGCGCCATCGACGTGCTGCGGGCCACCTTTCCCGCCGGTACCGTGAGTGGGGCGCCGAAGATCCGCGCCATGGAGATCATCGATGAGCTGGAGCCGGTGAAGCGGGGTATCTACTCAGGGGCGGTGGGCTATCTCTCCTGGAACGGCAATATGGATACCGCCATCGCCATCCGGACCGCGGTGATCAAGGAGAAGACCCTGCATATCCAGGCGGGGGCCGGTGTCGTCGCCGACTCCATACCCGAGCTGGAGTGGAAGGAGACCATGAACAAGGGGCGGGCGGTGTTCCGCGCCGTGGCCCTGGCAGAGGCCGGGCTCGACCGGCACGCCTGTGATGAGGAGACATAATCATGTTGCTGATGATCGATAATTATGACTCCTTCACCTACAACCTGGTGCAATATCTGGGTGAACTCGGTGTCGAGGTCAAGGTGGTGCGCAACGATGAGATCGGGGTGGCGGATATCGATGCCATCGCCCCAGAGCAGATTGTCATCTCACCCGGTCCCTGTACACCCAGCGAGGCGGGTATCTCGGTGGAGACCATTCGCACCTACGCCGGGCGTATCCCTATCCTCGGTGTCTGTCTGGGGCATCAGTCCATCGGTCAGGCCTTTGGCGGCAAGATCGTCCATGCCCGGCAGGTGATGCACGGTAAGACCTCCCTCATCCTGCATGGGGACAGCGGGGTTTTCAGGGGACTGGAGAATCCCTTCCAGGCGACCCGTTACCACTCCCTGGTGATCGAGCAGGAGAGTCTGCCCGATTGTCTTGAGATCACCGCCTGGACCGAGGACGAGGGGAAGATGGACGAGATCATGGGGGTGCGGCACAAGGAGCTGCCGATCCAGGGGGTGCAGTTTCACCCCGAGTCGATACTCACCCGGCATGGGCACGATCTGTTGCGGAATTTTGTTGAGGGGCGGTAGCTGTTTATTTTTCAGTCTGCAAATGATGTAGGGTGCGGCTTGCCGCACCATTCGAGAATGGGATTTAGTGATTGGGTTATATAGAACTTAGTCACTCTCCATCAACCACCAGCGTCCGGGGGTCTTCTTTCTCCGCCGCCCCAACAGCACGTCCTTGTGCTGGAGGGGCTACCGCGGCATCCATGCCGCTGCTACGAAAGAAGACCCCCGAACGCTTCTGTGCCCGCAACCGTGATCAGCTTTGTAGCACGCCTAAGTTAAGAAATATTTGCGTTTATTTGCGTTCATTCGCGGACTGAAATAGATTCACCCCTGAACGAATAAAAGGAGACCACCCGTGGAGATGCAGCAAGCGATAAAA
>JBEVVS010000029.1:0-10033 GCA_040507005.1 Candidatus Thiodiazotropha sp.
TTCGCGACCAGGCCCACGAGGCAATCAAATAGGCCTATCACTGGCTCAGCATGCTGCAGCTGCGCATGGGCAGCCGCGCCATCAAGCAGACGGCCCTGGGGGTGGAACCGGTCCTCGACGTGAAGATCCTCCCCCGCCGCAACCTGGGGGTTGAGTACCCCTCTGTCAGCGGCGAACTGCTGCCCCTCAACCCGGTCGGCCTCCTCGGCACCGATCCCAGCTTCGACTCCACCCGCCTCCACTTCGCCGAGGCTTCCCTGCAATTGGCGAAGATGGGAGAAGTCTCGATGAGCCTGAGCCGGCTCATCGCAGAACAACGCAAAGCACAGAAGCGGGTAAATGCGTTGCGCTATAACATTATTCCTCAGTATCGCAATACGATTCGGTTTATTGAGAATGCCCTTGAAGAGGAAGAGAGGAATGCCTTGTTTCAGGTGAAGGTGTTGAGGGATCAGGAGAAGATATAATATCCAACAAGAACTTCAACGATCCGAAGCAAACGAAATCACTTCACCCCGTGGACTGTGAACCGTCGTACCAGCGCGCTGTATCACATGGATATAGATTTGGATCGCGCGTACATCCTTGTTTACCAATTGATCGTGTAAAGCACACATCTCCTGACCATCCTTCAACAGACTGGTTGTAAATGACAGATGTTGCATATGACAGTTTGCCATCTCTTTGATGCCCGCTTGACATATGGCACTCGGCACAACTTTGTCTTACGCAAGATTCGAGATGATGACGGCATACGATAACGTAACCTTGATCGTTATTCCTGTTGAGCAGGCGATGTTTGTTCTGTTAAGCAATGTAGCATTGGACCTAGTACAAATAAGTCTTTTTGCTTTGAGCCCTGCATAAATAAATGACACTATTCTTACAATATAGTGAGTTACTATATACCAAAAGCCTAGATACCGACGCTGACATTGCAGTACACAAAAAATATATAAATTACGTCGAGGTAACCATAACCTGAAAACGAAGTGCCAAAGAATATCGGAAGAGTGTAAAACCAAGAAGCTATTCAGTATGTATATAGATAAAGGCCTAGCAGACCTATGATATCGTTTGATTCCTAATCCCGATAATCGCCTTGAAATACAAATACATTGTGTATATCCTTATGATAACTATCCATATTTAGAGTGAGAATAAAAAAATCTGTGGATTCAAAAGTCCATCCTTGGATATGAGCACACATACAGCCGATAACATTGAATAATGTCGACTTAACTTGCCCAGAACATGGGAAAACTGACATAAGTGATTTTAACACGGAAGCTCTCGCTTTATCTGAGCCTTCTCCAATTTAACCATAGATTGGGCTTCATCAAGCCTTAAGATATATGTAGATTGCATTTTGTACCCTAATAAAAAAAAAGGTCATGCACGATGATGATAGTTTGAAACGCAGTTCTCTTAAACGATTGCTGATGAGTCGAGTTGGTTTTATTGGCGCGTTAATTATAATTGCATCTATAACCTTTAATCTAACCTGGCTCATTCAACGTGAACAAGAAAATATTGAGCTGGAATTTGAATATCTTGAAAATCTCTATATAGAGAGCTTAGTGGATACTGTTTGGCTGTCTGACAAAGCAAAAACTCAAAACAAACTAAGCATACCTTTTGACTTTAAATATATTAAATATTTAGAAGTTACAAAACAGAATAAGGTCTTTGCAAACAGCAATACAACTTTAACAAGTGGCAGAACCCTCGCCAAAAAATATCCATTGATTCACCAATCCAACAATCGGCAGATAATGCTAGGCCATCTCAACGTGGTTGCCGACTTATCTCCTCTCTATTCCAATGCACTAAAAAATGGATTGATGTTGTTATTGGATAATTTTCTACTCATTTCTGCTTTTATATTCACCGTCTTCTATCTATTCAATAAAGGCTTATTTTCGCATCTGCAACAATTGGTTCAGTTAATGGCCGAAAGTAATGCTGATAGACCCTATCAAGATCTCTATTTAAGTAGAAGCAAGAGATCAGATAGACATGACGAATTAGATGACTTGGTTGAAGCACTTAATTTGCAAAGAAGAGCTGCGTCAATAAAGCATCAAGAGCTCGAGCTTTCGGAAAACAAGTTTTTTAAAATATTTGAATCCAGTCCCAATGCCATTTTGATCACCTCATTCGATACTGGTGAATTAGTAAATGTTAATAAAAGCTTCTATCGCATATATGAGTTTGAGGAATCAGATAATGTAATTGGCAAAACATCGCTAGAGCTCGGCCTTTGGTATTGCATGGAAGATCGAGAAGAGTGGAAAAAACGGCTTAAGGAAAATGGAGAGATATACTTGCGAGAATCCAAGTACCGCAAAAAATCCGGCCAAACCAGCGACTGCGTTGCATCAATGCAACTCATTGATTTTGGTGATTTTCTTTGCGTTATGACGACTATTCGCGATATCAGCGAGACAAAGCAGTACCAAGAAAAATTGAAACATTCAAAACAAAGACTACAAAACCTTGCCAAACGCCAGGAAGAGATACGTGAAAATGAGCGTATTGGTATCGCAAGAGAAATTCACGATGAATTGGGCCAGTCATTTACCGGCCTGAAAATTGATTTATGCTGGCTGCGTGACTTACTTAATGATAATGCATCAGTGAAAGAGAAAATCAGTTGCATGATCAAGGATATAGATTCGAGCGTCGATACAGTAAGAAGAATCTCGTCGCAATTGAGGCCTCCGGTTTTAGATGATTTGGGTTTAGAAGCGGCCCTAGAATGGTACGCGGGTGATTTTTCAAAAAGAACAGAGATCGAGCATGAACTGAAAATAGATTGCGGCGACCTCTCTCTCAATCACCTTAGGGACACAGCGATATTCAGAATCTATCAAGAAACGCTTACAAACATCGCACGTCATAGCCAAGCCACTCACTTCAATGTAGATATACAGATAATCAAAAACAATATCGTATTGCGCATTAGGGATAACGGTATAGGCATCACTGAAAAGCAGCTTGACTCTATTAGATCTATTGGAATTATCGGAATGCAAGAGCGGGCTGACAATATTGATGCAGAACTAACAATTGACAATCATCAACAAGGCGGAACAGAAGTTCGACTAATCTGTCCTGTTGAGGTTAAGGCATTGGGTGAAATTACACACTATGATTAGGGTATACATAGCAGATGATCATCAGATATTGCGTGAAGGTATTCGGCGCATTATCGAAGGCAATAGTAATATGGTTGTCTGTGGCGAAGCTGAAGATGGCGAAACATTGACAGATGATTTAAGTCAAACCTCTGCAGATGTGCTTATTCTGGATATTTCAATGCCCGGTCCCGGCTTAATTGAAACACTCAGACGTGTTGAGCGTACAAATCCGAATGTAAAAGTTTTAGTTTTGAGCGCCCATGCTGAAGAGCAATACGCCAAACGAGCACTAAAAGCAGGCGCAAAAGGCTATCTTACCAAAAATCATTCACCAGAAGAACTCGTCAATGCCATCATCCGCATTTCGAATGGGCGAAAATATATAAGTCAGACATTAGCCGAATTACTGCTTGATGACTCCGAAAAACCCGAGCACGATGATCTACACCAATCTCTTTCACAGCGTGAGTATCAGGTAATGTGCCTATTGGGTTCAGGTAAAAGTGTTGTTGAAATTGCTGATGAGTTATCTTTGAGTTCAAAAACTGTCAGTGCCTATCGTAGCCGGATTTTAGAAAAACTGGCGCTCAAGAACAATGCTGAAATTATTTATTACGCAATTCAACACAAATTGGTTGAGTAAATCTTAATTTGTAAGAAAAATACCTACAAACATATCCATATTTGTCTGATACTAAACTTCCAAAGACTCTCCTATTATTCGTTCATAGTTTAACGATCTTTTATATTTTGCTGGAGCCAGTTTGAGGCAGACAAAAAAAGTCATTATTGTTGATGACTATAAACCTGTTAGAGACCTACTCCGGCAGTTTGCAGAGTCGATTCCACTTTGTGATGTTGCAGGAGAAACTTACAATGGTAACGACGCCATTGAACTCATCTCATCCATAGAACCTGACATAGTTACTTTAGATATTCAGTTGCCGGATATAAGTGGTATAGAAGTCTTGTGTCGCATTCAAGAGATCATCAAAAACACTACCATTATCGTTCTGAGCAATCACACTTCCGATCTATATAAATCCAAATGCATGGAACTAGGCGCAGATTACTATCTTGATAAAACGAAAGATTTTGAACAATTATTCGACATCATGGAGAGTTTATGTCACTAAGCATATGTAGGGTTTTTACCGACATGACTTTCTACTTTTTACCTACAAATCATTTCTTATCTTGCTGATAGCTTGGTTTATTTGTCATGGTTAGACTGACTTTTATGCTTTCCTGGAATAATTATATGGTACGCATATGAGTCGAACTACATTGGATGACGTAGTTGGATCAGCCAAAAACTACGACATTGATCAATTAACAGGTCTACCTAAAAGGTTAGTGTTCGAAGAACACCTGAAAAATGTTGCAGATACGGATAATGCAGATCATGCCTTATGTCTGATTGATATAGATTCATTTACTGTAGTCAATGAAGTTTATGGGCATGTCATTGCGGATAGCTTGCTTGTTGAAATTACTTCGCTGATCAAAAACAAGATTGATTGTACCGACCTATTGGCAAGAATTGGTAATGATGAATTTGGCCTAATCATTAATAACTGCGATTTAAATCATGCTTTAGCAGTGACAAAAGCAATACGGGAAGAAATAAAAACTCTCAGGATATCTGATTCTTACAGTGTTACCGTTTGCATTGGCGTCACTATGTTCAATATCACAAACAACAACGCTGAAGTTAACTTGAAAAATGTCAATGTTGCTTGTCTTTCTGCAAAACAGACAGGGGATAAAGTGCAGCTATATCAAGGCGACGATCATTTTGCAATGACTTACCAAAATGATATGCACCTAATTGACAAAATCAAGAGCGCTTTAGAAGAAGACAGGTTTGTTTTACATGCTCAGGAAATAATGCCATTAGCAGTGAGTGAAGTCATAAAAAGGCCCATTGTTTTCGAAGTATTGCTGCGCATGAAAGATGTTTACGGAAACTTGATCTTTCCTGGTGAGTTTCTACCGATAACCGCTAAACACAAACTGACATCGCGCATCGATTTAATGGTTATCGAGAAAGTTATAACCTTTCTTAATAATAATTTATCCTTCGCCAATAGATGCTCGATGATTATGGTTAACTTATCGGCTCAATCACTAGGTGATGATAAAATATTGGATTATTTACATTCAAACCTTAAAAAATCGAAATTTTCTCCAAAAATCTTATGTTTCGAAATAACCGAAACAGAAATGATAAACAACATATCTACAGCGATTAACTTCATTAATTTGATCCGTTCACAGTTTGGCTGCCGGTTTGCTCTAGACGATTTTGGCACTGGATTTTGCTCTTTTAAGTACATCAGAGAATTACCTGTTGATATCATAAAATTGGATGGTGATTTTGTAAAAGAATTAAATAGCGAACCATTGAGCCATCTTGTTGTTCAAGCAGTTTGCGATATTGCAAAACTCACTCACAAAAAAACCATTGCAGAATGGGTAGAAACCAAAGAGGTATTGGATACAGCCCAAGACATGGGCATAGACTATGGCCAAGGTTACTTCATCAGTTATCCAATGCTACTCGATGACTATATAAATAAATTTACCGGTTCAGGAAGTACTTCTTCTTAAAAATATTCATTGCATTGTTGAGGAGCGTACCAGCTTTACTGGCATGCTGGTGATTGCGATTACTTCATTCTTCATTAGTTTCGTATTAAGTTTTTTTGGCTTAATAAAACCATCAAGAATTCTCTTTCCAATATGATAAGCGTAATTAGTAAAATAAGTAGCAATAAGGATCTTACTCTCCGCGTCAACGAAGGAAAGGATGAACTCGGAGAAATGGGAGGCTATTTCAATACCATGATGGATAGTATTCAGGAGGTGGTACATGAAGTTTCTTCTGCTTCGACTCAATTGGCAACGGCTGCGGAAGAACTTTCTACAATCACTGCGCAATCCAATGAATCTGTCCAGATTCAAAAAAGAGAGGTTGATCAATCAGCAACTGCTATGAATCAAATGAACGCATCCATGCCGGAGGTTGCAGCCAATATAGCAAAGGCAGTAACCGATGCAGAGCATGAATCAAATGAAAGTCGGGGTATTGTCGACACGACCACCCAGTCTATCCAACAACTTGCTCGTGATGTAAAGCATGCAGCAAATGTAATTCGAGGAGATGCTAAATTATCATTAACTACGATAAGTGAAGGCATCTCTCGCATCAATGATATGGCGACGCAAATAGCAAGTGCTGCTGAAGAGCAAAGTGTTGTCTCGGAAGAGATAAACCGCAGTATTATGAATATTAATGACACAGTTGCAGAAGTGTCAGAAGGCGCCAGACAGACTGATGTTGCAAGTGATAATATTGCACAACTGGCCTAGGGTCCACATCAGGCACAGGATCCATGACATCGGACGGAGTCCCACCGGACGCGCTTGGTACATACCCATTTGCAACCGGCACCCCATTGACCTTGAATTTGTCATCATCCGCCACTGCGACTGGTGCAGGTTCTGTTTTTTCCGGCGAATCCACCGGACTGATCGAACTCTATGCCGAGATGTATAGTGAATACGATATTTTGCTCAACTTCGCCTACGACTGGGCGCGTGACTATACCCTTACAAACACGGTCGACGGCGACCATACACACACGTTTATCAACGCCACGGCTGAACTCTGGAATGACAGCAACAGTGGTTTTGACCCAGATGACAGCGTTCAATTTATAGACGGAGGCACCTCCACCAACGGCTCCAACATAGGCAACATATCCCCATTCGAGATCAGCAATAGTGACTCCGGCTCCGGGGTCTTCGCCCTCTTGCTTAGCGCAGGCGAGTTTGCCACGATAAGCATCACCGCTGACATAGCCTCCAGGGCTGAGACATCCCCTATACCCCTCCCCGCCACTGCCTGGCTATTTGTTACAGGTCTACTTGGATTGGCAGGGCTATCCACGAAACTTAAGTAGGCCTGTGCAGATAGGGAGACGGCTATTCAACAGGTTATTTAAGCGTTGTTATATTGACATCCATATCCATTTTTAAAGGGTTTTAAGGTGGCTCTCTGACCCACTCTTGCCTATCGCCCTAATTCACAATATTTGAAATTGTTCAGCGATTAGTTGAATTAAATGTGTTATTTAAGGCAGGTTTATATCAGTGGATATTGTTGATACCCAGAAAATCCGACCTATCTATCGAAAATGGACTTTTGATGCAATCTCTCACAACCGATCCACTCGACATCAGAGATTACTTACGTGCCTTTCCTGGTTTCAGGTTATTCAGCAAAGATATCGCCCCACATTCTTTGCTTGTTTTCAATTAGTCTGGGGTATATTAGGGAGTAGTAAATTATGAAGCAGATTATTGCAATCACAGGAATCATTTCACTTTCACTCAGTTCTTTAGCATGGTCTTACGACGCGGATATGGCCAAAGGCTATGCAAAGCTGTTCGCACCGGTAGTTGAAGCAGATGCAGGGAAGGCCCTCCACTTTGTTAAACCCGATGCATTTGCCAAGGACATCAGGGAAGGCAAAGAAGTTATCGCTCTTGATGTCAGGACGCCTGCTGAAACGGGGGTTTTTACCGTCTCGATGCCGAATAGCCTGATAATTCCGGTACACGAACTTTTTAGTCAGAACAATCTCGATCGCATACCAACTGACAAGCCTGTTGTTATTTTGTGCAAATCTGGCGCTAGAGCAACTGCTGTAGGCACAGCACTTCGGCATATCGGATTTGACAATGTCTATATTCTAAAAGGTGGATTTCAAGCCTTGAGTTCCTACTACGGTACAAAACAAGCCTACCAAAAACCGGAAAAAGGATAGCGCTTTCAGGCAGGAGAAGTTTCCGTCTGTCTTGCGTTATGTAGTCGGCGCAAAATACGCTAATACAACTCTATGGTTCTCTGTATTTTGCGTCGACTGATAATTGAATCTTAAGATAGTGAATATATATTTGTTGTATAGAACTCATAAGGTACCTAGCCATGGCCAATTTAACCTTGGTGATAGGAAATAAAAATTATTCCTCTTGGTCCTTGCGTCCCTGGATATTTCTACGTCAAAACAAACTGAAATTCGAAGAGAAGAGGATTCCACTGTTTACGGAAACCACAGAGCGGGAGTTAGCAGAATATAACTCCGATTATAAAGTGCCTGTGCTGATAGACGACGATTTGACTATATGGGACTCGCTCTCGATCCTGGAGTATGTTTCAGAGGTATATCTCAATGGTAAGGGCTGGCCATATGACAGGAGAGCGCGTGCAGTCGCCAGATCTGTGAGTGCTGAAATGCACTCCAGCTTCATGAATATAAGAAATGAGTTGCCGATGAACTGTCGCAGGGAGAATGATACGATATCCATTTCCCAAGAGGCCGAAAGGGAAATAGATAGAATCAAGTCTGTATGGGTAAAATGTCGTCGCGAATTCGGTTTTACCGGGCAGTGGCTATTCGGAGAGTACTCAATAGCTGACGCGATGTTCGCCCCAATCGTCTTGCGATTCATAAGTTACAATGTCAGCTTGATTGGTGTAGCAAAAGAGTATGTCGACAGTGTCATGCAACAGCCGGGGATCAATGAATGGCTTGAGGCTGCCAATCATGAGACCGAGATTATTCAGGCCTATGAACTTTAAAAGGCTAGGTTCAACTATTCAACAAAATCTCGCCCCCATCCATGGCCAGTTACATAAAGCAATTCAAGATTGTGGTTGTTCTAATTAACAAGCATCTGACACTAAGACCCAGCGAGATCAACAGAGCGCATATTCCCGGCTTGGATATGCAGGCATTCTCCAGGAAGCAGAACGCAGGCTCTGAAATTCACTCGGATACTGGTTGAATAAGAGGGTTAACACGGCCTTACAAATTCGTTTACATTTGTATAGACTAACAAATCGCTGATTGCGCAATATATTACAAATCATTTAACTAAATTTGACTAAATCAGAAAGGCTATTGTCTATCCATGAAACGGCTCATACTTGTTTGCACATCACTTCTATTCTTTTCAACCACGACAATTGCAGATACAGGAACAATGGATAATGCAACCGATCCTGGTGGCTCAAATAAGATTGTGATGATTGGCGCATCCTATTTGAAAGGTTGGCCATTAAAGCAGGTTGCCTGCCTCCCGGTGGTTAATAAAGGTGTCTCAGGCGAGACCTCCACACAAGTTCGCCAGCGTTTTGCTGCCGACGCCATCTCCTCCAAACCAACCGCTGTCATTATATGGGGCCATATAAACGATTTCTCCAATGCCCCTATGGAACAGGAGATGCAAACACGTCAGACAGCCATCGACAACCTAAAACAGATGATTGACCGTACAAAAGAAGAGGGAATCATACCGATAGTTGCAACCGAGATTACTTTTGGGCTTGAGTCGGGCATCATCGCATCGGTTATGCAATTCATAGGATCAGCCTTGGGGAAACGTAGCTTTCATGACTATATCCGATCAAATGTAATGGCAGTCAACGAGTGGATCAGAAGCTATGCAGACGAACATGACATCGGTGTATTGGAGATCGAGAAACTGATGTCAAATGAAGAGGGAAATCGCAAGCAAGGCTATTACACGGATGATTTATCCCATATCACCGATCAGGCCTACCAAGCTCTGCAAAACTTTGCCGAACCTTTTCTGCAAAAGGAACTGATCGAAAAACACGGACTCTGCAATTGATCCAGATTCCTGCCTAAAACTCGATATCCCCCCCTACCCTGGCGGTTCCAGGCATTCGCTTGATGCGTGTGCCCGCCAGATAGAGGTCACCGTTCACTACTAGGTCCTTGGGCAGTTTTTTGATATCCAGGGCCCGTATGTCCAACCATTTCCCTATCTTGAGCCCTTTTGGAAGGCGTTTTATC
>JBEVVS010000219.1:0-9890 GCA_040507005.1 Candidatus Thiodiazotropha sp.
CCACCTGGACCTGATCGCCGTACTGAAAACCCGTGAGTGAACCATTAGGCATAGGATTATTGTCATGAGTGCCAACGCCAAACGTATTCTTGTCTGGAGTCTGCTGGGTCTGATCCTGGCGGCCTTCATGGTCTGGGCCTTCATCCCGAAACCGATCCCGGTGGATATGTTGATCCTTGAAGCGGGTGAGATGACGGTGACCGTGGACGAAGAGGGAGAGACCCGGGTACGGGACGTCTTCGTCCTTTCCGCCCCCATCAGCGGCCGCGCCCTGCGTATCGACGCCGAGGTGGGTGACCAGGTGCTGGCACAGCAGACCAAGGTGGCGGAGATCGAACCCACCGACGCCACCCTGCTCGATCCCCGCAGCGAGGCCCAGGCCCGCGCCGACATCCGCGCCGCAGAGGCCAACCTGGTACTGGCGGAGGCCTCGGTGAAAGAGGCCCGGGTGGAACTCGACTTCGCCCGCAGCGAGCTCAAGCGGGCGCGCAAACTGCGCGCGGACGCGGTGATGTCGGAACGGGAACTGGAAGATGCGGAACGGACTTTTCGCACCCGCCAGGCGGCACTGGAAACCGCCAACGCCAATCGCCAGGCGCGCCAGGCCGAACTGGAGCGGGCCCGGGCCCAGCTCATCTCCCCCACCCAAGCGCGGGTGAAGAGCGAGGAGTGCCCCTGCGTACCGATACGCTCACCCGTGGACGGACGCATCCTCAAGATCCTGCATAAGAGCGAAGGCGTGGTCGCCGCCGGTGAACCCCTGGTGGAGATCGGTGATCCCGGTGATCTGGAGATCGTCGCCGACCTGCTCTCCTCCGATGCGGTGAAGGTGGAACAGGGTCAGCAGGTGATCATCGACAACTGGGGCGGCGACAACCCCCTTGCCGGGGTGGTGAGAAGGGTCGAACCCTTCGGCTTCACCAAGGTCTCGGCCCTGGGCATCGAGGAGCAGCGGGTAAACGTGATCATCGACTTCACCTCCCCCAAGGAGGCGTGGTCGCGCATCGCCCACGGCTACCAGGTGGATGTACGGATCGTCCTCTGGCAGGGCAGTGAGGTGCTTAAACTGCCCCTAACCGCCCTCTTCAGGGACGGTGACGGGTGGGCTGTATTCATCGAATCCGATGGCAAGGCGAACAAACGCCAGGTCACTCTCGGCAGACGCACCGGTCTTGAGGCGGAGATTAACTCAGGCCTGAGTGCAGGTGAAGCCGTTGTTGTGCATCCTGGTGACAAGATTACCGAAGGGGTTGGCATCGAGGCCAGACAGAACGCTCAATAGACACAGTTCCAAGTGGGTTCCCTATTGCACCCTACACCATAGACAAAGGATTTACCCAGGGGAAAGGGTTTGAGTCAGGCGGACTCCTCCAGTGCCGTCACCCACTCCATCCCCTGGCCGCCAACACCAACGCAGCGCGCCCTGCCATTGGACTTGGCGGTATACATGCGATGGTCGGCCAGTTCGACCTGGGATTTCCAGTCTTTGAGCCTGTCCTGCTGGACCTCGGCAATACCGATACTGGCGGTGACAGGGGCGCCCTCGGGTCGATCACCGAGCCCGGCCAACATAATCCGGGTGATGACGTCATTTGCCTCTGTGTGATCTGCGGTGGGTAGAACGACTATGAACTCCTCGCCTCCCCAACGAATGACACTGTCCCCCTTTCTCACGGTTTCCCGTATCTGCTTTGAAGCGACACGCAGTACGGTATCACCCGTATCGTGGCCATAGGTATCATTGATCACCTTGAAGTTATCCAGATCGAAATAGAGGATGGATAGCGGTTTTTCACTCATCGTGGCGAGTCTAAACTGCAACTCGAGAATCTCGATTCCAGCCCGTCGTGACAGCATACCGGTCAATACATCGTAGCTGGCGTGACTCACCTGGGACAGCATATAGCGCAGTTGGGTCATGGACGCGAACAGAGCAACCCCCAGCAACAGTATCAACAACCATATCGTGGAGACGGCCTCGGGTATTTCGGCTGAGGTTTCGGGATATGCAGAGTAGCCGACCACGATGAAGATAGGCAGTGCGTACACCAGGAATTCTGATATGGCCAATGGAAACAGCGTCAACCCCGCAACCATGACAAAGGGTAACAGGGCATATATTTCTGCGAGGATCAGTGCCGTGCCACTGAGTTGGTGATCTGCAATAAAGTGGTCAGACAAAAGATAGAAGAGTGGCGTCACTGCCAACATGGCCGCAAGCAATATGCGGGCTTGCATGAGATCAGGCTCGCCCCTGGACCGCCAGGCAATGAGTGCGAAACAACTCGCCGCCACCAGGCGGATCAACAACAACTCTCGCCACAACTCGGCAGGCAGATAGAGCAGGTCAATCACTGACCAGGCCGGCACCAAAACGGCAAAGATCACACTGAAGAAAAACACCCGACTCTGCATGATCGCAGCACGATGACGGGAGATGGGTAAACCATGCTGTTTAGTTGTAAACAGCTCATACAGTTGATCCGTGGTGTGAATTCCTAACGACTCGATCAGTGATATATACATTGCTTTTATATACTTCATCCGTACAACATCCCACATCAACGTGGACGTTACTATAGCGTTCAATTAAACCAATTATTAACCGACAATCAGATAAATAGTGATCCAGATCAAGTGCGGCCCGTTTTACCCCCCAGCCAGTCAACACCTCAATCTGCGCACCCATCTTCTGCATGGCATTGAGGGCCTGTGCTTGAGTTTTAAATACCGATTGCAAGTCATTCATTTGTCTACCCCACCAAGACTGACTATGGTTAAAGTGTAAAAGCCCGCTTTTCTTGGCTCGCGGAATGACTTCACTTGAAGTGCAGTCGGATACTGTGTGACACAAGGAATTACATGCCATATCAGGGAGATAGCAATGGATAGTGGCTTGGTCAGGAACTTTTCGACCTACTTTAGTCCCCGCTACGCCGCAACCCACCATCAAAGACGATTCAGCTATACCATTCGTTATCAGGTCTATGCCGAAGAGTTGGGCTGGGAGCCGCTGAATGAGAGTCATCTCGAAAGGGACGAGTGTGACGACTACGCCCATCACTGTCTGTTGGAGCACAAAAGAACCGGTGATATAGCCGGATGCGTACGCCTGGTCATACCACCGGCGGAAAATCACCAGGCCCGCCTACCCTTTCAGCTCCATGACATAGGTCTCATCAGCATTGAGAATCCTAGTCACTTCACCCAGGGCAGCATTGGTGAAATATCTCGCTTGGCGGTACCGAGCTGCTTTCGCCGACGGGCCAATGAGGCGGGGAAACCCTTCATCCTTGACGAGCATAATCCCACCCTCTTTAGCGAGGAGGAGCGGCGCAGTTTTCCCAAAATCTCCATCGGTCTCTATCTCTCGGCCATCGCCATGGTGGACATCTGCGCACTCGATCTCGTTCTTGTGGTGATGGAACCCAGGCTGCACCGTCATCTAAAACGTTACGGTTTGCACTTCCAACAGATCAGCACCCCTTTCAAACTGAGAGGTGAACGGGCCTTGTATGAATTGCCGGGCAGTGAATTGACCCAGCATATGAATCCACAGATCCGATCGCTTTACGATTTCATACATCATGAACTGGAAACCCAACCATGGCAGCAACCAAAGCACCCCGGCGGGGAGCGGCACCATGGACCGATTTGACTATCAGATCGCCTTTTCGCGCAACATCGGCTGGATCAGGGAAGCAGAGCTGCAGCAACTGCGTAATAGCCGGGTTGCCATCGCCGGTCTGGGCGGGGTCGGTGGCAGTCATTTATTGACCCTGACCCGGCTTGGGGTGGGCGGTTTCAACCTGGCAGATTTTGATAGTTTCGCGTTGCAGAATTTCAATCGCCAGGCAGGGGCTAATCTCACCACCATCGACAGACCGAAACTGGATGTGCTGTTGGAGATGGCCCTGTCGATCAATCCGGAACTCGATATCAAGCAATTCCCCGAGGGAGTGAAGCCGACGCAAGCGAAGTCATTCCTGTTGGATTGCGACCTCTATCTGGATGGGCTTGATTTCTTCGCCATCGGAGCAAGACGTGCGATCTTTGCTGCCTGCGACGAACTCAATATCGCTGCTGTTACCGCCGCCCCTTTGGGGATGGGATCGGCACTGCTGAATTTCATCCCCGGCGGGATGACCTTTGAGGACTATTTTCAATTCGAGGGAGTCGGTGAGTATCAGCAATATCTGCGTTTTTTGGTAGGTCTGGCGCCGGCAGCGCTCCACGCCGGCTATCTTGTATTGCCGGAGCGCATCGACCTGGTTGCCAAGCGGGGACCTTCCACAGCCATGGGATGTGAATTGTGTGCGGGATTTGCCGCCTCCCAGGTATTGAAAATCCTGCTTGGCCGGGGAAAGGTGCTCGCCGCCCCCTGGGGCCTGCAGTTCGACGCCTACCAGAACCGCCTGCGTCGTACCTGGCGACCCGGCGGCAATCGTCATCCCCTACAACGTCTGGCTATTTGGTTTGGGGAGCGCAGGTTATCGCTGCCAACCAGCAATCAGCTTCAATGACCGGGTGAATGGATGAACGCCTGATAGGTCCTATGCTTGTCCTACAGCAGATCGGTCAACCATCCATGGATGCCTCGGGGGCATCCCGAGGGGGTCCGCTTCACTGTAACCGGCAATTTTCATAAAGATCCGATTGGCGCGTGAGATGTGCCCCAACCTATCAGCTATGTTTTTCACAAATCATGGCATCGATGCGATCCATCACATTGTCGCTCGCGTGCTCCATCTCCTTATAGGTTTCGATTATCTCTTGTTGCAGTTGTTGGTTCTGCTGCCAATCCTCCGTCAGATGGTCGAGGGCGGCATGCCCAAAGCTGTGCACCGCTTCATGGGGTGATTCGAGCTCCCTGAAGGCATTCAGGTGACCGAAGTACTCTTTGCCTATGCCTTCGTAATACCACTTACCGAGCCGGCATCCATGATGATTGACCAGAACCGCCTGAGCATCGGGATTATCGAGCCCGGCATAAAACGACTTATAGGCCTTCTGCTTGTAGATCATGTGATCCACCTTGATCAGGGATGCATAGCAGATGTCATGGGCAAAGTTGACCGAAGTGTAGGTCTTTCGCGCCCGGTCCGCAAACAGATTGAAGCTTGTATTCATCTCTTCTACAGCCTGTTGCACATGGTTCGCCATCTCTAGCATCTCGCTGGAGTTGGCCTGCATCGCTGTGGTTTCGCTCTGAAAAGTAGTCACCACGTCGCTGATTTCGTCGGTCGCTTTCTTGGTGCTCTCCGCCAGCTTTTTCACCTCGTCTGCGACTACCGCGAAACCGCGGCCATGCTCACCCGCACGTGCCGCCTCGATGGAGGCATTCAAGGCAAGCAGATTTGTCTTGTCGGCTATCTCGCCGATCATACCCAGGATGCCGGTTATCTCATCGCTCATGCTATGCAGTTTGGCCATGGTCTCGTGGCTCTGTTCTATCAGCCCCAGGGTTCTGGTCTGGGAATCGACAACCTGGGATACCGCCCCTTGATTCTCCTGTGCCTTCTGCATATTGTCCGTGGCCGTGGTTGAAACCTTCTGCATCTCGTCGGTGATACGCGTCAGGTCATTCTGGCTCAACGACAGAGTGCGCATGGTCTGGTCGGTGTGCAAGTGCTGCAACTCCGCTGCCATCTCATTTTGCTTGATGTAGGCCGCGTTGCTGGACATGGCATCCAGTGACTCATTGATCCTCGCCAGCGTCTTTTCCAATTCCCCATGCATCCCGGCAGGCAGGGTGCGCCGGTAAAAGTGGCCTTGAGAAACCAGCTCAAAACTGGTTTTGACCTCTCTGAAAAATGTCTCCAGCTGATCCAGGGACTCGTTGAGATTCCATGCGATGTGCCCGGCCTCCCCCATCCAAGGGACCTTGGTAATCCGTGAACTGAACTCGCCGTTGAGCATCCGTTTGAGCACCCGGTCGATTTCCTGCATCACATAGAAGGGCATCTTCATGCGGTGCCCGATGACCAGGGCTGTGGCGATGGAGAGCAGGGGAAATATCCAGACCCAGTGTTGATAGCCGCCCAACAGGAGGACCGAAAACAGGGTTAATAGATTCAGGGTTACGAAAATCGCAACATAGACCTTGAGTCTAGTGGCTAAGTATAAACGTTTCATAACTGTCAAATCCTTGCTCATCAATTACTTGATTCAATAGCGTGGAGGAGGCATCGATGGCACGCCTTGAACCGGCTTCCTGCTCGGCCTGAAGCAACCTGCCGTAGAGCTGTGAAAAGTAATCTACGGCTTGTTGGTTTGGTTTTCTTCGAACAGAGAAATATCCCACAATTTCATCGCGTTTATTAAAATCGGGGGTGATGTTCGCAAAAACCCAGTAGTGATCGCCGTTTTTGCAGATGTTCTTCACATACGCGAAGCACTCATCGCCCTTGGCGATGACATCCCAAAGCTTCTTGAAGATACCCCGAGGCATGTCCGGATGACGGATGACATTATGCTGCTTGCCTAGCAGATCCGTCTCAAGGAATCCGCTAACACGCATGAACTCCCTGTTAACATAGGTAATTTTCCCATTGATATCGGTTTTTGAAACGATAAACTCTTTATCATTCAAAAACACTTCCCTGCCAGTGGGCACGATATTTCCTTTCATTTCCCTTCCTTCTTATTGCGCTGCTATTGGCCTATTCCTGAATTCCCTGTAGTACTTTATATCGCCTGGCGAGGGTGTAACTTTAACCCAGAATGGGTAAAAAATATGCGCGACATATCTCCTCATAAAGCGGTAAAATTCCACCCATCTGTTATCCACTGGAGTTACCAGCAGATTGGATAAAAAAGAGACCCTCGTTACCGGCACTGGCGGATGCAAGACCATGCAGGTATTACCAAACCTGCTTCTCTCTCTGCTTGCCTGCCTCAGCCTGGCAACATCGCCATCGCCCCTGGTTGCAGATGAGCAAGCGCTCCACTACGACCGCATACAACTGCATACCAGTGCCACGGCGGAGGTGGAGAACGACACCCTGGTCGCGGTGCTCTCTGCACAGAAGGAGGGCAGTGAACCTGGATTGCTGACCGATAGCGTCAACCGCCTCATCTCACAAGCTATCAGCTTGGCTAAGGAGAGTGAGGGTATAAAGGTGCAGACCCTGGGTTATCAAACCTCACCGATCTACCAGCAGCAGCGACTGACCGGTTGGCGCGTACGTCAATCGATCCGTCTGCAGAGTATGCACAACGATAAATTGAGTATTTTACTCAATAAACTGCAGTCAACCCTGGCCCTGGAGTCCATCAGCTATGCCATCTCTCCGGCACAAAGGGAAAAAGTGGAGGAGGCACTGACCCTGCAGGCAATCGATGCATTTCACAAACGCGCTGACTTGGTGACAAAACAGTTTGGACGCAGTCAATACCGGCTGGTGACAATGACACTGCAGAGTTCCGACAGACCCACTCAACCAATGCGTATGCGCGCCAATATGATGGCCATGGAAGGGGTCTCAACCGCACCCAGTCTTGCGGCGGGCAGCCAGACCCTGCGCGTGGAAGTGATGGGTACAATCGAGCTCCAGCTAGACCAATAATCACCGAGTATCAGCACAAAACAGAGCGATATCCTGCATAAACCCGTTCATCTGGGCCTATACTCACTGATTTACGACGCATTTTCACAATTCTGTGACTTTTTATACTCAATTTTCCTGTTTTTTGGCCGCTATAGTCTATTGAAATAACCAAAACCCAACCATTCAATCCTGTACACTCGAGAATCCAGATGTTTGGCATATCCAGTAAGAAACAGATTTCCCAGTTGCAACAGCAACTGGCCGAAAAAACCGCTGAGATCGAATCGCAAGCCGTGCAAATCTCCAGCCTGAAGGAAGAGAACGCAGCACTACATCAAAGGATTGAAGAGGAGCAACAAGCCTATCAACAGCAGCAACAGGTACTGGAGAACTTTTCCGCACTGAGTGAATCATTCAGCGAGCTGCAACACTCATTGATGCATACCGCGACGAATATCAAAGATGAAAAGGTGAATGCGATCCGCGGCTCGGAAATTTCGACCCAGGCAATCGCCAGTGTCGAGGTAATGAACAGCGAGATCGAGAACGTCACCCAAATCTCCCAGCAAAGCGCGGAGAGCGTCGACAAGCTCGGCACCATTGCCGGTAACATCAGCAATTTCGTCAGCATCATTCAGGGCATATCGGAGCAGACCAACCTGTTGGCGTTGAATGCAGCCATCGAGGCGGCCCGCGCAGGTGAGATGGGACGTGGATTCGCTGTGGTCGCGGATGAGGTACGCAGCCTGGCAGGGCGCACACGGGAAGCCACCACGGAGATTGCCGCTCTGGTGGACACCATCAGCCAGGAGACCAAACAATCCATGGACACCATGGCCTCGGTGATGGATGTGACCAAGAACTTCAAGGAACAGGTATCCGAGTCAATCGCAACCATCCAACAACAGTTTGATCTCTCAAAATCCATGGAGACCGCCATCTCCTCAACTTCACTGCGCTCCTTTGTTGAACTGGCAAAATTCGACCATCTGGTCTTCAAGTTCGGCATCTACAAGGCCTTCCTCGGTCTTACAGAGCTTCCATCGGATTCACTCTCAGACCATAGAAACTGTCGTCTGGGTCAGTGGTATTACCAGGGTGAAGGGGTCTCTTGCTTCTCCAATCTTCCCGGCTATCGTGAAATTGAAGCGCCCCATCAAGATGTCCATAAGCATGGCAAACAGGCCCTGGTCCATCTTGAAGCCGGAGATAAGCAGGCGGGTATTGATTCCATCAAATTGATGGAAGAGACCAGCATGCAGGTAATTTCAAACCTGGAGAACCTTGCCCAGAGCGCAGAGTCCAATGCAGACATCCTTTGCACGGACGATCTTTAGCACCATCCGCAAAGGTTAAGAGAGAGCACTCGACTCGATATTTGATGGCTCGACTTTGGAGAGGGCTTCGGCCCTCTCGATCATTTTCTCCTTGATCGCATAGATCCCCACGTGCCGGTTTGGACTCAGATGCTCCTCGAGTTTCAGACGCTTGAAGAGTGAATCCACATCCATTGAGCGGATCTCATCCAGGGTGCGATGTGACAGCAGATCAATCAACAGTGCCAGCACCCCCTTGATGATTGCCGTATCACAATCACCTT
The DNA here is from genome assembly GCA_040507005.1 of Candidatus Thiodiazotropha sp. Classification (GTDB taxonomy): domain Bacteria; phylum Pseudomonadota; class Gammaproteobacteria; order Chromatiales; family Chromatiaceae; genus Thiodiazotropha. Next base: position 9,151 of record JBEVVS010000219.1, read on the forward strand.
TGAAATAGATCAGTGCAGTATCCTCTTTGCGCCGATGTGCGGATACATGCACGGTACTCATACAGGGCTTGACCCAATTCTCTTCCACCTTCAACGCATCAGGCATTGCCGGCAGGGATTCCCCCAGCTCGATGAGATATTGATAACGCGCATCCCAATCGTCGAAAAAATCAAAACTCTCCACTATTTCGTCGATTTCAACCATCCGCTTCTCCAAGTACTAGGCTCATTGTTCACACACTGAAAGACTCGCCGCATCCACACTGATCCTTGATGTTCGGATTGATAAACTCGAAACCCTCGTTGAGCATGTTCGCCTTGACATAGTCCACTGTCATACCGTCGAGCATCGGCAGACTCTCAGCATCGATAACGATCTTCACACCCTGGGATTCGAACAGCCGATCCTCGTCTCCCACCTGTTCCGCATAATCGACCACATAAGCAAAACCGGTACAGCCACTCTTCCTGGTACCGAGACGCAGACCAATCGCCCCATCACGATGAGACAGCATCGATTTAACATGCCCAGCGGCGCTCTCTGTCAGTTGAATTGCCATAAACACCTCGCTATCAAGCTGAACCTTGTATCCAAAACGGCTTGGATACCTACTATTAACCAGTCATTACAAAACTTAGTTCTTTAAGTTTTGAGTTTTGAGTTAATGTGTTCGCTTTGCTCACCCGTCATTTAAAACTCCTGCATTTCAATTCTCTAGTGTATGACAGACTGATTGCGG
>JBEVVS010000241.1:0-9868 GCA_040507005.1 Candidatus Thiodiazotropha sp.
CATCTTCCGGGGTTACAAAACCGTAGCCCTTGGCGTTGTTAAACCACTTTACGACTCCAGTCGCCATAGCTATTGCTCCTCACTATCGATGACCCGGGAGGGTGGAGTGGTAGTAGCATCACGGTTGAGATCCGGTACATCAATGGCAGGCTGAGAGGGAATATCAAAAACACCGTATGGAAAGGTAGTTCAATCGGGTTGTTTTTAATGTCTCTACAAAAGCCCCAATAGTATTGAATCTCAACAGTTACCCGCTACCTGTTATTCTGCAGAGAGGCTCGAAACTGCTCTGTCCACCTGCCCAAGTACCAGCTATTAGTTAAAAACAGTGGGCGTCAATAGGACAGCCCTAATCACGAGTGTCACTGATCCTTAAAAATGGGAACTATTATCAACACTGTAGGGTGAAGTATAGTGTTCTCTCGTCATCGGTCAACAAATATGTGAATTTTCTAATAAACATTAGGTTTATATTAGTGTTTTCCCTAATATATCGGGCCTGTTTCTACGAAGAATCCCTAGTCACCATATACCCAATAAGGGGTAGCGTGTAACTGACGGTCTGTGGAGTAGGGAGTCGTATGTCTCAACTGTGGTGCAACTGGAAACCTGTTTGGGGTTCGAATCTTAATCTCGATTTCGATAAAATATTGACTCAGCAACTCTAATCAGCACGCTTCTTAAGTTAAACCAAATACCCCGAATATAATTCCGCTTTTCAGGCCGTTTTGGCCTGCTAGAATCAGCCATTATGAGTAATCGAGAACAAACATCACATGAAGACGGTCTAGCATTACAGGAGGCAGTACCAAAACTCAAAAAACCTCCATTATTTAAGGTTATTATCCTGAATGATGACTATACACCCATGGAGTTCGTGGTTTTGGTTTTGGAAACCTTCTTTAACATGGACAGGGAGAAGGCGACCCGAGTGATGCTTCATGTGCATACCCGCGGTGTTGGGGTATGTGGCGTATTTACCAAAGACGTGGCTGAGACAAAGGTGTCACAAGTCAATGATTACTCTCGCAGCAACCAGCATCCGCTGATGTGCACCATGGAGGAGACCTGAGCGGCGCTATATGGAGTTTCTGAGATGTTGAACAAAGAGTTGGAATTTACCCTGAATCAGGCATTCAAGAATGCCAAAGAGAGGCATCATGAATTCATGACGGTGGATCACCTATTGCTTGCCCTGCTGGACAATCCCACCGCTGTCGCGGTACTGCGTGCCTGTGGAGCTGATATTGAAAACATGCGGAAAAACATCAGCAGTTTTGTTGATGAAACCACACCGCTTATTCCCGATGGGGATGACAGAGAGATTCAACCCACCCTGGGATTTCAGCGAGTGCTGCAAAGGGCTGTATTCCACGTCCAATCATCCGGTAAGAATGAGGTTACGGGTGCCAATGTCCTGGTAGCCATATTCAATGAACAAGACTCCCAGGCGGTGTTTTTTCTGAATGAACAACACGTGAGCCGTCTGGATGTGGTGAATTACATATCCCATGGCATATCCAAGGTCGAAGGCGCAAGCCAGGAAGAGACTCCCGCGGATCTATCCAATGAGTCCAAGGCAGATGGTCAGACGAGCCCGTTGGAAAGTTATGCTTCCAATCTCAATCAACTGGCGGAGCAGGGCAAGATCGATCCCTTGATTGGTCGTCTGCAGGAGGTCGAGCGTACCATACAGATACTCTGCCGACGGCGCAAAAACAATCCGTTGCTGGTGGGAGAGGCAGGTGTTGGTAAAACCGCTATTGCGGAGGGACTGGCCAAGAAGATCGTCGATAAAGAGGTGCCTGATGTACTCGCCAATGCCACCATCTACGCCCTTGATCTTGGAACCCTGGTTGCAGGTACAAAGTACCGTGGTGACTTTGAGAAACGCCTCAAGGCGGTGCTCGCCGAACTGAAGCGGGAAAAGGATGTGGTGCTGTTTATCGATGAGATACATACCATCATCGGTGCAGGGGCTGCATCCGGTGGGGTTATGGATGCCTCGAACCTGATCAAACCAGTGCTGGCCTCCGGAGAGTTGCGCTGTATCGGCTCTACAACCTACCAGGAATTCAGGGGGATCTTTGAGAAAGATCGCGCCTTGGCGCGGCGCTTCCAGAAGATCGATGTGGAAGAGCCTACAGTGGCAGAGACAGTGGAGATCCTGAAGGGGTTGAAAACCCGTTTCGAGGAGCATCACCAAATCGAGTATACCCAGGATGCATTGAACAGCGCCGCTGAGCTTTCAGATAAGTACATCAACGATCGTCATCTGCCCGATAAGGCCATCGATGTCATTGATGAGGCCGGTGCAAATGTCCAGTTGCAGCCGGAATATGAGCGTAAGAAAGTCATCGATGTGGATGAGGTGGAAGCCATTGTCGCGAAGATTGCGCGGATTCCGCCGAAGAAGGTCTCCACATCCGATACCGAAGCCCTGCGGAATCTTACCCGCGATCTCAAGTTGGTGGTCTTTGGGCAGGATCCGGCTATCGATGCCCTGACCGCGGCCATACGCATGAATCGCTCCGGCCTGGTGAATGAGGGCAAGCCGGTTGGTTCCTTCCTCTTTACCGGTCCCACCGGTGTAGGCAAGACCGAGATCAGTCGTCAGCTGGCGAGGATCCTCTCCATGGAACTGATTCGCTTCGATATGTCCGAGTATATGGAGCGCCACACGGTTTCCCGGCTGATCGGTGCGCCGCCGGGATATGTCGGATTCGATCAGGGTGGTCTGTTGACAGAGGAGATCGCCAAGCATCCCCATTGCGTGCTGTTGCTGGATGAGATTGAGAAGGCCCACCCGGATGTCTTCAATCTACTGCTCCAGGTGATGGATCACGGTACTCTCACCGACAACAACGGCCGCAAGGCCGACTTTCGCAATGTGGTGATCATCATGACCACCAATGCCGGCGCCCATGAGATGAGCCGCTCGTCCATCGGCTTCACCAAACAGGATCACAGCAGCGACGGCATGGAAGCGATCAAAAAGATGTTCACCCCCGAGTTCAGAAACCGGCTGGATGCAATCATCCAGTTCGCCGGCCTCACGCCTGAACATATCGCCAAGGTGGTTGACAAATTCATCTTCGAACTCGAGGGGCAGTTACAGGAGAAACATGTCAGTCTTGTGATCGAAGCGGAAGCCAGGGTATGGCTGGCGGAACATGGCTATGATCCGAAAATGGGTGCCCGTCCGATGGCGAGGTTGATTCAGGATGAGATCAAGAAACCCCTGGCAGAGGAGCTGTTGTTCGGTAAGCTTGCCGGCGGAGGTGTGGTCAAGGTTGATGTGGCGGATGACAAACTGCAGTTTGATATTATCGGAGAGCAGGTGCCCGATACCACTTTGGACGATAACTGATCGTTATCAACGTGCGCGATAGGTGATACGTCCCTTGGACAGGTCGTAAGGAGTCAACTGAACAGTGACCTTGTCTCCGGTGAGGATGCGGATGTAGTGTTTACGCATCTTGCCGGAAATATGGGCAGTCACCACGTGACCATTCTCTAACTCTACGCGGAACATCGTGTTCGGCAAGGTCTCGATGACCGTGCCTTCCATTTCGATAAAATCTTCTTTCGCCATACTAATACTCAAACAATTAACAAAACCGGGCGGATTATAGCACAGGGCCCGATAGGAAAGTCCGCCATTATCAGTATATTTCCGGATATGGCAAGTGATTCCGTCGATTATTGCCAGCGTCCGGGGTTCGTTCTCTAAATCCTGAAGAGGATATCTTGCTGCGGGCTCCCTGTTATATGCTTTGCCTGGTCACGGACAAAGGGTGACGGATTCACACCCCATCCAGGGTTGTCAGTAAATATTCTCCAATAAAACATAATCTTAACCAAATAACGCTAGGATTGGATGGAATTTACATCGTCTTTGTTTTATAGACTGGAAGTGAATGGGATGGTTGGTAAACGAAAGTGAATTCTTGGCCCATAGAGATGATCAATTAACAAGGAAAATGAGTTCGTGTCTGCAGATCTTAAATAACAGGATCATCTATTTTATAGCCGGAGAGAGAAGATGAAACCTAACTACAATCGCCGCCAGTTGCTCCTGGACACAGCTTCGCTAGCCGCCCTCTCACTGCTGCCCGGAGCCTCGATCGCCGCAACCTTGACCAAGACACCCGGCCAGACCGCAGGGCCTTTTTACCCGACCCGGATACCCCTGGACAGTGACAACAACCTGGTCGATGTAGAGGGTAGGGAGGATCCCGCAGAGGGGCAGGTAACCCACATTTTCGGACGCCTGCTGGATACCTCCGGCCGTCCTGTGAGAAACGCCCAGATCGAGATTTGGCAGTGCGATGCCTATGGCTTTTACCATCATCCCAGGGATCGTGGCGGTGTCGCCGATGCCAATTTCCAGGGATTCGGCCGTACCCTCGTCGATAGCAGCGGCGGCTATAGATTTCGTACCATCCGTCCCGTCGCATATCCCGGGCGCACGCCGCATATCCACGTGCGCGTGGTAGGCATAGGTTTCGAGAGCTTTACCACCCAGATGTACGTGGCGGGAGAGGCGGACAACGATAACGACTTCCTTCTCAACAGAGTGCGCAATCGACAGGCCCGGGATTCGTTAATCGTATCCCTTGAACCGGCATCGGAGATCGAGTCCGGTGCCTTGGCCGGTAACTTCGATATCGTGCTTGGGCTGAGTCCCTCTATATAGTGGGGCGAGGATTCATAACCGCAAATGGACACGAATCACCGCCAATAATCGCAAATGGGATATTTGCCTTTTCTTGAGAGCCGATTAAACGAGAGTGGCTCAAATAGATCAGTGGGTAATAGCAGCTTTCCTGAAGACAAGGATCTGCTTACAGGTTATTCCTAAAAAGTCCATTAATCCATTTGCGGTGAATAATTCCCACCCGAATCAAACCATCGGCCCTATTTCAAAGCTTGGGTTTGGCCCGATCGATGATCTCGTTGAAGTCGACATTTTCGGGAAGTGTGCCGTACATGTAGCCATGCTCGGGGGTAAGCCGGCTGATGACAAACGGCTCTGCGGCAATTGGGTCCGCGTATTGGATAAGGGTGGCGGCTTGCCAGAGCAGGGCCATCTTCTCCATAAGCCGGCGCAGTGTGTGTTCGTTTTGGCTTTTCAGCATCAGCTGTTGTTTCAATTCATCCAATGCCTTGTCGTAGTGTTGATGAGACTGCTTCGCCTTTTCAAGTTCGAGAACAAAGACTTCGAGCACATTCGGGCTCTTCTCTATTGCGCGGATGAGATCGAGACACTGGATATTTCCCGAACCCTCCCAGATGGCGTTGATCGGTGACTCCCGGTAGAGGCGGGCGACCACGTTGTCCTCTACCACGGCCACACCGCCGATCGATTCCATGGCCTCATAGGTATGCTGGGCGGCACGTTTGCATATCCAGTACTTGCCGATCGCGGTACCGATACGGAACAGTAGGCGCTCATCCTCGCTAGCGACATCCAGGGCATGGGCCAGGCGCATGCTGATGGCCAGCGCGGCCTCGGCTTCAAGGGCGAGATCGGCGAGGACATTCTGCATCAGGGGTTGATCGTGAAGCTTGCGGCCGAAGCAGGAGCGGCCCGCGGTGTGGTGCAGCGCCTGTGCGGCGGCATGGCCCATGATCGCCGAGGAGCCGACCATGCAGTCGAAACGGGTCATGGCGACCATCTCCAGGATGGTTCTGACCCCTCGACCCTCCTCGCCGATCATCCAGGCGTGGGCGCCGCCATACTCGATTTCAGCCGAGGCGTTGGAGAGATTGCCCATCTTGTTCTTCAGGCGTTGAATATGGATGGCGTTTTTACTGCCGTCTGGCCGCCAGCGCGGCAGCAGGAAACAGCTGAGGCCCTTCTCCGTGTAGGCAGTGGTGAGAAAGGCGTCTGACATGGGGGCGGAGCAGAACCACTTGTGACCTACCAGTTCATACTGTTCTCCCGGTCCGGTGACGTCGATGGCTGAGGCCCTGGTGGTGTTGGCGCGGAGATCGGAGCCTCCCTGCTTCTCGGTCATTGCCATGCCGATGGTCAGACCCGCCTTTTCGTAATAGGGCAGGTTTCTCGGGTCATAGATGGATGCCGTGATCTTCGGTATCCAGGTCTGTGCGATCTCGGCCTGGTGTCTGAGGGTGGGAATGGAGGAGAAGGTCATGGTCAGCGGGCAGCCGCTACCCGGGTCAGCCTGGGTGTGGAGGTATTCGATAGCGGCCCTGACCACATGGGCCCCTGCTGTATGTTCTACCCAAGGCAGGTTGTGGTGTCCGGCTTCGATTGCCGCTGTCATCAAGCGGTGATAAGCGGGGTGATATTTGACGAAATCGATGCGCTTACCGAAGCGGTCGTGGCTGTGAAACTCAGGTTTATAGGCATTGGCGTCAAATCCGGCCTCTTGCAGTTCATTACCCACAAGCTGGCCGTAGTCGTTCAGCTTCTCCTCGCCCCATGCCCCGCCGAACTGTTTTACATAGTGCTGTAACAGGCTGTCCGAACGGTACGCGTTATATCTTTCCAGGGGAGTTGGCTGATTGAGAACCTCATGGGTATCGAAGCTCGCTTTGGATTGGTGCATGATTCGATCCTCGCTTCCTTGTTTGTTATTCCTGACAGGCTGTGCATAACCCTTCCGACAGCGTCATCAACAGGAGGTTTATCCTGGTACCTTTTTCGACTCAGTCCGCCAATGGATCCTCACCTTGTTGCCAACTTGCCAGGTATTTTTCAGACAGGTGGAAGTCCTCTCCCTTGTGCTCGGTGAAGGTGAGATAAATATGCTGTTGGGGGATCGCCAGGGTTCTGTTGAGAATACCCATAAAGCCTAAAGCCAGCTCCCTGCGCTGTTGCAAAGTGCGACCGCTTCGAATATCCGCATTGATGAGTGCTACACCCTTTTCCGGCTCTTCCACGCGACCGATGGAAAGATTGTAGGTGCCGAATTCACGAATCGAAACCGCGACATGATCCATGCCGGTCTGCATAACCTCCGCAAAGAGTGAGCGTACTTCAGTTGCGATGATCTGTTTCTCTATGTCCGATACTTTTTTATTGATCTCGAATTGTAGATGCGGCATGGATTCACCTCATATAGGTAGTTGCAAATAGCAAATGCAGAGGGTAGGTGAGAACTTGAATATAGGAAGAGAAAGGGGGAGTGGCAATGCCTGAACAAGGTCAAGGAAAGATGTGGTTGATTGTTTGTGTTCAATATTTAGGGATTAAGGTGTTGTCCAAGGTAAATGTTTCAACAGTCTGGGGAGTATTTTCTGGTTTACCTAGGTTTCACAGCCAAGGGGCTAGTAGTGATCAGCAGCATTGAAATGACTTATTTAATTCTGAATGGTTTTGTTGGTTTTGCGTATGATTTATTTGCATCCCCCCTCTCCCTGGCCCTCTCCCGCGAGGGGAGAGGGAATGCGCTGATCAGGGCTGATCCTAAACAAACAACTCGTACACATTACCTAATATGAAGTTTTCGATGCACACGATAAGCATGTCCCCTCTCCCCTTGCGGGAGAGGGCCGGGGAGAGGGGGATATTAAAACTGTGAGCATAGCGAACACCTCAATTAAAAACTCATAACTTTTCAAACCTCTACTCAAATCTCGTGCCTACTGCTGCATGGCAGCTCATGGTGGGTAATCAAGTATGATTTTGAGCTATTCGCGTTCATTTGCGGAAAATTATGATATGCAAATATTTACGGTTTGCTTGTATTCATCAACCTCCCTCAGGTGGGGAGGGTGTGTTCATGGTTACAGCTTTCTGATTTTTTCCAGCTGAATCTGCAGGGTCTCAAGGGCACCTTTGCTATCCGCCAGCTTGTCGCGCTCTTTATCAACAACGGCCTGGGGCGCCTTGTCGACGAAGTTGGGATTGGCCAGTTTTTTCTCGATGCGCTCCACATCGTTTTGCATGCGCCCGACCTCCTTCTCCAGGCGCTTGATCTCGGCCTCCTTGTCGATCAGTCCTGAGAGGGGAATCAATACCTTCATATCGCCCACCAACGCGGTGGAGGACTCCGGCTCGTCCTCACCTGCAGCCAGGACTTGGATCGACTCGGTGCGGGCGAGAAAGTCGAGGAAGTGGCGATGCTGGGTTGCCAGCGCCTTGTCACGCGCACTGGCATTGGCCAGGATCACCGGCACCGGCTTGCCTGGGGCGATGTTCATCTCCCCCTTGATCTTGCGAATCCCGAGAATGAACTGCATCACCCAGGCCATCTCCTCTTCCGCGGCTTCGTCGATCAGGGATTTACGCGGAGTGGGGAAGGGTTGGTTCATGATGGTGACATCCTCATCGCCCCCGTCGATCACCCCGGCAATGGGACCGACCCGCTGCCAGATCTCCTCGGTAATGAAGGGCATCACCGGATGGCTCAGGCGCAGCAGATTTTCCAGCACCCTGACCAGGGTGCGCCGGGTGCCGCGTTTCGCCTCGGGGGAGGCATTGTCGTCGTTGAGCACCGGTTTGCTGAGTTCCAGGTACCAGTCGCAATACTCGTTCCAGGTGAACTCATAGATCGCCTGGGCGGCGTGGTCGAAGCGGTAGCCTTCGATGGCCTCGGCGACCGCCTGCTTGGTCTTCTGCAGGCGCGACATGATCCAGCGGTCGGCGATGGAGCGTTCGAGTCTGGCCGCCGGCTCGGAGTGGCCGGTCTTCACCCCCTGCACGCCGCAATCCTCACCCTCCACGTTCATCATCACATAGCGGGTGGCGTTCCACAGCTTGTTGCAGAAATTGCGGTAACCCTCGATGCGGCCCAGGTCGAACTTGATGTCCCGGCCGGTGGCGGCGAGGGCGGCGAAGGTGAAGCGCAGGGCGTCGGTGCCGAAGCTGGGGATGCCGTCGGGGAACTCCTTGCGGGTCTGTCTTTCGATCTTCTTCGCCAGCTGCGGCTGCATCATGCCGCTGGTGCGCTTCTCCACCAGCGCTTCCAGGCCGATGCCGTCGATGAGGTCGATGGGATCGAGCACGTTGCCCTTCGACTTCGACATCTTGTCGCCGTGGGAGTCGCGAATCAGGCCATGGACATAGACCTCTTTGAAGGGGACATCGTCCATGAACTTGAGGCCCATCATGATCATCCGCGCCACCCAGAAGAAGATGATATCGAAGCCGGTGACCAGTACGCTGGTGGGATAGAACGCCTTCAGCCGCTCGGTATCCTCTGGCCAGCCCAGGGTGGAGAAGGGCCAGAGGGCGGAGCTGAACCAGGTGTCGAGGACATCCTCGTCCTGGCTAAGGGGATAGCTCTCGTCCAGGTTGTGCTGGGCGCGGACATCCGCTTCCGACCTGCCCACATAGACATTGCCCTGGTCGTCGTACCAGGCGGGGATGCGGTGTCCCCACCAGATCTGGCGGCTGATGCACCAGTCCTGGATGTTGCGCATCCACTCGTAGTAGGTGTTCTTCCAGTTGTCGGGGACGAAGCGGATCCGGCCGCTCTCCACCGCCTCGATGGCGGGCTTGGCCAGGGGGGCGATCTTGACGTACCACTGGTCGGTGAGATAGGGCTCGATGACCACGCCGGAGCGATCACCCCGGGGCACCATCAGCTTGTGATCGTCGATCTTCTCCAGCAGCCCCTGTTCCTCGAGATCGGCAACGATCTGCTTGCGCGCGTCGTAGCGATCCATGCCGATATATTTTTCCGGGATCAGGCTGCCTTCGCCCTCGTCGTTTTCCCGAATCGCTGCGTCCACGGTGAAGATATTGATCAGACCGCCGTGGGGCTGTTCGCTGATGGTGATCTCATCCCGATGGCGCTGCCAGACCGCATAGTCGTTGAAGTCGTGGGCCGGGGTGATCTTCACGCAGCCGGTGCCGAACTCCGGATCCACATGCTCCTCATCGGCGATGATC
>JBEVVS010000048.1:0-9535 GCA_040507005.1 Candidatus Thiodiazotropha sp.
ACAATTGGCATTTATCCAATACATCCGTTCTCAGGCGCAGTGAAAGTAGATCCCATACGCTGATCAGGCGTGTGTTTTGCAGCATCAATGGTATAAGCACAAAGGTTCCCACCAGCGCCAGACACATCACCAGGGCGCTCAACAGGCCGAACAGGGTCACCGGAGGAAAGTTGGAAAAGGTCAATGTAGCAAAGCCGGTAGCCAAGGCCAGCGCCGTGGTTATGATTGGGGTCGACTCCTGTTGCACGACCTGGACCAGAGCGTCCGATGCAGATCCAGTGTTTTTCGCCAGGCGTTGGTAACGCACCATGAAATGCATGGTGTGATCGACGCAGATACCCAAGGCGATGGCTCCCACCATGGCGGTGCCGGTATCCAGCGCAATGCCGAACATCCCCATAACACCGAACAACACCACAATCGGAAACAGATTGGCTATCACCGCCACCAAACCCGCCTTCAGGTTCATGAACAGCAGGGCCACCAGAAGGAATATCACCAATAGCATCAGCAGCAGAGATCTTGCCTGGCCGTCCGCCATGTAGTCCACTGCCTGACTGTTGAGATAACTGCTGCCTGTGATCATCACATCCAAGGTCGGGTCGATCCACTGCTCGGTGTAGTGCTTGATCTCGTCAACCGCCTGGTTCAACTCATGGGATGAACTGATGGCATGGCGCACCAGTATACGGGCCTGACTGTAATCCGCCGAGACAAAGGCCGCCGCATTCACGTGATCCAGCAGGGACATATACTCTTTGACCACTTCATTGCGCGCCGGAAGATAGATGGTGCCTGGCCACTCAGCATCGATACCGCTGTGGACCACTGCGATGAAATCGGAGAAGGAAAAGCTTTTGTCGAAGCGGCCTGTCTCTTCTAGATAGTCCTGCAAGCGACGCAGCTCCTCCAGATAAGGCACTTGCAGGAAGGTGCCCTGGGTGCCGCTCAAGACGATGGAGAGGGCTTCCATACCGGACAGGTTCTGATGCAGAGAGTTGGCCTGCCGGGGTATCTCGGAACTGGGATCAAAGTAGTCCATCACATTGTTATTGACCTTGATCTGGGTAGCCCACATAAGGCAAACCGCCATCAGCACCAGAATTGACCCGATGATCGCCTTGCGATGGTGTGACAGCTGTCGATAGAGCCAGCTGGTGAATGAGGCAAAGGGATAGTGGGTGGAAGCGAGCACCTCCAGACCCAATTGTCGGGTCAGCTGCAGACAGGCCGGGACCAGGGTAATGGTGACCAGAAAATTCATTGCCAATCCCAAGGCGGTGATCAGGCCAAACTGTTGCAGCAGATCGATGCGATTCAGGGAGATCGAAAGAAAACCCAGGAAGGTGGTGACAAAGGTCAATGCGATGGCTATCCCCATGTATTTGGCCATCAGTTTGATCGCCGCCAGATGCCGCTTCCCCTTGCGGATGGCGGCCTGGTACTCAGACAGCAGGTGGATATCTTCCGTCGATCCCACGATGATCAGCAGGGCCGGCACAATGGAGGTCATGACATTGACCGGGATACCAAGCACCGCCATCAGACCCAAGATCCAAATCACGCTCATGCCGGCGGTGAGCAGCGGGATCATCGGCGCCAGCCAGTGGCGCAGGGTGAGCCCGAGGGTGACCACAAGCACCACCAGGGCGAGCGGGAGAATCAGGCGCTGATCGGAGCGGATCTGTTCTGAGATGCCTTTCCGCACCGAAGGATCGCCCAAGTGAAACACATGCCGGAAGCGTTGTTGCAACGGCTTGATCGCCTGATCCAGCGCCAGCGCAACCTCCTCATCGAAACCGCGGTGGTAATCCTCCATATCGAAAAACAGGTTGATCGCCATCACAGAGCCGTCCCTGGAGAGCAGATTCCTGTCGATCAGGGGATTGAGCAGCGCCGCCTGCATCATGGCAGATGCGGCCTTCTCGGTATCCGGAATGTTCTTCAAGTAGGGATCGGTATAGATATAGCCATCCACCGTACGCAGATAACGCACCGAAAAGAGGCTCACCGTACGAGTGACCTGAGGAATGGCCTCAATGGCCTGCAATGCCTGGCGGATGGCTGCTAGATTCTCAGGTTCGAACAGAGCGGGGTCTTGCAGATAGACAACGGTGATATTCTCACTGCCGAAGATGTCCATGGTGCGCTGGTATTCGGCAATAGCCGGAGGGTTGTTGATCATCATCCCTTCGGCGGTGATCTCGATGCGTAAATCCGGTAGGCGGGTGAGCGCGAGAAGCGTGATGGACCCAAGCAGCAGTAGCACCCACCCGGGATAGCGTGCAGCGGTTAGGATGATGTTCATCATGCGTAGTGCTCCCCGCTCCCTCCGTAGATCAATAGCCACTCACTAGCTCAGTGGATCTTCCTACTGCGATATAGTCTTATCTTTATTTACAAACCTTCCTTACTGCTCGGTGAATCGATGATTTATCGTCATCAGTATAGCTCAAGGTTACGATTGAAAAATTGCAAGGAAGCGGTTCAGTCAAAATATAAACGAGGTATATTCCATAGAATAACAATGGCTTTTACACACGATTCGAATGACCCGGAAGCGGGCGAGGCAAGGCACGACACGTCAACTTTCTTGACGCTTATATATCCCAGGTTTGACAGCATTAGAATATCAGCAAGCACATTATGATGAAGCGGCGAAATGAGCAACCATGCCGCTTGGACATACCGGTTCAAGAGTTGCAGGGAAGCGTGCGTCGGGGCTGAGTATAACCAGATTGAGATCACCGATGATCAGGAGGGTATGCGGAAAGCCCTGATTAGTTTAATCGTCCAATAAACCGTATATAAAAGAAATATCCCCAACCCAACCAGCAATGGGCCCTCATCGAGTCGCACCGGATCGGAGAGGTTCGCCTTGAGGCTGAACAGGCCAGCGAACAACATAAACAGAAACAGCGCCGCGCCAAACTGCCACATATAGTAACTGAACTGTGCAATGGCTCGAGAGCGGTGTTCTGGTGCAAGCCAATAATCGCGGTTTGGAAGACTGATCCATTTGGCAGGTACCGCATTCAGCAGTCTCGGAGAGAAATAGATACAGGGTTATGTATTTCATACTCTATCTTGTACAAACCATATTTGCATATCATTTGACATTCTAAGGGATACCTAATGGAACTAGAATTAACTTACGCAAAGGATGACTGGATAAATTTTCAATCCTACCTGGAGAGAAAAGCAATGTAGCGTGCAAAAACACCCTGGGATGGCTGTACCAGCTCTCCATACCCTATTTTTCAAACGATTGCACGGTAACATTCACTTTGTAAGACCATCACCCCCTTTCTACACTGGGATTTACATTCCCATGTACGCTCTCCTGAGTCGTCGCAAGCCCGACGCCCCTGGCGGCTCATAGGGAAAGGATTTCTGACCTCAGTTTGCATTAACTGCGGGGTATCTCAGCCCCGTCACACCTACTGTCTCTATTTTTCATGGCTGACTGAGGGGAAAGAAAACCCTGTGGCAACGGTTTTCTGAAAAAGGATGTTGGAAGGCTGCTTATTCGTCGCGGATTTCCAACAAATATGGTCGTCCCGACAATGGAGGAGAGCGATGAAACACAGTCTCGAAACAGAACTGAATGCGACGATTACCCGGGATGATGAGGGTATCATCCGGGGAATCACTTTTGTGGAAAACAGCTCGGCATCCCCGGTCGCCGCCTCGGCGAAATCCCATGTCCGCCGGCTTGCCGGTACAATCGGCGTGGATATCGCGGAGCTCGGGGAGCTCGACCGCAAAGCGACCCATCTCGAGCCTAAAAAATCTGGCCCCTCCTTTCACCTGGCCGATGAAAAGCGTTTCTTCGACACCACCACCTATGTCTATAACCAGACCTATCTCGACACACCGGTCTGGGGCGCCGGGATCACGGCAACCAGACACAACGAAAGCGGCCGCATCATCTCGATCGTCAACACAAGCACAACAGGGGTTGATGCCGCGCTCCCTCCCGCCCGGGACATCAACCGCTACCGCAAGCTCTTCTCCGCCGGCGAATCAGGACCCGGCGCCGAGGAAAGCAGATCGAAACAGGCGCAGACTACCGCCGCCACGCAGCTCACCGAGATCCTCGCTGCAAACCTCGACGGTTACGATAAGGACAAAGGCCGGACGACCCCGGAGCTAATCTCCGGGCGTTTCTATGTCTACCAGCTGGACCGTGCACGGCGTCAGCACGACCACCCTGAGCCACAGGAAAAACAGGAGCGATATCCCTCAGAACCGATCGAGGAAGAGCACCTCCCAACCCTGCCCCTGGTGAAGCTCCCCGATGCCCTCAAGGACGGAAGCTGGCATCTGGTGGCCGAACTCATCATCCGCTTGCCCATCAAGGAGCATCAGATGAACTGGCGGCTCCTGGTGAATGTTGCGACGGGAGACATCCTCTATCTGCGGGCGCTCACCTCCCATGTAAACGGGCTCGTCTTCACCTACGACCCGATCACCTCCACGGGGGATACGGCAAACGACGCCACGCAAAGCAATGCAGTGCTCAATCCGTTACGGGACGACGTGGAGCTACTCGGCTTGGACCCGGCCGTGGGTGGCACCCAGTCGCTTACGGGTGAGTATGTGGAAGTGGTGAATGTCCACAATCCCAATATCTCACCACCCACCGAACCCGAGGGTGTGGATTTTGACTACCAGGTGCGTACCGACGAGTTTCTAGCCGTCAACGCCTACTATCATAACGACCGGTTTTTCCGTCTGGTGGAGGCGTTGGGCTTTCCCATCGCCACCTATTTCGACGGCACCAGCTTTCCCATCAAGGTCGACCACCGGGGTTTCAGCGGCAGCAACAACGGTCACTGCTACGGTGACGGGGACGGCATCGAACACGCCTGTTACGGCCGCATCGACAACACCGGCGGGACGCCCACAGGCAACGCCTCGGACTGGTATCTGGTGCTCCACGAGCTCGGTGGACACGGCATCCTCTACGACCATGTGAACACGGCCAACTTCGGCTTTGCACACAGCGCAGGTGACAGCTTCGGCATGATCCTCAACGACCCCTATTCCGGCTGGCACAATGGGGGCAACAACGACCGCTTCATGCTCTGGCCCTACTCCAACCTGGGGCGCCGCTCAGACCGGGACCCCGCCGCCGGCTGGGGTTGGGGCGGTGTCAATGACGTGGGCAGTTACTCCTCCGAACAGATCCTGTCGACGACCCTGTTCCGTGCCTATCGCAGCGTCGGCGGCGACGCCACGGCCCTGACCCGACGGGAATTCTCGGCCCATCTCATGACCTATCTCATGCTGCGTGCCGTCAGCACCCTGTCCCCCGCCACCAACCCGGGCTCTCCGGCTGCCTTCCTCGATGCACTGTTGACCGCCGATGCAGGGGACTGGACCAGCCGCGGTCTCTCGGGGGACGCCTACTCGAAGGTCCTCGAATGGTCTTTCGAGAAACAGGACCTGAACGACGGCGACCCGCCCCTGGTGGATGTCTATATCGACGACGGGCGCGGTGGTGAATACGAATATCTCGCCGACCATCGGGCCACAACAACTATCTGGAACCGTCATGATCCCGATGGCGGCAGCGCCCACCAGGATCCGGTGATCGGCACCAACTACGCCTATGTGCGCGTGAAAAACCGTGGCAGCTCCATCGCCAACCTGGTCACTGTCCGTGGCTTCCATTGCAAACCCCTCGAGGGGCATGTCTGGCCCACGGACTTCAAGAGCATGGATACCCCGGAGATCGGCGCACCCTCGATCCAACCCAACAACGGGGAGGAGATCGTGGTCGGTCCCTTTGCCTGGGTACCGAACCCGAACGAAGATGGTGATGACAGCATGATGATGGTGGTCTCGGCGGAGGGGGATCCGGACAATGCGGATAAATACCATGCGGGCCGCACCATCGAGGACTGGCGACTCGTCCCCAACGACAACAATATCGCGACCCGGACCGTGCAGCTGCGGCCGCGGCTTGTCAGCGTACTGCCCGATGCCGGTGCCTTCATGAATGTCTGCGTGGGTAAGGTAAAGGACATGATCCTGACACTCTCCAACAGCGGGTTTGGCATGCTCTCGATCACCAACATCGTATCCAATTCGGTGGAATTCGTTGCCCCCGGCGTGAATGCTTACCCGATCGTGATCGACTCGGGTGACAGCATCGATATCCCGATACGTTTTCAGCCCACTTCCTTCGGCAACAAGACGGCGCTTATCACCATCTCCTCCAACGACCCAGGCGGGCCTCGGGTGATCAGGGTCTCGGGCAATGCAGCACCGCCGCGGCTGGTCTCGGTAATCGCTGACAATGGTGATTTCGGCAAGACCTGCATCGGTGACTTTAGCGACCTGCCGTTGACCCTTTCCAACAGCGCCCCTTGTCCGCTGACGATACAGAGCATCACCACGTCGAGTGGCGAGTTTGTCCTGCCAAGTGTCCTGAGCTTCCCCATCGTGATCGGCCCGGGGGACAGTCTGCAGATCCCGATCCGCTTCCAGCCGACCGGTTTCGGCACCAAGACGGGCACGCTCACCATCAAGAGCGATGATCCGCAGGGACCGAAGACGATCCGCGTCAGTGGCAGCGCGCCTGCGGGACGTCTGTCGATCACCGGCTCCACCTGCATTGGCGGCGTCAAGGCCTGCTGCGCCGGCGAACGGACGCTCACACTGACCAACGTCGGCCACTGCCCGCTTCACGTCTCGCATGTGGGCCTGACCCGACCGAGCAAGTACTGGAAGCTGGTCAACAACCCCTTCCCTGCAACGCTTCCTCCGGGTGCGAGTCTCGACATCCTGATCCGCTACAAAGCCGAGGAGAAATGCCCTCGTGCCCAGGGACTGGTGATCAAGACCGACGATCCGAAGCAGCCGAAAACAATCCTCGACCTGCTCGCCTACACCGTCTGGGAAAAGGCCTCGGGCAAGGCGTGTGACGAGTGCGGTTGCAGCGACTGCTGCTGCGATCGTGGTTGCACACCCCAAAGCATCGACGCCTGTTGCTTCGATGAGGATAGCACTGAGGATGGCGACCCCTGTTAAGCCTCACTGCGGGGAGCGGTTCCGCCCGGTCCCCGCAGGGTGGCAGACACACCCCCATGGGCGCGGACTCGCGACACAAAAGATGCTAATAGCAGGAGGATAGAACACACAGAGATAAACATTCTTTTCAGGTTTTTGTTAGATGACTAAACAACACACGTAAAGGAGTACAGTTATCATGAGCCGAAACAGATCTGACCTAGAGCAGTTGGAAGGGATCCTCCAACAATTCAATCCAGAAGTCATTCAAACAGCGCTGGGAAAGCTTCAGGAGACAGCGTATCCAATTAAAAGCTACAAGGATTTCGGTGACCCAGGCAGAGAATTGAATATCGGGGAAGACAGCCGTGTGGCAATTGAAGATATGGCCTATCTGGAACGCATCATTGCTGAACCTAACTTCCTTCCTGCACACTTCTTAGAGGAAGGCGCAGATGTTCAGAAGGCAGTGGCACGGGTCACATTGACGGAAGATTATGCAGGACTTACCGCCGGATCGGGCTGGGGCACAGGCTTCCTGGTGGCGCCATCCCTGTTTATGACTAACAACCATGTTATTCCAACGGATAGCTTTTCCCACAAAGTGGAGATGCAATTCAATTATCAGCTGGATTATGCAGGCAATCCGCAAAGTGTAGACATTTACTCAGCAGACCCGGACGATGTTTTCTACACAAATGCGGCACTGGACTTTACCCTGATCAGGCTTAACCCACACTGCCGATATGTCTTTGGTGGGTACTGGAAGGCCATTTCCGCTGCGGAGTCCGGTAATGGAGCCGGACAAGGCAGAGTGGAATTCACACCCGATCCGTTTGGCCCCGAGCCTCCCATAGACTTCAGACGTCCTAAAAAAGGCCTACCTATTGACTGGCCTGTCGACATACCCAAGTTTAAAAAAGTCTGTACCAATCCAGGGCATGTTTGGGGTTACCTGCCATTGAGGGAATCGATATCCTACGCCGGTCCATCAGGTGACCTGCCCGGCCAGCATGTCAACATTATCCAACACCCCAGGGGCCGCCGTAAGGAGGTATCCTTACAGCGCAACAATCTTACTAACATCTATGAAAATGTGGTGCGCTATACCTCTGACACTGAACCTGGCTCATCAGGATCACCGGTCTTTAACAATCAGTGGGACTTGATATCCATTCATCACGCTGCCGGTGAACGGGATCCCGTTACCCACGCCTGGATAAGCAATGAGGGAATGCGCATCGATAAGATCGCTGCCGATCTCATCAGTCACTACAGTGGCACAACGACTGGCGATCAGATCCTGACTGAACTTGGATTGATCTGATAGGGCAAACCATCGACTGAAACTGACCGCCAAATACGACGATTCATCTGTCTTTGGCGGCAGTCAGTTATGGTAAAAGGAGATAGCTGAACATGAATATTCGTTTATTTACGCAAGCCGCATTCCTCACCTTGTTGTTGATGATTGTGTTGCAAGGGTGTGTTGTCAACACTTTTACAAAGGGTGTTACCAACCCGGAAAGGACGCAAGGTCTAAGGGCGCCCGCGCCACAAGGGACTCATGAATTGATAACCCTTAAAGGTCCAGGTACGTTTCTTTCAGCCCATGTAACCAAGCAGGGGGGCGGCAATGGTCTGACCTTTGTCAGTCTTGACATCGACGGAAAGAACGTTGTCAATACCTCCATGGTGGGTGCAAAGAATTGGGGGCTGACGCAAAACAGTCCCTATATCCTGAATATGGTAAAACCCAGCGGTGACATCAAAACCCTAACCATTGGCCAGTCCTATCCCCTCTATTTTGCCAGAGAGTTGAAGCTGTCTGTCTCTGTTCGGGAAGACGGAGTCGTGCAGATATTGTCAAATGTCATCCATGGCAAATGATCGAGATGCCAACAGCGGCATGGACAGCAACAGTCAAAGCAACGCGCTTTTGTGCCCTGACTAGCGTTGGTTTTCTGCACAAAAAGCGCTACGCTTTGCCAGGCTTGTCTTTTGTATAAGGTACCTTATCCGGCGCCACTGCGCCCCCTGAGATGATGAAATTCATCGCCTCATCGATACTCCAATCCGTCGACACAAGTTTTTCGATCGGCACTATCTCCAAATAACCCGAGGTGGGATTCGGTGTGGTCGGCACATACACCGCCGCCAGCTCCTGGCCGCTGTTGTCATCCACCATGGTGCGGGTCACGAATCCCACCGTCTTCATCTCGGGGGACGGGAACTCGATCAACACCACCTGCTGCACATTTTCCGGTTTCTCGCCCAATGCGGAGATAAGCTTTTTAACCAAGCCATAGACATTCTGAATCACCGGCAGGCGCTGCACGCTCGACTCGAAGATGTTGAGGATCCTGCGGCCGATCATGCGACTGGCGAACCAACCGACAAGATAGAGACCCACCAGCATCAGCAATACCGCCAGGGTGTTCTGAAACCAGGGCTCAAGCAGAAATTGGGCAACCGATGGATACTCGTTTCTGATACTGAGTGACAGCATCTTTAC
>JBEVVS010000098.1:0-9376 GCA_040507005.1 Candidatus Thiodiazotropha sp.
GATATGGGAATAGGGTACGTTTTTTTGCATTCCGCTTGCTACGAAGAAATGAGAATCGTTTAAATATATATAATGAGCAGTGATTATTCCAGTTATCCAGCTGATATTACGCAAATATTTTGAATTGATCAGCAACTATGGTTTTTTATAATGAGACCAATTTTCATTCCACAATAATTTTTATATTGATCAGGTTATTAATAAATCACTGTTTAGTTTTTTTCGACCGATACAGACCCGGGATTGGCGTTAAGCATCAGCCACAGCCAATGGGTGACGGGATGCTCCCTTCAATAGTGTAAGGATCTCAATTCATAGACTATCTCACCACCTGCAAACACATCATTTGACAAGGGTTCTTCCCGCAATAGCTTCACCAGGCCGACACCGGGTGCGTACCACTCGATGGTATTTATAAATATCTCCTTATAACCGCTTTTGCCGTCTGCATAGAGGGTGAGATTTGCCTCACCTTCAACCCGAATACAGTTCTCGAATCGGCCGGCGGTTACAACAACGGTTTCATCCTCCGCCACGATCTGGAAGTTCATCTTGAGATTGATTCCACGGGTTAACCGCTCCTCATAAGGATAGATACGGCGCAGGACGAAAGGATAGGTGGGATTGCTCCAATGAGTCCCGCGCCTTAACGGGTGTTTGAGTATCCAGTGAGGGGAGCTTTCCATGTTGGGCTTAGGCTCGATCAGGGTTTGCTTTGCATTGCGATAGATGCCGTCACTGTTTTCAACGATATAGTAACGGGTGCCATCGCTGGTTATGCGTACCGCGTGGTTTATACCGTCGATTGTTTGCTCTTTTCCCATACGGATAGAGAAATTCGAGTGTTCAACAGAATCGTTAATGCTTGTGGTCACCCTATAATCCCATTGCATTCCCTCCTGCAATGGAAAATGGCTCGAACTATCCGTCGGTTCGTTGGCGCAGGATACAAGGAGCAACGCCAAGTGGCTAAGTGGCAGGATAAGTTTCATTTTTCAGGTAATGCAGGATCCGGCAGGGAGTAGATCTCAATCTTCTCCCGTTGTTCTCCCATACGGGTAAAGTCGAGTGGTTGCCCCGTCTTTTTCGCAACAGCGGTTTTCCTGCCCAGCTGGATTATACCGTTGCGCATATTGCGTAACGCATCGTCGAGTCCGCTATGCAGCTCCTTGTTGTATTCCAGCTTGTAGGCACGAGGATCATCCGCCGGTGCGCCGCTGCTGAGGTCGGTGGCCCAGATGGTGATGTTTCCCGGGGAACCCGTTGTCTTGTCGGGTTCATCGATCACCGAAGCGTGCAGGAGAAAGCGTTGTGGAACGTCAATCCTTGCGGGCCAGCCTTGGACCGCTTGCCATCCCTGATAACTGATGAAGTAGAGTGCTGTCACAGATACCACGATGAATGCTCGAATCAGGATCGGAAAACTGCTGGCGATCAATGCCGCGGCCGCCAGCAGGGCCAAGGCCACATAGGAGAACAACAAAAGTAACAGGGATTCACTCATATCTTACCTACCTGGACAATCGATTTTTCGAGGGTGTTGATGTTACTGACCTGTCCATCGGTGCCAATGGTAAAACGGATCACTGTCTTCTCTTCGCCAACCCGATCCAGGGTATGGGTTGCATAGTGCAAAACTTTCAGTGCGGGATTGACTTCCGCCAGATAGACCGTTACCGGAACCGGCTTAAGTGTCTTGCTGTTGTAATAGTGAATGTTGATGACATATTCTCCCGCTGGACGACCGCGTATGGTCACTATCTCCTGATTCAAGGGATTGATGACTGTTTTGCCGTCTATCAGCAGCGTATCGTTGGCCATGCCCCGATCATCTCTATCCAGATGCATGAGGCTTGCCTGGGGATTCTTGAACCAGATCAGCTCACCGCTGGGTCCCTCTACCCAGGTGTCGATATCGTCAGGACTGTTATCGGCCCAGGTTACCGAGATCAGGAAGTCGGCCTTGGGCGTAATGGTGCCGCTCTTTGCCGGTGGATTAAGAAACATCAGGGCCACCAGGAAAAGGAAGGTGAACGCAAGCAACGCGTTGAACAGAAGGTCGCTGAACGGATCTGCATCAAACTGCCTACTGATACGAAACATCGCCATCTGATCACAGCTCCTTGTCGGTCACCTTGAACAGGCCTGTTTCAGTGAACTCCACCGCTTCTGCTACCAGGCGATCCGCGGCACGATCCAGCATCAGGTACTGCATCCCCAATAACATGCTGCAGCTGAGTCCCATCAAGGTTGTGTTCAGTGCCACCCCCATGCCTGTGGTCATGCGTTGCAGTAGCCCCTGGATATCGGATAGGTCGAAGGATTCAAGTTCTGCCACCGGTGCCAGCATCAAGACAAACCCGATCACTGTGCCGAGTAGACCGAGTTTCACAAGTAACCCGCAGATGAACCAACCCACTTCATGCTGGCCTCTGGATCTCTCCGCCATCACCTGTGCCAGTAGTTGGCTATCCGGGTACCCCTGATGGGGCTGAAGTGTACTGCGCAGTGATGCTATGCCTGTTATGAATTGACCGGAGAGGGAGTCTCTAGCAGGTAGCTGATTTTCTATCCACCAACGATTGCGGCCTAGATCTGGCGGGTTAGCCGTTGTGAACAGGACAATTCGATCCAGGGCACTCTGTTCATGGGACAAATAGAGTGTCCGCGCGGCGCAGTGGCAGGTTGATATGATAAAGAGTGACAGGATAACCAGTGTGATACGACTGGGATCTGATAGCAGAGCGGTTTGCAGCAGACCTCTATCCCAGAATACCCAGCTGATAAAAAGCAGCAATCCGAGCAGCAATAGCCATTGTAAAAAAAGGGCATATGGGGTTTTTGCGTAGCGCAACTCTGGACACTCGCTGTTGTTAGAATCCTGCTGGATAAAAAAGCATGCTCCGTGCCATGTTCCTCTGCCCGGTATCTAACGCTAGCGGGCATGGAGATCCTCAGACGATGCCTGATATGTGTTCATATATTGAGCATTATCGGCAGTTTTTGAACAATGGCGGACGCTGGAGACCGGTGATGGATGGCATTACATCTGGTGACTCTCCAGGCGATGCCATATCTGGCCGCGACTACTGGGAGGCAGGCATAGTTGTTGCTATTGGTTCATATGTTTCTTGTCCATCAATCTCAGTATTCAATCAGGGAGATACTAACAATGGTTAGGTTGAAGTTATCTTTAACCACTGTAATCGCAGCGGCTGCATGTTTACTGCTTCCTGCTGTAGAGGCAGAGGATCAGCAAATGTTGGCCCTGGCCAATGCTTCCGGTTGTTTCATCTGCCATAAGATAGCACCCGATGCCAGTTCCGATGATCTTCCGCTTGCACCGAGCTATCAGGAAATAGCGTTACGTTATCGGGACGATAAGGATGCATTCAGTGATCTGCTTGATCGGGTGCTGCATGGTACGGTCTATCAGGAACAGGCCTGGAGCGGCAAGGTCGGAATGCGCTTCATGCCACCGAATGTAAATGTCTCTCGAGAGGATGCCTCCTCACTTCTGCATTGGATACTTAAGTTGGATATAGCCCCTGAGGTTGCAGAGCGGCTTATGTATCACGATAGAATGCTGGCCCTCTCAACTGTCAGCGGCTGCACCATCTGTCATCGCGTGGATCCGGTCAAGGAGAGGCGCGTTATTCCCCTTGCTCCGTCGTTCAAGGAGGTGGCTGCACACTATCGAGACAGGCCAAACAGCAAGGACAGGTTGCTGGAGTCTGTGCTGGAGGGAACACAAGGGAATCAAAAGGTATGGCAAAACGTGAATATGCAGTTTATGCCGCCGAATGTGGCTTTGAAAAAAGTTGATGCCGCTGAGTTGGTAGACTGGATCTTATCCCTCGATACCAAAGGGGTGGTTACACCCATGGAGCCACCTAGGGGCATGGGGATCTCTAGTCAGTGATCGGACTGGACTGGCCTTCACTAACCTTGGCTTCGATGTGTATAAAGATTTCACGGGATTGTGTTCAGAAACTGCACATACCGGAGCAGCGAGACGGTGATGGAAGCTATCGGAAGTGGTCTGCAGCTAGGTTTTCGTTCACTAGTCTGAGCATTTATCACTGAATTACTGATGTTAACGGGGCTTGAGTGTTTTATCTGCCCTGTTGGTATGTATCTTGTAGGTTAATTTGTGTTTCCTCTACCAGTAATTGGAGGCGACTCTTCCATAAACCATATCCAACAGATAGGAGAGAGAATTACGATGCATAAATGGTCTAAACCGGGGTATCAAGACCTGCGTTATGGTTTTGAGATCAATCTGTATGTAAAAGTGCGGTAACTTCGGTCTTGCGTAGAAGATGCGGCGGGGGAGCATTGCTTCCCCGCCTTTTATTGGGGCGCTGATTTATCTTGTGCCGGGATAGTATGTGAGCAGATTGTCGCACGGCATCAAAAGACGCCCTGTTTATTGAGAAAGCCACCCAGGTCTTTATCGCTTTTAAAAATATGAATCAGCACCCAGTCAGAGGAGACATCGTAATCGGAGCGAAATGTCGGGTCCTTTCCTCCAGTGACACTTTCGACGATATTACCCAGGTGCTGCAACAAAACATTGTGTTCATGCAGATGCTGTTCATACCCGGGATAGTCATATTGCTTCATCAACTCATCTTCTGTCGCGAAGTGAGACCGTGTGTGTTCATTCAACTCAATCAATAGCTGTTTCAGGGTCTCTTTATCCTCATTCTCTTCCACCGCGGTATGCAGATTGTTGACAATATCGAGCATTGTTTGATGTTGCTCGTCGATCACTTTGACATTGACACTGAATTCTTCGCTCCACGAAACGATTGGCATTTTGTTTTCTCTGTTATCTGATTGTTAGTACCAGGCTAATATCCATGCGCCATTGCATAATAGGGTCCAATGAAATCTACCGTCCATTCAAATTATGAGTCATTTCCGGATCTTGCACCTCAGCGGCCGAGAAATATCCGGCATGGATGGCGAAATTCGATGATGGGACTGATTTGAATCTGTTTCAACCTTGGCACAGGCAGGGTGTAAAGCTGCTTTCCTATTTTCGGATGGATGGGTAGAAAACCCTTAGTAATCTATGCAAATAGGTAAGCAGAACGTTTACAATGGGCAATAAATGGAAAGAATCCTTCCATAAATTATAAAAACTGATAATAAACATTCCATTTGTCTCGTTTTTAGGGGATTCTTATCCGGAAAAATGGTATCGAAAACAATGGGTAATCTATCTGGAAGAGGTTGGCGCGTGGTTTGCAGATAGTGTTTTCATTCATCCCTGGTTCTATGCCGGAGTCTCATATGCCCAAATCGCCCAATGTACTGATCCTCGGTATTGGAAACCTGCTCTGGGCCGATGAGGGCTTTGGCGTGCGTGCATTGGAGTCGATGCAGCGTGAATACCGTTTTCCTGACAATGTACGCCTTCTGGATGGAGGCACCCAGGGTATCTATCTGGTGCAACATATCCGTGAGGCGGAGATACTGGTGGTCTTCGATGCGGTTGACTACGGTCTGCCTGGTGGCAGCCTGAAACGGGTTGAGGGTGATGAGGTGCCCAAGTTCATGGGTGCCAAAAAGGTGAGCCTGCACCAGACAGGCTTTCAAGAGGTGCTCGCCATGGCGGAGATGCTGGGTGACTATCCCCAACATCTTCTGCTGGTGGGTGTGCAACCCGTTGAGCTGGAGGATTACGGTGGCAGTCTGCGAGAGCCTGTCCGGGCTCAGATAGGGCCTGCGATCCATATGGCCCTGGAATATCTGCAAGGGTTTGGTATTGGGGCTGAGCGCCGTGAAACACCATTGCCACCCGATAGCGGACGCCAGGGCGCCATCTCCGATATCAGTCGCTATGAGGGTGAGCGACCCTCGGAAAAGCATGCCTGTCGGGTAGGGGATGCAAGGGTTCTGACCTCACCACAGTTTGATCTGAGCTACCGTCCGGTTGCCCTTGAACAGGAAGCCCTATCTGTGGATGTGGACGCACATCTCCACAAATACCGAAGCCGGGGGGATCGGTAATGTGTATCGGTGTTCCGATGCAGGTGCTCTCCATTCACCCGGGCTGTGCCATATGCCAAGGGATGGGTGAGCGGCGCAGGGTGGATACGCTTCTGGTTGGCGAGCCTCAGGTTGGTGATTGGGTATTGGTCTTTCTCGATACCGCCCGCGAGGTGTTGAGCGCAGCCAGGGCCAGGGAGATAGCCCAAGCTCTCCAGGCCATCGACCTGGTGAACAAGGGCGAGACGGCAATAGATCATCTGTTCGATGATCTGGTGAACCGCGAACCACAATTACCGGAACATCTTCGGTTGAGTAAATAGCAGGAGAGACCCATGTCATCACCACTGATCAATGACCTCATCAAAAGCAAAGGGATAGCCACAGTCAACGAGAACTCTCTTGAGGAATTTATTCGTGGGCATAAACACTCACTGCTGTTCTTCACCGAGAACCCGGTGCAGTTCCCCGAGAGCAATGATGTGGCGGTGGTATTGCCGTTACTCATGGACCGGTTTGGTGAGCGTTTTCAGGTGGCCATAGTCGAGCGCGAATCTGAACATCAGTTGCATGCACGTTTTCCCTTCGATGGCTGGCCGGCGCTTGTTATGTTGCAGGATGGCGCCTATGTGGGGGCGATTTCCCGGATGCAGGATTGGGACGTCTATTTAAAAGAGATCGAACACCTCTTGAATGCCCAACCACCCGCGACACCAAGCTTTAAGATTCCTGTGGTCAGTGCTGCCGGGCAGTGCCATTAATAAGGAGCGGTAAAAATTATGAACGAAATTGACATACCTGTAACTGTCAGCGGTCCGGGTTCCCAACCGGAGGAAGCGGATGGTGCAGAGCTCGACATCCTGCAACTGCCCGACGAGATGTCTACCTTCAGCATGCCGCAGATGCCGGAACCTGATCAGGTGCAGAGTCTTGAAAAGGGCATGTCGATGTTAACCGAGTTGGATGAGGTGTTACAGCGGCAGGCCAATGTGAGAGACATCAAGCCCGAAAAGGTCGATATATCAACCCTGGATGCGGAGAACCGCAGTTTGGTCGATCAGGTTCTCGGTGAGGGTGAGGTTAGCATGGTCTACCGGGGTGTCGATAGCAGCGCCAGTATCCAGGAGTCGGTGATGGCGGGTATCTGGCGCATCAGATACTTCAATCAGCAACAGCAGATGACGGCCGATACCATTGAGGTGGCGCAAGTGCCTAGGTTGTGCCGTCGACATGTCTTCAAGCATGCGGCGCATCGTGTCGATACCCAGATAGAGTCGCTACCCGATGGGGTTTTGAATGCTCCGCCGCTTCTTGCTGAAATCAATGACAAGGTCGCCGAGTATCGACCCGGCAGAGAGAGTCATGTGATTAATCTCACCCTGCTGCCTCAGACCGAGCAGGATCTTTCATTCCTGACTGATCGCTTGGGTGCCGGACCTCTCACCATACTCTCCCGGGGTTATGGCAATTGCCGCATCACCAGTACTGGGGTACAAAATGTCTGGTGGGTGCAGTATTTCAACTCCCAGGACAAGAACATTCTCAACACCCTCGAGATAGGTGATGTGCCTGCAGTCGCTGCCGCGGCCAACGAAGATATCAAGGAGAGCGCCCGGCGACTGAATGAAATCATGGAGGCGTACCGGTGAGCGAGGCCTTCTTTGCCGGTTCCTATGGCGGTAATGATGACAAGCTGCAGGACGACAGCCTGCTGGAGTGCAAGATCTGTTGGTATATCTATAATCCCGCCGTCGGTGACGACTATTGGCAAATCCCGCCGGGGACGCCTTTCTCAAAGTTGCCGTCCCACTGGAGCTGCCCGAATTGCGACGGTAAGAAAGGTGACTTCATGGTGGTGAGGAAGGCACCGTGATCTGTCCTGACTATCTCATTGAGGGCCTCGAGTGCCAGTTTCGGCGGATTCAGCAGGAGCGCATGCAGGGACTGCCACTGCTCAATCCCGCCCTGCAAGTGGAAGCAGTGGGATTTTGTAAATGGAATGAATTTTGTCTTGGTGTTTTGATTACCCCTTGGTTCATGAACCTGATGCTATTGCCGCCGGAAGGGGATAGCTGGGAGACAATGGGCGTCGGCGACAAACAGCTCCATCAAATGCCTTCCGGTCCCTATGAGTTCATCCTTGGCGAAGAGGAGGGTATAGGCCGTTACCAGATGTGCTCACTCTTTTCTCCGGTATTCGAGTTTGCCGATCACGCCACAGCAGTGGCAACGGCAGAGGCGGTGATGGATGCGCTGATGAGTGCGGAACATCGTGATTCGGTATCCACCCGGGAAAGTGAAATCGAGCGAAACTGGAAAGGTGAGTCCGCTCAGCAATCGGTTGATGATCAGGTGGCCTCAACGGAACAGGCGCGACCTGCCATGAGTGAGCGTCTTGAACAACCGCTGAGTCGACGGGATCTGCTACGGGGAAAGTTCAATCAGGGCCAGGATGCAGACCTGTGAATGTAGAGGGTGAAATTTTGATTGAGCTCAATTGTCAACATGAGCGCATAAACAGGGTCGCCATTCGTTCAAGTCGTCCACTGCAATTGACCCATCTGTTTGAGGGTAAACCGGTAGATGAGCTGCTAGGCATGGTGCCGATGCTCTACAGTGTGTGTGCCACCGCCCAGGCATGTGCTGCGGCACAGGCGTGTCGACAGGCGATGGATATAGCTAAGAACATCCAGGTCGAGTTGGCCGAGACGATGTTGGTCACAGTGGAGACCGCCCGTGAGCATCTTTGGCGTATCCTCATAGATTGGTCCAATCAAGTCGGCGCCCCGATAAACCGCGCCTTGGTCGCTTCTCTCTCGAATCTGTTGCCGCAAGCTAAGCATGCCTGTTTTAAGGATGGTGATCTGTTTACCCTGCAACCGAGTTTGAAGTTTGATCAGGAAAGTTTCTCTTCTGTCATTGAGCAGATATCGAAAACAGCTGACGATTCGATCTTTTCACTCTCACCTGGGAAGTGGTATGCCAAGGCCACTATCGAGGAGTTCGATGCTTGGCTCGATGCGACCTCCACACCCGCATCGAGACTGCTACGGCACCTCAGAGACAACCAGTCAGGGGAGCTGGCGGATGCCGGTTGCAATCCCCTGCCAACTATCGAAGCAACGGCAATCTGCCAACGCTTAGCGCAGCAGGATGCGGATCGTTTTATTGCCGCTCCCGATTGGGAAGGGGCTGTTTACGAGACCACACCGCTGACAAGAATGATCTCACATCCCCTTTTGCAACAGCTTACAAAACGCTATGGCTTTGGTCTCTTGACACGCATGGTGGCGAGACTGTTGGAGTTGGCTTCCATACCGGCCAGGCTGAACGCCCAAGTTGAGGCGTTAACAAGCAATCGTGTCGAAGCGGAAAA
>JBEVVS010000003.1:0-9045 GCA_040507005.1 Candidatus Thiodiazotropha sp.
TATCGCACTTGGTGGAATCGCCGTGGAGACCGCGGTGGTTATGCTGCTCTATATAGATCAGCAGGCGCGCGCACTTCCACCCTTGGATCGACAGCAACTGTTTGCCACCATCATGGCTGGCGCCGCCTTGCGCGTCAGACCGAAATTGATGACCGTATCTGTCATTATCGCCGGTTTACTACCCATCTTTTTTACTGAGGGGCCTGGCTCTGATGTGATGCGACGTATTGCTTTGCCCATGGTAGGCGGCATGCTCAGCACCACAGTTATGACCCTCATCGTGGTCCCGGTAATCTATTTGATCTGGGAGGCGCGCCGTTTGCCGCCTGCCCCAGCGACTTCGCACAAAGGGGATGAAACCTCATCCGATCTACCTTAAGAGGAAATCAAGCATGAAAAAATCGATACAGTTTGTCGCATTGGTATTTGCCGGCCTGTTACTCACCATGCCGGTTCTGGGTGACAGCCAGGGCGGACATAGTATGCATGGCCATGGTGATATGGCGAGTGGTGTCAGTGAAGGTGTGGGGAAGGGAGTTCTACACAAAATTGATACGAATAAAAGGATAATCAATCTGACTCACGGACCAATTCCGGAACTTAAATGGATGGGGATGACCATGGATTTGCCGGTTACAAAACGGGTGGATTTATCTGCATTCAAAGAGAATGACAAGGTCATCTTTACGGTAAAAAAGGGACGGGACAAACAGTTCCGCATTACCGCCATGGAGTTGGAAAAGTCGCCGCAAACCGGCAAGTAAAAAGCTGCATCTCCTCGGTACCTGGCAACTTCCATCCGGTTTCCGGATAGACACTCGTTGTATCCGGAAACCATGGCGCCTTGGACCACAGGGGAGAGTGGGTGTCAGTCCCAGGGAGTTCGCTTAACGATCCATTCCCGGCAGATTATGCAACATCAACGTTGTGTTTGTTATCGAGCAGTTTAAGGCCCGCCATTAGCAGTGTGCCCAGGGCCATGATTGCGGCTGCCAGATAGAGCCCATCGCTGTAGCTGCCGCTGCGCTCGGCGAGAATGCCGGTGATTGCCGGAATTACAATCTGTGCGATCCCGTAAGCGATGGTCATTTTACCCATCATCTTGGCGGGACGGGTAGGGTAGTAGCGCCCGGCCATGGTAAGTACCAGGCTGACGATGCCGATAGTCGTTCCCCCATATAATACTGCCCCGGATATTGCCATCATGGGGCTATGTTCTAACACCGGCAACAGAATCCCGATAGTTTGCAATACAAAGGCGATAAGGAGTGCATTGAGATCTCCGATACGCCTCGCCACCAGGTCCCATAGGATAGAGGCGGGGGCCGCAGCCAGGCCAATGATGAAGAAGCTCCAGGCACCCAGACCGGAGAGTCCAGGCAGTTCATCGATGATTGCCACGATGAAGGTGGCGCTGACCACATAACCCGCCCCGGCGCAGAAGTAGGCGGCCATGAAGATTTGTTGAAAGCGTCGGCTGGGCGGGGCGTCGACCATCGTCTCACCAGTGTGCGTAATCTGGCTGGTGTTGGGAGGTGGTAACCAAACCCACGCAGGTATGGCCATCAGGCTGCCCATCAGGCTCAACATCTGCCACTGTTCGCGCCAGTCAAAATGGTTGCTCATCAGTTCAACCGCAATCGCACCAAAGGCGATACCCAACCCGACACCGCTGAAATGGATCCCCAGTTCACTGCGATATCCGTTGCGGATGAGCCAGTTGAGAATGAGACCGGAACCCAACAGCAATCCTGCTGCGCTGCTCAGTCCGGCAATGAACCGGTAGAAGGACCAGAGCCAGATATTCTCGGTAAGCCCCATGCCAAGTGTGGAGACAACGGCCACGACCAGGCCGATGCGGTAGAGACGGTCCTTGAGCGCCAGGTCACTGATCAGTGAGGCTGCAATTGCGCCACACAGATAGCCCAGATAGTTGACAGCCGTCAGCCATCCCCCCTGGGAGAGTCCAAGCCCTGCCTGATCCAACATGATCGGTAGCAGTGGCGTATAGGCAAAGCGGGCGATGCCCAGCATCAGAATGAGGCTGATGACACCACCGTACAATACCTTCAGTCGATCTGCCTGGTTAGGCATGGAGGAGGCTCCTTTTGCAACCCAAGTCGAGAATGTATATGCTCTGACATATCATAACAAATGAATAAAAGAGAAAGTTACGTTCTGTTTAGGAGAATTGTTATGGAGCTGCAATCACTGCGTACCTTTCAAGCAGTTGTTGAAGAGGGTGGCATACTCTCCGCATCCCGAAGGCTCAATACCGTGCAGTCCAATGTCACGGCCCGTATCAAACGCCTCGAGGCGGAAGTGGGCGCCTGCCTGTTCTACCGTAAAGGGAGGGGATTGGAACTGGCGCCTAGCGGGCGTGTTTTACTGGAGTATGCCCGGAAAATTCTCCAGCTTGAGACACAGGCGGGTATGGCAGTGCGCCAAGTCGGTGAACAGACCGGTGAGTTGCGCATCGGCTCAATGGAGACATTTACTGCAGTGCATTTGCCCCAAGCCTTGAAGCGTGTGCGCCTGACCTACCCGGGACTCGATCTCCGGGTTGAAACGAATACTTCATCCGATCTGCTTGAATCGGTCCTTGAACACAAACTGGATTGTGCCTTCGTGGCTGGTCCGGTAGACCATCCTGATCTCATGACCCATGAGTTGATGCAAGATGAACTGGTATTGGTCAGGTCCAAGCAAGCCAGTCTCGATAGCTTACCCCTGATCTTGTTTCGGGAGGGGTGTGCCTATCGTGCCCGTGCACTGGCATGGCAGCGAGAGTCCGGCCATCAAGAGGGAGAAATCATGGAGTTTGGAACCCTGGATGGCATCCTGGGATGTGTAGCGGTGGGACTGGGCTGTACCTTAATACCCGTTTGGATATTGAATAACAGCCGTTATCGAGAAGAGTTGATAACTGAAAAGATTGCCACGCATCTGGCCTGCGTGCCCATCGTAATGGCTTGGCATCGCAATACCCTCCCACTGAAGGCGCTGGATTGTTTGAGAGAGAGTGTATTGGAGACGGTGAGCGGTATTACTGCATAGCCTGCTGATGCTAATCGGCCCTTTCTTCGCGGTTGATCAGCTTGAAATCGAGGTGATTATCCTGCAGATACTGCTCTAAAGCATTTTTGGTCTTATCGATCACGGCAGCCAGTTCATCCAGATAATCTTGGCCATTGCGTTTAATCTCTTCACTGGATGATCGGTTCAAATTACTCGCCTTGTCGAAAAGGTAGGTGGCGCCAATATTACCGGCGGCGCCTTTGATTGCATGTGCGTCATCGATGACCTGAGGGATATCGTTTGTCTGGAGTGCAATTTCCATGCGCTCGGTACAACTATAGACATCGGTCAGGAAGTGGTTGACCAGTTCCTCGAAAAAGTGATCGCGTGTACTCAATCTGTTTAGTTGATCGAGGGTGTCCCTGTCCAGGTATTGCGGTTGCTTGGAGGTGAACGGAGTCGTTTTACGCACCACCGTGTAGTTGGCGGGTGCCTTTTCCGATATTTTGTTTTCACTATCCGTGAGACGGTGGATCTCATTGATCAACACATGCATGTCGATCGGCTTTTGCAGATAGGCATCGGCGCCTGCTTCCTTACATTGCATCTCCGCTTCATTGGAGATGTTTGCGGTCAGTACAATGAAGGGTATATCCCTTATCAGTCCATACCCGGACTTGTATTCTCGGATAACGTCCAAGCCACCGATGCGGGGCATCTGCATATCGAGGATGGCTAAATCGAATTCACAGTCGTCGAATTTCTCCAAGGCGCGCTCACCATCTTCGACCAATTCGACGTCATATCCGGCCTTGGTCAGCATCTCACCCAGAATCAAGCGGTTGACGGCGGTATCTTCTGCAACAAGAATCTTTAGCCTGTCCTGGTTCTGAGTTTGATCCCAGCGATCGATTGCCAGCACACCTTCAGGCAGGCTGGTATCAAGAAACGCCGTGTGAATGGCATTATAGAGTTGACGCCGATTCTCCAGATCATGCACCACAGCATCTATTTCAGGCGGTATATCGAAGGGTTGGAATTTGCCATCAGTGTCGATCAATATCAGATGCGACTGATCGATTGCCAGATCGTGTAATTCCTGTATAAGCTGCTCAAGGTTGTCGCTGACGTGTTCAGCATCCAGCAGCAATAGAGGTTGTTGCTCAGTGAAAGTAGCAGTTTGAGAGATGAGATCAGTCAACTCTTCAACTGTACTGGCCACATCATTGCCTATCTCCCAGAGTTTCAGTGGCTGGTTGATCCTGTTATAGAATTGAAGGCTGTTGGTGAATGTGATTGTCGTATGTCCAGTGTAGCGCTGTTCCTTGGCTGAATCCGGTATCTCGAGGGGAAGATCAAAATAGAAGCGAGAGCCTTTTCCCAGGGTGCTTTCAACGTAGATATCACCACCCATTGCATTGACCAACTCTTTAGAGATTGTCGTGCCGAGTCCTGATCCACCATATTCTCTGGTAATTGAATCATCGATCTGGTTGAAGCGTTGAAATATATTTTTTAGACCCTCTTCCGCAATGCCAATGCCGGTGTCGATTACTTCAAACCTTAGATTCAATAAACTGCTGGTTGTGCGCAGTGGGTTGACTCTGATATCCACATACCCCTGATGGGTAAACTTGATGGAGTTGCCCACAAGGTTGTTAAGTACCTGTTGGATTCGGTGGTGATCTCCCAGCAGATTGAATGGGACCTCTGGAGATATATGGGTCATCAGACTGATGTTTTTCTGCTTGGCGATTGGTTCAAGGGATGAGCTGACATTAGTCACCAGGGCATGCAGATCGAACTCATGAGTTTCTATCTTGATTTCACCGGCATCGATTTTGGAAAAATCAAGCACGTCATCGATAAGGGTAAGCAGGTGTCTTGCTGATGAGTGCATGGTGTTGACTTTCTTGGCGATCCTTTTGCTTAGATTTTCTGTCATCAACAGCTGGGATATGCCAATGATGCCGGTCAACGGCGTGCGCATCTCATGACTCATGTTGGCAAGAAAACGCCCCTTTGCCTGATTCGCCGCTTCAGCAATGGCTTTCGCTTCCACCAGTTGTCCAAGAATTTTGGAGACGAACACAGGTATGATGATATTGGTGACGATCAACCCATAACCGACGACAGGGTGAGCAAGCCAGAAGGGCGTGGTGTTGATTACCACCAGAAAACCTGAGGTCGAGAGCAACATGCCAAGATAGAGATAGTTGTTGCCAAAACGGGCGCCATACCCAACAGTGATCCAGAGCAGGACAGTAAACAGCGGTGCGCCGACTTCACCAGCACCATACATCGCGAGACAGGTCATCATGTGATCGCCCAGCATGGTGATAGTCTTGCGTACCTTCGACCCCCGTTTGACAAAGATAAACGAGAGTATGATGAGAAAAGAGAAGAGTTCGTATCCGGCAGCCAAGTTGGTGGCTGTCACGTGTGTACTGCCAAGAGGATTGGTCAGATCTGAAATCAGCAAGTAGGTGAATACAATAAAGGTAAAAAAGAGTCGTATCAGTCCCTGCTCGTACTCCAGGCGTGCCTCATCACTCAGTCCTTGGGAGATGAACGAGAGTCTGGGTAGCCTGAATACCTCTTTCAACATATTGCCGGCCATGGCTTATACCCCTAAGTGGCTGATTTTTGTATTCCTGGGTCGCCTATTGTAACAATCAAGGCATACTTTGGAATGTATATAGCTAATGATTACGACTGTAAACAGTGGAAATTTTACCCATAATAAGAATTTATTTCCCATAAAATGCATAAATGACGAAATATATTGAGCAAGATCAATTGCTTAAGGGATTCTACTTCCCAAAGAAAGCTGAAATGAGTCACGATCACACTGATTTGAGTCCGCAGTCTTTAATCATTTTATGAAATGCTGTTTCTATCATCTGATGGCAAAGCCTAAGATAAAGCCACCGTCGATCTATTTTTTTCGTATTGCGATGGAACCATAAACCTACAAATGACCAGACACCATGACATCTACCCATGAGGAAATGAAAATGCTCAAAGCCGTACCTATACAATCATTATCAGAACTATCATTCGACACGCTAAATATCCGTTATGACGATAGCTATAAGACCCTGACCTTTGCCATGGATCCTGGCGCCATTCCCTGTTTTTCACCTCAGCTGCTGAAAGATATCAATCGATTTCAGACATGGACAAGTGACTACATCAATCACAAGGAATCCAACACGGAAATTGATTTCTTGATTTTCGGTTCCGATGTGCCCGGTATCTTCAATCTTGGTGGAGACCTGAAATTTTTTGTTGACATGATCACCTCAGGAGACAGGGAGACCCTGCAAAACTACGCAGAACTGAGTATTGATGTGCTGTATGCCAATTTCGTCAATCTCAATGCCGATGTACGCACCATC
This sequence comes from Candidatus Thiodiazotropha sp., assembly GCA_040507005.1. GTDB lineage: Bacteria > Pseudomonadota > Gammaproteobacteria > Chromatiales > Chromatiaceae > Thiodiazotropha. The sequence goes on from JBEVVS010000003.1 coordinate 6,420, forward strand.
TCACTGGTTACAGGAACAGCGCTTGGGGCTGGATTCGAAGCGGCGCTTTCCAGCGACTACATCATTGCTGAAGCTGGCACGATGTTTAAATTTCCCGAAGTTGTATTCAATATGTTTCCCGGCATGGGGGCATACTCGTTTCTTTCCAGGCGCATATCCCCGGCACTGGTTGAACGGATGATCATCAATGCCGAAGGTTATACCGCTGAACAGCTCTATGAGATGGGGATTGTCGATGTGGTGGCGGAACCTGGCGAAGGTGAGATGGCACTGAGATCGTTCATCAAGCGCCTCAACAAGTCGAATATCACCAGACGTTCGGTGCTTAAGATGCGTAACCGGGTGCTGCCGTTGGAGAAGCAGGAGTTGTTGGATATAGCAAACGACTGGGTGGATGCGGCTTTCTCCCTGAATGATCGGGATATTTCTGCCATGTCGCGGTTGGTCAGAGCACAAACCAAGATGATGAGTCAGCAGGAGACAACTGAGAAATCCACTGAATTGCCCATGCAGAGTCATGGTTAAGGAGTGTGTTGGGTAGATATTATTTGACTGTTTAGAAAAAGGAGAGTGGGGGTAAAAAGGATAGATAAAAGAATAATGGATTGATTAAATTTGGTGTAATGGTATGGCAGGATGTACTCGCCTCACCCCCTGGATAAGGGGGTAGAGGCGGGTTCATCCAAAAAGCTCTTGTGGTTGTTTTAGCAGGGCGTGTATCCCTTTTGTATCAACTTTCAAGTTTTTGAAGCTGCTCGCTGTGGAACCGGTCATTGGTTCGAGTGGCATATCTCAGTCGCTGTAGGTAAGACTATGGCGACAAAAAAAAGCGCCACAATGTGGCGCTGAACAAGCCTGTTTCTCTATTAAGAGGTTTATTGTTATCAGGTGAACATATCTGCAGTGATGTTGGTGAACCAGCTATGAGCGAACTTTGCCTCAATGGCTCGGGTCTGTGGGTTGGCATCCATGGGAGACAAACCACCAGCGCCTTTTACTCCGACTATATTCCCCCCGACCAATTGATAAACCGCTGCCACGGAGATTCCCCATTCCGGAGCTATTATGCTGTAGCAGGTGTTGACATAGGAGGGTTCGCCAGGTTCGTTTCCATTCAGCGCAGCAACCACTGCCGCGGCACAAACCTTACCCTGGGAGTTGGCCGCATAGCCGGACTTCGGCATTTTGCCTGCGATACAAGCGTCACCTATGACATGAATGTCCTTATGAATATTTGACTCGAAGGTCTTCTGATCAACGGGACACCAGCCGGAATCATCCGCCAGGCCAGCAATCTGGGCAATCTTTCCGGCTTTTTGCGCCGGTATGATGTTCACTACATCCCCTTGGTATTCATCCACTTGGCCGATCAGGGTCTTGCTTTTGGCATCGACCCCCTCGATGATGCCTCCGGCGGCCCCAGCTACCCATTCCACCGTGTCGCCATAGAACTTTTTGTAGCCCTGCATGAACAGGCCCTGCTTGGAGAACTTATCCTTGGTATCGAGGATAATGACCTTGGACTTGGGTTTATGCTGTTTGAAGTAGTGAGCGATCTGTGCGGCACGCTCATAGGGTCCCGGGGGGCATCGAAAAGGATTTGGCGGCGCCACGATATAACAGACTCCACCATCGTTCATTGCCATCAATTGTTTACGCAAGGTGAGGGTCTGCGGCCCCGCTTTCCAAGCATGGGGAATCTCCTCAGCAACCTCTGCGGAGTAGCCATCGATCTTGTCATAACGGAAATCGATACCGGGTGAGACAATCAACTTGTCATAATTGTATTGTTTGCCGCTCTTGCACTTGACGCTGTGTTTGTCCGGATCGATCGATAGCACCTCGTCGGTAGCCAGATTGATGCCATGATTCTCATTCAGCTTGGCATAGCCAAAGGTGATGCTCTCGATCTTCCTGTCCCCACCAAGCACCTCGTTACTCATCGGGCAGGAGACATAGTCGGCATTTTTCTCGATCAGCAGCACATCGATATCCGGATCCGCCATTTTGATGTACTTGGCTGCGATTGCACCCCCATAACCGCCACCGATCACGATCACACGGCCCTTCTTGGCTTGTCCGAAGGCCTGGGGAGTGATTGAGAGCATTGTACCCAGGGCGGCACAAGTGCCGGCGGCCTTTACAAATCTTCTGCGAGTAATTTGAGTCATTTTAATATTCCCCTGGTACTATTTTTCACTGGCGTAGTAGTGGGCCATGGCATTCAATTCTTCTTGTGAGAGTTGACTGACACGTTTGCCCATCTTGCGAGGCGCACAGCGTCTACCCTTTTTGTGGCAATCCTTCAGGTAGTGCAGGGTGTAATCGGGCCACTGTCCAGCCAAACGGGGTGCATCATCCTCCTGTACTCTGCCGCCATCTTCATGACAGGTCTTGCACTTCTCATCGTGGATCTTTTTGCCTATGGCCGCGAGTTTGGGATCTGCTTTAAACGGACTGGATACCCAGGCCTGATCCGCCAAGTAGGATGCAATCGCCTTCAGTTCATTATCCGAGTAGCCTTTTGCGATCCGTCCCATGATGGTTGAGTCACGTTCGCCGGTTTTAAACTCTTCCAATACCAGCTGCATGTACTCTTTATCAATGCCGCCGATGATCGGCATGA
>JBEVVS010000192.1:0-8874 GCA_040507005.1 Candidatus Thiodiazotropha sp.
CCGCGCAGGCTCTTGATTGCCGCCTGGTTTACGCCCTGGTGCCGAGAAAACCGCTTAATGATCTGGTGGCCGAGCGTGCAAAAATCATCGCCAAAAAGCGGCTGGAGACCACCGGACACAGCATGAAGCTGGAAGCCCAGGGCATCGAAGCCAATGATGAGGACGAGCAGCTCAAAAGCCTGATAAACAAGATTGTCGCTCAGGACGGTTCCGTGCTATGGGAGGAGACATGAGCGACGACTACCTTGTTGAACATGACGATGCCTCCACGCCTCTTTCTGCGGAAGAGTTGGAAGGTCTGATCCCTTCCTATATCACATTACGCTCGGAATTGAACGAGGCGGAACAGGCCAACATTCTTGAAGCTGAAGAATGGGCGTTCAGGCGCAGACGTGATGTGCTTGCCGAGAAATTCCTGTATGACCTGCACAAGCGCATGTTCGGGCGAGTCTGGAAATGGGCCGGAGAGCGCCGTCAGACTGGCAAGAACATCGGTGTCGATGCTTACCGCATTCCTGTGGAATTGCGCCAGCTTCTGGACGATGTGCGATTCTGGATCAGTAACGATACCTATCAGCCGGATGAAATCGCCGCGCGATTTCACCACAAGCTTGTCTGGATACACATATTCCCCAATGGCAATGGCCGTCATGCGCGTTTGGCCACTGATCTGCTTCTCACCGCCCTGGGCCAGCCTCGCTTCACTTGGGGCCGGGAAAATCTGGTCGATGCCAATGAAACCCGGAAGGCTTACGTTGATTCCTTACGTGCCGCAGATCAACACGACTACGGTTCATTACTCGCCTTCGTCCGGTCTTAATCCCCCCCTTACAATACGCTCCGGCTACACTAGCCTCGAAGACACGTGTAGCCAGACATCGCAAGGCCCAAGAACTAGGGCCGAAGCCCTAGAACTCGTGAGCGTTGGTGACGATGACCTCGCGGTCGATCTCAACGATTTCGCCGTTATAGCCCATGTCGCGGGCGATGGCTTCGTAGTCGATGTAATAGCGAAGGTTCTCCGGGATTTCTGTCGTCTCTTCGATCAGCTCCTGCGCGTAATCGGCGGCAGTGCCGTGGAAGATGTTGACGTATTCGTAGCGCGTGAGGGCGTCTTCCAGATCGTGCCCGCAATCCAGCAGGAAGCAGAGCTGGTCAATCTCGTAGGCTTCGAGGTCATCCAGTTCCTCGAACCAGAGTGACACAGTGCTCTGGTCGATCCCGGCTGCACTGGCGAGGCGAGATAGCCCGCATTCACCGTCAATGAACTGGATTTCAACCTCTTCGCAACCCCGGCGTTCAAGTTTTTCCATTCCGGCTTCGAAGGCTTCCAGACTGTCAAAGTAAAATCCGGTGTGTTCAATCGAGTATGGCTGGGCGTAAAACGTGGTCATGGCTTGTATCTCCTTGCTTTCGTGAAATCGTGGCTTCACGGCAAGCAGCAGCCATAAGGGGAAGCGGAACAGTCCGAAGACCATCAAAATTGGTGCGGCCCGCAAGCGTAGCGAGGACACGGGTTTGATGGTCGTAGCCGAAGGGAAGACTTGCAGCGCCCCCGGCTGATGCCAGAGTTGCCACACTTAAATTTCACGGGAGCCAAGGAGATTTGCCTCATGACCACATACCCAACGCTGCCATAGCTAAAAAGCCACAGGTTCACTGACAGTACAGTTGTCTACATCGAGGAGGAAAAGCGCTATTAAACGCCGGAAAAAGAAGCAGGCAGACTATGCCTTCATTACGATTGAAGTGGATGATTATTCGGTGCGCTGCGAGGCCGGGATTAATTACCACCTGCACGGTTCGTTATTTCCTTTCGATCACGAAGATGAGCCGATATATAGCTTTGAGACCGTGCTGCATATCAGCGGTATCTGTACCGAGCCGGAGGACCAAGCCGGGCATCGCTGGGACATTACGCTTTACGGCATGCCCGATGTTCAGCTGAACAATCCAAGGATCAAAGACCTTCACGAGCGGGATGAACATGGCAGCCCCAAATACCGAAAAGTCCGAGGCCGGGAAGAGCCTGTCTATGCGCCAGCGCCACCACTTGCCTATATCGACAAGATCAGGGGTGAGGATCGCTGGACGACATCTGTATTCGTGGCACCTCAAATGGTCACTGATAGCCTTATTATTCTCTCAGGTACAAAGCCAGCCTACATATCTATTCACGAAATCAAGGAAAGCCGTAAACGCCGGGTCAACAGTCTCACCGTGCAGACCACCAACCACGAAGACGAGTAATGCTTGAGTCACGTTTGTAGTGCGCTTTAAGGCTGCCGGGTAATCGCACTCCCTTAGGCAGTTACACTCCTGTTAATCCAGCCACAACCAGCCTTATTGAGCATCCGTTCCTTAGCGACGGTAAACCATGGATTTTCAAGCGTGGCAAGCACGCTTCTCCATATATTTCGACCCAAGGTGCAAATCATGACCTCCCACGCACGAGCTGCCTCAGATAAGGCCGTGATAGTCGCGGCCTCCAACATCAGGAGGTAAAAATGAAACTGGTTACACGATTTGAACTGGCAGCTAAACCCGAAAACGAACTGCACGCATTACTCAGAGAGGCTTTTAATGCTCTTCCAGCGAGTGAGCCTGAAACCCATCAGCGCAGAAACGCACTGGCATCCATCGAGAATATTCAAAACGAACTGGCTTCAAGGGCACCATGCCCTTGAACACCATCACTCACGCTCTGGTGCTATTCCTGCCCATTTTCAGCACCTTGACCATCCTCCTGAGCAGTTTGCTGCCAATCCTCAGCGATCTTGGCCCAGTCAATTGCTCTTTCCTTACTTCGCGACCAAACATCCCAGAAATCTGGATCATCAGATTGTGGACGCTCATGGTCTGCCAAATCATTCATCCTTACCATGATAGGCAGCTCGGATGCCCACCCAAGCAAAATTGCTTGCTGCGATGGCAACGATGGTAACTCTCGAAGCAATCCTCTGAGATTGTCGGGCACCAGTCTGTGAATTAGCTCTTGGTCTCTATCGTTACTTACCCGATGCAGTAAGAATGTGTTGCACTGCGAAAGTACGGTGGGTGACAACTCGGACGGCCTCTGGGAAGACAATACAAGCCCGAGTCCAAATTTTCTACCTTCTCTGGAAATCTTCTCAAACATCTGGCAGCAAACTGAAGACGCACTCTGATTTTCTGTATCTTCCTTGTATCGCTTAACGAACGTATGCGCTTCCTCCATGACCAAAACCGTTGGCAACGATTTATCATTTAGCTTTCTGTAACGCTGCAACGCTTCAAACGTCATCCGAGCAACTACGGCGGTTACTACATGAACAATATCCGCCGGAACCAAAGACAGGTCGATAATTGTCACACAGCCGTCACCCGCTTCATCTTCACCGATATAGCTACCTAGCCAATTCTCAAGTGAAATATCAACACCATCGCCGATAATATCCTTCATTCGAGTATCGGCAAGCATTGTTCGGATACGCGCTAACAGAAACTCTACATATTGTTCGTTACCTGTTTCCTGTGCTAACGCCTCAAGGAAATTAACGAACACTTCGCCTGTAAATCGCGTTGGAATATCTTCGCTCTTTGGAAGAAGGTCTTGCTCCGTTCCTCCCAGTTCTTGGTGCTTTTGACACATGAGAGAGATTAGCCCGTCGATCTCCTCAGCAGTAAATATCGAATAGTTACGAAAACCAGTATTTGATACTGTCAAGTGTGCTTGATGTAGAGTTTCTAACATTTGAACCAACGGCTGGAGGTCTTCATCTATCCTCCCGTCGTGGGTTATCAAGCTTTGACGCCAACGATCTATTGCGTCCACAAAAGAACTGATCGGACCAAAGTTCTGATTAAAGGGTGCGACAGCGCTTTTGCTGGCTCTGGCTATCGTCAAGATTATTTGAACAAATCTACGAGCTTGAATCCTCGGATTATCCTCAAGATCAAAATTCTCATTACGCATTGCACGCAACGCTCTTTTTAACAAAGGCACCTGTGCTCTCGCGCTAGCTTGCGTAAATGAACACCATTCGGCGCTATTCCAGAACCAGAGTGGAACCTGCAACGGATTCGTCGAGTCACCTACTTTGAAAACTCGACCTTCATTTTGAAATACTTTCGAATACTCGCCATTTGGGTCAAGCACGATAAACCTTGCATTTGGCGGCTTGTCGCTGTTATTCGATGCAGCAATTGACCACTGAATCAAACCTGCTACAGAACAGGATTTTCCACTGCCAGTGTTTCCTAAAACCGCAAGATGCCGCCCAAACAATCGGTCAGGATCAACGCAGACATCGGCATTTGCAGCCATGGGACTTGTACCAATTTTGACGCGCCTTCTTTCCCCAGACTCGATGATTGCCCTTAGCTGTTCATCCGTCGGAATAAGGACTGGCTCACCAACGCTTGGGAATCCGTGGACGCCTCGCTTGAATACGAATGTCTCACTATCCTTTTTGAGAATGCCAAGTGGATTGACTCGCATCTTACGAAGGGGAAACGGCAAATCCACAAGTCCGTAGTCCTGAAATCCTTTGCGTTTCGGAAACGGAGACCGCTCAACTGCTATCCATTCCACTTGTGCCACAATATGGCCGGACTCGGTAGCAACGAGTACGTAACTATTGATGCGAGGAAAAGCCCTTGGAATTCCAGCATTCGCAGCTATTCCATCTGGGGCTTCTAAATCCAGCGCTACCTTGATCTCATCGGGCGATACGAATTCGACCGCACCAATTCGCAACGAGGCTGAGTGCTCGACAGGCGAAATACTCACGATTCCTCCTGACCATGTTCACCGTGCGGAGCCGCAATTCCTCGCGCTTTCAGAAGATCGGCCATTTTGATCGTAGTACGATCAATAGCTGGCTTCGGTAGGTAGTTGTCGATCAAGGATTTCAGATCGCCGAAATGACCACCGATAAGAAGCGATATCTGGGCAGGTCGCTTAACTCTCTCGTAGAAATTTTTGATCCGATTTCCTTGGTCGTCAAAACTAATGATGACCAAGTGTGTAGACGGGATCGTTAGCATGTCGGCGATGACTCTATTGATGTGGTCATCACCAAAGCTGTATCCATAAACCACAACCGTCGAGTTTGCACGGCATATTGAGGCCGCAAAGTCACGAAATAACTCAACGTATGGGTATTCTGACGTTTCTTTATCCTTTGCTGCATTGGGGTAGATGAGCAGATTCTTGCACCCGTCCTCCAAGTATGTGCCGATATCGTTGGCTCCATACGGCAAGGCATATCGACGAACAATATCGTCTTTGACACTCCAATCCAGTGACCCGTGTAGCTTTGAATACTGAACCACACCCTCCAAGTATCGCGGTTCACCGCGAATACCCGGTGGGTTGTAGTGCATATCGACCTCCATTCGGGAAGACCGAAAAACTGGATTAACAGACCCCACAAAACGATCAATCAGACGGATGCCAGCCAATTCAGAGCCGTACTCAATTATCCGGTCGTAATTTGTTGTGAAGATATTCAGGCGTTCTCTGGTCGCCGAGCGACTTGCAAAGCTGATGAGAAAGCTCATCAAGCACTCTGCCGCTTTTTCAGCGTTGTTAGAGTGAATTATATTGTGTTCACACTTCAGAATTAGGTTCGCAAAATCCGCTAGACCGTTCTCTAGCTCATTTTCAAACTTGGCAAGATTCTTTCTGATCTTCTTGCACCCATATACGTCTTCCGACACATAGATGCCCAAGCCCTTAATTAGCTCATTGCAAACTCGAATCTGATCTTCAATATTCGGCTCACCGCGACCGGACTTAAGGGCACTTTCTTTTGACGCTTTTTCTATCTGATCTTTGAAAACTGAAAAGGGAATCTGCGCCATTCCCGCTCCGGCTTCGCTCTTTGCCATCCAGTGAAGTGCCGACGATATTCCCCCACCTAGTAAAAGCGACAAGTGTTCACTTTGAAATAATGCGGTTAGCCATGGCTCAATATCCGAACGAAGCTTTTCAGCATCTGGTTCATCCACTATTTCAGGTTTGCGGTGATCGCGAACTTTGTATATGTTGCAATTGTTCCAACTGGTGATATTAGTTTTTTCATTCATATACTAGATATGCTCTTTTGTATGTTTTTGTCAAAAATACTGTATTGAAAATAACTACACCGTCTTCCTCATTTTTTGTTGTTATGATTAACTTTGTGATAAGTCCCCCAGAAATTCTGAGGGAACGTCTCCACTTGTTACCAATAATCTATCTCTCGCTCTTGTGCACGCAACATAAAGCAAATGCCTCTCTGTATCGTAGACTTCTTCAAGGTCGGCATTGTCTGCAACGCCCTCTATGCGATCCTGTGAAGGTATTATTTCATCATCACAGGCCATGACCACCACCGCTCTAAATTCTAGCCCTTTTGCGAGGTGCATAGTGCAAACAGCAGAGCTTCCGTGCGAGAGCTGAATATAGCTATCAAGAAGTTTGAATGAAATACTACATTTATCCAGAGCCTTCTTTGCGCGATCTAATTCCTTGTCTGAACGCACAATGATGCCTATTTCATGTGGCTCATACCCTTCGTCAATTAGGTTGCTCAGCCATTTAGACACAAAGTCAATTTCATCGTCTTGTGAATTGAACGTCTGTATAGTCGGCTGAGGGCCGTTAAAGATGGAAACAGTTCCAGTACGGTCATCTTCGTACCCGTCAACATCAGTTATGCTCGGCCCTAATAGGCGGTCCGCCTGCATGCGGATTTGATGTGATGTGCGGTAGTTGACTCGAAGGGTTCTTGATCGGCCTCGAATATCCACGCCAAGTGATTTCCATGAAAATGCCTGCTGGAAGATTCTCTGGCCAAGGTCTCCGGCAAAAAACAGTGCATTGGGTCGGTCACCTCCCAGGGCTGCCAAAAATCTAAGCTGTGGTATGCTTATGTCTTGGGCCTCATCAACAACGACAAAATCGAACGGGCTGTTCTGATTTTCGGTGAGAGATTTGGTTAAATCCAAATAGATGCCAGCCATTGAAACAGCATTGCTGTTTTTGAGTTCTGTATTAGCCTTCTCGAATATCTTCCACAGAATTTGGCGTTGTCCTTCTGATAGTCGCGTTTTTCGACCTAAACGTCGCACGTCACGGTATTCTTCCCAAGTTGATAACTGCCAGGAATCAACAAGTTGCAACCACTCATCGAATATGAATGCCTTTGAATAGCGCACGCCTTCTACATCTTGTGCAAACTTCGCAACGAGGTTATACAACTCATCCTTCTTTAACAGCTTCTTCTTATCCGCATTAAAGCGGTGCAATCGTAGAGCAATGGCGTCCATCGAATGAATTTCGAGTCTTTCCGCCAATCTAGGCGTACTTCCTATCAGGTGCTTCAGCTTTTCCTTTAAGGCGTTGGCAAGAGCATCTGAAAAGGTTGTAAGCAGTACGCGGGAATCCTCATTTTGTCGCGCAAGATGCACGGCCCTGTGTAATGCGACAATCGTTTTGCCTGTTCCAGCAGAACCGGATACCCTTGTGGGGCCGTTAAAGTCTTTCTCAACCAATTCTTGCTGTTCTGGGTGGAGAAACACCGTCCACTTTTCCCAGGGAAACTCCAGTGCCCGTTCCAGCGTTTCGACATCCTTCATCACCCTGAAGCGGCGCTGTGCATCTGGATGTTCAAAGGGGTCAACATGCGAGGGGATAGATGCTGGTGGTTTCGGACTTCCGCCAACTGCGATTTCAATAAGGGCCTCAGCCGCCTCGGCTGGGAGGTGGTCAGCTAATTCAAGAATACTATCTTCATCAGCACTTTTAACATCAGAAAGCCATTCAGCAGGAACGCCATAACCGAGAAGATCGTCGTCCTGATACTTCTCGAAAAACAGAGGCTTGGGTGGTTGTGTAGTCTCAACATTGACGTAGTACGGTACGCGGATTTCTTCAACACGCTCACGTATTTCGATGATCTGAGCCGCGCCTGTCTTTGGATGAGTTTCGAGCTTGCGCTTTTCAGCCCATTTGTAAGCATCATCGTGATGAGCAACATAGCAGAGCAGCAGGCTTGATTTTGAGCGATGCACAATAATTCGAATATCACGACTTACTCTGACCGACCAGAAATTCTTATCCTGAGCATGATCCAGTTTATGAAAGCTATGTCCTGGATTTTCAGGATTGACCTGCAAATCGAAGGCCGTCGTTTTTGCCGCCTTCTGCTCGTCACCAGTCAATTTGGCGAGGCTAGATGTAAATGAATCCGATATGCGAAATTCCATGGCTATACCCTGTATACCTTCATGACCTCGTCGCCTAAATGGTTAATCACTTTTACGGCGATCCTGCCATTCTTTGGTTTATCGAAAGGACGGGAAATATCGCTATTCAAAGTTTCCCATGCCTCTTGATTGATTTCGGATTTAAGCGTTGTCTTGAGTGATTTATACGGGTCGTTTGCTCCAAGGAAATAGGCATGACGAACGAAGAAGCTCTCTTCGTTGTAGTCAGTATCAATAAACCAGCAGGCTATACCTTCCGCCCCATCGCTTCGTACTTCACCTGTATTGGGATGAAAAACATCTACTCCATTGATCTTGACCTGTATTTGACCGTCTTCGGCATCAATAATATTGATATCCGGTTCGCCGAAGATAACAAAAAGATTTCCCTTACCCGTGTTTTTTAGGTCGTCTGCCATGTGTAAGTCCGCATTCATGCGGGCTTTTAAAACAGGGACACGACCGAGTTTTTCGAATTCTGTGGAATGGGCATCGAAATTAAATGCACAGGCAATCAGCACATCAAAACCCGCGTCTGCTGCTTCTCGGGCTGCGCTGACCAGATCAGGTCGTGATACTGTTCCAAACTCTGGACCGATAAAGATCGCCGCACGTTTCTCTGACTCAGCTTCGTCGATA
>JBEVVS010000084.1:0-8870 GCA_040507005.1 Candidatus Thiodiazotropha sp.
GTTATGGCTAGAAAGGAATAAGTACTCGTGAGATTCCAGGTAGAAGGCCCTTTCGAACTAGATCGGAATAAAAAGGGGCTTATAGATTCAACTGCAAGTACACGGCGTGCCTATTGGGATTGGGTAGAAGAGTTTTCCCCAGAACTACCAGATGCTTGTGGATGTTACATATTCAGCATCCGTGCATCTCGCGGTTCATTACCTTGGTACATAGGTAAAGCTGAGAGGCAACCTTTTCGGAAAGAGTGCTTATCGGCACACAAAATCGTCCATTTCAACAATGTCGTAGTCGGAAGAAAGGGAAAGCCAGAGTTATTCTTCTTACCGCAAATTACTGGAGCGGGTCGATATAGGAGCCCAACAACAACCCAACGGCTTGCAATCCAAGAACTGGAATCACTACTAATCGGTATGGCTATACAACGAAATCCTAAGTTATCTAATATCGCTGGCACGAAATGGCTCCAGAAATTAACGGTTGATGGGTTTCTAAACTCTTCAAGAACGCGCTCTGGAGCAGCGAAAGAACTGAGAACGTTGTTTGGTGAATAATGAAGGCCATAACAAGCACATTATGCCGTTCGCTACTGCTCACTCGGACGCACTCCGCTTCGCTACGTGCTCCGCATATGTAGAACGTTAGGAGTATTTATGATTTGGAAAATAGCAGGATGGGTGCTAGTAGCTTCAGGACTGTTGGCTATCTTATCTACCGGAATGTCTGTAGTAGAAAATCAAATAGTATTAGTTTCCACATTAGTACATATCTTACTAATTGGAGTACTACCACTGTTTCTCGGTATATTTGTTTTTAGAAAGAAAAAATGGGCTGTATGGTGCGCATTTGTAGTATTTGTTGTTCAAATTGTAGGGCTGCAAACCCCTCAATTTTCTTTTTATATTACTGGGCCTATTGATTTGATTTTCTCTTTTTCCTTGACAGACAAAGAAACAGGGCAGCCATCTGCAAGTTTTATATTCAATATTTATGCTCTAATAATATGGGTACTACTCGTTGAAATTGTTCGACCTAAAGCAAAGGCAGACAACTCCTAACCAGTGGCTACCGTGGGAAGTCCATTAAGAAATATCCGTCTCCGTTTTATCGGGTGAAGATCATGCTCGCTTTCGCTCGCACCACTGATCTTGGTCGTAAGAAGTCAAATAACCATAGGACGATTTTTGAATGTCAGAAAATATATATATGTTTGAACCATCAGAGAAGGAAATGATTCAAGCTGCTATGAATGCTAGGGATACATTCAAATATTTTTGGCGGGAATTATCTTGGGAGTACAGGCGCATTGTTCCAGCTCTAGATCTGTCTATTGTTAAATTCGCATTTGAAACTGAAGATAAATCTGAGGGTGTACCTAGTCACGAACATATGTGGATATCTGAGATAAAATTTGATGGTATTGATATTACTGGAATATTGATGAATCAACCCAATTGGATTAAATCTATCAGAGAGGGAGACCAAATTACACAAAATGCAAATCTTCTGACTGACTGGATGTATACCCTCGAAGGGCGTGCATACGGTGGGTATTCAGTTAATGTTATGAGAGCTAGCATGTCCCCCGAAGAAAGAAAAGGTCATGATCAGGCATGGGGAGTAGAATTTGGACCTCCAGATGAGGTATTGGTTACACCTTACATCGATAAAAAGCCAGATGGGTTTCTTTCAAAAATATTCGGTAAATCACATTCTAAATCTTCAGGTGAAACCATTAACTATCCTGAGCACCCTATGAGTATTAACATGGGCGAAAAAATAAGAGCGGCATTGTCAGCAGACTCAACTTCAATAAATGAAGCGGACGAAGATGGCTGGACGATGATACAAAGAGAGTCGTTGGCTGGTAATAATAATTCTGTAAAAATTCTATTAGAGTTCGGAGCCGATCCAGGTTTAGTTAATCCTAACGGTCATTCTTCCACGGATTTGGCACGAATTATGGGGTGGAATGAAGTTTTGCAATCGCTCAACGGACAAAACTTCTAAAAAGACTATTGAATTGATGGCTTTTCTGTTACTCGTTTTATGGTTTAACACTACGCTACCACAAAACAATCAACTCCAAAGCCGCAATTTATAGCAGTGTTAGCCCCGGAAAACGATGAAGACTGGAGGAGAGACAAATGCCGATTCATTGTAATGACCTGGACATCGCTTCCGAAGTTGCAGGACTGAGTTCAGCCTTGATAGTTCCGTGCTATATGTGTCCTGCAGTGACTGTAGCCGTGCGCGAAAACAAGCCGTTCATTCAGTTCTTTAGAAACTTTCTGACATCGGCACCTTTCGGGCAATACATAAAGGCACTTCAATCCCGGTTGGAAAACGATGGCGTGAAAACGAAAGTTTTCAAGAGTTTCCCTTCTCACGAATGGTTTATGTGCATGTGGACTTCAGGAAAGCGAAAGAAGCTGCAGAGGTATGCAGAAGATTATGACGCTGTAATAGTATTGGGCTGCGACTCTGCGACCGAAACTGTATGTGACGTTGTCAAATCCACAGGCTGCAAAGTAATTGAGGGTATGGAAGTTGCTGGAATTATGAATGCACAAATTAGGTTTCATTTTCCGGGTAACATCTCATTTGAGAACACCAAGACAGTTCCTATATCCCAGAAGAAGCGAAAAGAAGGAGCGTCGGGGTGATGCTCCACACGCGGATGAGGAGATATGCGACAGTGTGCATCACGCGTTCGCTAGGGGAAGAAGGACTGTTTTTAAGCAATATTCAAAGGGCCTAACACGACCATCTAACCGAGCCATACTACACATCGAGCTCCTAGCTGTCCGGACACGTTATCCCGGTGCAGTATGACCCGGCTTATGGGTGAACTTAAATGCCACGGAGAGAGATATGCGGTATACAATAATCATTCTAGTTGTCCTCCAAATCGGTTGTTCTGGGATTGGATATGTTGCCACATCAGATCCAAACCACAAGATACGCCAAGCCTATTCCCTGATGGCTGAAGATAGGCTTCTTCTTGCTGAGGACATGATTCGTCAAGCGATGGTCAGTTTTGAATCGGCGGGAGACAAGCCCGGAATGGCCGAGGCTTACCACGCATACGGGAACTTGTATAAAAACGGTCTCTATATAAATGGACGTTGGAAGGCAAAGTTCGAGGAAATGGGTACTTACGACGGTACTTTTATGAAGTCGATTACTAATTTCTCAAAATGTCAGGACCTGTATGCCGAAATAGGCAATGGCTTTGGTGAAGCTAAATGCTTACTCGGTGGCGGTAATGCTTATAGTCTAAAGGGCGAGGCAGAGAAAGCTTGTGATTATTATAAGAAATCGCTTGCTGCCTATAACACTGCCAAACAGGATGGTAGTAACTTTCAAGAACCACAAATGCTAACTGGATACGCAAATTTGGGTGAGTTGGTGGAAGCATTTATCAAAACAGAAGACTGTGACATATAACAAATTACTAAAAAACATGAAAACCTTATTAGAAATAGCTAAACAGTTAATGCCGATGTTGCTTATTGCAGGCATCGCCGGATTCGGCTACTTAATGTCTCAGTTATTTATCGTTATAGAATTCACAGATAGCAATGGAAATGTAATATGGAGCTCGGTTTTCCTAAGTATTGCTTTCTTATTTGTTGGTTATGTCATTTATAGATTCGGTATCTGGTTATGGTCAAAGGAATAGGTACCACAAATGATGTTCGCTATCGAGCGTCCGACTGTGCCCAGGCAGAAAAATGATCGAAGGAAAGAAGATCAAATTGCGTCCCGCCAACCTCGCAGATCGGTTGCTGGTGTTTGAGTGGGGACACAACTCCGACATTGCTGGCTTCATCTATCCTGCGGGTGGTGAGATCCAGACATTCGAGGAGTTCTGTGCCGATTACAAGGAGTACTACTTCAGTGACGTGTCACCGGAACTTGGCCGAGGCTTTATTATCCTCGAGGATGAGAATCCGATCGGTTTCATCGCTTATAACGAAATCGATCAGAAAAGCCGGGTCGAGCTGGACATGTGGATGAGTTGTGAGGCCAATTGTAGCAAAGGCTTCGGACCTGATGCCATCGAGGCCCTGTGTGTGTATCTGGCCGCTGAGTTCGGAGTCCATACATACATGATGCAGCCTTCCGCCGGAAATCCCAGGGCAATACGGGCGTATGAGAAAGCAGGTTTCGTGATGACTCCGGCAACACCTGAACAGATCCGGAGAGAATGGGGAGCTGTGGACGCAGATGACAGCGTGCTCATGATCAGAAAGGCAAGTCACACTAATTCGCATCCAAGTCTAGAGGACTCTTAGCAAACTCAAATGGACGGTTTTATCTGTTTTCGTCTGCCAGCGCTCCTACTGATGCAATCATATAGTCTACCGCCTGTCGAACCTGTTCATCCTTGAGCCGATCGTTCCCACCCCTGGGCGGCATGCGAAACTTGTCGTCGCTTCCCTTGATGCCGTTAAGGGCACTTTGATAGAGTGCGGGTGCGCCTTTTTCGATGCGGGGTGCCCAAGCGGTTGTATCGGTGACTGCCGGGGCACCGGAGACGCCCATCAGGTGACAGTTGCGGCAGGTACCCATCCAGACACCGCGCCCCTTTGCCAGATGTGCTTCCGCGAAGCGTGGCATATCCACAACCGATGCCTGATCTGACGACTGATCACTGCACCCGGCTAGTAGATAGAGAGCAACAGCAATGTATGCGATTCTTGGCATGGTTATGCTTAGTGAGACATGGTTCCGAGTGTGCCAATGGTGAAGATGCCAGCAACAATGCCGAAGGGGAGTGCCGTAACCACCAAAGAGAGAAACTGCCAGCCGGTGAACCCGGAACGAACCCAGGCGAATACCGCGAGTACAACGCCGAGCAATCCCAAAGCGCCGGCTGATAAATAGTATGTCTTGACGCAGTCGGTCAGACAGGTGCGCTCTTCGAAATAACCCGACAACAGGTTGCTAAAGGTCAATCCCAGAAAGGCCCAGGAAGCGACTGATATGAGGAGTGCGAGGGTGGTGATTATCTTCACGCTAATCTCCGTGTGATCTTTCTTAGGAGTATATTGAGCAGCAGGCAAAATTATCAACTAGGTTTAGCCTGGGGTTATTACATGCATGTAGCTGCTGCATTAATGAGTAATGTTGAGATGGTGTGTCGTCAATAGGCATACTTTTCACAAAGTTTGAAGTGAATATTCAACAAGTGAAGTTGTGTCACTTGCCCTCTGCACAAACCAAACCTTCCATGACGTCGAAATAGTTTACATATAAAAAAACAGGTATTTCATAAGCCGTTGATTTTTGTTGCACGGCATGAATAGTGCTTTAATTCCCATACATCGGAGAAATGGATGTTAAGTGTAAGAAATGTCAAAGGAGAAAGGAGATATTGATATGAAACGGATACTCAAGATAGTTCTCACGGGCTTGCTTGGACTCGCGTTCAATGCCCAGGCAACGATGATAGGCGATACCATCAATGGGTCGGGAGATACATTGACACCTGGTATAGCCACAATAGGAGCGGGTGTTGAATTTGAGGCAGTTGGTGGTTATCTGGATTTCGATTTTGATGAAAACCTTTTAACGGTCTCTACTACAGGTTTATTTAGCTGGAGCGGACATGGCGATTACGTATTTAGTGGTTTTACGGATGTGATCACAGGCATGTCACTGACTTCAAATACATTCGCATCGGGATTTACAGACTTTTGGTTTGATGATCACAGTATTACTCTGGATGGGGATAGCGGTAGACGTGGTGATGTACCATCGGTCGCGATCTTTGCTATTCAGACATATTCGGATGCAGAACCGGACACAGATACACATACGAATGTGCCTGAACCATCAACTCTTTTCCTTCTGGGAGCGGGCATAGTTGGCATAAGTGTTTCTCGTTTTCGTCTGTCAAGAAATTAGCACCTCCATGCACTGAGGGGGGCTCTCGCCCCTCATTTTTTTACTCACCAGAATAATCTGCATCTTTCCCATTCATACCATTCTGTAAACTGCTGCATTAATCCCCAATCATCGATAAGATATCTATAAATCGAGAATGCTGAGGTTTTGAAAGTGGTGTTTGTTCAGTGATTATATCTAGATGCAAGTCAATCAGGCGTGGTGTGGCAGAGTGAATCCAGTATCAAATACAGCCTACTACTGCTGTGGCGTACGCATGGAGGATGCCGGGAAAAGCCGTTCAATCTGTAACGATGTCTATGCAGGAAGATTCATGGATGAGAAGGGCAAACAGATATTTGAGCCATTCAAGTCGGAAAAAATGCCTAACCTGACATATATTGTGAGGTGCCGACTGATTGATGATTATCTAACGGCCGAATTGGCTAAAAACAGCCAACTGAAGATTATCACTATTGGTGCAGGATTCGATTCTCGACCCTATCGGTCAAAGGGAGGCAGATGGATAGAAGTTGATGAGCCGCAGATAATCAATTACAAAAACGAAAAATTGCCAGTGGAGGAGTGTGCTAATTCACTCAGTCGAATCACCATCAGCTTTGCCAATGAGTCCCTAGCAGAAAAACTCAGGAAGGAAAGCAGCGACGATTACACTGTTTTCATCATCGAGGGCGTCTTCATGTATCTGGAGCCGCAGGCAATCAGATCAGTAATCAGCGCCATCCAGGGTTTGTTCCCCAGGCATGTGCTCTATTGCGATTTGATGACAAATAGTTTTTTTACAAAGTTCGCCCAGAGTGTCCATTCTAAACTCTCCGCATCCGGTGGTACTTTCACGCAAAGACCCGATAATCCTGAGGAGATTTTCCTCAAGCATGACTATAGAGAGATTGAGCGCATTCCAATGTTCAGGCGGGCAGGAGAGCTGGGGGTACTTTGGCACGAGGCAAGAATACCGGGTTTTGTCAGCTGGATGATGCTGAATCTATTTTCTAGAGACTTGAGTGGTTATGCCGTGCATCGCCTCAATTTTGAAAAGGCCTGAAAATCCATCAACCGTAACGTCCCTCGATATAATCCGCTGTCTCTTTCTTTTCCGGCGTAACAAACAGATCCTCCGTCGCCTGATGCTCCACCACCTTGCCCATCAACATGAAGATGCACTCCTCACTGGCGCGTCGTGCCTGGGCCATGTTGTGGGTGACGATGAGGATGGTGTATTGACCCCGCAACTCCCAGATCAGCTCCTCCACCGCTGCGGTGCCCTTGGGATCCAGAGCGGAGCAGGGTTCGTCCATCAGCAGCACACTGGGTTTGACCGGCAGCAGGCGCGCGATGCAGAGCTTCTGCTGCTCTTCCAAAGAGAGTTCCGTTGCCTTCTGGTTGAGTCGGTCCTTGACCTTGTCCCACAGCAGCACCTGCTGCAGTGACGACTCGACGATCTCATTTTCCTCGGCCTTCGCCGCTCTTTTGTTTTTGGCGTGTATTCTGTGGCCGAAGAGGATGTTGTCGCGGATCGAGATGGGCAGGGGATTGGGGCGCTGGAAGACCATGCCGATCTGTTTGCGTACCTGGACCAGTTCCACATCGGGATCGTAGATGTTCTTGTCCAGGACATCGATGTTACCTTCGATGCGTACATAGCCCAGGCGCTCGTTGATGCGGTTGACGCTGCGCAGGAAGGTGGACTTGCCGCAGCCGGAGGGGCCGATCAGGGAGGTGATCATGCCGTTGCGGATGTTGAGGTCGACATCGAAGAGGGCCTGGAAGGTACCGTACCAGAGGTTTAGTTGGCTGGTCTTGATGGCGTACTCGGGGGTTGGTGTGTTCATTGTAATTACTAATATTTGTTAGGGTCTTACTGTTTGTGCTCGTATTTAGATAGTGTCTATCCGCAATCAATGAGTACTTTTTAAAATCCTCGGCGCCTGAGGGTTATCTTTCTCCGACGCCCCGACAGTACCTCCATGTACTGGCGGGGCTTACGCGGCGTCCATGCCGCTACTGCGAAAGACAACCCTCAGGCGCCACCAGCGTTCAAACGGTGTCTTCTTTGATGGTTGTTGTTGATCAACCGAATTTACCCTCTACATAGTCCCGTGTTCTCTGATCCTTCACTTCCCCTGTGAAGAGATCCTCGGTCTCACCGATCTCCACACATTCACCTTCGAGAAAAAAGGCGGTGCGATCGGCGAGTCTTCTGGCCTGTTGTACCAGGTTTGTGACCAGGATGATGGTCATGTCCTTCTTAAGCTCTTTCAGCACATCCTCGATGCGCATGGTGGTCACCGGGTCGACGGCTATGGAGAACTCATCCAACATCAGCAGATCCGGCTCTTGTGACAGGGCGCGGGCGATGGTTAAGCGTTGTTGCTGGCCGCCGGAGAGAAGGCTGCCCAGGGAGTCGAGCCTGTCCTTTACCTCGTCCCAGAGCGCGGCCCGGGTGAGGCAGCGTTCGACGATGATGTCCAACTCACTCTTTTTGTTGATGCCGCGGAGACGGGGTGAGAGAGCGACGTTCTCATAGATCGTCAGCGGCAGACCGACGGGCAGCGGGAAGACCACGCCGATGCGGCTGCGCAGGGCATAGATGTTTTTCAGTTTATGCACATCGAGCCCGTTGAAGAGAATCCGGCCCTCCACACTCATGTTGGAGTTGAAGGTGTCCATGCGGTTGAGGGCCTTGAGAAAGGATGTCTTACCGGCGTTGGCCGGTCCGATGATGCCGAAGATCTCATGCTCGCGGACCGTCAGATTCACATCGCTCAGTGCGGCTGTCCCGCCATACTTGATGGTAAGGTCGCTGACCCCGAGTTTGATCTGGGCGGGGGATTCCACCACCTCGCTTTGCACTGTTTCAACAGTTGCGGTGTTGAGGCTCATGTCTACCATTTCTTTTTACCTCGCAGATACATGCGGAAGGCGATGGAGATGCTGTTCATCAGCAGCACCATGG
>JBEVVS010000179.1:0-8612 GCA_040507005.1 Candidatus Thiodiazotropha sp.
ATCGATGTTGTTTCCTCGAATCTGTTAAGCTTCTCAACCGGTCGAAAGGCGGAGATTCTACTCATAGCCACCCCGGTTTGCAAAGGTATGAGGCTATTTTAGAGCAAAATTTGGCACAAATATGCGGGTATTAGGTATAGAAACGTCCTGTGATGAGACAGGAGTGGCTGTTTACGACAGCGAACAAGGCATGTTGGCCCATGCCCTCCACAGTCAGGTCGAGCTGCATGCCGCCTACGGGGGCGTGGTCCCGGAGTTGGCTTCACGGGATCATGTGCGCAAATTATTGCCACTGGTCCGGCAACTCTTCCAGGATGCAGGGATCGAGGCATCAACACTGGATGGGGTTGCCTACACCGCAGGGCCTGGGCTGGTGGGCGCCCTGCTGGTGGGGGCCTCGGTGGGACGCAGCCTGGCCTGGGCCTGGGGTGTACCTGCCATCGCGGTGCACCATATGGAGGGCCATCTCTTGGCCCCCATGCTCGAGCCGGATCCTCCAGCTTTTCCCTTCATTGCAATGCTGGTATCCGGCGGCCACACCCAGTTGGTGGAGGTGGAGGGCATAGGTCGCTACCGGCTGTTAGGGGATACCCTGGACGATGCTGCCGGTGAGGCCTTCGATAAGACCGCCAAACTATTGGGTCTACCCTATCCAGGGGGGCCGGAACTGGCCAAGCTGGCTGAAAAGGGGGATCCTGGCCGTTACAAATTTCCCCGCCCGATGACCGACAGACCGGGTCTCGACTTCAGTTTCAGCGGTTTGAAGACCTTTGCCCTGAATACCATCCAGCAGGCCGAACGCCAGGAGGGGGAGAGCCTATCCGATACGACCCGGGCCGATATTGCCCGCGCCTTCGAAGAGGCGGTGGTTGATACCCTATTGATCAAATGTCGCAGGGCAGTCAGGCAGTGCGAGATCAAGAAATTGGTGCTCGCGGGGGGGGTCAGCGCCAACCAACGCCTACGTCAACGTATCGATTCGATGATGGAGGGTGAAGGGGGGAGTGCCTACTATCCCCGTCCCAAGTTTTGCACCGACAATGGGGCCATGATCGCTTACGCAGGCTGCCAGCACCTGTTGGCCGGCGAGTCTGAGGCGCTCTGTTTTTCGGTTCGCTCGCGCTGGCCGATGGATGAGTTGGGAGAGGGTGGTCCGGAGCCCGGCCACTAATCCTGCTATCCCTGGATGGGTGTTTTATGGGGTGCGCCGGCTATCTCCCGCACCATTTTTGGCATCAGGTATCCTGGCAACTCGGTTAACAGTTGTTTATGCAGCCCCTTGACCGCTTCCTCCTCCAGCTCGAAATGCGCCGCGCCTGCAACCCGATCGAGCAGGTGCAGGTAATAGGGCAGGACACCCATCTCAAACAGGCGATAGCTGAGCCTGGCCAGGGTGTCGCAATTATCGTTCACCCCTTTCAATAAAACCGACTGATTGAGTAAAGTGACCCCCGCCGCCGCCAGCTTCTTCATGCCATCGGCAAGGGCTGGCGCCAATTCATTGGGGTGGTTGGCATGGATGACCATTACCTTACTCAGGGCGCAGCCTTCCAATAGCGAAAGCAGCCCATCAGTGATGCGTTGGGGTAGCACCACCGGCAGCCGGGTATGGATGCGCAAGCGTTTGATCTGTGGAAGAGCCTCAAGCTGTTGCAGCCATCCCGCGAGTTTCTGGTCACTGGCCATCAAGGGGTCTCCACCGCTCAAGATCACCTCTTCTACAGTGGGATTTGCCCTGAGATATTCCATCACGTGGCGCCACTGACCAGTGCTGGCTGTCGCCCCTGTGTAGGGGTAGTGGCGGCGGAAGCAGTAGCGGCAATGGACGGCGCAGGCCCCGGTTGTGATAATCAGGATTCGGCCGTGATACTTCTGCAGCAGTCCCGGACCATGCGCTGCATTGTGATCCCCGACCGGATCGGCAATGAACCCACTGGCCGGTTCCATTTCCTTCGCCGTGGGCAGGACTTGCAACAGCAGAGGATCTCGAGGATCGCCCTTGTGCATCAGTTCCGCGAAAACCCGAGGTACACGCAACGCAAATTGTTGGCTGGCCTGGGTGTGGTCGGTGACGGCTGACGCTTCGATTTGAAGGTATTCGAGCAGGCTGGAAACGTCGCAGAAACCATCGGCAAGGGCTTTTTGCCAGGCTGATGCCTGCACACGGGACCTAGTCTCAGGTATCATGTGCGCCGCAATTGATATGTTTCGTGAGGATGTCATGGCTAGTTATAGCACCAATGAGTTTAAGGGTGGCCTGAAAATCATGCTGGATGGGGATCCCTGCTCCATTATTGAAAACGAATTCGTCAAGCCTGGCAAAGGTCAGGCCTTCAATCGGGTCAAGATACGCAACCTAAAGACCGGCCGGGTACTGGAAAAGACCTTCAAGTCGGGTGAATCGGTGGAGGGGGCGGATGTCCATGAGACCGAGATGCAGTATCTCTATAACGATGGTGAATTCTGGCACTTCATGGATCCGGAGAGTTACGAGCAGGTGAGTGCCGACCAATCTGCGGTGGCGGAGAGCGCCAAATGGTTGAAGGAGCAGGATGTCTGTCTGGTGACCCTGTGGAATGGGGCGCCGATCATCGTGGAGCCGCCCAAATTCGTGGTCTTGAATGTCACCGATACCGATCCGGGATTGAAAGGGGATACCTCCGGCAGCGGCGGCAAACCTGCCACCCTAGAAACAGGTGCGGTGGTGCGGGTGCCCCTGTTCGTGCAGATCGGTGAGGCGATCAAGGTGGACACGCGCAACGGGGAGTATGTGTCACGGGCCAAGGATGATTGATCCCTTAAATGGCCCAATCTGATCTATGGCGGCCCTCCGCCTCTGTGGAGATTATCCGGGCCAGGGCGGAGATGTTGGGTGGGATCCGCCAATACTTTGATCGACTCGGTGTGCTCGAAGTGGAGACGCCGATCTGTTCCCGCTTCGCTGCCACAGATCCTGCCATTGAGAGCCTCACCACTCGCTATACCGGCCCCGGGGCAGCGGGTGGACTCGATCTCTTTCTCCACACCTCTCCGGAATTTCCTATGAAAAGGCTTTTAGCCGCCGGTTGTGGACCGATCTTTCAGATCTGTAAGGTGTTTCGCAATGCCGAGCTTGGACATCGCCACCATCCTGAATTTTCCCTCCTGGAGTGGTATCGCCCCGGCTTCGACTACCATCAGCTGATGGATGAGGTGGCGAGTCTGGTGAATAGCCTCACAGAACAGCCGCTGCAGATCGAAAAACTCACCTACGCTGAAGCATTCGAGGGTCAGTTGGACCTGAACCCGCATACCACTCCTGGCGACGAATTACGGCAATGCGCCATCAAGCAGGGTATTCCCGGTGCGGATCAGCTTGCCATCGAGGAGAGCGACGCTTGGCTCGACTTGCTTCTGAGTCATTTGATTGAGCCCGAACTGGGAAAGACAGGAATGACCTTCCTCTATGACTATCCCGCCAGTCAGGCGGCGTTGGCAAGGGTGAGAGGTGGTCGATTACCGGTGGCGGAACGCTTCGAACTCTATATTCGGGGGATAGAGATTGGCAACGGTTTTCAGGAACTGACCGATGCCGATCAGCAACGCAGGCGCTTCAGCGATGACAATCGTCGACGTCGAGAGTCAAGACAAGTGGAACCACCCATGGATGAGAACCTGCTCGCTGCCTTGATGGCCGGGATGCCGGAGTGTGCCGGCATTGCCCTGGGACTTGACCGTCTACTGATGGTTTTGACGGACACCCGAGACTTGCGCCAGGTGGTGACATTTGATCTTGACCGGGCATGAAGCGCGCCACTCTAAACACCCACTACATAACGAGCAGCTGATTCACGGCTAAGGCTTGCCCATAGGGAAGCCGATTCCCAAGCTCATACCCTGACATTGCTTCAGCGGTCGGTGTTAACAAATTTTCACCCAATCTCCGATCGGGCCCCTATAGACTCAAACCCTGTAATAGCGGGGGTAAACCTGCCTCAAGCCCAATGCTGAACTAAGCTTAAAGGATAGAGGCGGTGATCATCTGAGTCCCCGTCTTCAGGCAATTCAGATTGCGACAAGATATCTGTTGTATCGGTCTCCCTGTTGCTATGGCACACACTAGTCAGTGAATTAGATTGCTTAGGCGTATGGTGAAAGATAAACAAAGATTCTGTTATGGCATTCTCCTCTGCTTGAGTATCACGGCGGCCCAAGCCGCTGGTGCCGTTGACATCACCCCCACGAATCAGCCTCTCGCGGTACCCATCGAAAGCGTGTTTAAGAAGGGGCTGGTGATCGATTGGCCACAGATTGAACGTTTGTACGATAGGGTGCAGCACAATTTTATTTGGCATCATGCAGGCAAGCTGACTGAGCAGGGAAGAGAGATCTTTCATTGGATGGCGGCTGCGGATGAGGAGGGTTTGAATGCCAGCGATTATCATGTGGATCATCTGCGTAGCTTGATCGATAACCCATCCCCGGATGTGATGGTGTATCGCGAATTGCTTCTCACCGATGGTTACTTCAGGCTCGCCAGGGATCTGCGTGTAGGACGATACGATCCACAAGCGATCGACCCGCAGTGGATGCTGCCCGATGAAGAGTTCGATCCGGTGGATGCCTTGACCGCAGCCCTAACGAGGGGTGAATTGAGAGAGTTGCTCAACTCCCTGGGGCCCAACAACCCGGCCTATCTGCAACTGAAACACGCCTTGGCGAAGTATCGTGATATCCAGTCCAGAGGTGGCTGGGTAACCGTCCAGGCGGTGAATAGCTTACGCCCTGGTGAGACTGATCCTGGGATCGCGATGCTGCGACAGCGTATAAAAGCAGAATCGCATCTGCTCGAGTCAGTGGTACCCGATCCAAACTACTTCGACGCCAATCTGGCATCAGCAGTGAAGCAATATCAACGGCGTCTTGGTCTGCAGGTGGATGGCATTGTGGGATCCGCTACCCTGCAATCGCTGAATGACCCGATAGAGACCCGGATTGCACAAATACGGGCTAATCTGGAGCGATGGCGTTGGTTACCCCATGAACTGGAGTCGCAACACCTGATGGTCAACACAGCGGGATTCGAAATAACCCTCGTGAAAGGGGACCAGGTGGTGTTTCAGAAGCGTACGGTGAATGGCAAGCTGGAACGACAAACACCTTCATTCAGCAGCCGTGTGACCCACTTGGTCACGAACCCCCTATGGACCGTACCGCGAACGATTGCAGTACAGGACATATTGCCTCGCCTGCAACAGGATAGTGAATATCTGGCGAGCAAGCGGTTTCGCATCTACGCGCGCTCTGATGGTGGATGGGGTGAAATCGATCCGTTGGGTATCGATTGGAAGCACTTTCATGAAGATAATTTTCCCTTCGTTCTGAAACAGGATGCGGGAAGCGGCAATAGCCTCGGACGGATTAAATTCCATATGCCCAATACTCACCAGATATATCTCCACGATACCCCGGCCCAGGGTCTGTTTGAGCAGCCTAATCGTGCCTTTAGTTCGGGGTGTGTCCGGGTTGAGGCAGCCGAGCAGTTGGCTCAACTGCTGGTGGAGTATGCAGAGCAGCCGCAAAAGAGTTGGCTACAGCGGGCCCTGAGCAGCGGGGAAACCCAGATTACCCCATTGGCCAAGCCTATGCCGGTCTATCTCACCTATTTCACCAGTTGGGTGGATAGAGGGGGAGGTATCAATTTCCGCCCCGATATCTACCAGCGAGACACAGGATTAATGCTGGTGATGGGCGAAGGGACCGACCAGGTAACCGCTCATCACACCCAGAATAGAGAAAATCCCTCCCTCTAGCCATACCCTCTCGGTTGCAGCTTTCTTTAAGAGCCACCTGTGACTGGTATCACAAGGTTGGCTTTATCCTGTAAGAATTTGATAACCTGCCCGTGGATTTTGTTCGCTCCTCGCCGACAATAGATTCACATTCGGTTACAAGGTTTGCCTGCTTCCATGTCAACAAAGCTGATAACTCGCAACGATACGCCCTGCTCTAGCAGGCGTCGATTCCTCTCCGGTTGTGCATCGTTGACCGGCATAGTGCTGGCGTCACCTGTGCTGGCGTTGGCCTCTGACGAGCATCGCAATTTGGCCTTTCGCCACACCCATACGGGAGAGAGAAAGAGTGTGACCTATTGGCGTAATGGGGCATATCAATCCGATAATTTGCAGATTCTGGACCATCTGCTCAGGGATCACCGCACCGGTGAGTCAACCCAAATGGATAGAGCACTGCTGGAGATGCTCTACCAACTTAAGCGGGCAACTGGAATCGATGGTGAATTCGAAATCATCTCAGCCTACCGCTCCCCCAAAACCAATACCATGTTGCGCAATAAGAGTGGTGGCGTGGCAAAGCGGAGCCTGCATATGCAGGGCAGGGCCATCGATATCCGTCTCTGCGGCTGTGATCTCAAGGCCCTGAGGGACAGTGCTGTCGCCATGCAAGCGGGTGGTGTCGGATACTATCCAAAATCCAATTTTATCCATGTGGATACCGGGCGCTTTCGCTATTGGTCATGAACCCTGGATTGATACCGGGTTTCCGAGAAAGGCCGAAATTCAACATTGCACAGAAAATCACTTCACTCTGAGTATGCAGCTCATTTAGGTTTGCAACGCTGAAAAGATTGTTCTATATTTCGATATATGTCGAATATTAGATCTAATGACAAACAACTCGCAGAGATGTTCAAGGCCCTGGGAAATCCCCACCGGTTGCTGCTTTTTCAGCGCTTGAGTCGCTGTTGTCGACCGGGTACCCGCTGCGATCTGGAGCAGGCGATGAGTTTTAGCGTCGGGCAATTGGGGGAGGGGTTGGCGATCGCACCATCCACCCTTTCTCACCATCTGAAGGCGCTGCATTACGCCGGATTGATCGAGATGGAGCGGCAGGGTCAGCGAGTAAATTGCTGGATCGATCCCGATGTGTTGAGCAAGCTGGCAGGCTTTTTCAACCCGCCAAACAAATTGAAAAACAGTGGAGGCTGTGATGTCTGAAAAAACCAACAACGCTACACCTGAAGTTTTATTGACAGATCTCCAGGACAGACATCGGCAGGAGGTGCGTCGGGCCTATGCGGAAGTGGCGGTGGCGGACAATGCCAATGGCTGTTGTGGGGTCGAATCGAGCTGTTGCGGTGTCTCCGATGACGCGGCGATCAACACCTTGATCTCAACCCGCCTGGGCTACAGCGAAGAGGATCTGGTTCAGGTGCCGGATGGGGCCGACATGGGGCTGGGCTGTGGTAACCCGAAGGCGATCGCCGCCTTGCAACCGGGAGAGGTGGTCGTCGACCTGGGTTCCGGTGGTGGATTTGACTGTTTTCTGGCAGCCGTGGAAGTGGGAGATGGGGGCCAGGTTATCGGGGTGGATATGACCCCGGATATGTTGTCCAAGGCACGCAACAATGCCCTGCGCGGCAAATATGAGAATGTGGAGTTCAGGTTGGGCGAAATCGAGGCCCTGCCAATCGCCGATAGCACCGCGGATGTGATCATCTCAAACTGTGTGATCAATCTTTCACCGGATAAGGGCAGGGTGTTTCGCGAGGCCTTCAGGATACTCAAACCTGGCGGGCGATTAGCCATCTCCGATGTAGTGGCGAGCGTGGAAATCCCGGATGAGATGCGGAACGATCCTCAATTGGTCGCCGGATGTATGGGCAACGCATCCATGATCGAGGAGTTGCAACAGTTCATGGAAGGGGCAGGATTTTCCGGTATCAAGATCGAACCCAAGGATGAATCCCGAGAGTTTATCCGCGATTGGGCGCCGGGACGCGGTATCGAGGATTACGTGGTGTCGGCGACCATTGAGGCGACCAAACCGGTTGCTGAAGAGTTTTGAGTTTTTAGTTGTGGCGCTCGTGCCTGATAGTTTAGCTGATACCAAGATTCTGGACCATGCGTTCCTTCTCCCTTGGGGAGAGGGGATAAATCAGGTGTGAGCACTGCGAACACCATAACTCAAAACTCCTCCTAGCAGGTTTCTCCAATCATCTGCCCCATCCGTACCACCGAGCCTGAAGTGAGATCCTCGGTCCACTCCACCGCATCCTTGGGGAAAAGCAGTATCACAGTGGAGCCCATATTGAAACGCCCCATCTCTTCACCTTTATCCAGGTCAATCGCGGCGGGCTCTGTTTGGGGTGCATAATCCCAGCTGCTGACCCTTTGCCGGACAGGTGTGACGGTGCCGGCCCAGACGGTCTCAATGCTGGAGACAAAGATGGCACCCACCAGGATCATCGCCATGGGTCCGAACTCGGTTTCGAAGAGGCAGATTACCCGTTCATTCCTGGCAAACAGTCTGGGTACCTGCCGGCAGGTTGTCTCATTGACGCTGAACAGGCGGCCGGGGACGTGCAGCATTCGCTTCAAGCTGCCGCCGAGAGGCATATGCAGGCGGTGATAGTCTCTGGGTGAAAGATAGATGGTGGCAAAATTGCCATCCTCGAACATTCGGCTCATCTCTAGATCACCGCCAAGCAGTTCGAGAAGCGAATAGTCGTGCCCCTTCGCTTGAAACAGGAACCCCGCTTCGATATCACCCGCCTGGCTGAGTGTGCCGTCAGCGGGCGAGGCAATCTGATGGCTTTCCTGAGTGACCGGCCG
>JBEVVS010000184.1:0-8597 GCA_040507005.1 Candidatus Thiodiazotropha sp.
GCTGATGAACTAAAAGACGAGCTGGTAAAGAAAATGCCCTTTTGGGCTTTTTTTAGATTCAGTGCACCAAAGAAATCCCGGATTGCGCCAGAACCGATATTGTTGCCTTCAGCATATCGCTTGGCCTGAACGTAAATCTGATCGACCCCGAGAGGGTCTTGATCTATGACGCCATCCACACCATCGTCACCACTTTTGCCGATAGCTCTTCCGGCATTCTCAGATGTGCCACCGTAGCCCATAGCAAGGAGCAAATCGACGATCAGCTCTTCAAAGAACTCAGGGGTGGCCTCACGAACTTTATCCAAAACCTCCCCGGCCAGGGCATCATCTATGGCCTTATGCGCAGATCGTAACAGCTCGTCTGGAGTGGCGAATTCGCTGGATAGAATGCTTTCCTTATCGGCTTCAGAATTTCCTGATTGCGTTCCTTTGCGACTGCGGAATTCTTGGAAGGCTTCAAACTGTTCCAGAAACTTGTTATCGATCTTTTCGGGCCTTGTAGCGAGAACCTTCTTCCCTTCATCCGTGATAATTAAATGGCCACGCTTGGTGTAGCGAACCAAACCAGCCTGTTTCAGATAGCCCTTGGCCCAATGCACCCGGTTTGAGAATGTTGTTTGCTTTCCACTTGGTAGAAGCTGTTCCTTTTCCTCCTCGGTCAAGCTGAATTTAATTGCCAGGGCATCCACGACATCGGATGTGACAACTTCTCCATTTGCACAGGATTCCAATACTGGCAGCATCAGGGTCTGGTAATCGGGTATCACTATTCGCTCTCCTTGGTCTTTTGTTCTTCTATCCAGCGATCAATATCGGCCAGTTTGTAGCGCCAGCTTCCCCCGACCTTGAAGCCGGGCAGCTTGCCTGCGGCAGCCAGTTTGTAGGCTGTCTTCTCCGCAAGCTTAAGGTATGCGGCAACCTCTTTTAGGGTCAAAATCTGATCAGCCATAGTCTATCGCAGCCTCCAATCCAAAGGAGAGAATATGGGAAAATCGAGGAACCTACAACCAGAGATATTTATTTGCCCACCGCATCCAAGGACGTTCCTTGGTCGTCATCCGCTGGCGAAACAGTGGTCGGGATTGAACAGCGATCTGTTCACGGCATCCAATCAGCGCATGGTTGGTCGAGGGTTCCAAGGGGCTATGAAATGCCCAATGGTCGATGGGTGTCCGGAGGGAGAGCGAAGTCTCCCTTGGCCATGGGGGTCTTGGGGGCAGCCTGGAGGCTCCCCCAAGTGGTAATTGAACGGACCAGACCGTTCGCTGGTGCAACATGGCTCGATGCCTGGATTGCACCAAACAGCTCTTGCCTGAGAATGAAATTCGAAGCTTAGAGCGGCCCAGAGGGTGCACGGGAGAACGGTTAGTGATCTCCCTGCCAAGATGGTACGGAATAGAAAATGCTGCATCGCAACATTTTGTAGTACGTACACATCTTGCGGTCAGCGATAACCGATATATTCGGTGAAATATCTCAATCGCAGACCCGGTATGCGTAGCTAAATCGTCTGTATTACATATCAGACTGACGTTTGTAGTACGCAGATTCTTTGTGTATTACACCTGCTTTAGAACGGACCAGGCGTTTTAGGCGCATCCTGAACAATGTTACCTTGGTCATCAATATGCATGGGGGCTGCTCGCATCTCCGCTTCCCAAGCTATCTTTGCACCCCGTTCAAATCCAAGCTCAGATGCAATAATCACCGCCGTCCGCCCGAATGAATCTCTATGAAGTGGATCGACACCTGCTTCCGCCAAATACTCCGCCGCCTCAAAGCAACCATGGCTAAGCGCCAACTGAAGCGCATTCATCCCTTCTTGTGTGACTTCTTCAATGCATGCTGAGTTTTCAGATATCGCGGCTTCAATCTCCTCAATATCATTAAATAAGGCACCTTCAAGGATATTTGGCGGGTATTCCATCTCCCCCCGGTCTTTGTAATACGATAGTTTTTTCGCAGGTAGGCCCATTACACGTTCTCACTCGCAATAAGCCCACCAAGAATGTTATTCGCGACCGAAACCACTTCCTTACTGGTTGTCTCAACAACGTCCTCAACTTCACTATTAAAGAGAAATTGATGGACGGTCCAGCAAAAACCGTTCACCGACCATGTCTCTGGGATCGATTTCTGACTGGATTCGCTCTTTTGTAAGGAAAAGATAAACGGCAGTTTGTCTTGATAAGCGCGTAAGAAATGCAAACCATAAATTGGAAGCCAAACACCGACCGCATGATGTAAAGGTTCTGGATATACAAATGCGGCTGTATAGAAGAGTTCTTCAACTTGTTTTGAGGCGACGTAGGACAAAAATAAGCGAATTTGTCCAGATGGGTGTCTAAGGCTGGTGTAGTTTTCTGTAGGTTTAAAAATCACCTCCATAACCCTGGTCTCACTGTAATGTTCAGTGATGGCAGCAACTACATCATTATGTGGAGCTTGGTAGTAGAAGGAATTGAGCTGTTTACCCAACATAACCAAGTCATCACGTAGAGCAAATTTCTCGATGCGCTCGGGACAGTGCTTCCGTAAAAACTGGCTCACAACATAATGGAAGTAAGAATCCCGAATGATGTCGTATCGACCTCTAATCACATTCTCTAGCTTTTTTGCATCGTAGTGCAGCTCGAACTCTGACTTACGCTTTTTTGCGATATTCGAAAATTCGTCAAGTATTGGCGCTACAGTCCATTTTTTCTTCCCATTCGGCTTCTTTTCAGAAGCGACATATTTTCGAAATTCAGACAACGCAACGAGGCGATACTCCATCGTCAATTGCTGGATATCGCCTGAATGATTACTCGCGGTGTCTTTCTCGCTCATAACCATAGATTTTACATGGGGATGAAATGGGGGAAAAGGCGCTGTTAGCCTAAGCCCGGCGAAGGCCTAGACAGAAGAGACGTTGGCCTTTGTGACTTGTTTTCGATCAACAGGAGGCTGCCCCCATGAGTGCATTTGATCAGGATTGGGTCATTTCACAGGCACTTGCCGGACTAAACATCAGTAGCGAATTGACCCGCTTACGGAAAGTGCATGAAGGCGTACCGAGGAAAGCCCGTCGGGATTTTCAGGAACTGCGGGCGGAAACACAGGCTGTCAACAAAGCCCTGCAAATCACTAGGCAGGGATTTACACCCGAACCATTCACGGCGGACGATCTGCTTGGTTCAGCGGCGGTAGAGCTGAAAGAACTTGCTGCTGAATTCCACCGTAGAGCCTTGGCCGAAGAGGCCTTTCGGGTTCGGCACGGTCTGCCTCGCATGGCTGATGCGGTGCAAAACATGCTCAGCACCTTGATAATCCTTCTCCTGGCGGTAGTTATAGAAGGGGGCGTTAACACAAGCTTTCTGCTCAATGCCCAACTTGCGGCCTCTCCGGTGTCCGCTATCCTGTTCAGTCTATTGGTTTCTGTCACCAACGTATTTTTCAGTGCCTGGGCGGGATACTACATTGGTCGCTGGAAAAAATACGGTGCGCATGCGACGGACGCGGATAATCCCGAATTCGTCGCCATTCGCCGCCAAGCCCACTGGCAATTTGTGGTCTGCGTCGTCGTTTGGATACTGCTGCATAGCACCTTGGGTTTAGTCAGAGCCCAGGAAACGCTTGATAGTGTGGCTCCATCGCTGATGGGCTATCTCAGCATCATCACTACGCCCGAAGCCCTGTTTCTGGTTCTGACTGGCGTGGGCATGTCTGTGCTCTCGTACCACAAGGGGATGACAGCATTCTCTGATCCTTACCCCAACTACAGTAATTTCCACGATGCCACTCAGTATGCCAAAGAAGACTTTCAGGAGGGCTATGAGAGTTGCATTACCGAGATCGAGGACCGGCACGCCGCCGCCCGCCAGTCGCTTGACCGGTCATGGAAGGAGCAGTGCAAGGAGCAAGGCAAAGTGGGAAAACTGCATGCCCGTTGTCTGGAGGCCCGCCGCGAACTGGTTCGGGTGGTAGATGAGGCCGAAAGCGCTCTGAGCACAGACATTGCCCGGTTGGCCGAAACTCACCGGGCTGCGCGAGGCGAAAGCCAGCCTCTACCCGAAGCCGGTCTAAATCAACTAGCGTCCTATCAGAATTTTCTCGAAGACAGTGAGCCGCCTGCCTTGGATGTGCCACCGAACATCCATGACTACCGGTCTGCCCTGGACGAGATCAAGGCCAGCGCGCTGTATGAGCTTCGCTCCTTATTTGAAAACCTGCACGCCACAAATGGAGGTCATTCATCATGAAATACCAACGCAGACATAAAACAAACTGGCCATTAGTGATTGGCGGAACCGTCGCAATCCTCAGCACAATGGCAGGACTTGGCTATGCCGCCTTCCAGGCCTATGGTAAGCCTGTACCGGACCGCTACGGGTGCTTCGATGGTGTTAGCGGGAAGCAGACCCATGTGCTGATCGACGCCAGCGAGCCACGTTTCGATACCGACCAACAACGCGCCCTGTTTCGTTACTTCAAGCAGGAGTATGACCGGCTGGGATTCGGAGATCGGATTTCTGTTTACACCACCGAAGGAGACCAGCAAGCCTCGGTGCTATCTCCACGCTTTCATATCTGCGTCCCCGCTAGGGAGCCGGATCAACTGACTGCTATCGGTGCCGATGCGGGTTCGTCCGGTTACGTCAGGAAGCAACGTGAGCGCCTGTATGAAAAGCAGTTCCTGCCGGAATTGCAGGCTGTGCTTGCCGATGACCCTGCTGATATGAGACGCCAGAACACGCAGTCCCCCATCTTGGAGATGGTTGCCGATCTGTCACGCATGCAGAGCGTGCGTCCTGGCGACAAGGTCACCATGATTTCCGATCTCATTCAGAATTCCCCAGAATCCGCACAATTCTGCCGGGTGCAGAACGATATGCCTCCGTTTGTCTTGTTCGCTCAGCGCCGTATCTATCAGGGACGCCTCAAACCCCGCTCATTGGAAGGGGTGAGCGTCGATATGTTGATGCTCCTCCGCCGGGCCTATGGTCCCTTCTGCCGGGATGAAGACGAAATCCGCCGCTTCTGGATCGATTACTTTCACGCCAACGGCGTGAAGGTGCCGCGCGTGATCCGTATTCGTTACGGCCTGAGAGGGTAAACATCATGTCCTCAAAGAAGAATGCACAACAAAGTATGACGGAAAAAGGTGTGATCCTTTTTCTTGTGTTGCTGGCGCTCGAATGGAGCGGACCGCTCAGGGTTGGAGGAGAAATCCAGCCATTGAGCGCCTTTCTTCTGTGTGTCCTGCTGCTGGGCACAGCTTCACTTCTGGCTGACATGCTGAGGTTGGCGGGAGAACTTCTGGAGTGGATCAGCCTGCACAAGCCTACGGGGAAAGATGGTACGGCCCGCTGGGCGAACTGGAAGGTACTCAAGGCCGAACTGAGCTGTAAGCATGTAGGACCGTTTTGGGGGGTATTCGTAGGCTGGAGTGCTAAACCGATGTTCATCGACTATGTGTCGAACGCAATGACCATCGCACCCGCTGGGTCAGGCAAAGGGATATCCACTGTAATACCAAACCTGTTTTCTATTGCTTCCAGCAAAGTCATCGGTGATTTCAAAGGTGAGTTACTCTGCATTTTGAAAGAAGCACTGGAAGCCATAGGCCAGACGGTTTTGTTCCTCAATCCTGGCGATCTATGGAAAGAAATTGTAGGTGAAGGCCATACCTACAACCCTCTGGACATTATCGTGGACGATCTGCATCGCCCAGGCGGTTTGCGCGATGTACCGGATGATCTGCGGGAATTCGCAGCACAGATATATCCAGAACAGGCAGAGAGCACGAGTAATGACCGGTATTTCAATGAAGGGTCACGCCGGGCTATCGGTATGTGCACGGTCATTGAAATTATGGTGGAAGAGAATAATGCAACCTTGGCTTCAGTTGCCTTGTTACTTGAAGACAGGGAGGCATTCGAAAACAACTTGCGCTGGGTTCTGGGCATTGATCTGGAGGGTAATCCGCTACCTGAAGGTGCTATGCCCATCGAGAAAGCGCCATGGGCGAAATATCACGATCCAGAGGATGTAGTTGAGTTCGCCAAGTTGATCCGTTCTTGGGCGGCCAATTGGTATGCACTCTCAGGGTCAAAAACCTTCGACTCTTTCATATCCGGTGCACAACAGGCCATAGCTCCATTTGCCTTCGGTCGATTGGCCCCTGCTATGCGGCGTTCGACCTTTTCCATGAATGATCTTAAAGAAGGGGAAAAACCGGTAAACCTGTTTATCGTAGCTGATGCTAGCCGAATGGAGGTCTACAAACCGTATATCGGGCTGATTCAGTGGTGCGCAATGACCGCTATTAAGCGCCATCCCGACAAAAGTAGGCCGGTTTATTTCATCATGGATGAGGCCACAAATTATAAAATCCACGGCCTGGAAAGCCTGCTTACCTGGGGCCGTTCCTACGGCTTGCGTCTGCACTTGATCTTCCAAGACCTGTCTGCCTTCGAGCGGGTCTACGGCAAGACTGCCTTGGAAACCCTGCTCTCCGAGACCGAGATCAAGCAGTTCCTGCCGGGGCAACGGTCACCGAAAACTCTGGAGATGATCAGCAAAATGCTGGGAGACCAGAGCGTGATGGCTGCCAGCCTCTCACAGCGCGATGGAAACGTGTATGAACAAATGAGCGAAACCGCCCGTCCGCTAATGAAACCCGATGAAATCCGCCGCAGCCATTACGGCCTGCTGTTGGTGCGTCAGGCACCACCCGCGCTCATTGAGCCTATATCTTATGCGGAGGTTCATCCCTGGCGTAAACAGGCCGGGATCAATCCCTTTCACGGCAAGCCCTTCCTCAAGAAGGTGCGCCTGAAGTTGCGATAGTAGAGGAGGAACAACGCATGCACGTCTACAAACCGAAAAGAAGACGCACCCTGCAATGGGTAGCCATGGGCCTGCGGGGGATCGGCAGTCTGTACAACATTTGGCCACTGCTGCTTATTGCTACGGCGGTTCTCTCACCCGTGGGGCCATATCTCCTGACGGATTACACCTTTGAACGTCGCGGTGGTGGCTACCGGCGCATGATCGATTGCAACTATCTCGGCCTGCGGGGACAGGTACAAAGACCAGCCCGTGGCGGTTCATGCCCTTACGTCCTCATCACTAGCCATGACAAAAGATGAACACTGGAGCAATTCAAGAGGATGTGGCGGCAAGGCCTTCCGGCGCTTACGTCCTCATCACCTCAAGTGAAGGCCCTATTCATGAGGAAATAGACCATGAAAGACCAGGACAACACCTACAGCAAGAAGCCTGACTTCGTTGCTTATACCGTTCAGCAATCCAGGGATGGCAAGGGCTACTGGAACCGCATCGGCGCAGCCTGGGAACATCGTGATGGCAAGGGCGTGGAAATCGATCTTTCCAGCCTGCCTGTCGATGGTCGCTTGACCCTGCGGGAGATGCGAGAAGAGCGCATGAAGGACTCTGAGGGTGAGCGCAAGGAAAGCAATGATGAACCGGTGCACCATCAGGACAGGAGCCGCGATCATGAGCGGTCGCGGTAAACAGGCAAGTCGTATGAGCCATGCGGGGCGTGACCCGGTTTTAAGCCGGGGCACGCCGGACAGTCTGCGTTATACCCGGCCTGTGCATACGCCATTCGATCATGCCCGTTGCCCTTATATAAGCAGACAGTTGAAAGATCAGGGCAAAAGCGAAGCTCAGCGACGTGAAGGGAGCGGTCGAGGTTCACTGATGGTTAAGCTTCATCGCCCCTTCCCAGAGCTGCGCCCTAAGTATGAGGAAGGGCCAATCAGAAGCGCCTTCAATCAGGCATGGTTTCGCGAGCAACGGGCAGCGCAGCTCCAACGATTGAAGGCGCAACACCAAGTTGCACAGTCCAAAAATCGGCGCTCAGAGCCAGTTCGGGAGAGGTAAATCTGTGGCTTATTCAAAACTGATTAAGAATTTATTAACGGCTGAGGCGGTAACATGGAAATAGATACGCTACGTATCGCAGTTTCCATGATTGCGATTCAGTCCTCTGTAGACAAAAGAGGTTACCCAAAGCTCTGCAAATGTGATTTGTAGCGCCTCTCTCACCACACCCCGACACATGTTCAAACCTGGTGAT
Source organism: Candidatus Thiodiazotropha sp. (assembly GCA_040507005.1). Lineage (GTDB taxonomy): Bacteria > Pseudomonadota > Gammaproteobacteria > Chromatiales > Chromatiaceae > Thiodiazotropha. The sequence goes on from JBEVVS010000184.1 coordinate 8,090, forward strand.
ATGTCTGCCACGAAAGGAGGAAGACCATTGACTGATAAAGAGAAATTTGACTTGAATGAAGAGTGGCTTTCTGCCCAAGGACAGCCAGCGATAGAGCCTCCTGAGTGCGACGTGGAAAAGTACCGCGAGTACATCAAGGATTTAGACTTGAACGAGGAGGAGCAGGCTGAACTGTTAAAAACCCTGTGGCACATCATGGCGGCTTTTGTCGATATGGGTTTTGGGTTAGATTCGATACAGCTCCTACCAGCATCGGATCAGCAGCAGGAATCGTCCCCGATTCAGGCGCAGGAGGAGCAGACGAACCCGAAAGGAATGAAGCATGGCGACTAAAGCAACAAAGGCAGTCATTTACTGCCGTGTATCCAATAAGACCCAAACGACGCGCGGCGACGGGCTCGGCTCCCAGGAGACGCGCTGCCGGGAATACGCCAAATACAAGGGCTATGAGGTCGAAGCTGTCTTTACGGATGACGTTTCCGGCAGCCTGATCAAGCGCCCAGGGATG
>JBEVVS010000120.1:0-8115 GCA_040507005.1 Candidatus Thiodiazotropha sp.
CAAGGACATCAAGTACCTTACAACACAGTTATATAACTTCTCTTCGCACTCATGGCGTAGTTATTTTCCTAATCCGATGCCTGTTACGATCAGTTATTCTGATCTCATTGCGCATAACCTGGGTTGGCTGAATCAATTACCAGGTTGGAATGACTCAATCATGAGCGGAAAAATTGGGCAATCGCAATGGTTTCTGTAGGCAGCGAAAATGCATACCACCTTCGAGAGTATGTCGAAGAAAAGGTTTTAAACGGAGCAAAAGCTGATTCTTTCAAGTCCTGTTTTGTTCAATTTTTGGGTCAATCCGACGGATTTTCTCATACTTTTGAATTCTCTAGATTATCTCTGTATCAGAAGTGTGCAGTTTCCGGTTTGAACATCATTGCTGAAAGTGTTTCGGAATCTGATATAACGCGGCTGCTTGGTCAAGCGTCCCGCATCGATTCCACCCCAATGCCATGGGTATCTGACTTTGTAGGTGTGATGTCTGTCAAATGGCTGGTAGAGAGACAGCATAACAGCAGGATAGAAGAACAATTCCAGTCTTGGATTGAGGGGTTTGTGTCCCAACAGATTCAGAACGGCAGATTGCATGATCTAGAGGCAGATATTGCGCGATATGTTCGGGATTCATCATCAGCAATTTTTAAAACTGCGACGTTTCCTCTGTTCTTACATTACTGTGACATCCTCACATTACCCGAGCAAAATACACGCCAGGAATTGATTTCCAGGTTTATGTCAGAGTTTAGGCTGTATGCAGTTAGTAATACTTCTCCAATGCTTTTGGCAATAATGGCCTATTGCTTCGACTATGCGAGCAATGACCTAGCTTTGGTGCCACCGAACGGCTGGCAGCTAAGCAATCTAGTTACCTTTCTTGAACGCATCCCGATTGGGCTCAAGCGGTGGACTTGGGAAAACGAAAAAGGGCGTACGCGAAGTTCAACGCCCATTAAATGGTTAGTCGAAAACGAGTATCACGTCCAAAATTTATTGTATTTTTTACTCGCCCCGATTTTTCACGATATTGCTGATGAAATTAATTTACAGCAGGTTGGACAGAAAAATCCACGGGCCGATCTTTATCTACCAAGTCTGCATACAATCATCGAAGTCAAATATCGAAAAGACGGTAAAAAGAGCTTTTCAAAACTGATCGGTGAAGTTGCAGAAGATGCTTCACTCTATCATGCTGATTCAAAGTATAAGGATGCGCGCCTTGCCTGTTTTCTATGGGATAATACTCGATCAACTCAAGAACACGCTAAGTTCAAGGAAGGCGTTTTAAGCATCCAAGGAATTGACGCGTGCGTTGTGATCAATTCACCCTCATTCATGTGACGCCCATTCTTTCGGCCACTTCCTTCACAAACTGTGATGGTCTATGGTTTGTGTACATTATATGAAGCTCTTCTTCAGCGCGAGTGAACCCGACATAAAAAAGCCGTCTAGATTCTCTCAACGCAACAGACCCAACATTGTTCCAAGGGATAACCCCCTGATCCATTCCAAATAGAAAAACAACGCGAAACTCTCGGCCTTTCGAACTGTGCAAAGTGCTTAAAGTAATTTGATCTGCACCTTGACCTTGGCCAGAAAACTGCCCCAAGGTCATGTCGGCTATGGAGCCGCCAGGTTCGAGTTTTTCGATAAACGCATTGAGAATATCTGCTTCGTCAGCAAGTTGAATGCTATTAGCGAAAAAGCCATCTAAAATTGCCGTATTTATGTGTCGTATCCAATCGAACAGTTTCTCGTCAGCATTTCTGTGGTCCCAGAGAAATTGAACCAATGACCTTTGAAATAATGTTTTCTCATCGTCCGATACAAGCAGGTCTGCAAACACGCGCATCGCTTCAGCGATTATCCTCGACAAACGTGGCTCTCCGTTTCGCCAACCTCCGCACGACCAAATCGCACATAGTTCCAACCATCGCATAACTCTGCTATATCGCGGGTACAACGCATTATTGTCTGCGCGCACATATTCTATGCCAGATGCTTCCGCAGCGTCGGCAACATTGTTTCCAATATTTGCGCTTTGATATAAAACTGCAATTTCTCCAAGGGTCAGATCAGGAATTCGGTTCATGACATCAGGCAAAATTTCTGTAAACAACCGGGTTGCTTGAATCCCGTGGCTTCCTGTCAGGGGATGAAAGTAGATCATTCCTTCAGCAGCACCATTCGGTGCTTGATACCCGCGATCCTCCCCAAGAGCATATTCCGAGGCCGCAACAATTTGCGATCCACAACGATAATTGAATGGCAGCTTAATCGTTTGCACATCTTGTCTTTCTGATAGCCGCCGCAACAATTCCGGGTTAGCTCCAGTAAAGCCGTATATTGATTGGTCGGCGTCACCGACGGCAAACAGGCGAATACCAGTCCTAAAACACAAACCAAGCACCATACAGTGTAAAGCATGCCCGAGGTCCTGATATTCATCTACCGCAAGTATTGGGTATTTTGCCAGTACCGCTTTGCGAACCCACTTGTGATTAATTAATGCCCGTAATGCTAACAGTGGCATATCATCGAAGTCGATGAGGCCATTTCTTCGTAACTCAGACTCGTAGGCTTCAACGAGGTTGGCCAATGTTGGGTCCTGTTCTCGCCACTCATCACTTTCTCTATCAAGTATTGATCTTCGGTAGCGATCCAATGGCAATCGCCATCTTTGAGGGTCTTCAGGACCGTTGATTACGCGTGCATACGCTTGTTCCATTGCCACCCTTTGTTGGCGTACACTCGCCACTTTGAAATTGTCTGGTAGGTCTAGACCCGCAGGCTTCCCGTAGGGAATGACGATCTGGGTCAATGAGAATGAGTGTACTGTTCCAATAAATACGCGCGGACCGGGTTGGACACCAAGTGCACCCAGTCGTGTTTCCAGTTCTCTGGCGCATTCATTGTTATAGGTTATGCAAGCAATACCTCTAGGTTCGTGTACGTCTTCGGCCAGCATCCGGGCCAGTTTTACGGTCAGTGTCTTGGTTTTTCCGCTGCCTGGTCCAGCTAGAATGACACAATGGCCTGTTGATTCATAAGAATCAAGCTGCCCCGGATTGTCGCAAAAATCTTCTGCTGCCTTGAGATAGATTGCTGATTCAGACACGATCAGCCACAAATGTTATTGCTGCACCAATGTAACCCGGCTCCTCAATGTCCTCCAATCTGGCCGCAAGCCGTTGCGCAAAGCGACCTTTTCCAATTTCTTCAATTAGTGACAAATACCTTTTTTCTTCAAGTTCTTCAGGATTTTCGACCCACGCATTAATTCTTGCCGTTCTAGTTGGTCCGAACCCATGTTCTAGAAGCGTTTCCGCGATGTAGTCCTGATACCCATCCTTGAATAGATCAATCTCAAGGGTATGTTCGTTTAGAAATATCCCATAGCCCTCTGATAAATCTCTGAGGGCTTCTTCGCCAATATCCGAGAGAGTTTCTTCCAATTCCTCTGAGATTTCACCGTTTCGGGCTTCCTCAATTGTCCTAATAAGGTTTTGTGCGCGGCTTGCGCCTAGTGGCGCTGCATTTTCTCTTGGGTCCCAATCGGTAATGATCGAAAATGGTATACCCAGCCCGGCTAAAAATTTAGCGTACGGTTTAAAGTTGGTTCCTGAAACAGAGCAAACGCTAATCCCGAGATTGTCGAGTTTGCGATCCATTGTCTGTGCAAACACGGGGATAAGAAATCGTTCCGCATCGCCTTCTACCAGAATGACGCCCCGCGAAAATAGGATTTCAGCCCGATTAACGTCAAGATAGCGTTGTAGGTCGTCAATATCTTTGTCTTCCAGTGGAATCGAGGAAGTGGACCTGCCTGTCGTGCCGCCTTCTTGTGTATTGGTCAGTAGCACAATTGATCGAAGGGGAGTAACACTAGCGATATGGGGCGAATGTGTGGTTAGAAATACAGATAAGGGTCTTTCATTATCTTCCTGAATGCTCTCGAATAAATGCCGATAAACAGAGCGTTGTAAATGCGGATGAAGATGCGCCTCGGGTTCTTCTATCGCTAGGAAGGTGTGATCTCTATTATTCTCTTCTATAAGCTGTCGGATTTCTAATGTTTTGAGCGTAAGGAAGACAAGATTAGCGGAGCCAAGGCTTGCATCGTTTATGCCTCGAAGTCCGCCATCAATAAGCAGTTGTATATTCCGATGGAGGCGGGAGGTATCTGTAGGGCTAAGGCCAAGTACGGGATCAACATTCTGACTTTCCCCGCTCATTTCAAGAAAAAATTCCGCAATTTTCTCTTCAAGAGCTTGTACGTCATCAAATTCTGTAATCTGTTTTGCCGCAGCTTCAATTGCGTTTCCGATTGCAGCTAGGTCATCGGGTTCGATTGACATCACTGCCTTCTCAACAAGTGGGCGCAAGGGGGATCTGCTCCAAGATCGCAAATCTCCTTCTGCATCTCGCAAGGCAGGAAGTACATCAAGTGTTATTCTCCGGCGCACATCATGGCCGAAACGCCGTGACTCATCCTCACCGCCAAAACAAATGAATTCGTAATCTGAGTCCTTAACTGGTTCATGCTCAAGATTAGGTTTGGGGCGAAACTCGAAAGTAAGCCTTGCGGTGTCAGGGTCATCGTTCAAGCGAAAATCTGTAAGGACTGCCAAGACATCAAGATCGCTATCAAAGTGTTGGATTTCTATGCTAACACTGATCTTGTCACCGATGCCCGGTGGCGCTAGGCCGTCCCAAAAATCTCCGATACTCAGTTGCCGGGCGGAATCTGGAAGGCTTGCATCAAGAATTAGACGTAGCGCATAAAGGAGGTTGCTCTTTCCAGCCCGATTTTCTCCGACAACCACCACATCTCCTGACAAACAAACATCTAGTAGCGAAAAATTCCTAAAATTCTCAATCCGAATGCGAGATAGATGCATAGTGTTTTGTTCCTTACCGAGGTTTTTTTTGCATTAGCCGACTTTGCGAATAATGCACGCATAGTTTGTATAACAAATTAACATGCATGGTTTCGGTTTCTAAGCGTTATTTTCCTAATATATCAAGAATATCAATAGGCTACGTATAGCCTCATGCGATAGCACTCATAGCTTAACTTTTCTACCCAGATTGAATGAAAGGACAACTGGACGCCCAATCCTCTAACTGAGCTGTAATGTCGTTCCTTATATTTATTCCATCTTTATGTACCCAGCATGTGGATCAGCAATCCAGCCTTCGTAGGCATCGATGGTGTCGGGCATACCATAATTGTCTGTTTGTCTTTGCCATGCCCATGCAGCCTGAATACAGCATAGTAGGGCATCTAGTTGATCTCCGGTCGGATCGTCGGCCAGTGCTAGCGATGCTTTGACCCTGACTCCGTAAGTCTTATAAACATCCCCATCGAGGGCAGCCTGCAATAGATCACGGCGGGCCTTGTGTTGCTCTGGTGTTTGCTTGGGTTTGGTGTCTTGTTTGTAGGACCGTCTCCCGATAATCGATCTCGCCATTACGCCCGGATAAGCTTCGACCACGATCAGCTGAGGATCACCTTGTTGAAGGCCGGGAACGGTCACACCAGATCGCCGCAACCGTGGCGCACCTTCAAAGAACATCAGTCCAACCGGAGTGCCGTAGAGCTTTTGCGGGCTGATTGACCCTGCCGCTTTATCGCAGGCGCGTTTGTGTTCCTTGTCTCCCGCTGGCCGATTAGCCCGGTAATCATCAAGCAGCGTACGAAAGGTTTTGCGGTCCAATGTGCCGACATAATCCGTATAGCCTTGCCATGTGTCGGGCCAACCAATCGTCTCGATAAATCGCCTGGCCTGTCCGAACGGGAAATCGATCCCGGCAATCCACGGCCCGGGGCTTTCCAGCGCTCTTTCAAATTGCTCCAGGCTTTGCCATTCCTGAAGTTCCCCGGCGATCAGCGTATCTCCCTCCAGTGTGCAATGCAGACAGGTCAGAGGTTTTCTGCGCGTGGGCGTGCTCGTGAAATCTATGCCGTAGATATCCATGGTGTTCACCTTACCCGTTACGGCGAAGGTTGTCAGTGTTTCAAGCCGGGTGCTGTTTAAAAATCGTTCTTTGTTGAATTCATGATGCAGGACGTTGCCGGATGGGCTTTCGTGTCATGGTGATTGCGGTCTCCTGTGAGCAGTTGTTCTTGTAGCTTCACGGTTCTAGCCGGGGTCGCCTGACGGGCAACGGCAGCCCGCTCCATTCGCTGCGCTCCCGTGTTGCTCGTTTCCCTGTCGGTGCCCGTCAGGCTTATCCCCCGTCTTCGATGTTTCGCGTCCTTCGAACAAACCGCTTAACAGCAGGAGACGCACCATGAGTAATAACGCAAACAACCGCCAGGATGTTTATACCCGCATCACCAACAAAATCATTGCCGATCTCGAACAGGGAGTCCGGCCCTGGATGAAACCCTGGAACGCCGAACATGCGGCGGGACGGATCACAAGGCCGCTGCGGCATAACGGCCAAGCCTATAACGGCATCAATATCCTGATGCTCTGGTCTGCGGCAGTCACTTCCGGCTACAGCGCACCGATCTGGATGACCTTCAAACAGGCTAAAGAGCTGGGCGCTCACATTCGCAAAGGCGAGAAAGGCGAACTGGTTGTGTATGCCAATACCATCACCCGCACGGAAGAAAACGCCGACGGCGAGGAAGTTGATCAGACGATCCCCTTCATGAAAGGCTATACCGTCTTCAATGTCGAACAGATCGAAGGCCTGCCTTCCCAATACTATCAGCTCGCCGATCCGGTTCTTGATCCGGTGCAACGGATAGAACATGCGGAAAAATACTTCGCGGCAACTGGCGCTGAACTCCATCATGGAGGCAACCAGGCCTATTACTCGGTTACACATGACCGTATTCAGCTTCCGCCCTTCGAAAGCTTTCGAGATGCAGAAAGCTACTATGCCACGCTGGCCCATGAAACCACCCACTGGACCCGGCATAAATCACGGCTGGATCGCGATTTTGGCCGCAAGCAATGGGGCGATGAAGGCTATGCCCGCGAAGAACTCGTTGCCGAGCTGGGCAGCGCGTTCCTGTCTGCCGATCTTGGATTGACGCCGGAGGTCCGGGATGATCACAGTGCCTATATCGAAAGCTGGCTGGAAGTGCTCAAGAAAGATAAACGCGCCGTCTTCCAGGCTGCGGCACATGCCCAAAGAGCGGTAGATTTCCTGCATGGCTTACAGGCTTCAGAAAACGAAGCTGCGGCTTAAAGCCGATAACCCGCCCTGAATTTGGGCGGGTTATTTTTTGCTTATGGCGTATATCTTGAAGCCAGTTCAGTTTGAATGTTTTCAATGGATGCCAGAGCGTTTCTACGCTGATGAGTTTCAGGCTCACTTCTGGCGAGTTCATTAAAAGCCTCTCTCAAGTACGCGTGCAGCTCGTTTTTGCTTTTCGCTGCCAGTTCAAATCGTGTGACCAGTTTCATTTTAACCTCCTGGTGTTGGAGGCCGCGCCCATCGCGACCTTTGATGAGGCCGCTCATGCGCGTCAGATCAGGGTTTGCACCTTGGGTCGGAATATATGGAGAAGCGCGGTTTACGCGCTTGCTGGTTCAATGATCTGTCGATGCAATTTTCGGATAAAGAAAAGGCCGCGTAGCGCGGCGCAATAAACAAGGGAGGTATGGACGCAGTACCCGGTGAAATGCAGTGACTAGAAAAATGATGTTCGTGTTTGGTAATGGATTTAATGGTCTTGCCAGCGGGGAGAATGAAATGAAGCTAGGGCGTTCGGGCTGGCTCTATGGCTTTGCCACCGGGCCGATGGCGTCCCGGCCCATTCGGGTCACGATCCATAACGCGGTTCAAGAGGCCTGGGCCAGGCAGAAATGTGAATCTGATGGAACAAGGCACTCCATCAGCCCCCCACATGGTTTACTGGCTGCGGCGAAAACAGCCTTGCCAGAAAACCATCTGGCCGCCAAGCCCGCCCAGGTTTGAGGCTCAAAGCTGCCGCTTTCAGCCTTGAACGCTTGCTGCGCGGCGCTTGCCACTTAAATCTCGGGTTCGTACCCTCGATCAAAGTTTCTTTCTTGTTTCGGCCTTTGTGTTTCTCTTGCCTTCTCAGAAGCCCTGCGGAATTCTTTCCTCATTTTTGATGGAGACTTAACG
>JBEVVS010000245.1:0-8015 GCA_040507005.1 Candidatus Thiodiazotropha sp.
AGAAGAATCTATTCAGAAATACAACACATGCGGATACAAACGATCTCATCGGTGTGAGTATTACACCAGTAGAAACAGCAGAGGAACAACCCTACGAAACGCATAACAATAAAGTGCTGCACAATGAGATGGTCAATATGGGGATCGGTGTCGGTATCACCGATGATGTCGCTGTGTGGTGCAATCCGGAAATTGAAGAATGCCTTCACGATGAATCAAACTGCTGCTCTGCAATTAACTGTTGTGGGAGCTACACCCCGACCGGGTTCGTTGACAATACCCTGATTGCCCATAACGATATCTATGTGGAAGCTGGTTATATCGAAAGCTTGAATGACGGCAGTCGAGGCTGTATAGAGAATGCCTTCGACATCAAGATCGGCGCCTCGGATTCCCAGCACCCCGTGGTGATACGCGATAACAATGTCTGGGGCTACAGAAAGGTCGGCAATTGCGGGGGGAGTGGCGAGGCCTTCAATATTCAAAAATTCGCAAAAAACATCGCCATTGAAAGAAACTTGGTATTCGATCAGGAGCGTGGCCTCCGTTTGGAGGGATATGGCTGCTGTGTCGCCGATGAGTACATAACAGACAGGCCAACACGTCATGTCAGGGTCGAAGATAATTTGTTCTATAACATCGATAACTACAGCGATTCTGAGCATAGCGGAAACGTCTTCATAGCCGCCACGGACGGACATGCAGAAAACAACTACGTCTCACATGGCCACCGACTTGTCTCGATCATCGGTGCGGCCCGTTATAACGTTCTCAACAATCAGATCATGAATATGAGCAATTTTCCGGGTCCGGCCTACTGTATGGACTCGCCGGCAAATTTGTGCAGATCCAACAATTGCAGCTATACGGAAGATTGTATGATCGATTATCGTTTTACGATTAAACAGATTACGAACCCGCAGCCTTTCGTGCTGGTAAACGCATTAAAGAAACAGATACCGCCAGTGGTAATCGAGCAGTGAGTTATCACATACCAGTATCAAGGGTGTCATCAACTCTCAGGGTACAACCCCCGGGCAAGAGCCTGAGGTGGTGTTATTGGCCTCGGTGGTCTCTTTGATCCCAGGTGCTCCGGCGTTTACCCTAATCTCGAATTTACAACTCTGACCACCGCCGATATAACAGCCGTCCGGGAGGGTGAAGTCGAGGGCGACTTCCGCTCCCGATGCCAGCGGGTCGGTGATCTGGGATGAAGTTGCTACCGGCCCTTGTATCGGATTTGAGAACTTTACCTCGGTGATTGACTGGTCCGCTGCCCCGTCTCCCTGGTTTCGGACAATCACACGGATGTCCTCGGCAGGTAGCAAGCCGTCGTCCGGGAGGAGGCAGAAGCGCTGTGGTAAATGAAGCGGATTGTCAAGCGGTGGCGGATCAAAAGCTTCAGTCGGTACCAGGTCGGGGAGATCAGGCTTTTTGTCGTCAGGGGGTATACGCTTGATAATCCGTTCGGCGATCTGCTCCACATCGATGCTGCTGTGGTTGCCTTCCAGTGTATAGCAGCATGAGGGGCAGTCATGCTTTTTGTCCTGGCAACAGCTATGATCTTTTACACCACACTTGTTATGTCCATGGCAAACTTTTCGCTTTCCACCACACTTGCCTTGCGGCTCACAGCAGACCCGTTGATCGAGGGCGCGCGAGGTGTAGACGGCGGTTACGTCCAGGCTCTTCTGCGCAACCAGGGTAACAAAGCCCTCTATGTAGGGCCTTGGAAAGCCACTTGGAAATAGCCGCTGACGAATGTCGATACAATCGACCGCCAATGCTTGATCCGGTCCGAGTCTATCTTCAGCGATCGGGATCACCTTTCCGGGTCGCTGTTTTGGCGGCGGATAGGTCAGCGACAATGACTTCTTGAATTTGACCTTCTTCTCGTTGGGATTGTGGATGTTGATGGTGGTCGCGTAGAAACCCCGCGCCAGTCGCATGTCTGCAGGATCGTCCTGGATGCCACACACAAGCTTGGCCGCGTACTTGTAGACCGTCTCCTTCTTCCGGGGAGGACTGACCTTGACGAAGAACGGATCGATGGAGGGCACAACTTTTTTACCTTCGGGATTGAAAAGCACCTTGGTCGTGAAGTCTGCATCGCGCTGATAGGTCACGCCGTTCGGAAAGTTCGCCAAGTCAGGGGTGTTGTTGGCGGAAAAAATACCATAGAAATCACGCCCGATAGTCATCAAGTGCACATAGTCGCCGATATAGGGGATGAAGGTCGGCGAGGGATTATCCGCGGGTACATTGGCGAGTATCAGATCCTCTGTCGTCGAGAACTGGTCTTCGGTGAATTCGAGATGGGTCACCCAGCGTGCATTCCTGAGTTGTCCTGGTTCTGTTGTGACGCACTCCTGGTAGAGGAAGCCAACGAGACCGTCCTCGTTGATCGCCAGAGCGGGATTGGTGGCATTGGTGATGGTGCGCAAGTCGCCAGACCAGGTTTGACCACGGTCATTGGAGCGGCGGACGCGCAGGGTATAGTCATCGCTGCCAACCCGTTCGGCCCATGCGATGTAGACGATGTCGCTGTTGTTCGGGTCGGTCGCAATGCTCAGGTTCGATCCGACAAATCGCTCCTGGCAAAAATCGTTTTGCACGAAGTTTGCCCAGGGGACAGTAATGTCGGTCACCACACGGCGTCCATTCAACCCGTCCCCAGGGTCGGTCAAATCGGTGAAGGGGGTTGGGCCTGCGCCGCTATTGTCATCACGGACGACGGTCACGTCGCTGATCGCATTACCTCCACTAAAGTTACGCCAGCCATAAAACATCGCGTAGACAGTGCCATCGGGATGGATCGTCGGGCGGATTGGTGGGCCATCCTGCCCTGAGGTTGCGCGTGCCTCCACACGAACCGAGGTGAAACTGGGTGCTGGGATAGCAGCATCAAGGGACTGTTCGACGGTCGCGGTCTTGCTGCCGGCTGCGAAGTCGTTAACGCCTACGAAGACCTGGTCATTGCCGCCAACAGTTGTCGCCTGGATGTAGGGTTGGTCGATCTGATTGCGGTCTTCGAGAACTGTCATCGTCGATGCGCCCATAAAATCCGAAGTGCTGAGGATGTTCAGGCGAAGGGAGCCGGGGCGACGGAGGATGCCGGCATATAGATTGTCTCCCTCCTTGGCGAAGCGCACGGTGATATCGCTGGTCATGCCCGAGGCGTCGCTTGGTACGATACAGTTCAGCTCCCAGCTGGCCCCTTCGTCTGATGAGACGTAGATCGGTGCCAGGTCACTCGGGCAGATACCTGCCCCGCTGGTGAACGCGGAGCCGGCAATTTGCATAGGGTTGTTTGGATTGACGGCGAGGTTTGGCTCGCTATCCTGATTGGTTTCGTTGCCAAAGCTCGCGGGGATCATATTGACCACCGTGACTTGCGGTGCCGGGGCTGCAGAAACCATCTGTGCTGATAACAGGCAGATTACCCAGGTAACAACGAGGGACGGCAAGCTTCTCATAGCACTTCCTCCTGAAGTTGGAGCGGTACTAGCGTATTTTCCTTAGCAAATTGCGGATTTCATCAGTCTTCTTAGGTGACTGTACATCCAACGGATCGAGTGCCTTATAGCCTTTGAGGTCGGGATCGGCCGTCAACACCCACACCGCCTGCTGGCCTTCAGCAGGCCGTGGCGCGCCAACCCATGCAATGTCCATGGTACCGGGAAATACCAACACTAATTGCTGCTCTTGTATCGATCCCGCAAGTACCTCATCAACCTTAATCGTCGCCCGCATCCATTGTGGTTCGTGCTCAGATACGGGGATTGTCGGTTTTGGTCTTTCACGTTCGATCTCAGTGACCTTGCCGGTGATCACCAAATCAGCGGTCTTGAGTCGCTCGGCTAGCTTTGAACGCTCGACGCGTTGATCGATCAGCATAAGTCTCTTCTCCAGGGCAGTGGTTGTATCGCTACGGAGGCGACCGATCTCCTGGAGAATCAGTCTTTTCCCAAGACGCTGTGTCCGGGTAAAGAAAACATAACGGTCGTCTGCCGCCAATCCTGCAGATGGCCGTTTAATAAGAGTGACAATTGCGCCGTTGAGTGGGCCAAGCTGCACAGGTGCCTTCAACGTGGTCTCGATCTTCGTCTCGAAGGCCCCTTTATCAGAAGCGGCGGCCGGACCTATCACGGTACCGACAAAGATGATGTTTGCATCCGTCGCCAACTTATTCAGGGTAGCAGGGTTCATTCCTGAGATGCCCTCCTGACCAACAGCCACCGCCGGTGTGGTAGAAAAGCCGATAAGAAACGATATGACACACCAGAGAATTGGTATGGAAGAGTGTCTAGGATGCATTCTGTTCGGCATAGCGTTCCTCCAAGTTGAACGCCACAATTTCAACGGGGTATATTGAAAAAGTAGCCAGTGTCGTTAACGTATAGCAGTTACCAGATGTTTCCGCAAGGAGAGAAAGTCGATGCCTGGATTCGACTAATGGTGCAACCTTATAGCGCAGATAGGGTAGGAGCTGAGTTCAAAATTTAGGTAAGTTCCCATGCTGGTGTGCAAAAAAGTACGTGCTGGCGGATATGTTATTTCCCAGCTGAAGAGTGTATTGATATGAGACCAGGTTTGTTTAAGGCAAGGTGACATGACTCGAGAACAGATGAAAACGCGGTGAGGAGGTGGGGGTGAATTCACTGTAGATAATACCGTCGGCGGTGTCATGGGGATCGTAGCCACAGGCTCCATTGAAACTGCCACTGTTTCCATTTACAAGGGTTACCAGTACCGGCTCGCCCCCGCTGCGTTCAAGCGTCGCGCTGGCCAGGTCACTCACCTTAAAAACCAGGCAGCCGTTGTATCGGTCATCTGTCTCCACCACACCGGTTACGATCAGGTAGGTAGCGGTTGCGGTATCTACCAACTCGGAAGCGGAAAAGAAGTCTATCGGTTGATCGCTGAGAGAAAACGGTACAGCATCGGCTGCGGTGAGCAGATCTCCCACATACTCACAGTTTGAGAATGCACGGTTGCATCGCAGCAGGACAATTTTGTTTTCCCCGGTACAATGCAGGCTGATGTAGATGCCCTCGCTGCGTGCCAGCACACCAGGTTCAGTAAATAGAGTGCAGTTGCCGAGCTCGCTGTTATAGGTTGTGTCGAGTGGAAACTCGGGGGACCCGATAATAGGGTCCATGTCCGCACTATTGTAGAGTGAACCGGTGAAGAGTTTGCGTTCATCGTGCCAGGCGCCGTCCGGTGAGGCGGCGCTGCTGTATCCGATCCAGCTATTCTGGAACAGCGCGGCCGGTGTCGGATTGCCTATGGCCACCACCCGGTGCCAGAGTATCTTCCAACGGCGATTGGCATCACTGTCATAAGGATCATAAAAAAGTCGCGACACTTCAAAACGCCATGTGGCCCAAAAAGTATCAACACCGACAGTGATCTGAAAGTCGGGTAGCAGACTAGCGTTGTTGGGATCAGTGCCCGTGTCTACCCAGCTAGCGCCGCCATCCTGGGATGTGGCGATACGTGTATGCACCTGAAACAAGAGTGGGTCGTCGCTAGACAAGTTAACGCTGGAGTGACTCATCCAAAGGGTAGTATCGCCGTCCCAAGTAGGTGCCGGATCAAAGATGCCATCGTCACCCGGTGTAGCGATTACCTGCAGTTCCGTAGCTGTCTGCGATGGGTTGTCATCGTTACCACCTCCGCCGCCACATCCATAGACGAACAGCAGGATCAGCAAGGGTTTGATGTCATAACGCAATAGCTTCGTCATTATATACACGCATCGTCCTACTCGGTCTTGAAACAGATTATATTCAGCTTGATCCTGTATCTGCATGAAGGCATGTCAGGAACCATCCGGTTGGTTGGGTTTTATGTTGCATTGGTGACCTCAATGGTCCCGGCATCCATTGCGTTGCCCATGTTATCTTCAATTGTCCCCTGACCATTGTACCGGACAGTGACCCTTTCTCCGGGTTCTATCGGGTCAGACAAGAAGATCCACAGCTTGGCACTATTGGTTGGGTGTCGTTCAATCCTGAGAATCGATCTCTTACGGCCATCCACAATTACAGAAAAACCGCGTTTGTGTACGTCGTTCACTGCCTCTGAAACGGTCACTGCTAACCTGTTCTCATGGGAACCTTTATACACGATTGCGCTTTGCATGATAGGTGCCGGATCGTACTCACTGGTGGTGCGATTGACGACGGTAAAACGTCCGGCGACGAGGTCGTTTCCACCCGCGTCAACAACTCTGCCGCTGCCATCATAGTGGAGTTCTGTCTCTTCACCCAGATAGATTCGATCGGCTAAATATATCCAGATTCGTGAGGGATCAGATGGATGTTCCACGCACCGGGAAATGGTTGTTGCTTGCCCGTTGATAAAGATGGAAAAGCCATCCTCTGATACGTTTTCTACGGCCTCGGACAGGCTTAAGGCAATCCTGTCAGCATGTATACCTTCATATACGATAGCGCTTTGCATGGCGGGGGGTGGATCGAATAGACTGGTGGTATAATTTGTTACTGCAACAGCACCAACCTGCAGATTAGTGCCGCCATAGGCGACTTCTATCTCGTCACCCGCGTAGACTCTAGCGGCTAAACTCAACCAAATTTTGCTGGAATCAGTTGGGTGCCTTGCAACATTACTAATGGTTGCAAGCCTGGTATCGATAGTGACGGAAAAATCCATTGCGGAGAGATTGCCGGCCGCGTCTGAAAGAGTGACAGCAATCCTATTGGCATGTGGACCCTCATAGACTGCGGCACTGGTCATGCTTGGTCTGATTACAGGCATGAAGCTATAGTCAGCAGAATAAGCCGCGGCGATCAGATTGAATGCCTCGGCATTTATGCCCGGTCCTTGCCCTTGCTCCTGGTTCAGGAACAGCAGGTGTCCAATACCGAGTGTATTGGCAAAATCCATTAACTCATTGGCCTTTCCCTGAGCTGATGTGCTTGAGAACTGACTGTTATTATAGGTATCACCTGTGATCATGGCGTAGCGCAGGGAGCTCTCGAATTTATCAAATTCGGGATAGACATTGTTTTCATAACTGCTTTTTCCCATCTGCGCATCGAACCGCAGATCCTGTGCGAACCAGCCGTATGCGCCGGAACTCTGATTCATGGAGCTCAGTTGATCACCCAGGTATTGCTGATAATAGGGAGCGGATCGACTCGACGCGTTCTCCGATATCCAGTTTATACTACTGATGATTGGGACACTGGTGAAGGCTCGGTTCAATGCTATGGCCTGGTCCAGCATCAGATCGGCATATGCATCGGCACCTGTATACCCAATGGCATTTAATTCACTGTTATTGTGATTGATGCCGGAAAGAGAACTCTCCGGGGTGATGATCCCGTGCAAGGCGGGATGATCCTTCAGCGCTTTTTGGATGCCATTCTCTAGATAGGTATAGTGGGCGAGCTGCTGCCAGAATCTATACCAGAGGTTTTTTATATGTGGATTCCAACGCACGACACTGTACTTTCTGGCGGCGCTGCTATTGGTGTGGGAATTGGCTACCGCGAATCTTAGATTATCTGCTGCGCCATCACCGTTTTCATCTTCATGGGCGAGGATAAGCTTGCTGCTGCCGTCGGGGATGACGCTATCGTTGGTCCAGTCGCCGCTGCCCATGCTCTCTGCATAAAACCTAGGCAAGGCGCCTGGTTTATAAGGGTAGACAGCATTATGCTGGAAGACCCATAGCTTATCCGACACGGTAAGGGCAATCTGGTAACTTCTCTTGTCACCGCGATAGTGGGCGGTATTGAGCAGATCCACAAGATTGGAGAAGTCGTATTGAATGGCATCGGGATTGTTTTTATCGCCTGTATACGGGATTTCACCCCAGGTCAGATAGACACGCATCCCTTGCCAGGGATCGACGTTTGGATTCCGGTCATTCTGTTGGTCCAACCAATTAAGCTTGCTGTTGAAGGTTTGCAGGTCGATGCCGTCATTACCTTCCAGGTTCAACCAAACGCCTGCATAGACAGAGTTTGAAATCAGTAGTGTAA
>JBEVVS010000236.1:0-7870 GCA_040507005.1 Candidatus Thiodiazotropha sp.
TAAGGCTGTGAGTGAGTAAACCATAACCAGGTGGTCTTACGGATCCAAAAAGCTACACTTTTTGGACCGCAAACCACAACGTTATGCATAAGGAGTATTGCAGTGTCCATCTTAGAAACAATTAACCTGTGGATAAGTGTCATTGGAGCTTTTATCTTTTCTCTGTCCGTTATTTATTTATTCTTGCCAGAGAGAGGAAAGACGATAATGTTTAATTTTATAGCTGGGTCTATTGGGTCTTTTTTAGAGCTAGCAGTTCTGGCTAATCTTATTGTTGATGGAGTTATAGTACTCATGCATGCAATCGGTAAGTTCATTATTGTAGCTGCTTTCTTAGTTGCCACAACAATCGTTTTGAACAATATAATGCTAGTTTATGGTTTTGAATTAATAAGCAGTGAAAACGAACTGATGCCGTTGATAAAATATTTCAAATCTAAAGAATCCTGGGTTCCAGTTACTGCTCTTCTAGCAACTATAGTTGCTTTTGGGCACTTCAGAAACTTAAAGCACACACTGTCTAAGTCAACTAATGCATAACAAGCTACAACCCGGACGCCGTAAAAAAACGCGGCACCCGGTTAAGCCGATCGTTACAATTCTCCCACTAACCGGACTGCTATTTTTATCCTTCTGACTCCCAACAACGGCTAAAATGGAAAGACTGCCTCTGTCGCTGCTTTGTCTGAAATATAACCCAACTGCAGGGTCACAACCTATTGTTTTAATTTGAGTTTAGGTGTGATGCAGAGGCCTTTCCGTTAATGACAGGCACGGGGTTTCGTCGTGTTAACCGTTAGACACGGTGGTCGATATTCGTGGAGTGGTTATGAAAATAGGCACATTGGCCTTGCTTGTTACAACACATTGCCTTGTTGGAGCCGCGGGATTCGCTTTGGGTATCTACGCACTGCCCATTCTCACTGCGCCGCCTGCCCCCAGCGAATCCGAGATAGAGGCAATGGCCTCCAACGCCAACTATAGCGCTCAATTCCGCAGGGATCTTGAAGGCAGCGATGCCCTGCATTGGGGGGAGGGCAGGGTGTCAGTGGGTTCTGATACCATCACCTTGATGGGCAAGCTCGCGCCTGGACCGGATTACAAGCTCTATCTCTCTCCCACATTCGTCGAGACAGAAGCGGAATTCAATCGTCTGAAATCCACCATGGTTCGTGTGGGAGAGGTTAAGACATTCGAGAACTTCATTGTAAAAGTTCCGCCAACTATCGATCCGGCGAATTTCAATAGCGTTATTGTCTGGTGTGAGTCTTTCAGCCAATTCATAACATCCGCCAAGTACCAATGATGCCACTTCGATACTCGATCTATTGAAGGCTAAGAAGGAGAATGCAATGGGAAAAAAACAGGTCTTTCTCTATACCGGCAAGCAAATCGACGTAGCTTGGGATGAAAGGCTCTGCATTCACATCGGTGAATGCGGATATTCAAAAGGCGAACTTTTTGTTGCAGGAAGAGATCCCTGGTGCCAGCCGGATATTTCATCCCCAGGTGAAGTGCAGGAGATAGTGGAACGCTGTCCTAGCGGTGCACTGGTTTGCAGGGACAAGGATGGCCATATTGCTGAAACCGCAGCATCAGAAAACACCTTGACCGTCAGTTACCAGGGTCCCTATTTTTTACAGGGTGATTTGGCAATACAAGGATCAGCGGATGATATGCCAGGGGTTAGATTTCGCGCGGCATTATGCCGTTGTGGTCTATCAAAAAACAAACCGTTCTGTGACAACAGCCATGAAGGACAATTCAAAGACTATGGCGCGGTGGGAGAAACCGGTGAGCCATTGCAGGAAACCGGCGGTGCATTAAAGATCTCCCCATTGAAGGATGGTCCGCTCTTGCTGTCGGGAAATGTCACGATAAAAGCCGGCAGCGGCCGTTGTGCCTGGCAAGGCAGCAATGCAGCCTTATGTCGATGTGGCGCTTCGCAAAACAAACCCTTTTGCGATGGCTCACATACAAATGCAGGGTTTGAAGCAGACTAGTCAGGGGGCTCGATAATTCAACTGCTAACTGCCGCTGGCGACCGGATATAATATGGATATCGATTCAATTCTTCCTTATTTGGTGGTTGCTGCAATAGCAGGCGCCGGCGTGATTACCGGGCTGCTGTTTGCATTTTCTAATTTTGTAATGCGCGCATTGGCTGAGCTTCAGCCTGATCAAGGTATGTTTGCGATGCAGCAGATTAATGAAAAAATCATCAATCCATTATTCCTGTTGTTTTTTCTTGGTACGCCACTTCTTTGTCTGATTATCGCAGGTCATTCTCTTATGCAGTTGAATGACACCCATGATCTTCTGCTGCTTGCAGGTTCCATCGGATATCTGATTGGTCCATTTGGTATCACTCTCCGTCGTAATGTCCCGTTGAACGACGAGCTTGCTGTGTTGCAACCCGCGGAGGGGGCGCATGAATGGAGTCGCTATCAGGTGAATTGGCAACGCTGGAACCATATAAGGACATATATTGGTCTCATCTCAATTATTTTCTTGTGCTTGGGGCTTTACTTTGCCTAGAGCCTTTGAGCATTGAGTTCTCTGGAGGATTTTATGAAAACCACTCTTTTTCTTTCAGTTTCAATCGATGGAATGATTGCAGACGGGGATGGCATACCCCAGTTCCCGGACGGCGCTTGGGAGGATTGGTGTTCTTTGGTTAACGAAGCCGATAACGTGATCGCGGGCCGAAGCTCCTTCGAACAACTAAACAATGATGCGATGGCATCGGTCCTGAATCCGAGTACTAAAGTCGTATTGTCGTCTCGAGACATCGATCTGGCCGATTCTGGATGGCAACATGCCAAGTCACCCTCGGAGGCCTTGACACTACTTAAGGACGCCGGAGTTGATGAGGCGATAATCGGAGGTGGCCGTGCTGTTGCTAGTTCATTTATGCGTGAACAACTTGTTGATTACATCGTTATTGATCTTCAACCGGTAGCTTTCGGTGTAGGTACGCCTGTGTTCGGGGAAGCCTTGGGCCTGACTCGCCTGAAACTCCTTGATTCCCGCCCGCTAAATGGAAACGCGCTGCGTCTGAGATACCAAGTTCTTGATGGCGGGACATGACAGGAGACTGCCGCTGACCGTTGAAAGCGGCGGGAACTGCTAATCAACGACCTTGAAGATCGCTCAACTCTTTTTTGAGTCTGTCACGCTCCACTGTCAGCGACTCTTTATCCTTGGTTAGCGAATCCAGGTCATCGCTCAACAGTTCGTTTGCATTTTCCATGGTTTGCCGCTCGCGAAGCAGATCTTTGGTCTGGTCGGCAAGCTTCTGCGCTTTCGCAAGTTTCACCTCTGTTGATTTAAGGGTGTTTCGCAGCTCCCGCAGTTCGTTGTCCGTGTCTCCGTTCAATTGGCTCTCCATCTCCAGTTGCACTTCACGCAATCCTTCGATCTCACGTTTCAGTATTGCATTCTCCGCTTCTGCACGTCGTAGGGCCACAACTTGGCTATTGGTTGATTTGGCTTCAAGTTCAAGCCGCAGGGCCTCGTTTTCCTCTTCAGCGACTATTGCCTCTGCTTTCAATTTGGCTAGCTGATCTTCGATTCTTGACTTGGTCTCGCGCAAATAGTGCCGGTCGCTCCTCAGTTTGCGGATAGTGACATCCGTTATCTTTGAACCTTCCTTGATCTCTGATAATGATTTCTGTAGTTTTTCATTTTCCTCCCTGAGCTGACTCAACGACTTATCACTGCTCTCCTGCAGATGTTCAAGCTGCGCCTGCAGATTGACCACTTCTCCTTCCAGTTCACGCCTGAGAGAGGCAAGTTCCTGTTTCGCCACCTGTGCTGCAACCTCGGATTCCGTGACCTTTTCCCAGGCCTCTTGACTGGTTTTGAGTTCCTGCTGCAGCTCTGACAATGTCTCCTGTTGAATGCGTTCTGCCTCGGTGAGCTGTTTCCTTCTATTGTCCAACATTTTTTTGGTGCGCTTTAACAGATGACGAAGACTCTTGGCTTTCTTGTGTTCCTGCTCCAGCAGGGCCTCCTGTTCGATACCCTTATCCCGCAGTTGGTCAGCCTCTATACGGATTGCATCTAGCTTGCCATTAAGCCCTTCGATGGCCGACTCTAAGCGTGACTTTTCCTCTCTGGCTTGTTGCTTTTCGGTTTCCAGGGCCTGATCCATGCGTTCCTGCAGCGTCTGGTATTCCGCCTGTGCCTGCTGCTGCGCCTCATTCAGTTGACGCTCGGCATCCGCATGATCAGCCTGCATCTGTTGATTGAGTTCATCGATGACTGCCTTTAGGCGTGACTGCTCATCCCGGGTGTGCTGTTTTTCAGCTTCCAGGGCCTGATCCATGCGTTCCTGCAGCGTCTGGTATTCCGCCTGTGCCTGCTGCTGCGCTTCAATCAGTTGACGATCGGCATCCGCATGATCAGCCTCCATCTGTTCATTGAGTTCATCGATGACCGCCTTTAGGCGTGCCTGCTCATCCCGGGTGTGCTGTTTTTCGGCTTCCAGGGCTTGGTTCATCTGCGCTTGCAGCTTCAGGGTATCGGCTTGGGACTGTTGCAGGGTTTCTTCCAGCGTTCCGCGTATGGAAAGGATTTCATTTTTGTGCTCAAGCTCTGTTTCTCTGACGCTTTGCTGTAGTGCATTGAGTTCCGATTCCAAGCGTTGCCTGTGTTCATCCGTGGACTGGGCTTGTTGGGCGAATTCCAAGGTGCGGGAGGTTTCCAACTGCAGGTAATTGGCCAGATCCGCCTTATCCTGTTGCAGTTTTTGCCGGGAGGACTCCTTTTCCTGGCTCTCCTCCTGGGCCTGGGCCAGCTGTTTACGACTTTGTTTTAGTTCCTCTTCCAGTAAGCCATGGTTTTGTTCCAATTGCCCAATTTTAAAATTCAATGTCTCAACAGTCTGCGTTTCGCTGCTCTTTGCGTCATCCAATGCCGTCTGCAGCTCAGTTTCACGTTGATTATGCAGTTTCTGTGTTTGTGCGAGCTCATCCTCCGCCTTTGCCAATGCTTGCTGTAACGAGGTGATCTGCATCTGCTCGATCGCCTGCTGACCATTGAGCTGTTCCCGTAACTTGTTCAGTGAACATTCCAAATCAAATCGTTCTGCGGATAGCGTGGAGATTTTCTTTGCCGTCTCCTCGCGAAAGGTTTCACTGCTCTCTTGCAGTCTCAGGAACTCACTCTCATGATCAAGTGTCTTGTTCAACCTGTCATCAGCGGTTGCGAGACGAATCTTGGCGATTGCAAGCGTCCGCTTCAGCAATTTGATTTCGATCATCCGCTGTTTGATCTCAGTATAGAGTTGTTGCCTTGATGGGCTTGAGTTCTGATCCAGATTTCGATCGAAGTGGAAAATATTGCTGAGTGGATATTCCTCCTGATTCTCAATCAGGCCGTAATGAGTAGGTAGTTCTTTCCAGCCGCTATCGAGTATGAAGAGTTGTTTCCCGGATTCTTGCAAGAGACTGGTAAAAGTGGCGGATTGGTTGAGTTCATTGTCGAGTTCTGAAGGATGGACTGATGTGTTTCTGAATGTCTGAAGATGTTGCAACAAGACGGGTGAATCGATGGTATGTACGTGATTGACACTGTTGCACTGGGTGAGTGTGCGAACATCGATCCAAAGGGGTTTATAAGAACTGATAGGGCTTGAGAAGGAGTGTCTGAATAGTTGCACGAGATCCTGGCTGTTATGGGCAAGCAAAACAAGTGAGCGTTGGTGCTGCTGGTTTTTATGTATCAGCCGAAGATCTCTTAGACTATAGGCACAAGCCCGATCCTGTTGAAATGAGTCTTCTCGTTGTTCAGGTTTCATGAGACTATACCTTGTCCATAACCGTTCCCGAAAGCGTACTGTCCAGAGCTGATCTTTAATGCAAACATCGGTCGTTTGCGAGGGTTATATTTTTATCACCAGAGCATCTGAGTCCATGATGAGCGGGGAGTGGCAAAGCCATTTCCTGATCGTCCATGTTTTATGGATTATATTTAGCAGCAGGGCTTTTCTAATGTCACCCGGTTGATCTATGCCAAAGTCTGAAACGCATCCTTGGTAGCATTGGAAAATTAAGAATCCCTTAAGCTTGGACAGTTGAACAAAAAATCGTCTTGCAAGAGCTAAAGTACTATTTTTTATATATAACGCTATAGGTTGTCTAAATCAAGCGACGTTATATTTGATCTTGTTAGTACTTTCTGCTGGCACTACTTAGGAAGTCAATAAAATATTAACACTGACAATCAAATATATACGGAACATATTTCATGGATAGGATCGGCCAAAAGATGACCTGCAAACAACGATTTTGCCTGTTGATGGTTCACTTCAAATATGCGTTTATTTCATGAAAGCCATTGTCTATACCCAATACGGCCCACCCGAGGTGCTGCAGGCTGAAGAGGTTTTGAAACCGGTTCCCAGGGATGATGAGCTTCTGATAAGGGTGCGTGCTGTGGAGGCGACCAAGACAGATTGTGAAATGCGCAGTTTCAATTTTCAGGTAAAGTGGTTTTTGCTGCCTCTAAGATTGATGCTGGGAGTATTGCGACCCAGGAAAAACATCCTCGGAGGTTATTTTTCTGGTGAGGTGGAAGCTGTTGGGGCAGGGGTTAAGCGATTCAAAAAAGGCGACGCCCTGTTTGGTTCAACCCAACTTCGGCTGGGCGCATATGCTGAATACTTAACGCTGCCAGAAAGTTTTACCTTGGTACGTATACCGAGCAATATTTCCTTTGCCGAGGCTGCGGCAGTCCCCCTGGGTGGATTGAATGCCCTCCATTTTATGCGCAAAGCCAAAATAAAAACGGGTGATAAGGTGCTGGTCAACGGTGCCGGTGCCAGCATTGGCAGTTTCGCTGTGCAAATAGCCAAGGTGATGGGTGCAGAGGTGACTGCGGTGGACAGCGCGATCAAGGAGACCATGCTGCGGGAGATAGGCGCCGATCATTTTCTCGACTATACGCGGCAGGACCTATCCGCCACCGGCGAAACCTATGATGTGATCTTCAGTATGGTGGCAAACACTCCGTTTACAACCTGTATCAACCTGCTCAAACCCAAGGGGCGTTATCTGTTAGCCAATCCCCGCATATCAGACATGCTCAGATCATTCATGGTCTCTTTGTACAGTGACAAACAGGCACTGTTTGCCTTCGCTCGCGAAACAGAAGAGGAGTTGAAGTCTCTCGGGCTGATGATAGAGGCGGGAAAAATCCACCCGACAATCGATAGGATCTACACCTTGGATGATGCGGCCAAGGCTCATCACAGGGTGGAGACGGAACAGAGGTTGGGGTCGGTCGTTATCTCTTTGGATTAGGTGCGATGGGGGATACTATTTTTTTTCCAGTGTATAGGCCATGGCATAGTGAACCGGCATAGGGCATTCAATCTCAGAGGGCGGCAGGGGCAGAGGTTGTGCGGCATCGATGGCTTTACTCGTGGCCTTTCGCAACAGGCTGTGTGGTCCTTTGATGCTCAGCTTCGATACCTTGCCGTCACAGGACAGATTGAAACTGACCTGGATCTTTCCCTCTAAATTTCTTCGGCGCGCAACGGTTGGGTAGTGTTTTTTCGCCTCTATCATGGCCAGCAGTTGAGCCAGAAACTGTTCTCTCAGGTCGACTTTGGGTTGGACCCGTGGCGGCGGTGGTCTTGTTACTACCTGTTTCTCCTCCGGGAGAGTGACCGGTTCCGTCTCAACGACCACCGGCTTGGGTATGGGTTTGGTGCGGACCTTTTTTTTGATTTTCGGTTTTGCTTTCGGCTTTGGCTTGATTACCTGTTTGATAATCGGTTGCGGTGGTTGAATGACTTGCGGAACAACCTCTGGAGGTGGCGTTTGAAAGGTCAGTTGCACCAGCAGCGGTGGCTTCTCCAACT
>JBEVVS010000052.1:0-7765 GCA_040507005.1 Candidatus Thiodiazotropha sp.
TGGAGACATCTATTCGCATACCAAGACAACATTAGTTGACATTTGATGCTGGATGAACGTTTTTACAGACAATCACCCGAGGAAGCGAGAGGAGATCGAGATGCCATTCTAGGTGAGAAACAATGGTTTTGGTTTGAGGATATTTTAAAAAATAACAATTCTAAGTATCTGGTTATCGGCTTAAGCTCTACCTTCCATGACTTCATCGGTGAGAGTTGGGAGCAGTATCCAGGCGCATTTGAAAGAATGAGAAGGCTCTTAGGCGACAGGAAAGGTCGTTTGATAATTTCAGGAGATGTACATAGAAATGCCATGTACGATGACAGTGGTGTTATGGAGATCGTGACATCTGCTGTCGCAAGGAATAGTGTCGTATTTGGAAAAAAAAGAGAAAACTACTGAGTATTTACATTAAGCAAAACAGTCATGCAAGAAGATCTTCGCAGTCTCAAATCTAGCTGGAGATTCAATGTTACGGTTCCTTATGACAATTGGGAGCTTTGATTAAACGGTATGATTGCAATTTATATTTTCTTCTGCAATGAGGATTTCTCATGAGCAATGGAAGCACTATCCTTGCGGCCGCAGTATCTAAAATAGGCCAGAAATATATCTTTGGTGCAAAAGTTCCATTGAATGACCCCAACTGGCCAGGTCCATGGGATTGTGCAGAGTTAACATCTTGGGCTGTTTACCAGGTTAGCAATGTTGTATATGGATGCACTGACAATACTGAACCACCTAACGTTGCTGACGCTTGGACTGGCAGTTGGAAACGGGATGCCAATTCCATTGGTATCAATATAAGCTGGCAAGAAGCACGCTATATTCCTGGTGCGATGCTTCTACGCCGTTCGTCGGTTGCTGGGCATATAATTATCAGCGTAGGGGATGGAGTAAGTACCGTTGAGGCTCGTGGAGAAGACTATGGAGTTATGAAACATGTTATATCAGGCAGACGTTGGGACATGGGAGTACTAATTCCGGGTATTCACTATGATCGGACGCTGATAGAACCGAGGCCTGCTCCAACAGATGCGCCACCGAAAGTACTCTTTTATAGTGGCGTACCCATTCATGATCCATTAGTTTTAGAACTACAAAAAAAATTACAAGATCTTGGGTTTTACGATGGACCGTTCACTTCTGAGTATGGTTTGCAGACGGCAATTTCGGTGTTCGAGTATCAGATCTCGAAAGGGCTGACACCAGATGGTGAGTTTGGCGCTGAGACGGCTGAATCTATCGGTATTGAATTATCTCACTAGAACTTATTTGAAAGGATAGAAATCCATGGTTGATCTTCTCAAAAGGGTTTTATCATTAATACCATTTATTCTGGTTTTATCTGGTTGCGCGGCCTGGCCGACGCTTGAAGGTCCAGATATATTTGATCCTACAAAGAGTACAAACATAATTCCTTGTTCACCCAGCGGTGATTGGAATAAGGCAAAAAAATGTGCTGAAGGAACACTTGTTGAACTTAATGATCTATTGATTGATACGGGTAAGTATCAACGTGGAATGGCATATGCGGCCACATCCATAGGCACCATAGTTGGTGGTATTTTAGCGTTTGATGGGTCCGATAACTGGTTGAAAGGGATGGCAGTCGTAAGCGGCGGATTATTAGGC
This sequence comes from Candidatus Thiodiazotropha sp., assembly GCA_040507005.1. Lineage (GTDB taxonomy): Bacteria > Pseudomonadota > Gammaproteobacteria > Chromatiales > Chromatiaceae > Thiodiazotropha. The sequence goes on from JBEVVS010000052.1 coordinate 1,636, forward strand.
ATGAATGCAGTCGTTAAACCTGATCAGCAGCGTTTAATTTTACAAACTGCATATAATGATATGCTGTGTGCACTGGAAGCTGCCAGTGCGCTTCATGAAGCCAAATTTACAGCCTACGCGGTCAATCAGATCCCTGCTCTCACGCCGAATATGTTAGATACCTTCATTGCGACTGTTTATGCCAAACATTATGAACCTGGAAGGTTGAAGTCCAGGGGCACTGAACAAGTGTTCTTTGACGCACAATTAGATCACATAAGGCTAACTAATTTTAATAAACGAAGCATGAGAATTAAAGATGCTGCAAAAGAGCTGGCGGTTTCTTCTAAATCAGCTCCGTGGGATTTAGGTGCAGTGAATATGCGCATACGGGCAAATGTACATGCGCAACTTGCTGGATTGGTTCCTTCTTTTAATGATGCAAACGAGGAAGTAAAGGGGCAAATATCCTCAATGCTCGGTAAATTCGTAAAGAAAATGGATGAGATTCCACCCGAATCTAACAACCCTATGCCTGGACCTAATGCTGTCAAATCAAAAGTTATATCTTTTATTGATCTTTCTGATGATCTGGACAAACTAGCAGATGCTGAGGAACAGATTAAAGATATTGCAGCACCAATTAGGAAAGTATTTGAGCGCTGTGTTCCTCCTTCTGTCCAAAATGCTATTACACAGTAAGTAACAAGACGAGAAGTAGCAAAAGTACTTGCTAGTTGGTCTGTATCTTACTAAGTAATACGACTTGAGCAACAAGGCTGTAGTACAAGATTAAGTTATTAAAAAAAGTATAAAACCAATAATTATTAAAAATGGAGTAAATTATCGTGATAGACAAAGCGTCGAATTTGGCCAAATATCAGTGGATAATTATCCTAACTTCTATTTTGTTTCTTGCTGGATGTGCTAAGCCCTATATACCACCAGTAATTGAACCTCTCAATAGTAGTGACCAACAGTTCGACGGCTTGCTCACTTTACTCTCAAAACATGGTTCACTTCATGTTGTTTGGATTCATGGAATGTGTCCCCATACAAAGGAAGACTGGGCTGGTCGTCGTGTATCCGAATTAGCGGAACGACTTGGAATTGAACTAGACAATCTACCTCAGTCACTAGCAATCGGTGATTTTGTATATCGTTATCTGATTTCATACAAGAACAAATCGATTGTACTCGATATGGTTGTGTGGTCAGAAATCATTGAGCAACGACGCAGATCATTATGCTTTGATAGTCGTCATGCAGACGATGGTGTTGTGTATGAGGCATGTGGTGAAAATGCCAGGTACCCTCACCGTAGGGCAGTAATAAATAATGCCCTCAAGTCAGGACTCATAAATTCTTGCCTTGCTGATGCGTTGATCTATACAGGTGCACAAGGTTCAGAAGTACGTGCAAGACTACGTCCGGAGATTGAGGCGGCATTGTCATCGCCTCCAGATGGAAACCAAACCCCATTGCTCTTTGTAAGTGAAAGTTTGGGGTCGAAAATAATCTTTGATACTGTTCAGGAGATTATGGACCAAAGTTCAAGTTATTCATCTGAATCTACCTTCGCTATGATGTTAGCTAACACAAGTCAAATAATAATGTTCGCTAATCAGATACCGATCTTAGATCTGACAGAGCCTGAACCAGATCCAAGTGATATGGAATCAGCATCTGTTAACAATAATTCCTCAAGCCTGCGTGGCTTTGTAAGTGGGATCAACCGTTTGAAACGCTTAAAGATGGAGATGACTGGTGAAAAGATAGAACGTTTAAAGGTGATCGCTTTCAGCGACCCAAACGATGTCTTGAGTTACCGCCTACCGAAAGGTTATTTCCCGGATAAAATGAAAACTGACACAATCAATATTATGCCTTCTAATGATTATGTATGGTTTGGACTTTTAGAGCATCCGCTTAATGCTCACAAAAACTATATATATACCGATGATGTTATAAACAGATTTCTGTGTGGAAATCCGATAAGTACTAAATGCCTATCTGATCTACCCAATAAATAAATACCGGATTCGAATGCGTATTCAGTATCAATCATAATCTAGGTTAGAAGGGGAATAAAATGCTATTTCCGAATTCATTCCTGTTATTACTATTATGCGTATTATTTTTTTTATCAAATCCTCTATTTAGTGATGACCAGAATAATCAGATCGATGTAGAATCGCTATTAACGGGTGAATTAACTATATCAGAAGAATGTAAAAGTTATATAAATAGTCTATCGAGTCAAGTAGGCGACAAAATTTCAGACAAAGAATTATTTAATGCAATATCTGCGTCTCACCTTCGGCGATCACTTACTATAGAGAATGATACTTTAGCAGGACAAGATGACGACCGGCATTATACAAATGGCGTTAAATTAACTTGGATACATAGTCCGTGCCGGGTACAAAACGAGTGGACGAGAGGTATCGCAAAAAAAATATTTAAATTTACAAGCATTTTCAATGATGCACTTTATAGATCAACTGACTCGATGGAGAGCAACAGTCAAAGTATGTTTGTGGGCGGTGTCTTTGGTATGAATATGTATACGCCGAATGACCTTTCCATCAGAGACCGTATTATTGAAGACCGTCCGTATGCGGGATGGTTATACGGTGGTTTTTCTGTACAGAGCATATCATATCCAACTAAGAGTAGCGATGCGATTGCATTTAACTTAAAGAGCCTTGAGCTGCAAATTGGTGTAGTAGGGCCAATGGCTGCACAAGAACGATTCCAAACATGGATACATGATGATGTAGGGAGCTCAACCATTCCAAGAGGATGGGATAACCAGATCGATAACAGGCCTGGCGTGAGTTTGTTATTTGAGGACAAAATGGTTTTTCCGAAACCTCTTTCTGAACGACTCAAAAACTTTATAGCACACAGTCCACATTGGGGGTTTAATGTCGGTAATATAAGTAACTATATAAATGCAGGATATACTTTCAGTTTATCACGCGATATGTTTTATTTCCCATCATCAACGATTGCCCCTTCAAGCTCTATACTTTCGCAATCCTCTGCTAGTTTTAATGATTTGTTCATTTCCAACGAAGCGCAAAATGAAAACGGAGAAAACATAAACCCGTTCTACAACATGAGTGATGGCTACGCTTACTCATTCTTCGTCGGATTTGATGGTCGTTTGTATGCTTCAAACATATTTATTGAAGGGGAAGGAGATTCGGAGCACGATATAGATCTGGAGCCCTTTGTTTATGATCTTTATGCGGGAGCCGCATACAGCAATACTTGGTTCGACACAAAATTTACTATTAGTTATAAGTTCATTCGAAGATCCGAAGAATTTTCAACAACTATCTCAAGCTATAACAAACCACATAATATCGGCCACTTAAATTTTGAGTGGGCATTTTAACGACTCTATCTATAGGTCTCCAATTGCATAGAAGTAAAAATATCAACTTCATTATGATGGCTTGTTAAATGATTAACGCACAAGGAATGCAGATAGATGAAACAGATTTATATATATAAATATTGTGCTGTAGCCACTTGCTTGGTTCTATTCGGTTGTATTAACAAACCCGATCCTGAGCTAGATCGGCATCTATTTCTACCAGTTGAGCCGAATCCTTCTTCTAATGCACAACAATCACTCAAGAGACTAAGCGTAAAAGTCCTGAATTCAAAACTAGTTAGAATTAATCCTATACTACTCAATGAAGCACAAAAACCTAAAGATGAGTGGCGACCCTTTATTGTTAATCTCGGTTTTGTAGAATCTTATGAGGCCACCACAAGTCGCTTTGGAAAAGTCACTGATGAAGTTGTAATCTGGGGGGCTGGTGGAAAAGGGGGTGTACGCATTGCAATAGAAGAAACCGTGAGTGGTGGCTTGATAGACGCAAATAATCGTCAATTTTCACTTCATCCCACTCGTGAATCAGGCATATATCAATTACTTGAGATAGACAAGGATACAGAAGTAGAAAACACCAATGACTACATAATCGTACCTCGCATGTCTGACTGGAAACCTCTGGATAAAATATCGGCTGATTTGTGCGATAAATGGCCGATAGGCACACCTCCAGTCGGTAAGGGTGCTAGACCATCGATCATGATTCTTTGGACCCCGGCAGCACGAATATGGTTGGAAAGTGAGAATCCAATACGCCCTATAAATACGGAAATAGCATTTATTGTTGATAACTTAATGTACGCGACAAGCAGCTCACCTAACTTCAAGGTTTATCCAACTATTGTCCATACTCAAGAGATTCAACACGTTGAGATTGACCCAGGCTCCACTCTCGCGGATCTATACGCGTTACGAGAGGGTAGGGTAAGAGATGTGCATTCTTTGCGTGATTCATTTAGGGCCGATCTTGTGACATTAATTGGACATTATCCCACAGCACAAGAATGTGGTATAGGCTATATCACAGAAGAACCTTCACCCGCTACGGAATCATATGGATACAATGTAGTCAATGTTGACGTTCAGGGAAGTGGTTTTTGTAATATATCATTAACTGGTGTTCATGAACTGGGACATAATTTTGGCATGCACCATGATAGGGCAAATGCAGGTGATGCAAGTCTAGGTTTCAACTACGGCTATATCAGCGAAAAAGGAGAAGTCCGGTCAATCATGGCTTATTCAAATGAATGTAGTAGATTGAATTTCCAATGCCCAAGAATACCTGTTTTTTCGAACCCTTACTACGAACTTGGGAAGTTTGTAGACGCAATGGGTGTGGCCGCTGACAAGCCTAATGCGGCGCATAATATGGAAGTGCTTTGTCGAAATGCTGGCATTATAGAAAAATATAGATAGCTAAGACCAATTTTTCTTAAATAGAACATACATCATCACTGCATACTATTTCTTAAGTTCCCAAGCTGAATTGGCATTCTTCCTACACGCATCAAAAACTCTCTCTATAATCACCTCATCACCGTCCCATACCTGATGTTCCATTGTCTGGCACTCAAGCTTCTTCTCGCGATACTTTGCAACCAAGGTAAACTTTCCCCGTTTACCGCTGCTTGGGTTCTTCCAGGTCTTGGTTGCGCCTTTTTTCAGTTTGGTTAAAGCGACTGCCGCATTGGTGGCGATCTCCAAATCCTTGCCGTCGAGGAATATTCCATCGCCATCAGCTGCATCTTTTGCCGCTTCTCCGAGGCTGATAAGGGCGCGAAAGGGGGCTGTGATCACGCCGGTGAATACACCGGTTATCGCACCTTCCGAGGCCTTCTGGCCCGTGGTGGCTGCTTGCGCAAGCAGGTAATCCACACGGTCCAGGGTGACTGGGATGGCTTTGCGCGTCGCCCCGATTTCATTGCGCACCGACTTGATCTCCTTGAGTATGTCCGGGACTAGTTTCCTTGTTCTGGCAACCTCTTTGCTGGATTGTTTCACCGTGGCGGCGATTGTGTTCAAGGTCTTGATAATTTCAGGAATTGAATCAATGGTTTTGGACGCCTCGGCAAGTATGGGAGGGATGAGTTTACGCGTCTCTTCCACCTGATTGAGAATGGGTGGAACATTCAGTCGAATCGCCTCGATTTCCGCGAGTATTGGAGGAACTTGAGTGCGGGTCGCCTCAATCTCCTGAAGAATGGGTGGTATCAGTTTTCTAAGCTCCTTGATCTCATCCAGTATCGGATCTACTTTACCGCTGGTTTTTTCAACCTGGGTGAGGATGGTGGGGAGGTCTTGACGGATATGCGACAACTCAATGGTAAAAAAAACGATCGCACCCGCGATAGCGAATAGTCCTGCTGATAACGTGTAGCTTGCAATGGTACTCTTCATGTCTATCAATCCCCCTCGAACTTGTTCTTATGACCCCAGGACCTATTTTTGCTCATACTTAAGAGCCAGCTCAGTTATTTCACGGTAGAGATGAAAGGATTGAGCGACCAGATGTTCGTACTCGGGATACGTGTACACAAGTAGCAGGATATGACTGGCATCCTGGTGAGGAAGAGCGCAAAATTGTCAAGAAACATATTCTTTTACCGGTTGATGTTTTGCTGCAGTACAACCGTGTACTTTTATTAAATATTCAGGTTTGCATTCCGAATGATCCCCTCGGGCAATTTGTCAGGCAAAGGTGAAAACTCAAAACGTTTCACGCCGCTCAGGGGAATG
>JBEVVS010000170.1:0-7473 GCA_040507005.1 Candidatus Thiodiazotropha sp.
CGTAAAAGACAACGGCGCTCTGCTGTTCTATATCGCCAAGAAGGATCAGGAAGACGAGATCGCTTCTGTAGAGAAGGACACCGAGACCGAGTGGGGCGGCGAAGTGGAGCTGACCGACGGTTCGAAATACTACATCGACCCAATCAGTCCGCCTCCGACCTTTCCAACCACCCTGCGTTTCAAACGCGCCTGACAGCAGTAACTAGGAGAATAGCCATGGCTCTTCAGATTGTACGAGATATTTGCACCGCCTGCGGCGATTGCGAGCCGATCTGCCCAACCCAATCCATTGTCCCCTTCAAGGGTGTTTACAAGATCGAGACCGAGACCTGCACCGAGTGCGAGGGCGACCATGACGTGCCCCAGTGCCTCGATGTCTGTATGGAAGACGACTGCATCATCCCTGTTTAGAGAGATGCAACCGCAAATAGACGCAAAAAACCGCAAATATACGCACATGGACTATGAATGCCAGCGTAGATATTAATCAAACATTGGCGGATATTTGCGGTGATTCGCGTTCATTTGCGGCTTGAATACCTGTAACCAGAGTGGCGGATCTGAATCCACCGTGCACATGAATTCCAGGAGTAAACTATGAGTGCATCACCTATCAGTAATGAGATCGCACTGCGCATTGGACTGGCGGCCAGAGAGTTGCCGGATACCGATCCTGCCCGATTGCTCCGTGTTCTCGCTGATGCCGTCGGGCTTCCGCCGACGAGTAAGAAACTCTCCCTGCTCAAGGTCAAGGACCTCATGTCGGCTGCGGATGGTGAATTTGCGGATTGCGATACCACTGTCGTCAAATCAGCCTTGGCCTATCTCAAGGGTGAAAATGGAATCTCCAGTGAACCCCTTCCTGAGATCGAACAATACCAGGATGGGGATATGCCCAACAGTATCAGGGTGGCTGTAGCATCCAACAAGGGTGCAATGATGGACGGTCACTTTGGATCTTGTCGACGTTTTCTGATCTATCAGGTCTCTGCGGATAGAAACTGTCTGGTAGATATCAGAGAGATCGATCAGGCCGCTGAAGTCGATGATAAGAATGCATACCGTGCATCCCTCATCGATGATTGCCAGATTCTATTCGTTGGCTCGATTGGTGGGCCCGCTGCAGCCAAGGTGGTCAAGGCAGGCGTCCATCCCATCAAGAAACCGCAAGCAGGTCCTGTTGCAGAGGAGCTCGAATCACTGCAGCGAGTGATAGGAAAAGATGCCTCACCCTGGTTGGCGAAGGTAATGGGTCAGGAGCCGGAAGAGCGGATACGTTTTGAGCAGGAAGCGGATGCATGATTGAACAGACTCAAATCGATCAGGTCGGTGAGTTACTCTCCCAACGTCCTGTTGAGGAGTCTGCAGTGATCGAACTGCGGCAGCAGTTTCCCCATCTCCACTTTACCTATTGCATGGATGACGATGTGATTGCCGCTAAACCCCTATATGAAACGGATAGGTTCAATCTCTACCTTATAGACAGCAGTAATCACTGTCTCTCTTTTACCCAGGATTTAAGTGTGGCGACAGGTATTGTCGTCGCAGAGCTTGAAGAAGCGTGACTGTAAAATTAATGGAACAGGATATTGCCGGTGTCCCGACCGCAGATTGCAAAACATGTCCTCACCGGGAAGATCGGCTAAAGGGGGGGCGATGTAACCCGGGTGATGTCTGTGTGCGGGCGATGAGTGGTAGACAGATTGCGCGCTTCTTCAACAAAAACCCCGATTTGGCTGAATACTATGCCGGTGATGAGTTTTGGGAGCGTCGTGCCATAGCCGCCCGCTATCTCTCTCAAAAGCGTTTGTTGCAGATGTTGGATGACCCGGATGAGGTGGTACGACGGGTGCTCGCATACCGCTTGCCCATGGATCAACTGCAGACCCTGATTGATGATCCTGACAGGGAGGTGAGAATCACCGTTGCCGACCGGATACCCGTCGAGCAGTTGGAACAGATGGTGGAGGATGAGGATTACATGGTCCGACAGACTGTTGCCAAGCGGCTTCTGCCCGGCCGGTTGTTTCGCATGATCCTCGATAGCGACAGGGAGGTGCGTAAGACTGTTGCCTTGCGTCTGCCTACCGAGAGTATGGGATTGATGATGAATGACACTGCACCAGAGGTTCGCCTGGTGGTGGCAGAGCGCATCGATGAAGAGTCTTTAGCAGGTATGTTGAACGACAGCGATTGGCGTGTGCGCCTGACCGTCAGTCAAAGGGTGCCCTTCGACGTCTTACCAAGCATGCTAGATGATGAGGATGATGATGTGAGAGCGGTTGTCATCTCCCGACTGTCTGCAGCATCAACCGACAGGTAATTGTTTCATGCATCCATTTGCAAAGTATATTCAAATTTTAGGCAAGGGCCGAAAGGGCATGCGTTCACTGACTCAGGATGAGGCCTACGATGCGATGCAAATGATCACCTGTTACGATGTGGAGCCCGAGCAACTGGGCGCTTTTCTGATGTTGATGCGAGTCAAAGAGGAGACGGCCGAAGAAGTGGCGGGTTTTACCCGTGCCTTGAAGGAGAGCCTGCCCACCCAGGATAATCAGTTGAGTCCCGCTATCGATTGGGCAGCCTACGCGGGTAAAAAACGCCAACTCCCATGGTTTGTCCTCGCCGCGCTGATACTTGTGCGCAGGGGGTATCCTGTCTGTATGCACGGTATGAGCAGAAGTGACGACAGGGTCTATGTGCCGGAGGCACTGGACGCCCTTGGCATGGAGGCGGCGAATTCTCTCCAGCAAGGAATGGACGAGTTGGCGCAAAACGGTTTTTGCTATCTGCCGATTAGCAAACTCTCACCATTGACCGCTCAATTGATCGCAACACGTGATCTGTTTGGCCTGCGTCCGCCATTGCATACCGTGGCGCGCATGCTCAATCCCTTCAATGCCCCGTTATCCTTGATTGGTGTCTTTCATCCAAATTACGCATCAATTCACACCCAGGCGGCTGTACAGATCAGCAAGCAAAAGGTTCTGGTATGTAAAGGAGAGGGTGGTGAATTCGAACGCATGCCGGAGCGCTCCGTGCAACTCACTGGTTGTGAGAATGGAAACGTTTGGGACGCAGCCTGGAAGCCGCTTTTAAAGCCTGGTACCACATTGCGAGAACAGCGACTGAATCTTAACCACTACCGGGCAGTATGGGAGGGTGAGGCTGAAGATACTTATGGGGAGGCAGCGGTGATTGGTACCCTGGGCATGGTCATCAAGGCCTTGGGACTGCAGGATAGCGAACAATCAGCGCATCGCTTGGGGACTCTTTGGTGGCAGCAACGTCACCAATGTAACGATACACGAGAGGCCGTTGTGTCATGATGCCGTCGATGGAAAAACATGAACGTTTGTCCGATATATGTCATCGGGTCAATGTCGCGGATGGTTACACAAAGCTAGAAGAGGCGTTGCAGTCAACACTGGAGGACGATGAACTCAAACGGATCATGACCCGTGGTGGTTGGCATCGATGGGGCGGTGTGGTCGATGGGGAGTATGCCCCGGTGGCAGCAAATCTGCGTAGATGGGCAGAAGAGGTGTCAGGTGGCGATGTGGATGAACTGCTTTACAGCTATCGGGAGAGTGGTTATTTCGTCACTCATCTTGCCGGCAAGAGTCACTATTTTACATTGCCCAGCGGTGATCGACCGGAGCAGTTCATACAGATCGAGATTGAAGAGCTGCAAGAGGTGATCGCACGCCCGCTGATCGATCACGACTGGTTCCCGGAAAGTCTGGAAGAGTTTCTGGATCCCCTCGATTATCCCCAGTTGGAACCCGAACCGGTGACACCGCCTTATTACCAATTCCGGCGCATGATAGAGATGGATAAACTGCTGGATGCCCCGGCTGAAAGCGATCGCAATCTAAATGACTTACGCCGTTTCTTCGATGATTGGCAGCAGAGCAGCGCTGGCGATGCGGATCAATTCTGTCGCCAGTGGGTATTGCTGCTGCGCGAGTATCAGGACTCGTACGGGGAGACCCGCTTGAATGCAAGGCCGATGGCCAAGCTGCACGGCTCTATGCCAGAGTTGCCGAATGGCGCACTTCTCTCAGGTGCCGCACTGGCCAACGCCATTCACGGTTATGACAGACAGGTGGGATACCCATTCGCCTGGTTCTTCAATATGCTGAGTAGAAAGTCGAGCAACTATAGTGTGGCGGAAGCAGTACTCAAGGATCAGATGGGTGCCTATGATTACCTGCCGCCCCGTGACCTCAAAGTATTACGAGGCTGGGAAGAACGGCCCTATGGGGTCTGATCCTCTTTTTTGCTTCGGGCTGTAGTGTCGACTGAGTCTGTTGATAATCGCACTCTAGTGCAAAAGAGCACTAGTCTATTCAAGCCGACGGCGATCCTTGTGGACCAAATCTGTTGACGATGAGTTGCTCTTGAATCTGTTGCATGCGATCGATTGGAAGAGAGAAGTGGCCATCGCCCTCTACTATATGGAGCTCGCCTTGGGGTAGGCTTTCAGCAAGTGTATGACCATGCAGAATTGGTACGGTCTCATCCGCCGAGCCATGCCAGATTTGAATTGGAATGTCGATCTCAGCCAGGTCGAATCTCCAGGGTTGGGTATACAGGGCCATTTCATGCAATACACCATCGGCCCCTTGGCGTATGGCTTCATGAATCGATGCGGTAATGGCAGTGCGCACATTGGAACGATTGAGAACAGGAACATCGGGTGCTGCTGCAAAGCCAAGCATCGCCTGATAGATCCACTGGGGCCAGAGTTGTGCCAAGGGTATTACTGCAAACCGAAAGCTGAGGTTCGACATCCATGGGGTGTGGCGGATCGATCTGAAATTGATCTGGGCTGGCCAGCGCATGGCGTCGAGCAGGGCGGGTTGATCCAGGGGACCCAGCGGGCAGATCAGAGTCAATCCGTTCAGGCGATGTTTACACTGATGGGCACAGGCCAGGGCATAGGGTCCGCCGCCGGAGACGCCGATCAGGAAGAAGCGCTCAATCTCCAGGATATCCGCCAAGGCCTCCACGTCCGCTGCCCAGTCCATGAGCTGCCTGCCCGGTTTGGGATCAGACAGACCCAGACCATTCCGGTCTGCAGCGATCACCCGCAGTTTGAATTGGCGTGCAGGCAGATCAAACAGACGCGCCTCAAGACGGGTGCCGGGGAAGCCGTGACAGTAGATAGTCGGCATGCCCTCAGGGTCTCCATACTCTGCATAGGCGAGTTGCCTGCCATCCGGGAGCTTTACCAGATTGGTCTCACGATTCATCGACATTTGCTCGTTCTGATATGCGCACTGGGATTGGGTATTGGATCACTACACCGGAGATTGGGATTCGCACCCTAGCTGAGTTTCGATTAACAGCATACCATCTAATTGATCTCAATTCGTTGCGGATCTAGAGCCACAATATGATCGGTCTTCCTATGGGGCAAATCACCCATTCCCTTCATATTTGAAGACGACGGCGGAGAGCGGCGGCAAGGTGAGGCTTACAGAGTGAGGACGATCCATCCAGGGCAGGGGTTCGGTAAGCAGGGGTGCTTCCCCGTTACCAAGATTGCTGCCGCCGTAATACACGGAATCGGAATTGAGGATCTCTCTATATTTTCCTTCCAGCGGCAGGCCGATTCTATACTCTTCCCTGGGTACGGGGGTCATGTTGAGCACTACTACGACCAGTTCGTCACCGTCACCCTTTCGAAGAAAACTGAGGATTGATTGATCAGAGTCGTGGCAGTCGATCCACTCGAAACCCTGCCAATCGAAATCATAGCGATGCAGCGCAGCTGTCGAGCGATAGAGAAAGCATAGATCCTTGATCAGTAGATGCATGCCCTGATGCAGTGGATATTCCAGGACATACCAGTCGAGCAAGCCGGCACTGTTCCATTCGGCTCCCTGACCGAATTCCGTACCCATGAATAACAGTTTCTTGCCCGGGTGGGTAAACTGATAGGTATAGAGTGCGCGCAGGTTGGCATGCCGCTGCGACTCGTCCCCCGGCATTTTGTTCAACATGGATTGCTTGCCGTGGACCACCTCGTCGTGGGAAAAGGGGAGCAGGAAGTTTTCCGAAAAGGCATACAACATACTGAAGGTGAGCATATCGTGATGGTATTTACGATAGACGGGCTCGTGCTCGAAATATCTCAGTGTGTCATTCATCCATCCCATATTCCATTTCAAATCGAATCCCAACCCCCCCAGATAGGTCGGACGGCTCACCTGGGGCCAGGAGGTGGATTCTTCGGCGATCATGAGGATCCCGGGACACTCCTCATGTACGGCAACATTAAGCTCGCGAAGAAAATCGATCGCTTCAAGGTTTTCACGACCGCCATATTTATTCGCTATCCATTCGTTTTCGTTGCGTGAATAGTCTAGGTAGAGCATGGAGGCCACTGCATCAACCCTGAGTCCATCGATGTGCATCTCCTGTAGCCAGTAAATGGCACTGGAAATGAGAAAGGATTTGACTTCGTTGCGACCGAAGTTGTAGATCAAGGTCGACCAGTCGAGGTGCTCTCCCAGACGCGGATCTTCATGTTCGTACAAAGGTGTGCCATCAAAACGTGCGAGCCCATGGGCATCCTTCGGAAAGTGTGCGGGTACCCAATCCAGCAATACACCGATGCCATTGCGATGACAATGGTCAACAAAATAGCGGAAGTCATCGGGGGAACCAAAACGGCTGGTAGGGGAAAAATAGCCTGTCGCCTGATATCCCCAGGAGAGATCGAAGGGATGTTCTGTGATAGGCAAGAGTTCGATATGGGTGAACCCCATATCCAAAACGTAATCGACAAGTTGGTGAGCGATCTCCCGGTAGTTCAGGAACTCCCCCTCCATGTCTCGCCGCCAGGAGTTCAGATGCACCTCGTAGATGCACATTGGATTGCTCTGCCAGTCAGATTCAGCCCTCTGCGTTAACCATTGTTGATCCTCCCACTGGTAGTTATCCGGTTTGGGAATAATCGATGCGGTGTTGGGGCGCAATTCATGCTGGTTTCCATAAGGATCTGCCTTCAGATGAATGTCGCCGGTATGGCGGTTGCGAATTTCGAATTTATAGTGGCGACTCGATTGCAGATCAGGAATGAAGAGCTCCCAAATCCCACTGCCTTGGACGCGCATCGGGTGACGTCGGCCGTCCCACTCATTGAAGTCTCCCACTACACTGACACGTTCGGCGTTTGGCGCCCAAACTGAGAACAGAATGCCCGATATGCCGTCGATCTGATGATCATGGGCGCCAAGAAATCGATAGGCATGTCGATGACGACCTTCACTGAAGAGATGCAGATCAAAATCCGAGAGTTGATTGCCGAAGTTATAGGGATCGTGGCTTATGTGTTCCCTGTTGGTTCGATCGCGCCATATCAAACGGTAATGTCCAGATATCGAGCCTGCATCGCCACGCCACTCGAAAAAATCAGTTCCGGAAAGGCGCTTAAAAATTGCTCCGTTGTCCGCCAGG
>JBEVVS010000070.1:0-7418 GCA_040507005.1 Candidatus Thiodiazotropha sp.
ATGGCATAGAAGTCGCTAGGTGTTTCGGCCGTGTAGTTCCATACAGCATCATCGGGTCCAAAGGCTGCGCCGGCGACATGGTTGTAGTTCCCATCAGCTTCCAGCGGGGGTGTAATCTCTTCGATGGAGGAGTAGTTGCCATCGGAGCGTCCACCACCGTTATTGAAGATCAAAATATTCCCCTCGCCGGGATAGCCTGCCTCGATCCACTCTGCATCATGGGGTACAAAGAGCTGCTGATCATCACTGCCCCCCGCACCATAGGCCTGGGGATTGCCCCAGCGATAGAGGAGATCGCCACCCCGGCCGCTGTTGCCTCCCGTGTACCCGGCCGCCTCTGTGGTCGTGGTGCTGTGATCGATAATCCAGATCTCACTGAAGTTGTGCACCGTGAGCAGGATTTGATCCAGCTCGGCGTTGTAGTCGATGGCGTTGATATGGTGCCAGTCCGCACTGCCGTTCATGGCGTGGTTGAGATCGATCAACTCCGGGTGGTCGGCGACCACGCCATAGTTTGGCTTACTTGGATCGTAGTCCTGCACCAGATGGTCCCAACTCTGCCACTGCCAGACGATCTCCCCTGAGTTTGCACCCGTCGGTCGTACCTCGATCACGCTGTCGGGCCAGAGTTCACCGTCGTTGAGCAGGGAGGGATCGCGGCCCGCGGCAAGGGCCTCGGCTTCGCTCTTGACTTGCCAGGCGATCATCAGCAGATTGCCATTGGGCAGCATCTCCACATCATGGTGTTGAAGATAGCTGCTGCTGGAGTAGCTGTATTCCCAGGTCACCTCGCTGTCCCAGTCAAGGGTCTGCACAACACCCCCTGCCCCACCTGCATTGAATCGGCTGTTGCCGACGTTTCCTGTATGCAATAGTTCACCATTCTCCAGCAGATAGATCCCATTGCCTGGACGATAGTCGCTCACCCAAGAGTGAATCGTGCTCCCACCATTGTCCATCAGATAGGTTGTGGTTGAATCCAGTGAAGAGAACAGGTTATAGCCTTCCAGGGATGCGGCCTGCTCTTCAACAACAATATCGCCTTCCTCTTCACTACTGCTCGATGAACCGCCGCCGCAGCCAGCAATAAACAGTGTGAGTAAATAGAAGATACACAATACGTTTATGTTAACTTTGCACGGTTTCACTGTTACCACCCTACTCTTTCCAATCCGATCTTCAGACCAAGGATCTCATTTTGGCTGCACTTCCAAATGAGATCTTACCTAGTGCTCAACGCCGTCTATCCGGTCGCCCCGCCCTCTCATGCCAAAGCCGGTAGGCCTCAAGCTGTTCGACCTGTGCTTCGCTCAACACCGCAGTGAGCTGCTCACGGGTCTCCGCGCGGTGCTGTTCCCGCTCATCGTGGTGTCGCTTGTGCATTAGCAAGCGGCTCTGAAACCGCTCCTGCAACAGCGTCTCTACAGACTCCGCTTGTTCATCGCTAAGATCCAATCGTTGTTGCAGGGTCTCGCGCCCTTGACCCTCGCAACTGCCGCCAAATGGAGGCATCGCAATGGCGGAACCTGTGATACAAAGAAATACAACCAGAGATGTGACACGTACTCTATTCATCATCGAAGACTCCCAAATGGTTGTTGAGTGCTGATATCCATCGAGCAGACAAACCTGACCCGCTCACTATTGAGTCTACGCAGGGAAAATGCAGGTAGAGAGGAGAAAATGTGGAGAAATTGTAGAGAACCCAACGGGGCTAACGAGAACAGGCATAGGCCAGATCATTCGCCTATCGGTTGTGTATAGCGCACCATAATCCCGGTATTGCCGGTGGGGCCGATGACATCGCCCATCTTCGGGCGTTGCCCCGCCTGAACATCGGGCATAGGTTCGAAATGGGTGTAACGACTATGGATTTCGATCTGTTTATTCGGAAGCAGTCGCCCCATCAGCCGTCGCAGCCTCACCTGCTGTTGCACCGGTTGCCGATGCACCTGTGGATTGGCTTTTTACCTGGTTAGACCTGCTTCCAGGACGCTTTTCCGGATACTTCTCGTAGTAGGATTCCTCCATCGTCTTGAATCCGTACTTTGCAATCACCGCATCGTAGACATCACAGGCTTTCTGGTGCTCGCCTTTATCAGCAAGGGCCTGGGCAGTCTTCACCTGTCCTCCGATGTCATTGGAGGTCGCATGATTCATCTTTCCGGCCAGTGTCAGATCCAGCATACCCTTGGTAACTGTCTGGTATTTGCCAAAGGGTGTGCCCCCGCCATTGCATTCAGCGCCCCAGGATACAAGGGGAGTCAACAAAACCAACATTACCGTACCTATACTTATTCTTTTCATATCGTCCTCACTTGATTGCTTTTATTCGATTCACGAAAAGGTATAAGGAGAATAGTCGTACCATCCCTGCCTATCAAGACAGAAAACTGGAGGCAGGATATACCTGTAATATCCATCTGTCCGGTAAAACGACAGTTCGATGTTGAACTCGCACTTCAAACAGTTAACCCGAGTCATGGCCCTGTGGCACAGTTGCAGTGTTTGTCATCCTACTATCAAATGTGGCACCCCTTCCCTCACTGTGGTGGTATCACCTCCCTTCACTGCATGCTTTGAGGTTGCTGTGCCTAACCCTGAAAAAGCAGCCATGAAGCGCTCGGTGTATGCCATTAATCTGTTGATTATTTATACAATCGCCACTCTACGTCCCCATTACTTCTCCACTATATGCAGGGCTATCTTGGTTATTTACTCGTCATATAGGAGGCCATTTGGGAATGAGTGTCTTATATTTTTTATGAGTATTGACTTACTTTAGAACATAATTGGTATTGCATCACAGATCCTGCAGTTTTTTATTGTTCAATACGATTTTGTGCCTTACGTTTATCGAACAGTTCAGCTTTTTCGATAAATGTGCTGTGGGATTTCGGCGTGGTTCATTAGTCATTAGCAACACTATACGCGGCTGTCTGCACCACTCATATACAACGCCTTAGCAGGTCAAACGAAGTCAAAAATATATAATACACCAGCCCTATACAGGGATGAATGCAGCGCAAGACAGGTCACTTAGTATGGGAATAATGTGATGTCTAGTCAGTTGCACCAGCGTGATCTTCGAAACGACAACGCCCCCCAAGCATTAGCCGGGGATTTTTTTACAAAAATAATTGATTGTCGGGGATAGAACATGATGAAGGTTATTAGACTCTCCATTGCCATTCTAAGTCTTATGCTGCTGACAGCTTGCGAGGAGCTAGTTGAAGATCTGACATCAGAAGATGGTAATCAAACCGCTCTCGACGGCCATTCATCTATCAACGACAACCAACCCACTGGCAATGATGATCAAGGTTCAGACGACAACAATCAAACCCCTGACAATGGTGATCAAGTCTCTGGTATCGTCAACCAAGTCCCTGATAGCAACAATCAAGAAACTGAAGACGATAAACAAGCCTCCGGCAATGTTGATCGAGATTCAGACAACGACGGCCAAATCCCCAGTCAAGATAACCAAAATCCTAAAGACGATAACCAGGCCCCTGATAACGGCAATCAAACCCCTGCTGACGATAGTCAAGACTCCGAAAACGATAGCCAACCTCCTGCTGACGACACTCAAGACTCCGGCAGTGATAGCCAACCACCTGCTGACGAGGGTCAAGACTCCGGCAGCGACAGCCAACCCCCTGCTGGCGATACTCAAGACCCAGGCAGCGACAGCCAACCTCCTGCTGACGATTCTCAAGACCCCGGCAGCGACAGCCAACCCCCTGCTGATGACACTCAAAACCCCGGCAGCGACAGCCAACCCCCTGCTGACGATACTCAAGACCCCGGCAGCGACAGTCAACCACCTGACAGCAATGATGTCGCGGTAAGCCTGGATGATCCAGGCATACTGAATCAAGCGCTTTTTGATACATATAATTTGAAAGCAAAAACATCATTCGATGAAGTGGTCATTGATATGATCAATGAACAATATTCGAGATATCAAAATGGCGTGGAAGGCATGGGTGGCGCTTATGCGAGGCGTGCATTTAGTCAATATGATATGGGCTATACATTGTTGACCTTGTGGCAACGATACTCCCAGATCGACCCTCAAAACGGACTCAATCCTGATGACCTGCTGGAAGCTGCCTATAAACACATTGAGATGTATTTGTACGAGAATCGCCTGTTGGGCTATAGAGATTCTCAAATTCTTTATATTCACACCAAGGGTGTTGCAAAGATCAGGGAGTTAGATGGGTTGATGCCAGATTTGAATATCCCAACAGAGAGCATCCCAACCGATATCGATATCCAAGGGTTCTTGAATGGCTCTTTTTCAAGGATTGACGAGTTTTTTAACTACAATCCCTGGTTCAATATCAATAGAGCAGCATCGTATAAGTTAATGCATGTCAACTCTGCCAATAAGTTTGGACTCATGAATCATCCAGACTTGGATGACTTTCTCAAAACCCTATTAATCGATCATGACTTAAATGTGTTTCAGTCATATATGCAATCTGTGGACGGGTCGACTGTCACTCATTT
Organism: Candidatus Thiodiazotropha sp.; assembly: GCA_040507005.1. Classification (GTDB taxonomy): domain Bacteria; phylum Pseudomonadota; class Gammaproteobacteria; order Chromatiales; family Chromatiaceae; genus Thiodiazotropha. The sequence goes on from JBEVVS010000070.1 coordinate 4,522, forward strand.
ATATACAAGACCATCCGGCCAGGTAGATAGTTTCAGCGGTGAGTATATTGTAATGAAGCCCTGGATGGCTGCACAGTTAACCGAACAGGCATGGATCTACTACGATCACCATAAAAACAACAATAGCGATGATCAGGATGTGAATGCCATTCCCGCCAGCATTATAGAATTCTGGACTTACCTTTTTGAGCAAGCGGTCTACTTGGATTATGCCAGGGAACTGCTAACAACGGATATCGACAGTTATGGATTTGCCTATAAGGATAGAAACACCCCGGAAGAAGGTGATGAATTCATGAACGATCCATTTTTAAACGGTCATATTATCTATACCACATACCGGATAGCAAAATATTACGCCGACCAGGGCGACCAAGTAGAAGGTAATAAATGGTTGAGAAGGGCGGACTCCTTATTCAGAGGCATGGTGAATTCTGTAGACAGGCGAATCTATACATATAAGCAATTCAGCCAAATGTTTGGCGCTTATCACGATTCCATGACTATTCGGGAGCAACTGCTGCCCTAGATACCGGCAAGGACTCCGGCTAGATTCGCTACACACTGCAACTTGCTTGCAGCTGAAGTGTGACAACCTATGCAATAGGTGGCTTCACTACCTGTCATCTTGCGCCTTGTGTAACACAAGGCGCCTGGGAACAAACAACATTAAGTTATAAGCCTCACTCTTGGGGACCAACCGAAGCCTTGCTCCGCTCCATGACCTGCTGGGCCAGATAACTCTCGCCAAAGCGTTTCACATTATCGCTTTCGCTGTCGAACTGACCGAAGTGGCGCTCTTCATCCATCACCAGATCCTCGAACAGCTTTTTGGTCGCGGAGTCCGCATGGTTGGCGCACTCCAGGGCAAAGCCGTTATACATCTTGATCGCGGACTGCTCGGAGTTGTCGGCCCACTCCAGCATCGCCATCACATCCTGGATCGGCTCAACTTTCTCCGCCGCCTCCATCACCACATCCCCCTTGAGAAACAGGATCCGGTCGGCCAGGCGTTCGATATGCATCATCTCCTCGATGGCGGTACGCTTGAATAGGGCCGACAGCAACTCGATCCCCTGGTCATCGCAATGGAAGTGGAAGTACATATATTGGTGAACCGCAGTCAGTTCATCGGCCACGGCTTGATTCAACAGTTCGATGCTCTTTTCATACATTTTGAGTTCACTTCCTCAATATATATCCTATTCAGAGAAGAGAATACACCATCTGTTCCAGGATGGAATACCCCCTCGGGGATGACCCATGTGGGAGTCAAATTATTGGGTGTTAACCCTCGGTTTCATATTGCGATAACTCTATGAGATTTCCGTCCGGATCTCGGAAGTAGAATGACAGCATGGCACCTAAGGCCCCCGTACGTTTTATAGGGCCTTCTATGATCTTCACCCCTTTGGCTTTGACATGAGCCATCGCCTGTTCAAGATCTGTATCAGTGATAAAGCAGAGATCCTCCGAGCCTGGTGTCGGAATGTCCGCCTTTGGTTCGAACTCCTTGTTGAATTGATGGAGGTTGATTTTCTGCCTGCCGAATAGCAGCGCCACTCTTCCTTCGGCAAAAGTGACTTTGGTCATGCCCATCACTGACTCGTAGAACTTAACGGTTCTCTCTATATCCTTGACTGTCAATACGATGTGATCGATACGATCAAGCTTCATCATCTACTCGCTTCAATTACTAGGGTTACACCCATCCAGTTCCGTGATCCACTGACGCATGACAGCCACTGCCTGAGTATCGATCACTCCACTACCGAGAGGCGGCATACGCATATCATCCAGACTCTCCATCCGCAGCACCAGAATCGAATTGTCAGGATCCCCCGGTTTGAGCAGGACCGGATTGTTGAATCCCAGATCACCCGCCAAGGGCGCCTGATTGCAAAGACCGGTAGCCTCCAGATCTGCGCTCATGCGCATATCGAGATCACCACCCCCGGTCCCACCGGGCTGATGACACATGGCGCAGTTGCTGTGCAGGTAGCTGCGGGCACGTCGCTCCGCCGAGTAGGCCGTATCATCGATGGCGAAGAAGACCGTAGACTTCTGCCGGTCGTTGAGCGCATCGTCCAGCAGGCCGATGGCCTCATAGGTTATCAACTGGTTTGCAGTTAGCGCGGTATAGGGAAAGTCCCGATTCATTTGACCCAACTCCGGTCCTAATGCGACACCGGCTATAGTGGTATGGCAAAGCATGCACTCCGCGCCGCTGGGATAGTGCCATACCTGGTTGCCGAAAGCCTTCTCCTTGGCGGCGTCGAGCAGAACCGCATCGGTCAGGGTATCGTTCCACTCATAGCTGTAGCCGCGCCAGCCACTGTTGGCGTGACGCATCAGCAGCCGGGTCTCGATCAGCTCGCCATCAAGGCGAAAATGCTTACCCAGCACAGTGCCGGGGGGAAAGACGAATCGTCCCTCGGCATCAACAGATAGGGTACTGCCGTCGGGAATCGCCATGAAGCGCTCCTTGGCGGCAAAATCGGTCCACAACAGGGCATTTATGTTGTAGGGAATGACGCTGTCCGAGAAGCTCTCCACATCGTCGTTTTGGAAGCAGCCCCAGGCGGAAAGCAGGGTGGGCACCCCCCCACCGGCGCCGGAGGTCTCGGCGTTCAGTTTGTGGATGCTGCCACCCAGGTGCAGCACATAGAGTTCCCCCGCCTGGTCTTCGGCAAAGGAGACCACATTGAGATCGCTATCGAGGAGTTCCTCAACGTTATAGCCGCCGGCCCCATCATCCGCCAATCCCCAGATCCGGCCGGAGCCATAATCGCTATAGAGATAGCGCCCCTGCATCTGGGGCATGGCACTGCCACGATAGACATAACCGCCGGTCACCGAAATGCCCTGGCTGTGGTCATACTCCGCCACCGGCAGTG
>JBEVVS010000168.1:0-6977 GCA_040507005.1 Candidatus Thiodiazotropha sp.
AAAACAATGCATCCCCGAAACGTTCAGCGCTTACCCTGATCGAGAGCCTCTCGAAGGTGGACGATGAGACTGTCGATTTTAAACTATCCCGGGCAGATCCCTTGTTTCCCGCCTATCTGACCCTGGAAATTCTCCCCGCGGACCTGATAGCCGAGAATCACGACTTCGCACAACAACCCATAGGTAGTGGTGGTTTCTCCTTCCATGCCTGGCCGGTAGCGGGAAAACTGGTGTTACAGCGAAGGTATGATAAGCAGCTGTTTGAGTTCCTGGAGGTAAAGAACCCCACGGTTAGGGTATTGAAGCTGCTTAGGGGTGAGATAGATATGCTGCAGAACGATATCTCCCCGGAGCTGATCGGATACCTGGATTCCCAGCCTGGCATCGATATAGAACGTCGCCATGGAAGCAACTTCACCTACATCGGTTTCAATCTCAGAGATTCCCATATGGGAGATTCCCGGGTGCGCCAGGCAGTCGCCTATGCCATCGACCGGCAGGCAATCATCGATCATGTGATGCATGGTGCTGCACGCCAGGCTGAAGCACTCTTGCCACCTGAGCATTGGGCAGGCGCGTCCGCTTTGACGGCCCACGATCATGATCCCGAAAGGGCGGTCTCATTGTTGGCCGCGGCAGGATACGGTGCCGATAATCCGCTGCGCTTGGTCTACAAGACCTCCAGCGATCCCTATCGCATACGGCTTGCCACCGTGATCCAGAGTCAACTCAAGGAGGTCGGTATCGAGGTTGAGTTGCGAAGTTATGACTGGGGTACGTTTTTCGGCGATATCAAGGGAGGTAACTTTCAGCTCTACAGCCTGAGTTGGGTCGGTATCCGCACCCCGGATATCTTCAGGTATATCTTTGCCAGCGACTCGCTGCCTCCCGCAGGCGCCAATCGCGGACGCTATGAAAGCCGGGCAGTCGACCGGTTGCTGCAACAGGTGGCATCGGCTGATACCCTGCAGAGCCAGGCAAAACTCTATCAGCGGATACAGCAACAAATTCATCAGGATCTGCCCTATGTACCCCTCTGGTATGAGGCCCAGGTATCGGCGTCGAATCCCAGAATCAGCGGTTATCAGTTAAAGGCGGATGGTAACTATGACGGACTTGGGCAGGTTAGGCTCAGGCAATCAAAGGAAACAAGCGATGCCCGGATTGCAACTGCGTATTGATCTCTCACGGCAACGCTTGCTCTGTTGCGAGGCTGATCGGGTGGTTAAATCATATCCTGTCTCCACGGCCGTTAACGGCCCGGGTGAGATCTGCGGCAGTGGCTGTACACCGCGGGGAAAACACCGCATTCGTCTAAAGATCGGCAACGACTGTCCGGAGAATACGGTGTTTGTTGCAAGGCGTCCCACCGGTGAACGTTTCAACGATCAGCTGGCGGCCTCTGATCCGGCCAGGGACTGGATCCTAACCCGTATTCTATGGTTGACCGGGATCGAAACGGGAAAAAACAGAGGGGGCAATGTGGATACCTTGCGCAGATTCATCTATATCCACGGTACCCCGGAAGATCAGCCAATGGGTGTAGTCGCTTCTCACGGCTGTATCCGGATGCGCAACCAGGATCTGATCGAACTCTTCGATCGGGTCGAGACTGGTACCCTGGTGGAGATCCTCGAGTAGTGGGCGGATTCATTTTGACGCGCCTTCTGAGCGCATTGCTCGTTATGCTCGGCGTTGTCTGCCTGGTCTTCATGCTCATTCACCTGGTACCCGGCGATCCCGTGGATGTAATGTTGGGTGAGTCTGCGATTGCGGCGGATCGTCAGGCGCTGCGCACCAGCCTGGGACTGGACCAGCCGTTGGCGGTTCAGTTGACTGACTACTTAAAAGGGATCGCGGTATTGGATCTGGGAGACTCTTTGCACGCCAGGCAACCGGTCTCATCCCTGTTAGCCAGCCGTATACCCGCGACCCTGGAGCTGGCCTTCGCGGCACTCGTTATCACCTTGTTGATTGCGCTTCCTCTCGGCATTCTGGCTGCTGTGAATCGGGGAGGTGTGGCGGATTTGGGGGCAATGGGCTTTTCCATGCTGGGCCTCTCTATCCCCAATTTCTGGCTTGGTCCGATGCTTATACTCTGCTTCTCCCTCTGGCTGGGCTGGACGCCGGTCAGCGGCAGAGATGGGCTGAGCAGCCTGATTCTGCCTGCCCTGACCCTGGGTACGGCCTTTGCCGCTATTCTGGCGCGTATGGTGCGCAGCAGCCTGTTGGAGGTGTTGGGAGAGGATTTCATTCGCACCGCAAGGGCCAAGGGGCTGGATGAGGGCAGTGTTATCTGGCGCCATGCCATGGGGAATGCCTGGCTGCCGGTGATTACCCTGTTGGGTTTGCAGCTTGGGGCTCTACTCGGAGGCGCGGTGGTCACAGAGGTGGTGTTCGACTGGCCGGGTATCGGTTCTCTGATGATCGAATCCATTCAGAAGCGGGATTACCCGGTGGTGCAGGGGTGTGTATTGTTCATCAGTCTCGCCTATGTGGTGGTCAACACACTGACCGACATCCTGTATGGTCTTGTCGATCCGCGCATACGCAGTGGCGGCGGCAGATGATACGGCGCTGGCTGCCCTATCTGCTGATCTCCCTCTGGGGCCTGGCGGCGATTGCCGGACCCTGGGTCACCGAGTCCGCCAACCTGATCGATCTGGAGAAGATCCTGCAAACGCCCACTCTATCCGGCCTGCTGGGATACGATGATCTGGGGCGATCCGTCCTGATGCGTCTGCTGGCAGGCGCCCAGACATCCTTTCTTGTGGCAGTCGGGGTGGTGGGCCTCTCCGCCATTGTGGGCACCGCAATCGGCCTGTTCGCCGGCTATCACGGCGGCTGGCTCGATCTCGTATTGGTGAGAGTGATCGATGTCTTTCTCGCGTTTCCGGGTATCTTGCTGGCGATTGCCCTGGCCGGTGTCATGGGGCCGGGGATAGACAACCTGATCATTGCGCTTTCGGCGGTGGGTTGGGTGGGGTATGCGCGTCTCAGCCGGGGTCAGGTATTGTCATTGAGGAACCGGGACCATGTAACGGCGGCAATCGCCCTCGGCAGCTCCCAATGGACAATCCTTACAAAACACCTGCTGCCCTTGCTGCTGGCTCCCCTGATTGTCGAGGCCACGTTCGGTGTCGCAGGGATGGTTATCGCCGAGGCGGGATTATCCTTTCTTGGCTTGGGGGTTCAGCCCCCCCATGCCTCCTGGGGAAGTATGATTCGCGATGGTGCCAGCTACATGTTGATGGCACCGCACATGGTGCTGGCGCCCGGGGTGACGATTATGCTGGTGGTGCTGTCACTCAACCTGTTGGGGGATCGTCTGCGGGACTATCTGGATATACGTCTCGGTTATTGAACTAGAAAAGTCGTGAAGAAAAGGGCCTTCAGCTCATTTTTTCCACTCAGCTCCTGCATCAGTTTGCCGATCGCCGAAAGGGCCTGTTTTCGCAGCGCCTCTTTACCGCTTGGGGTTTTGATGCTTTTCCCATCCTGTTCAGACAGCAACAGCAACAAGCTATGACGAATCGCAGGACCATGAAGATTGAGTTCCTCGAGAAAGAGTTCATCATTGGTCATCAACTGAACATCGCAGCGAATATACTTTCCTCCGCTGGCCAGGTTTGCGGTCAGGGAGGGTTTCACCTGATAGTAGCTTATGACCGGTGCCTCTTCGGCCTTTGCCTCTTCTTCATCTTCCTCTGCGAACAGCGGCGGTGTAACGAGCATCATCAATGCAAGTAGTATCTTGAATGAACGCATCTTTTTACCTACATACAATAGACTGGTTTCCTCTGCACCTATGTTTGCGGCATACTGCCAGAATAGTTGAGTCCTGAGGGCCCTGATTTAGGAGAAATACTAGACATTGTTGCGACTTGATCTGACTTCGGAGATGCCGATTAATTTGTTCCACAGAAGTGATTTGTCAGTCTCTGGTTCCCGGGTTGTAGGCGTGCCTCGATGAGCCTGGGACCGGTAATGCTAGACCTGGAGGGAGCATCCATTTCGTCGGATGAGAGTCGGTTATTGCTCCACCCTGCGGTTGGCGGGGTGATACTCTTTTCCCGCAACTTCCACTCCCTGGGTCAGCTACAGACCCTCTGCGATGAGATTCACAGTTTGAGAAACCCCCATCTGCTGATTGCAGTGGATCAAGAGGGCGGACGCGTACAGCGTTTTAAAGATGGGTTTACAACCCTTCCCCGCGCTGCCTGGTATGGTGAACAGTATCAGAAAAGTGCTGAACGGGGCCTAGAGTCGGCACAACTGGGCGGCTGGCTGATGGCCGCCGAGTTAAGGGCCTGTGGAGTGGATTTCAGTTTCGCCCCGGTGCTCGATATCGGGTTTGGCATCAGTGAGGTGATCGGTGACAGGGCGTTCTCTTCAGCCCCCGATATTGTCGCCCGTCTGGCAAAGGCGTGGATGCAGGGTGCCCATCAAGCGGGCATGGCGGTTGTAGGCAAACATTTCCCCGGCCATGGTGGTGTGACAGCCGACTCCCACCTGGCGCTGCCAGTGGATCAACGACGTTTAGAAGATCTTGAAATGGAGGATCTGCGTCCATTTGAAAGCATGATTCACGCTGGCATGGAGGCGATCATGCCGGCCCATGTCATCTACGCCCATATCGACCGGCAGCTGGCGGGATTTTCATCTTTCTGGTTACAAAAGGTGTTGCGAAAGCAAATGGGATTTCAAGGTGTGATCTTCAGCGATGATCTCAATATGGCTGCGGCCCAGGAGGCCGGTGGCTATGGAGATCGAGCCATGGCCGCCCTGTCGGCGGGTTGTGACATGGTCTTGATATGTAACAATCGACCTGCGGCCATGGAGATATTGGAGCGCTTGGAGGAATACAATGATCCAGCCGCCCATGTGCGGTTGATGAGAATGCATGGCCGGAAAAGCAACACCATGCAACAACTCCATCTGGACCCCAAATGGAGGAGCGCTGTGAATCGATTGTCAGTGGCGCCGGAAGAGATTACTCTGGATCTGGGACTGGAATAGATTTTTATCGCACTATCGACTGTTGAAATGTTTAGCTAATTGGAAGCGAATCCACAATGACTATCACTGCGCAGCAGGCGGCCGACGTACTGGCCACTGCAGATGAGATCTACACACCCGCAGAGATCCAACAGACACTCGATCGCTTGGCGATGGAGATAACGGGAAAACTATCAGGCGTCGATCCGCTGGTGCTGAGTGTGTTGAATGGTGCGCTGATACCTACCGGTCATCTATTAACACGCCTCAATTTTCCGTTACGGCAAGATTACATCCATGCTACCCGTTACAGAGGTAGCACGAGCGGTGCTGAATTGGAGTGGATCGGGCGGCCAAGCACCGAATTGGCAGGCGAAACCATCCTGGTGGTGGATGATATCCTGGATGAGGGCGTCACCCTCTCTGCCATTGTGGAGGCCTGCCGCACAGCCCGGGCAAAACAGGTATATAGTGTTGTTTTAGTTGAAAAATTACATGATCGAGGGGTTGGTTTTGCGGCCGATTTCGTTGGCCTGACAGTGGAAGATCGATATGTCTTTGGCTTTGGTATGGACTATATGGGGTACCACAGAAATCTGCCAGGCATTTATGCTGTAACCAGTGGTTAGTGTTAACCCTAATGTGCTATGCTTTTAACTGAGGGTATTTCCGGGTGTTAATGCCACTGAAAAATCTTGTAAAATTAAGCATCTATTGCCATTTTAGATATATGGCGAAAGCTTATGAGGTGGTCGCTTAACCTGACGAAGATCGGGAAGCGTAGTTAGATTTTCGGCGTTACTTGTACCTGCAATTGAGTACAGGGGGCTACCGATACAAAGGAGAATGGAAAGTGACAACAATAGAAAACCTGAAGGGCAGTCATACTGATATACAAGATATCATCAGTGATCTCAGGGCCATGATGACCAAGGAGCAGTTGAGCATACGTCCAAACGCGATGACAACACACAGGATGATTTGTGATCTTGCCGAGAAGATGAAGCTGCATATGTCAGAGCAAGATAGAGGCATCTACCCCGACTTATTGACCCATAATGATCCAAAACTGAAGTCGATGGCCTGGGGCTTTCTGAATGGCCAGAAACCGATGCGAAAGCAGTTTGAGCAGTACCACAGTCGTTGGTTGAAAAACTGCGATTTCAATTTCACTGATGAGTTCATTGCCGATACATTCGAGATCTTTGACATGATCGAAGACCGTATACAGCGCGAAGAGACAATCCTGATACCAACACTAGAAAAGTCAGGGGTCTTTGCCCAGGCAGTATAATCAGTCAGGATACTAGGAGGAGATTGTAGAGAGGGTGATGTTATATCACCCTTTTTTTTTGCTATTTCAAACTGCAATCCTTTAGACGGCACTACAATTGGTATTGCTTACTGTTATTTTACGTAGCATCTATTGGTAAGAAGCACTAAGATACCTCCCCGAATCACCTTTGATTCATGTTTGTTTCAACAACCCAGCCGGAGGTAACTAGTGGGCGTTCTTGTTGGCCGTGAGGCACCAGATTTTACAGCAGCAGCAGTGCTTGGTGATGGCTCTATTATCGACGAATTTAACTTCAAACAGGCGATAAAGGATAAATATGCAGTCCTATTTTTTTACCCGCTTGATTTTACCTTTGTCTGTCCATCTGAATTAATTGCCTTCGATCATCGTCTCGACGAATTCATAAAACGCAATGTGGAGGTAATCGGCTGTTCCATAGATTCCCACTATACCCACAACGCTTGGCGCAACACACCGCTCAATGACGGAGGTATCGGGCCTGTCGGTTATCCTCTGGTTGCCGATCTAAATCACGCCATTTGCAAAGCTTATGACGTTGAAACCCCAGACGGGAATGTAGCCTATCGCGGTTCGTTTCTCATCGATAAAGCAGGAATTGTCCGCCATCAAGTTGTCAACGATCTGCCACTCGGACGAAATATCGATGAGATGTTGCGCATGA
>JBEVVS010000122.1:0-6733 GCA_040507005.1 Candidatus Thiodiazotropha sp.
TGCGATTTTGTATAGACATCAATCACAACACAGGTAAATTTACATCAAAATCAATAAAACCGAATAAGTTAAAAGATAAAAAGAAAAAGTACAAAATAGTTCAGTTATTTCATCCAAAATTAATCAAAGCAACAATTGATTGGTATGAGGCATTTTTATCGTCACATCACCCGGGTTGCGAAACAAAATATGCAAAAGATGATGCCTTTTTTTATATAAATATCGTTAATGAAGATTCACTATTTCGATCATATTTTGAAAGCTTTGGTAGATTGTCGAAAGATAATAGAAAAATGCTAGAGACACAATACAAGAGATATCGAGGAAACAAAAATGTAACACTATGTGAGCATAGGGACTTTAATGTTAATGATGATAACTGCACTGAAACTATAAACTTTCTGAAAAAGCGTGAAGCAGATTATTACAAAAGTATTACAAATACGATAAAAAAGACAGGCTATTCAGGATTAATAACAACAACTAATAGTTGGTATGGTGTATTCAATAGAGATGTTAACAACACACTCGGGGATGCAATGAATACACATATTTATTTTTCACCAGTAAAAACAAAAACACTTTTGGGTAAAAGGTTTAGGGTAATAAATAACAAAAGCTTCGTTTCAGATCTACTCCATTTGGATGGCTGGGACGAAACGCAGTTATTCCGCATACCAGCGACTCATATCACTGGTACCCCAATGATCATTAGTGAATGGAATCACTCATTATGGAGTGATTATTTATATGAGGGAGCAATTATTTTATTAGGTCTATCTTTGCAATACGATGTTTCAGTAATGACTGTTCATACAATTTTCGATAGATTTATGGGGAGTGACTCGAATATAGCGAAAACACCCTACACTGTTTTTGGCAACCCAGTACTTTATGCAATGCTACCATCTTTGTCTAAGGCATTTATTGATTACAAGCCTGCTAAGATGTTTGTAAATAATAGATATATGTTGCAAGGTACGTCCGATATTAAGGATTCTGTAATGCAAGGTGCCAAACCATTAAATAAAAAGCAACAATCAAAATTTTATGAGAAGAATAATCAGCAAGCAGGATTAATATTTAAAAATACAATGCAAAACAGGGAACAAACAAATGTATTAAGTTGGCATAATGAATCAGGTAAATCAGTTAGGTTGATGTCAGAAAAATTTGTTGCAATTGCAGGGAAAGAAAATGCTGCTGTTAATGTAACCAGTTGGCTTAAGATGAGTAATAATGAACCGGGGGCTGTTTTGTTTTTATCAATGGATGATAGAAAATTAGAGGAATCAAGTAAGATACTGATCACAACAGTATCAGGATTCAGACAGGGTGAGAGTTTACGAAAAGTTAGGTTAGGTAGTAATGAATATTATATCTTAATGGACGCAGGAAGTGGTCCACAAAGGATGTCACATAATAAGGTAAAACTTGTAGTGCAAAATCATGAATATAGTAAAAGTGTCATTAGACCTGTATATCAAAATAAAAATGTAATATCAGGATCAATAGAAGCAAATGATTCAGAATATATTGTGGGAAATAAAGATACCCCTTGGTATATACTTGAGCGACAATAAAACAAATGATAAATGTTACAATAATATACCCAACTGATCCGTTTGGCGTAGTTCCTGGTGGGACTGATACATGTATTCGGGATATATTGCGTTGCTCGCCAGATGATATTCAAATGAATTTGGTGGGTGTAACGACGAATCCAGATTCATATCCAGTAGGAATTTGGACAAAATGCGAAATTAATGGTCGAGCATTCTCTTTTTTCCCATTGATGTTGGTTTCTTCTCTTAAAGAGCAGATGAGAATCCCGTTATCTCTCCAATTTACATTACGTTTGATAGGTAAGCGAAAGTTGTTAGCAGATTCTGATGTAATTCAATTTAATCGGATTGAGCCAGCATTGAGTGTGATAAATTTAAAAAAACCTAAAATTCTAATTATCCACCAGAACATGAATGTCATAAAAAATAATCGTTCAGATATACGGTGGAAATATTTCCCTGGCCTCTACTTCAAAATTGAAGAATATATAATCAACCATTTAAGGTCGATTTTTATTGTGCGAGAAGATGCAGTAGAGGAGTACAAAAAACGCTTTCCCGATAAAAGAGATGACATAAAATTTCTACCAACATGGATGAATGCATCTATGTTTTTTCAGCTAGAAAAGCAGGAAAAATTAATTGCCAGAAATAATTTATCAGATATAGATGTTACGGATGATGAGTATTTGATGATTTTTGTTGGACGCCTTGATCATCAAAAAGATCCAATTTTCCTGATTCAAAGTTTAGTATCATTGAACAAAAAAAGAAAAGACTGGAAAATGATTATTATTGGCGATGGTATTTTACGGGGTGAGATTGAATCTGCGATACAGAAATACAATTTATATCAAAAGGTATCATTAACAGGTGCGATGTCACAAGAAGATGTATCTAAATACTTGCGTGCATCGGATTTATTGCTACTTACTTCTGTATACGAGGGTATGCCAAGATGTGTAGTTGAGGCGCTTGGCTGTGGGCTGCCAGTTGTGTCCACTAGAGCAGGTGAAGTGTCATTGCTGATAAAACAGGGGGAAAATGGATATATTGTTGATGATAGGGATCCAGAGGAGTTTTCAGATAAAATAAACAAAACAATTAATAATCTTCAACACTATAACGGTGCGTCATCTCTTGACGCCGTAAAACAGTATACAGCGAGCAATGTATTGGAAGAAGTTTACGATATGTATCGCAGACTCGGAAGTGAATAATGTCATCTTTTTTAAAATACCCTGTTATAGATACATCGATCACAAGCACAACAAAATTTGCTGCTATTAATGAGATATTACGCAGGATAGAAAGTAACGAAGGTGGATATATATGTTTTGTCAATGCACATGTTTCTGTGATGACAAGGCAAAGTGTTGATTTGAAGCGAGCTATCAATGAAGCAACATTAGCATTACCGGATGGAATGCCGGTTTACCTAATTGGAAAGTTCCGGCACAGTAAAGAGATGGAAAAAATATCTGGTCCAGATTTTTTGCATCATATATTTGACCATACTGAAGGCAGGATGCTCAGACATTTCTTTTACGGTGGCACTGAAGAAGTCTTATCAAAAATGATACAAAATCTGGAAATGCAATATCCAGGCTGTAATATTGTGGGTTCAATTTCACCACCGTTTCGTGAGATGAGTGAAGAAGAAACTTCAAAACATTTTCAATTGATGGAATCTAAAAATGCGCAAATAGTTTGGGTAGGATTGGGAGCACCTAAGCAGGAGTTATGGATGCATGACAATTCAAAAAAACTCCCAGGTGTAATTTTTATGGGAGTCGGAGCTGCTTTTGATTTTTCAGCAGGTAACATTGCAAGAGCTCCTAAATGGATTCAAAATTGTGGCCTGGAATGGTTGCACAGGTTAGCTCAGGAACCTAGAAGGTTATGGAGGCGATACTTAATTACGAACACCTTATTTGTGTTTTATACGGTAATAGGTGTTATTAAGAAAGGTATGTTCAATAAGTGAAATAGACGGGTATAAAATTGAAATCTACAAAAAATCCAATGTTGGCATTTGTGCACATTGAAAAGGCTGCTGGTACAACATTTATTCATATTCTTAGGAAAAATTATTTTCCTAAATATGCTGATGTTAGACCATTTTATGAACTGTCTGGCGATGTTTTTTCAGATAGGGACTTTAAATTAATGAAAAGATTAATTCCAGGTTTAAAGTGCATAGGCGGCCACTCGGTAGTCCCGCACTCTGATATGTTCAGGAATAATAATTTTCAACTTGTAACTATACTTAGGGACCCGATAAAACGGTATATGTCACAATATCAACATTGGGTGGAAAAAAAGAATATCAGTATCTCATTCGAAGAATTTTTGGGCTATGAAGAGTTATGGAATTTTCAAACAAAGAAAATATCTGGTGATATAAATATTGAACATGCAAAAGACATATTAAGAAATGATTTTATGTTAGTAGGTTGCGTAGAAAAGTTTGATGAGTTTTTGGTTTTACTGAGGTATAAGCTCAATAATAAACCAATTGATATAAGGTATTGGAAAAAAAATATTGCACATAATAAGATTAGTGTCGATGGACTAATCGAAAAATACAGACCAGAGATCATCGAGCGTAATAGCATTGACATAGAACTGCACAAATTTGTATTAACCGAATTATATTCGTCCTATATCAGTGAGTATCGTGGATCAGTATCAGAGGCAGTTGAAAATTTCAAAACAAAAGAAAATACCATAGGCCCAAGCGCAGTAAAGCTATATATCGATTACATTTTTCGAAAATTATATATAGAAACAACAACTGGTATAATTCGCACAATTAATGGCAAAAAATATAAGGGATCGTATTAATCATAAGTATAAGTTTGTTCTGTAGTTGAATGGGTTGAGATGGATTTGAATGTCAGGAAATAATGCTCATATTGTTATATCAATAATATGTTCTTTGGCGTGGGGTTGAAACGACGGATGTGGAATAGTTGGCATTTAAGAAAACCCGGGAATTATCTGCCAGATGTATTGCTCAGTAAAAATGGAAAAAGTAATGGTTACAAATATAAACCGTATTTACAATACATAGGCAAAGATGAGTATCTATAGACAATAATTTATAATGCTGGACTACAATATGCTTAAACTAAAAACTGTAAAAGTACTAATGAATTGCTAACGAGACAACATGTTTTGTACTCGTAATATCATATCAGCTACTTTGGCGATAATTTGTGAAAATCAAGATAAATAGAGTGTATGCTTAATGACATTATTAATCAGAGACACGGAAATGAAAACGAATAGTAAAGTGTGAAAATACACTTTGTTGGTGTAATAATCAAAAGCAATATCAACTAATATTATGAAAAAAGCATTAATTACAGGTATTACTGGTCAAGATGGTGCATACTTGGCGGAATTTCTTTTGAAAAAAGAGTATGAAGTGCACGGAATAAAACGTCGTGCATCCTCTTTCAATACTGACCGTATAGATCATTTGTATCAAGACCCACATGCAGATAATCGTGACTTTGTTCTACATTACGGTGACTTAACAGATTCTACTAATCTTATACGCGTCATCCAGGAAATACAGCCTGATGAGATTTATAATCTAGCAGCCCAAAGTCATGTTGCTGTGTCATTTGAGACACCTGAATATACGGCCAATGCAGATGCTATAGGCACACTAAGGCTTCTTGAGGCCATTAGGATTCTTGGGCTGGAAAAAAAGACGCGCTTTTATCAAGCTTCCACCTCAGAATTATTTGGAGACGTGCGTGAAACACCGCAAAATGAGATAACACCATTTTACCCACGATCACCTTATGCTTGTGCAAAGCTCTACTCCTATTGGATAACTGTCAATTACCGTGAAGCTTATGGGATGTATGCCTGTAATGGGATCCTGTTCAATCATGAGTCTCCGATTCGAGGTGAAACCTTCGTAACACGTAAGATTACCCGCGCCATGTCACGTATCAGACTAGGTTTGCAGGATTGCCTTTATCTCGGAAATATGAATGCGTTGAGGGATTGGGGTCATGCCCATGACTATGTAAAAATGCAATGGTTGATGCTGCAACAGGACAAGCCTGATGATTATACGATCGGTACTGGTGAGCAGCATTCGGTACGAGAATTCGTTGATGCTGCTGCTCATGAATTAGGAATTACTCTAGGTTGGGAAGGCGATGGTATAGACGAGAAAGGGATCGTCCAAACCAATGAAAATGCTACCGGTCCAAAACCTGGAGAAATTGTGGTACGGGTCGATCCACGTTATTTCCGACCAACCGAGGTAGAGACACTCTTGTGTGATCCAACCAAGGCAAAGCAGGAACTTGGCTGGGTGCCAGAGATCACCTTCAAGGAGCTGGTTGCCGAAATGGCAAGAGAGGATCTGGCGCTTGCCCAAAAGGATGTGGTCATCGAGAATGCCGGCTTTCGCTCGTATCGCTATTTTGAGTGATTGGGGCAGCGAAAATGGATAAGGATGCAAAGATCTATGTGGCAGGTCATCGCGGGTTGGTGGGTGCCGCTATCGTGCAGTGTCTCAAGGATGGTGGCTGGAACAACCTCTTATTAAGAACCCATTCTGAGTTGGATTTGACCGATCAGAGTCAAGTGAGTGATTTCTTCACGCAGGAAAAACCGGACTATGTCTTTCTTGCTGCAGCAAAGGTGGGTGGTATCCATGCCAACAATACCTATCCCGTAGATTTCATCGTTGATAATCTGTCCATCGAACTCAACGTAATCTCCACAGCCTATGCCAATGGGGTAAAGAGACTGATGTTCCTCGGCAGCTCATGTATCTACCCTAAGCATTGTCCTCAACCCATGAAAGAGGAGTATCTGCTCACCGGTTCGCTGGAACCCACCAACGAACCCTACGCGATAGCCAAGATCGCCGGGATCAAGATGTGCGAGGCCTATAACCGTCAATACGGAACCGACTTTGTATCGGTGATGCCAACCAACCTGTACGGACCAAATGACAACTTCGATCTGCAGAACTCCCATGTACTCCCGGCACTGATCAGGAAATTCCACGAGGCCAAGGAACGGGGAGATGACAAGGTCGTCATATGGGGTACAGGCACCCCTCGCCGGGAGTTTCTCTATGTGGATGATATGGCAGATGCCTGTGTCTATGTGATGAATAGAGGTGGTTT
>JBEVVS010000096.1:0-6650 GCA_040507005.1 Candidatus Thiodiazotropha sp.
GTGGGCCTACTACGAGCTGGGTTGGGGCGGTTGGTGGTTCTGGGACCCGGTGGAGAACGCCTCCTTTATGCCCTGGCTGGTGGGTACCGCACTGATCCACTCCCTGGCGGTTACCGAAAAACGCGGCGCCTTCAAGAGCTGGACCGTGCTGCTTGCCATCTCAGCCTTTTCCCTCAGCCTGCTGGGTACCTTCCTGGTACGTTCCGGGGTGCTCACCTCGGTCCACTCCTTCGCCTCCGATCCGGCGCGGGGTATCTTCATCCTGATATTCCTATTGATCGTGATTGGCGGATCACTGATTCTCTACACCTGGCGTGCCCCCTATATCTCCGGAGGCGGACGCTTCGACCTGATATCCAGGGAGACCTTTCTTTTAGGCAACAATCTGCTGCTCTCCGTATTTGCAGCCCTGGTGCTCATAGGTACCCTGGCGCCACTTATTTATGATGCCCTCAATCTGGGCAAGATATCGGTGGGCTTCCCCTGGTTCAACAAGATGTTCCTGCTGACCACCCCCTTCCTCGCCCTGCTCATGGGTATGGGCACCCTGGCGCGCTGGAAACACGCCGAACCCATGTTGTTGGTCAAACAGTTGCGGGCCGCTTTCATTGTCAGTCTGCTGTTCGGGCTGTTGAGCCTGCTGCCCATGTTCTCCGGCGGAAACTGGTTGGTCGGGCTCGGCATGGGATTGGCGATGTGGATCACCACCTCTCATGTGGTCAACCTGCGTGATCGTCTCAAGAACAAACAGGGATTCTCCGGCTTCTGGCTAGACCTGAAAACCGGCGGACGCAGCTATTACGGAATGATCCTTGCCCATCTGGGCGTGGCGATGTTCATCGTTGGGGTTACCATGGTCAGCAACTACGGTATCGAGTCCGATGTGCGCATGAGCCCAGGTGACGTCAGTGAGATCGCCGGCTACAGCTTCAAGTTCGATGGGGTAAAACGTACTCCAGGACCCAATTACAATGCCCATCGCGGGAGTTTCCAGGTCTCCAAGGATGGCCAACAGATGACTATCCTGGAACCGGAAAAGCGTACCTATTTCGTACAGACCAAACCGATGACGGAAGCGGCGATCGATTGGGGCCTGACGCGAGATCTCTACGTATCCCTGGGCGAACCCCTGGGTGGTGGCGACTGGAGTCTGCGTCTCTACTATAAGCCCTATGTGCGTTGGATATGGCTGGGTGGACTGCTGATGGGCCTGGGGGGCATTCTTGCGGTCACAGACCGGCGCTATCGGACCACCAGGGTGAAAGCCGCACAGCAGGTCAATAGCGCCAATGCCGCAGCGGCTGCATCAGGGAGTTAACCAATAATGAATCGATATCTACGTTACTCCATTCCGCTACTGATATTCGTCCTGATAGCATCATTCCTGGCCTGGGGTCTTAAGAGGGATTACGACCCCAGGCATATCCCCTCCCCGCTGCTGGGCAAATCGGTCCCCGAATTTGCCCTGCCGACGGTAGAGAGCCCCGATACCATGGTGAAATCGAGCGATCTCCAGGGTAAGGTCTATCTACTCAACGTGTGGGCGACCTGGTGTGTCTCCTGCCGTGCCGAACATGAGACCCTGGTCCATCTCGCCCGTTCTGGCAAGATTGATATCATCGGCCTCAACTGGAAAGACGAAAGGGATAAGGCCCAGGTCTGGTTGCGCCAGCTTGGAGATCCCTACAGTGTGAACATTTTCGATAAGAAGGGACGCACCGCCATCGACCTGGGGGTGTATGGCGCGCCGGAGACCTTCTTGGTGGACAGCAAGGGCATCATTCATTACAAACATGCAGGCCCGCTAACCATGCAGCTGTTCAATGAGACACTCCTGCCCATGATTGAAGATTTAAAGCGAAAAGGATAACTACGTGCGAGTGTTTGTATTGACCCTGTTCCTGTTGCTGGCTCTTGCTCCCATAACCCAGGCAGCAACCCTGGCGGACTATTCCTTCGATGAACCGGACAAAGCCGAGGATTTCCGCGACATCATCGAAGAGATGCGATGCCTGGTGTGCCAGAATGAATCCCTGGCCGGATCCAATGCAGAACTCGCTGTCGACCTGAGAAACGAAATCTATGAGATGATGAAAAACGGACAGGAGAAGCAGGATATCATCGACTTCATGGTTGCCCGTTATGGAGATTTCGTGCTCTACAGTCCACCCCTAAAACCCACAACCTATCCGATATGGTTTGGTCCCCTGATCGTCTTTCTAATTGGTGGAGTCGTGCTTTTCCGCATTCTGAAACGCAAAAGCGTTACCCAGGAAACAGAGCTTTCCGCGGAAGAGGAGCAACGGCTCAATCGCTTGTTAAACCAGTCGAACGACCAGAGAGACACTGATCAATGACCCTGTTCTGGATAATTATCGCCGGGTTCACGCTCCTGGCTATGGCATTTGTCGCATTGCCATTGATGCGCAAACAGGTTGCCAGCGGCATCACTTCGGATGAACTCAATCTGGCGGTATTCAAGCAGCAACTGGCTGAATTGGATAGTGATCTGGCGTCAGGCATGCTGGATCAGGCCCGCTATGACGCAGCACGCAGGGATCTGGAAAAAGAGTTGCTCTCGGATGTGGCCGAAGATTCACAACAGGGTGAAGGCAAAAGCTCTGGCCAGGTCATGGCCCTCACCGCACTGGCGATACCGCTGGCGGCCCTGTTGTTATATCTATTTATCGGTTCCCCCGAGATTATTCAACGCTTGGCCAGTCAACCGGCAGGCATGCCAACGGCATCCACTCAATCCTCACCTCAGGGCGGTTCAACACAGAATCTGCCGCCAATGGAAGAACTGGTAAAGCGACTCGCCGCCAAATTGCAGGAGCAGCCCGACAACCTTGAGGGCTGGATCATGCTGGGGCGCAGCTACATGGCGATGAACGATGCGTCAGCCGCTATCAATGCCTTCGAGCGCGCCATGGAGATCAGTGATGAAAATATCGGTCTACTCCTGGCATACGCCGAAGCCATCGCAGCCAATAATGGAAACGACTTCACCGGACGGGCCGCACCGATGGTGGAGAAGGCATTCCATTTAGAACCGAAAAATCCCAATGTGCTATGGATCGCAGGCATACTTGCCTACCAGCGGGCCGATTTTCAGGGCGCCTTCGACCGCTGGTCCGAACTGAGAGGGATGTTGAAACCCCAAAGCGCTGAGCTCGAATCCGTCAACAGCGCCCTGGATGACGTCCGCTCCCAATTGGGACTCCCTGCAGAGGAGCCTGAGTTACCCAGTATCGCCAAGCCCAAAAAATCGGCCCCCGTGCAGGCCGCTGCCGATACGGCTGCGGCTGCGGCTAGTGGAAAATCCCTTAAAGTCGAGATTTCACTCTCACCGGAGATGCAAGACAAGGCGAAACCCAATGACCTGCTGTTCATCTATGCCAAGGCAACCAGCGGCCCCCCCATGCCGTTGGCGGCGGTACGCAAAAAGGTCAGTGACCTGCCCCTCTCCATCAGTCTGGATGACAGCATGGCGATGCTGCCACAGATGACACTCTCCAAATTCCCAAAAGTCTCTGTAGGCGCTCGTATATCCCTGTCGGGCAGCCCAACTGCTCAGAGTGGCGATCTTGAGGGTGAAATCAGCCCGGTCAAACCGGGTCAGGCGGAAATCGTTAAGGTTGTGATAAATTCGGTCCACCCCTGACCATCAATAACCAAGCGGAAATTAACCGCTATAAGCCATCGAAGGAGCGGATATCCGCTTGGGGTAGATACCTGTCACTCCAAGCCAGCTGCGTCAAATGACAAGGTTTTTCTTACATTTTCCTGTTCAAGCTCAACAACTCCTGGATTCTGGTTGATATACTGGCCTAACCAGAAGAAAACTAATATCCTTTCGCGGGTATCTTCCATCAATCGTCTCGGATAGACCCGCGCATTCCGCTGATAGGAGTCAATATGGCCAGTTATTCGACCCACGACATTCGTAATATCGCCCTGGTTGGGCATGCAGGCGCTGGCAAGACCAGTCTGATCGAATCGTTACTGCATAAAAGCAGATCCATCTCCAGTGCTGGCAGCATAACACGAGGCGACACTGTCTGTGATTACGATGACATGGAGAAAGAACTACAACACTCTCTCGATATCGCTATCGCCCATCTCAGCCATGAAGAGAAACAGGTCAACATCATCGACACCCCTGGATATGCTGACTTTCTGGGCCGGGGTATCAGCATCCTTCCTGCGGTTGAGACAGCGGCCGTGGTGGTCAACGCCAGCACGGGTATCGAATCCATCACTATCCAAATGATGGAAGCGGCAAAGCGCAGAAATCTTTGCCGATTCATCATCGTCAATAAGATCGATGCAGACGGCGTCGATTACCAAGCGCTGATGAATAGCCTGCAAGAGACCTTCGGCAAAGAGTGTCTTCCCATCAACCTACCCGCCGATAACGGACAAAGAGTCATTGACTGCTTTTTTCAGCCAGGGGGGGATGACACCGATTTTTCCTCCATATCCCAAGCCCATGACAATATGATTGACCAAGTGGTTGAGGTTGACGAAGAGTTGATGGAACTCTATCTGGAGCAGGGCCAGGCTCTGCAACCGGACCAATTGCACGACCCCTTTGAAAAAGCCTTGCGTGAAGGGCATCTGATACCTGTCTGTTTCACCTCTGTTGAAAACGGCGCTGGAATCGATGAACTCCTGAACCTCTTTGCACGCCTTATGCCCGACCCAACCGAGGGAAATCCTCCCCCGTTCATGAAAGGCGAAGGTGCAGATATGCAACCGGTCGAGGTCTCACCCGACCCTGACAAACATGTTATCGGGCATGTATTCAAGGTCCTCAACGATCCCTACCGGGGTAAATTGGGTATCTTTCGCGTGCACCAGGGAACCCTGGAAACCAATGCCCAACTCTACATTGGCGATGCCCGCAAACCGTTCAAGGTCAGTCACCTGTTTCGCTTACAGGGGAAAGAGCAGGACGAGATGAAACAGGCCGTTCCCGGGGATATCTGCGCAGTGGCGCGGGTTGAAGATATCCACTTCGATGCAGTGCTGCATGACTCCCATGATGAGGATCACCACCATCTGCGCTCCATTGAGTGTCCAGTGCCTCTGTTTGGTCTTGCCATCAACACCACCAAAAGAGGTGACGAACAGAAACTAAGTGATGCCCTACACAAGCTGGAAGATGAAGATCCCTGTTTTCACGTCGAGCACAATGTCAGCATGAACGAAACCGTAATGCGCGGTCTCGGTGAGATGCATCTTGATGTATTACTGCAGCAAATCAAGAACAAGTATGGTGTCGAAGTCGAGACACACCCCCCCAGTATCGCCTACCGCGAGACCATTACCCGCAAAGCCGAGGCAGACTATCGGCACAAGAAGCAGACCGGTGGCGCCGGCCAGTTCGGTGAAGTACATCTGCGTATAGAACCGCTTGCTCGCGGCGAAGGTTTCGAGTTCGTCAACAAGATCGTCGGTGGTGCGATCCCGGGTCAATTCATTCCCGCTGTGGAGAAGGGAGTGAAACAGGCCATGGAGGAAGGCGCAATCGGTGGATTTGCCATGCAGGACATCCGTGTAGTTGTCTATGATGGAAAATACCATGCGGTCGACTCAAAAGAGATCGCCTTCGTCACTGCCGGCAAAAAGGCCTTTCTGGAGGCAGTCGAAAAGGCAGGACCGGTGATATTGGAACCGATCGTGGACATCTCCATCACCACACCTGACAACTTCATGGGCGATTTGACCGGTGATCTGGCAGGACGCAGGGGGCAAATCAGCGGCACCGAATCGGGCAGTAACAATACCCTGATCATTAAAGGTCAGGCACCCCTATCGGAATTGGAGGGATATGCAACCCATCTCAAGGCAATAACAGGGGGTGAAGGTAACTACACCATTCAGTTTAGCCACTACGAGGCAGTGCCTGCCAATGTCCAGCAGCAACTAAAATCCGCCAATCAAGGATAATTAAAGTTAACTGAATTCATTTTTAAACACACACAATCATACCTACTTATAGGTAGCCGTTTACAACCTAGTAGGTAAACAAAAACCGCCCTGTTTAATTTATATAAACAGGGCGGTTTTTTTTTGCTTTTCGATTCTGTCATATCAAGTCAAAAACGATAGCTGCAAAAGTAAAAATATCCAATAAATAGTAATGCGAAATGAGTTTTGGCTATACTCGAAAAATAATAAAAAACAGTGCTTTCGGGTTCATTTAATGAACATTGAAAATAGCAACATAAGCAATCAGTGAAGGTGCTTGATCTAGATCAAGGCGATGATCTTGCCGAATCGTTTTTATAGGTACCTGTAAGCATAAAAATGAACAGGGTTTTACTGACTAAATATTAAGTGAAACCATGCAGTCCCCATACAATAATAACCTGGGGTTGGGGGAACAGTCGTAACGATCCATTCTTCTATTTGGCTTGCTAATCAGCATGGGAGATTTCATTTGCCTAAGTGGTGTCTTATTGCAGCTCGATTGCATAAGGGCCTTGCTTTGCGCCTGAAACTCTACCTTTAAGTCAACCCATTAAGGAGGGAGCTATGAATTGCTTCAGTGATGGTCGGTTTACAGCGATACTGGGGGGTGTTGCAGCTGGAATCACCCTGCTATTCCAGGTCTCAACTGCCGATGCAGCAAGACCTTCTGG
>JBEVVS010000144.1:0-6616 GCA_040507005.1 Candidatus Thiodiazotropha sp.
GCAACTTTTCGTGGAACACTTTAATGGAAAAAATTTGCCATGCTTGTAAATCTCGACGGCTTTCACTGTTAAGAGTAACTCTATGGGCTGGATGACTTACTTTCCTGGTTTTATCTATGAGGCGCCGCAAAAAACAACGACCTGGAGGAACTACATTACAACAGAAACTGAGATAGCCAATAATAGACTGCAGGTCCCTAAGCCTGATTTTCCTTTTATTGCAGTATTTTCTTAACAACTCTCTTGCCTTAGACAGCTTATCAGGAGGCAATCTAGCCTCCATTTTGACAGAATCGAGTTCAAGCCCCATGAACGTGATACAAGTGGTTGGATATACTGTTTTTTCTGCTTTGATGGGAATTCCGACCTTTTTGCAAAAGGTCAGAAAGGAAGTTAAATAATGTAAACATCTCTCCGAAGCTGGGGGACCAATCATAAAGAAATCATCAAGTATATGAATGATATCTGGGATGCTTAAGTGTTTTTTCGCAATCCATTCAATCGCCGTACTAAAGCGTTCGAAGATGGCTGGACTACTGCGACAACCAAATGGGAGGCAACAATCGTAGTAGAATTGGGATTGCCATTTGTACCCAAGCAATTCATGGTCTGAAGGATGCACCGGAATAAGTCTAAATGCGGATTCAATGTCAGTCTTAGACATGAGAGCTCCCCTGCCAAGTTTAAGTAAGGCATTAACTGCATCATCAAAGGAACAGTATGAGACACTCGCTAATTCGGGCATGATACCGTCATTGATACTTGAACCAGGAGGGTAACTTAAATGATGAATAAGACGAAAATCCCCAGGAGATTTTTTGGGGATGCATCCTATTGGGCTGATCTGAATATTTTTGAAAGGGGGACTAGAAAAGGGGCCTTTCAAACGACCGGCAGCTACTTCGGCCTTGATTTTATGTGATATGACATCGGAGAATTGTTTACATGATGACATATTAGATGACATACGAAACTGTCTCTGACCCAAATACCCAAGTTGAAACCCGTAAGAAAAACCTTTGATGAGATAGGAGGCTTGATGATAATTCACCAGGTATGGAGCCAAAACTTCCACTTTAATAGGGGTGACAACCTTATGAATAGTTTTAACTGGTTTATTGAGTTTGGTTTCTTGTGTCAGATCTATTTGATCTAGAGGGCTGTGTTTGACTGCCTGACTGCTGTTGCGTTTGAGATTCTTGACCGTGTCTTGACGGTCCATTGCGTGTATTGTTTGATGTGCAAGACTTGGCGCAGTGTCTGCCTCTGCAGAAGCCGCATTTATGATCCCAGTGACAGTCTGTGTTGTTGCAGCGACCGAACCTGTTGTAGGTCCAGCAAGTGTCCCGCAGATATCGAGGTCTTGACTGACTGTTTGATTGTTGGTCCTGAAAAGAATATTGCTGCCTGCGTTGAGGGCGAAAAGTAGAGGTAGTAGCAGCCATGACCCAAAATTCTGTATGAAGTTGATCCCAGCTTATGCGCTGTGATTGGCGAAGGCTGCGGAATTGAATGTCATACATGAGCCATGAGAGACCCGGTTTTCTATTGGCCAGGTCCCGAACTATTTCTGCATATTTCATTAATTTTGACATTTCCTTAGGGTATTTCAGGCCGTATATGGCAGCAAAGCGCAGAAATGCGGTCGTCCATTGCTCAATGGTATTGATTTTTTTGGTGTATGTATTTGGAACGAGGCTAATTTTTGAATTATGACTTATCTGGAGTGAGAAGCGTCTGTTAGCGTTTATATTAGTGTATGATGTATTTGGTAACAGTACTGCCATATCAATGTATTTATTTTCCCAAATTTTCCGTTGGATTTTGGATGGAATTTGTGAGTCGATAGGGGTTGTTATGGATTCACCATAATAAAAAGAATCATAATCTGGCAGCGCACCTGATAGTCTCCCTATGTGCTTCGCTGCAAGGTCTTGTATGTCATCATCGGATGAATCGGAATCTGTTGATGTGCCAGGAGATGATGCAGCAACGGTACTTTCCTGCGCGCGAGAACGGTGTTTAAACTTATGTGCCTTGCGCACACTAGGCATTGTATCATCTACCCCTGTGGCCTCGCCATCCTCGTCCTCAGCAGGATCATTTGCCAAATCAACAAAGTCGTCATCATCATCGCCCTCACTGCTATGTTCAGCCAAAGCTGCTGGTGCTGAATTTGACCCTGCTTTGGCAGTTTTACCCCCTCTTTTGTCTGATTTCGAACCTATAACCGGCATAATTTCGGCCTCATCAGGGACCTCATCAAAGTCTGGGTATAAAGGTAGCGTCACATGGGGCTTTTTTGGTTTTGGTCCCGCAGTGTGCTTCTTAACACTTTTACGTTTAGTACTCATGATGTAGGTACTCTGTAATTAAATAAATAAATAAAAATAAATACACAAATAATAATAAAATAAAAAGAAAAAACCATATTAAAAACAAAACCACTTGTATAAACATATAACAAAAGAATTATTGTTAATAAAAAGAAAGGGGTAGAGTGTAGTGATTTTTTTTTTTTTTTTAGGTTTATACCTTTTAACCATGTCCTGCGACTGTGATATAAAGTATAGTGTCATAAAAGCTTATATCTTTAATTCAAAATTTTCCCATGCTACAATCAGATGACACAAAAAAAAAAAAAAAAAAACTTATTCAATATATCAGGATATTTCTCAGCTTGGCTTAAAAGTTTTACGGAACTGTAACAAGCAGTCAGTACAAAAGCGACAGGGACTGTACCGAAGCAGACTCTTAAATAAAGGCAGGAATGGCATACAAGTAACCGGAAAAGAACCTGAAGTATAACTGTGCACTGCAGACGTGAACCATACACTTTTAAAATTAGGTGGACCATACACCATCATAAATACACAATAATGTTACACAAATATTACATGTAAAACTCAAAAGAGGCCCACTGGGCCAGTAAAGCGAACAATTCGCTGAAAACAGAAAAACATGGTACACCGTACCAATAATGCGAACAATACGCTGGTGGCGAACAATACGCCCTGACTAACGTCATCAAATTGGTACACCGTACCCAATAATGCGAACAATACGCTGAAGGCGAACAATACGCTCTGACTGACCAAATGTGTGGATAATACAATCTTTGAAAAAACTAGGTATGTTTTAGATGTTTGATAGCTGAGACCACTGCCGCTCTGATATTGCGTATGTACTTCCACTGTGCGACATCTGCAATATGCACACCATCATCCTGTAAAGCACTGGCAAGGTAATCGCGATCCCAGAAGCCTTTATGGTTCCATAATATAGCCCGGTCATTGTCCTTAAAGAGCTGTCTAAGTGTAATATTCGCTTCATCTACACGAGGGTTGAACCAATTAGGATCTACATAATATCTCACTGGCCTAGCCGGTTCAAGTCTATGGAGTATCTGCAAGACTACCACTCGTTGAACCTTGTAGATATTTAAAAGATCTTTAATTACTGAATGATAGTCATTTGTAAAGTTTTCAACAGTTGTCTGACGGTTACACAAATCATTAGACCCCAGCTGTAAAACCACAATGTGTGGCTCAAAATCATGTACAGACTCCAACTGATGTTGGCGAAATGTAGACAGTGATCCTCCCCTACGGTCAGAGTATTGAATCATAACATCTTTGGGGTGCAAACCCAGAGCATAATTAATTTCGGAGCTTAGATTTCTTCTAATATAATTCTTCAAATTAGCGATAAAAGAATGTCCAACAATAAGAACTCGTATTGGGTCCATCGTCCCTTTACTGACTGGAGCTGGTCAGGTCAGCGTATAAGGACGAAACGTCTACAAATACACAACACAATGTGTGCCGTAAAACATAAAAATACTTATTCAGAAGGACTAAGCAATGTTTCTTCTTCAAACTAACAGCCTTGATGAAAACTCTGGGTAATTAAATTAAAGTTTAAATTAAATTTTAACCGGGCTGACTTTCTGTTTAACGTGATGCGGATGTAGAAATCTTTGGAATGTAAAAAACCCCAATGGTTGAAAGGAACCGAACGTGCAACAAGGTGTGGCAAAATACCGAACTGGGAGAGCTTATCCCATAAACTCATTTATCTACGATAAATTATATTTATGGTCTAATAACTATGCATGAAGCTAAACAAATATTGACTTTGTGTAACGTAGGGGAAAGAAACCAGACCCGGCGCAGCTTGGTTGGTAAAATATAAGAAAGATGAATTGTGTTAAAGGGCATTTATTTAAATGCCTGGCCATGGCATTTATTTAAAATGCCTGGATTTTAGTTCAATACTTGGAAAGATAAACCATACATGAAGATACACATAAAAACACACTTCATAAAACTTGACTAGTATTATAGAGACTATTTTACCAACGTTGGGCGAAATAAACCCGCCAAACTTGTTGGTCAGCCAACAAGCCGCCCAGCCAAGCAGGGTCTGGTTTGCCAAATGCCAAAGTATAAAAATGAGTTTAGAGTAAAAATAAAAAACAAAGTACAGATCAGATGCTAATGGAAACATTGAAACCTGTCTGCTTCAGACAGCCCAGGTACGGAATGACTAGCAAATCTAGAAAAATTGTCAGCTGCTTCAAAAAGACATGACCTAATACAATGAAAACCCAGGGTAAAAAATGACATATGAATACAAGCAGTATGTCCTTAAAAACTCACCTGTCTGCTTCAGACAGTCCAGGTGACGCATGCAACGCAGCCTTCAAACAGTGACATGAATACAAGCAGTATCCCCCTTAAATACTCACCTGTCTGCTTCAGACAGTCCAGGTGACAAATGGCACTCAGCCTTCACCACAGTAATCCCATCTGCTTCAGACAGTCTGGGACTCCCACAATGATAGTTTTCCACTTGAAAGTATGTTTAACACTCAGTTAAACGGAAGGGGAACTAAAAATAGTAATGAAACATTGTCTGTAACTAAACTATTACTAAGCACAGCGACCATTTCCGGACCTGGCATGACACACTGACTCGGTCTGCTTCAGACAGTCCCGAGCTTAATTTAAAGACCAACAAGCGGCTGCCCGACTATGACCCAAGATATAAATGCTGATGCAGGCTACACATAGAACATAGCTGGCGCACGACAATTTAATTACTATTACTTACACTTGACCGATAACATTGGCGTACGAAGGTACTTGCGAAAAGCAGCTGATTTCCATCTACCTAATGACTGAATGCGGGATTCTGAATAATTGCATTGCTGCGCAAACGAAGCCCCACCTATCCTAAAACTATGGGGTGTGTATAAGTGTGAAGGGAGACCAAGATCTCGAATACTTATTTTAAGACCTCGTGAAAACTGCCGAGATGTGACCGGGGTTCCATTCTCGGTTAAGAAAAGGGGACCATCTGTTGTGCCCCTGATGTTACAATAGCGAAACAGGTTGGCAACTGGGCAAATTGCTGAGACACCAGACTTGGGGATCTTTAAAGAAGCTGGTTTAAGGGAATGCTTGTAATGAGGGAGATTGATGGTACAACTAAGAATAATTTGTCCCTTAACTTGAAAGGTAAGTGCTTTGAATTGGATGACATGAGCAGATGCATCTGTAACTGTGTATTCACCTACACGAAGCAGAGCGTGAAATGCCAAAGAATACATGGCTCTGAATAGTATCTGTTCAAACCGGGAAATGAAAAGGCGAGAAGCATTCCTTATGATAGCATGAAGTATTTTCAATGTAATTGGTAGTCTGGTATCTGAGGACGAATTAAGTCGTTTAGAACCCAATAGCATCTTCTTAATGAGACAATGGCTGACTGGATTGGGCCAATCGTTCAAGACATGAATGTATGAGAGGCCTGACAAAATAGACTGAATGCTTGATGGTTTGTAGTGCTTAGCTACCAGAAAAGCAATGAATTTGGAAAGCTTTGAAGCCGATATTGGAAACTCGCCCTTGTTACTGAAGTAAAAGGTGTCATGAAAAATAGAATACAGATGCATAGAGCGCCCGTATGATCTACGTGTAGACTGTGCCAACGAATTATCCAACAGGTATTGCCGAATGTTCAGAATGTCCCTTCCAGAAGGCCCGCAGGTATATGAATGGGGTCTTTTTCCATGTCTGGTGCGAGGCGATGAAATTCCTCTACCTGTAAACGGGACAACAAGTCTGGTAGAACGTTGTATTTACCAGCAATATGAACACAACGTAAGGCGATATTATATTTCATACAGGTCAAGACAAGGCGCCGGACAAGGGTCATGATGGAGGATTCCTTGCAAGTTTGCTTATTGATTATGTGAACGACCGCCAGATTATCAGAATGCGCAATCAAACATTGATTCCTAAGGGAAGGACCCCATATCTCCAGAGCCAAAACAATGGGAAAGAGTTCTTTGAAAGTGATGGGCAAATGAACTATCTTTACAGGCCAAGAACCATTAAACCAGCTATTGCCAAAAATTGCTCCAAAACCTAAGCCTCCAGCCGCATCTGTATACAGATGCATTGAGTGCATGGTCCTCCAGCGTTTGATTGAGAGCAAATTTTTTTCCATTAAAGTGTTCCACGAAAAGTTGCCATGCTTGTAAATCTCGACGGCTTTCACTGTTAAGAGTAACTCTATGGGCTGGATGACTTACTTTCCTGGTTTTATC
>JBEVVS010000134.1:0-883 GCA_040507005.1 Candidatus Thiodiazotropha sp.
GATCCATCGTGAGCCGCCGAAGCTGGAAGACCAGGCCGCCACCACCGAGATCCTCGAAACAGGTATCAAGGTTATCGACCTGATCATGCCTATCGCCAAGGGCGGTAAGATCGGGCTGTTTGGCGGTGCCGGCGTAGGCAAGACCGTAACCCTGATGGAGCTGATCCGTAACATCGCGGTAGAGCACTCCGGTTTCTCCGTATTCGCCGGTGTTGGTGAGCGTACCCGTGAGGGTAACGACTTCTACCACGAGATGCAGGAAGGTGGCGTACTCGACAAGGTAGCCCTGGTCTACGGTCAGATGAACGAGCCCCCTGGCAACCGTCTGCGTGTGGCCCTGACCGGTCTGACCATCGCCGAGAACTTCCGTGACGAGGGCCGCGATGTACTGATGTTCGTGGACAACATCTATCGTTACACCCTGGCCGGTACCGAGGTATCCGCGCTGCTGGGTCGTATGCCTTCCGCGGTAGGTTACCAGCCGACCCTGGCCGAGGAGATGGGCGCCCTGCAGGAGCGTATCACCTCCACCAAGACCGGCTCCATCACCTCCTTCCAGGCGGTATACGTACCGGCGGACGATCTGACCGATCCCTCCCCCGCTACCACCTTCGCTCACTTGGACGCGACCCTGGTACTCTCCCGTCAGATCGCCGAACTGGGTATCTACCCGGCGGTGGATCCCCTGGACTCCACCTCCCGTATCCTCGATCCCAACGTGGTCGGCACCGAGCACTACACTGTTGCCCGTAACGTGCAGGGTACCTTGCAACGTTACAAAGAGCTGAAGGATATCATCGCCATTCTCGGTATGGACGAACTCTCCGAAGAGGACAAACTGGTGGTACAGCGCGCACGTAAGATCCAGCGCTTCCTCTCCCAG
>JBEVVS010000134.1:893-6612 GCA_040507005.1 Candidatus Thiodiazotropha sp.
GGGTAAATATGTCTCACTGAAAGACACCATCGCCAGCTTCAAGGCGATCGTCGATGGTGAATACGATCATCTGCCCGAGCAGGCCTTCTATATGGTCGGCGGTATCGAAGAGGCCGTCGAACGCGGTGGCAAGGCCTGATCGGCCGGGAGTAGAATAGATGGCCATGACAATCCATGTGGACATAGTCAGTGCCGAGGGTGAGATCTTCACCGGCATGGCTGAGATGGTCTATGCCCCGGCGGTGATGGGTGAAGTGGGTATCGCCCCTCGTCACACCCCGCTGGTGACCCGGCTGAAGCCCGGCGAGGTGCGTGTCGATACCGGTGACGCTAATGGGATGCAGCATTTCTATGTCTCCGGCGGCATTCTCGAGGTGCAACCCCATGTGGTCACCGTGCTCGCCGATACCGCGATTCGCGCGGCGGACCTGGACGAGGCGGCGGCCCAGGAGGCCAAGCGTCGTGCCGAGGATGCCATGGCGAACCGCACCTCCGAGTTCGAATACGCCAAGGCCCAGGCGGAGCTGGTGGAGGCCGCAGCGCAGCTGCGCGCCATCGAGCGTATCCGCAAGGGCAAGGGCAGCTGACCGCCCTATAATAATTAGAGGGCCTGATCTTGCAGGCCCCGGCCACTCTACTATGTCTAATGAAATTATACAGAACGGTAAGTTCGTCTCCCTCACCTACGCCATCAGTGACCCGGAAGGCAATACCTTGGAGCAGAGCGATCTCCCGGTCAGCTATATTCATGGTGGCGAAACGGAATTGATAGGAGGCATGGACCGTGCGGTGGCGGGCAAGTGCCAGGGTGATGAAGTCACCCTTACCATTCCCCCCCGCGATGCCTTCGGCGAGCACGACCCCGAACTGACCTTTACCGATGATATCGAGAATGTACCGCCACAGTTCCGCCAGCTTGGCGCGGAGGTACAGATGCAGAATGATGCCGGCGAGGTGAAGAGCTTTTTCGTCACTAACATTGAGGGCGGTAAGTTGACGGTTGACGGCAACCACCCGCTTGCAGGCAAGACCCTGGTGGTTAAAGTCAAAATTCTCGAGGTCAGGGACGCCACCAAGGAAGATGCCATGTCAGTGGGACTGCCGGGTCAATCTCATACGATTAATTGACACTGCTGGGCTGCCTGACTTCTCATCGGAAATCTGTTTCAGCGCCACAACCATTACATCTGTAATGCGGGAGTGTGATTAATTTACCTGGATGCTGGTACTGCAAAATGGTATTAAGCTATCCTCGGGTCAAGCGACAGCAGTGAGGTGAAACGATGGATCTGGGGGCACTGATTTTAGCAGCGGGGGAAGGTACGCGCATGCGTTCCAAGACACCCAAGGTTCTGCACCAATTGGCCGGTAAATCCCTGCTCGGCCACGTGGTGGACACAGCACGCTCAGTCAATCCAGATGAAATTACCATTGTCTACGGTCATGGTGGCGAGCTGGTGCCAGCTCAACTCTCCGCCCCGGATCTGAGCTGGGTGGAGCAGACCGAGCGCCTCGGCACCGGGCATGCGGTGATGCAGGCGTTGCCCTCGCTGCAAAAGGTTGATCAGGTACTGATTCTCTATGGCGATGTGCCCTTGATCAGCAGTTCAACCCTGACCGGACTGTTGAGCTGCCTGCGATTGAGCGAGTTGGCCCTGTTGACCGTCGATCTTCCCGATCCCACGGGCTATGGCCGTATCGTACGTGACGGCATGGATCGGATCGTACGTATTGTGGAGCAGAAGGACGCCACCCCCCGTGAACGGGAGATCACCGAGATCAACACCGGCATCATGGCGGTCAGTCGCAAAAGACTTCAGCAGTGGCTGGCGCGACTCGACAACAATAATGTGCAGAAGGAGTACTATCTGACCGATATCATCGCCATGGCGGTTGAGGACGGGGTCAATATACAGGCGGTGCATCCCGACTGTGAAGAGGAGGTCATGGGGATCAATGACCGTAAGCAACTGGCCTATCTCGAGCGCTTCCACCAACGCCAGTTGGCAGAGGGGCTGATGCAAAACGGCGCCACTCTGGCCGATCCCGCACGCCTTGATATCCGGGGGCGCTTGACCACTGGACAGGATGTATTCATCGACTGCAATGTCATCATCGAAGGTAAGGTCAAGCTTGCTGACGGGGTGAGAATTGGTCCGAATGTGCTGCTCAAAGATTGCTCCATCGGTGAGGGATCGGAGGTGTTGGCCAACAGCGTTTTGGAAGATGCGGAGATCGGCGCCGCATGCCGCATCGGACCTTTCGCCCGGGTGCGGCCCGAGAGCCGGCTTGCGGATCATGTGCATATCGGTAACTTCGTAGAGATAAAGAAGAGTCAGGTGGCGCAAGGCAGTAAGATCAATCACCTCAGTTATGTGGGTGACAGCGAAATAGGCGCACAGGTCAATATCGGAGCGGGAACCATCACCTGCAACTACGATGGGGCCAATAAACACCGAACGGTGATCGGCGATCGCGCCTTCATCGGTTCAGACACCCAGTTGATCGCGCCGGTGGTGGTCGGCGAGGGGGCAACCATCGGTGCCGGCTCGACAATAAGCAAAGACGCACCATCGGAGAAACTGACTCTGACCCGTGTAAAACAGATCAGTATCGAAGGTTGGCAACGGCCGGTGAAGAAGCCGAAAGGATAATTTCCAGGGGGATTCGAATCATGTGTGGCATCGTCGGTGGAATCGCACAACGGGATGTTGTCCCAATCCTGATGGAGGGGCTTAAGCGCCTCGAGTATCGGGGATATGACTCCGCCGGTGTCGCGGTACTGGATGAGGGTCAGCATATTCAGCGCATCCGCTCGGTGGGTAAGGTCGCTGCACTCAAGGAGTTGATCGATAGCACAGCCCTGTCGAGCAGTCTTGGGATTGCCCATACCCGTTGGGCCACCCATGGCATGCCGGCGGAGCGGAATGCTCACCCCCACATGAGCGGCGAGCGGGTGGCGCTGGTGCATAACGGCATCATCGAAAACTATGCCGAACTGCGTCAGGAGCTGAGTGCCAAGGGCTACGCCTTCACCTCGGAGACCGATACCGAGGTCATTGCCCATCTGCTGGCGGATGTATTCGAATCGGAAACCGACATTATCAAGGCTATTCGCAAGGCATGCAGTAAGTTGGTCGGTGCCTATGCGCTGGCGGTGGTCAGTCCGGATGATCCTGACCAGATGGTGGTCATTCGAGCGGGTAGCCCGCTAGTCATCGGTCTCGGGACGGGGGAGAATTTCATCGCCTCTGATGTGTTTGCCCTGTTGCCGGTAACCCAGCGCTTTATCTTTCTCGAAGAGGGCGACCTGGCCCATGTCTCAAGGGATGAGGTCAAGATCTTCGATCATCAGGACCAACGGATTGAGCGTGAAGTTCGCACTTCCCAGGTCTCAGCAACAAGTGCGGAAAAGGGTCCCTACCGCCACTACATGCTGAAAGAGATCTTCGAACAGCCAGCGGTCATCGCAGAGACCCTGGAGGGTCGTATCTACAAAGGCAAGCTGCTTGAAGAGGCCTTCGGCTATGAAGCAAAACAGCTGCTGGACAAGACCCAAAACGTACACATCATAGCCTGCGGCACCAGCTACCATGCCGGTCTGGTGGCGCGCTACTGGCTGGAGGAGGTGGGCATTCACTGCAGCGTGGAGGTGGCGAGCGAGTTCCGCTACCGACAGGTGGTGGTGCCCGACAACACCCTGTTCGTGACCATCTCCCAATCCGGCGAGACCGCGGATACCCTGGCCGCCCTGCGCGGGGCCGAATCCCAGGGTTACCTGGGAAGCCTGACCATCTGCAATGTGCCTGAGAGCTCCCTGGTGCGCGAGTCCAATGTGGCCTTGATGACCCGGGCCGGACCGGAGATCGGGGTGGCGTCCACCAAGGCCTTCACCACCCAGCTTGTGGCCCTGAGGTTGTTGGTAATTGCCTTGGCCAAGCGTCGCAACATGAGCCCGGAGCGGGAGCAGGAGCTGGTGGATGAGTTACACGCCCTGCCTCGCCAGGTCGAGGTGGTGCTCAAAATGAGTGATGCCATCAAGCAGATGGCAGATGCCTTTGCGGATCGACACCACGCCCTCTTCCTGGGTCGGGGCTGTTTCTATCCCATCGCCATGGAGGGGGCGTTGAAACTCAAGGAGATCTCCTACATCCACGCCGAAGCCTACCCAGCTGGCGAACTCAAACACGGCCCCCTGGCATTGGTGGATGCGGAAATGCCGGTTGTCTGCGC
This sequence comes from Candidatus Thiodiazotropha sp., assembly GCA_040507005.1. Lineage (GTDB taxonomy): Bacteria > Pseudomonadota > Gammaproteobacteria > Chromatiales > Chromatiaceae > Thiodiazotropha. The sequence goes on from JBEVVS010000134.1 coordinate 5,127, forward strand.
CCTGCCTGACGACCCGCTCCTGGAAAAGGTCATCTCAAATCTGCAGGAGGTGCGCGCCCGGGGCGGTGAGTTGTTCCTGTTCAGCGATCACAAGGTGAAGATCGATTTGGACCGTTTTCAGAATTTGACCCTGTCTGACATCTATCCAACAACAGCGCCCATCGTCTACACCATACCGCTGCAGTTACTGTCCTATCATGTGGCGATATTGAAGGGTACCGATGTGGATCAGCCGAGGAACTTGGCGAAGTCGGTTACTGTTGAGTAGGTATACCGCAACGTTTGAAGGTGCTGTTATAGACATTTAATGTCGAAAACTGGACTATTTGATCGAATTAAGGTTGTCATATGGATCTACGATGATCGTGTTGCCGGTTTGTTTTTGAGGTTTTGGTCGTTGGTACATAATCGGTCAAAGCAGGCGTATTGACATACTTCTGTTCGTTTTAAAATGCTGACTTCCTATTGACGCTCAAGCCGAGGCGTCGATTGGGAACCGTGGTTCGCCTAAAACCAGATTGAAAGGGTTTTGGCAAATTATCGATGGGTGTCTTGTTTAACGATGGGTGTCTTGTTTAACGGTTTAACGTTTAACGGGCAAATTATCGATGGGTGTCTTGTTTAACGTTGTTTAACGGGTGTCTTGTTTAACACGGTTAACACGGGTGATAGCTCACCAGGTTATGGTCGTGGTCGACCCCCAGGGTTTTACGGGACAAATATTCCTCCATGGAGTATCCAATACACTCAAGAAGAACTATCAGCATTATTTTATGGTGGTAATAGGCATAGAGATGTGAGCTGGTTTGTGGCGTTTGATGGTCAATCTTTTATTAAATACCCAGGAAACAGTCACGAATATTACAGGCCTAGTTTAACTGGGGAAGTTGATCTTGATGTGATTACAATTGGTCCTAATTTAATGTTACCGAGATAAACTTACTTGGGTTGGTGTATGAAAATAACAGTATCGCTTTTAGAGGAAGGTAAAAAGCCGTTAATTCTTAAAGAGAGTGTTGGCTTTAAAGAACCTGAGGAGTCAGACTTTATTCAGATAGCACTTGATCCTTTCAGTGTTCCAGGCGAAGGTTTAGTGTCGGTGAGTATGACATTAACATTATACAACATGGGATGCTGTTTGATTGTAGAGCAGAACGAGATGGCGTTACTCAATGCTTCTTTTGGAGCAAATTATCAGCCAGCTATAGTTATTAAGCTAGAGAAGGGTTCTCTAATTCAGGTTTTTGTTGATGTAAGTGAAGAAATTAAATCAGAGATAAGCGCAGCATAAAGTATTATCGATACTATCGAAACGCCCACCGTTAAAAAAGCTGTAGAGCGCAAAATTAAGGTGAAGGGGGACACTCTGAAGCTCCCTTATTAGCACGGACACTCCATTTAGTAGACAATATTACTATTGGAGTGAACGATGACAAAACGAAAAACCTTTACAAAAGAATTCAAACTTGAAGCTGTTCGCCTGTTT
>JBEVVS010000006.1:0-6555 GCA_040507005.1 Candidatus Thiodiazotropha sp.
GGCATCATTCAAGGGGAGATGAATGACAAGGCAGTCACCTTTCAAGATTGCGCATCAGGACCTCACGGAGGCTGAACTTCTCGCATCCCCCGTGGATGTGCTGAATGGTGTTTCCCCATCCATGGTTTCGGCATTGGCGAAGATCAACGTAAAACGCGTCTTCGATCTCGCCACTGCTCCCCTGTTTGATCATGCCAGGCGTATTGCCAACCCATCACAGATCGAGGCGGGATGGAGACAGCAGAATCTCTTCCCTACACAACTGCTGGATGCCTCCATCCAACGGGACCCCAGTCTGAACTCGGATAATCTGGCCAGGCTCCCACTCACCGCTCTAAAAGGTATTGGCGAGAGTGTCGCCGGTCAGCTTCAACTGGCCCTCGGCATTGAAACCATCGCCGACCTTGCCGCCTGGCCCCCCTATCTCAGCGCGTTGCGAATAGCCGGATTGGAAGAAGAGAGCGATCGCTATAGCGCCGATCCGGGGATCCCCGATGAACTGGTGCCCAAGCTGAACGAGCACGCCAGCGAGAAGTCTTTCTACTCGATCTACGCCATCGATCCCTCTGCGGAGGAGCGACTGCCGGAGCTGAAGAACGAGATCGATCTTACTGCTGAGGTAGATCCACGACCCGAGACCCCACGCACCGGTACCATCCTGCGCTATGAGCAGAGCTGGACACCGGTTGCCCTCTCCCTGGGGAATCTCCTCCACTCGCTCGCCCTGGCACCGGGTGAATCAACAAGGATCGCCATGGTCGACTGGTCCCGCCGTCAGGGGGTACGCACCACCGAAGATATCTCGCAACTGGAATCCCTCGCCAATTCGATGGTGCAGAATCGCTCGATCAATGAAGTGACCCGGGCGATCGCCCGCGAGGCGCAACAGGGGTTCAGCAACATGAACGCCAACTCCACCGTGTCGAACAGCGCCTACACCAGCTATGGGATGCAGAATTCCGACGAGATAGTCGACGCCACGGTCGCGGGAGCGATGCTCGGTGCAGGCACCGGTGTGGCGGGGGGTGGTGCCGTGGGCAGCGGCATCGGCGGTGTCGCGGGTGCGATAATCGGTGGCGTTGCACTCTCAGAGACCGTCATCGGCATACCGGGCGGCATCGCCGCCGGTGGCGCCATAGGCGCGGTGGGTGGCGGCTTGATCGGCGCAGGCACGGGAGGGCTGATCGGCGGTACCGCCGGCGGTGCAGCCGGTTTTCTCAGCTCCGCACAGTATGGTTCATCCATCGACTCGGGCTCGAATACCACCCTGGAGATGGTCACGTCCACCTCCTCCACAGGGGAACGGGATGTGGAATCGGAGATGATGCAGAACATCGCCGATCGCACCCATCAACACTCAAGCAGCTCACGCAACCGCAGGGCCGCCATCGTTCAAGAGGTGAGCCAGTCGGAAAGCGAAAAGGTCACCACACGGGTAGTGACCAACTACAACCATATGCATGCCCTGACGATCCACTACTTTGAAGTGGTGCAACAGTATGCGGTGCGCACAACCCTTGTCAGCCGTCAGCCCTGTCTCTACGTACCGGTCAAGCCCATCGAGCGCTGGACCGCCAAGCTGGTCAACCGCTTTCACAAGGAGATCCTGTCGGTGGCGCTGACACCGGAACTGGTACATTCCCTGCTCGGTGCGGCCGGCAAGGTGACCCTCCACTCACCGAGCTACCCTCGAATCCCGGCCGAGAAGTTGGACAAAGCCGATCGCACCCTGCTGTCGAAGGCGCGGCATCTGATCGATGACTTCATCTCCAACGATCCGCTCAACGGCTGGCGACTGCCGGACTCCCTGGTTTTGAACTGGGTATTCGGTATCAGGGAAGCCGGCGGTGGTGGCCCCTTCGGCGGACTGGGCGGCCCGAACGCCAGAGAGTTGGAGCATTCACTGATAGCCGTGTTCCATTCCGGCGAGGAGATCGAGTTGACCCTTGGCGAGCTGAACGACAAGGGGCTGCGCATCAATGATATTGCTCGCATTCAATATGTTGTCAGGGTCAAACCGAGCATCGACCGTGAGCTGGAAGAGGAAATACCTGAACCGGTATATGGCAAGATGCGGTTCATATTCCGTCTCACAGAAGGCTCCTGGGAGAACGACCCGAATAACAATATCGAGTTCGTAGCCCACTATCTCTACACACATAAGGATATGAGAGACGGTAAACTGGTGATTCCGATCCTCGATTTCAGCCATAGCATGTCGATGGCCAAGGTCTTCGCCCATCTCAATGCCAACAGCACCCACTACTCGATGCGCGTGCTGCGCAGTCGCCGCAATCCCCTGCTGCGCCAGATCCTCTCCAACTACTCCTGGCAGGGTAAGCCCCTGCTCGATGTGGTGGACCAGGAACCGATCGCGATTACCGGAAACAGCCTGGTATTTCTGTTGCGCGAGGCTGCCGGTTCAGGGCGGGAAAGCAGCACCCGACAGCCGTCGGACGGCAGCGTAACCTCCGAAGATATCATACCCATCGGTACCGGCGGGGTGTTCGCCGAAGCGGTACAGGGCCGCGCCAATGCCGCCGAACGCCTGGAGATCGGTCGATTCTGGGATTGGCAGGACTCCCCGATCCCCATCGTCGCACCGGAGATCGCGCCGGTGGCACTGGGGTCCCGCGCCATGAGCGCCGATGTTCGACCCGGCTCCCTCGATCCCGCATTGGCACAGTTGACCGCTTCGCAGGGCATGCCCGATCCACAGGGCAGCGTGGCTGCGTTGAGCGCGGTCTCCAAGGAGATGTTCCGGGATATGAGCGGTATCGCCGAGACTGCGCGGGTGGCACAGAGTTCACTGCAGGAGGCCATGAGTGGGGCCATTGCCTCCGGCGATGCCGCCTCTGACAATCTGCAGGCCGGTATGGAACAGACCCATGCGGTACTGGAACAGGTGATCGATATGAACGAAAAATTCGCCAACCTGCTGGCGGAACAGGGATTCGGTCTGCTCACCGATACCGCCAAGGGTGCCATGGGTGCCGCGCTGGGTGGTGGCGCGGCGGGCATGGGCGGTGGCCTGGGCAGCACCGCATCGACCGTCGCCATGGGCGCAGGCAGGGCCGGCTCAGGCACTGCAAATCGTAGCGGCGGCAACCTGGCGCAGCGCAATGCGAGTATTGCGGGTGCGATCCTCAACCGCGCCGCCAAGCAGCCTAGGACCACAGCGGGCAGCGGCAACATCACACCGCCAGTCAGCGGTGGCGCAGATCTATCACCCCCGGCCAGCTTGCCCCCTCCCACCGACCTCGGGGATGGGAACGGTTCGCCCACAAACGATATGGAGTCAAGGATCCTGGGTGAACTCAGCGGCCTGCCACCGATAACAACCCCCCCGGGTGCAGGCGCTGCACCGGCCAGCAGCAATACCGGCTATGATGTCAACGACACCACCGACAAGGTGATACGCGACCATCTGTTGCCCATGCTGGCCGGAGCCGAGGAGTCTGACCAGGCCTTCTTCCAAGCGCTTCACACAACCCTCGATTTGATGGCCGAATACCAGAGCCGCGGCCTGGACGACCGTCCAATCCGTATTGCCGCACTGACCAAATTGGATCCTGCCTGGCATGCCGCGGTGGATCGCGCGGTCAACGACTTCAACAGTGGCGATAGCGGCGCCATCCATCGCTTGGAACAACTGATTGCCGTGAAACAGAATTGGGCCGAACTCGCCGGTGGCACTACCATCGCCAGCGTCATGGCACGTCTCCAGGTATCTGTCACGATCGGCGATATCACTACGCCACCGAAGGTTGAGGGCGGTGAGACGGTGGTGGTGGGAGCACGTGTAACGATGAAGATGCCGGACGGCTCCACCAGGCCGGCTGAAGGGGCCCCGGTCAGCCTCTGGGCGCTACCCAGTGTCGAGGAGTATCTGAGTGCGACTGCCGATGCCGAAGGCAGGGTAAGCTTCAGTTTCCGTCACGGTCTACCCGATCCCGACTTCCAAGGGGCAGACCGCTTCAAGGGTTTTCTCGATCTCACCCTGCATCTCTCCGCCACTGCGCCGTTCAGCGCCCTGGTCAGTGACAATGTGAAGTATATGGTGCCGGGGGCGATCGCCATCGTCCTGGAGTCGGCCTATTTCGAAGACGATGGCTCCAACGCACTGTTCGGATCGGTGGTTACCGCACCTGTCGGTCGAACCGTGATCCTCAGATTCCGCGCCACCAAGGCAGGGCAGGCCCTGCCAAGCACGGCGATCACCCGGCTGGAGTTGAACGGGACCGGGACAGCGGATACCACCGATACCGATGGGGAGGGTCGATTCACGGTGACCTATCTCGCAACCAGCGACGCCACCTCGGTCGCCTATCTGTCGCCGGTAATAGAGCCCGAGGGTGAGGAAGGGGCTGCGGCCATGGCGTCGATCAATATTGTGTGAAGCTGCAAATCAACAAGCAAGCATGGATTAATTTGTGATACACCGTTGATCCTCTATTAAAAACATCTCTAGCTGAAAAAGCTGCCGCATGGTTGATAAAGCATCCTCAATTATCGAGAATGACTTGGTCTATACATTACACAGTCTTCTCAACCCATGCCTGAGACTCTAAAAAACCGCAATTTTATCGGCATCGGTATCATTAGCACACTTGCTCTGACGTTTTGGATCGCCCATGCGTTTAATTGGAATAACGGTTTACGAAAGCTGGATTTCAGCAATCAGCAGCAACTGGAACAATTTGTCAGCCATCTCGAGTCACAACTGACACGCTACAGATTCATCCCCCAGCTGGTGGCGAAAAATGCCCTGCTGGTTGAGCTATTGAATGATCCGACAAACGATTCCCTGGTCGAAGTGGTCAATCTCTTTTTGCAGGAGACAAATGAAATTACAAGTGCATCCGACACCTACCTGATGGACAGTAGCGGTTTGACCCTGGCCTCGAGCAACTGGCGGGATGAAAACCCCTTTGTTGGACAGAATTTCAGTTTCCGCCCCTACTTCACGGAAGCCATGCAGGGGAAGGTCGGTCGCTATTTTGCGTTGGGAACAACTTCGAAGAAACGTGGCTACTACTTCTCTTTCCCCGTCATATACAATGCACGGAAGCATGGTGTCATCGCCGTCAAGATGGACCTCACCAAGATTGAACAATATTGGTCCGAAAGACAATCGCAATTTTTGGTCAGCGATCCGGACGGAGTCATTTTTATCGCCACCAACCCGGATTGGCTATACAAAAGTATTGTTCCCCTATCTGTTGATTCCCTGGATCGCATCAAGACAAGCCGCCGCTATGCCGACACCCACATCACTGCTTTGAAGCTTGCGAAAAAGAGATCGGTATCGGACAACAGCCATATCATTCAGATCACGGCTGAAGATTCAGCAAACGAGTATCTTTCCAGCTACCAGGACATGCTGACGGCGGGTTGGTCGGTGCGAATCATTACCCCACTGGGTGATCTGCGACAACAGAGTCTGATCAACGCGTTTACCATGATGCTGCTGACACTCTCCACGCTATTGATCGGTCTCCTAGTCTGGCAACGACACAAACGCCGTCTGGAACGGGAAAGATTTAACCAGGAAGCGCAAAAACAACTTGAAAAAAAGGTCTCCCTGAGAACCGCCGATCTGCAGCATGAGATCGAAGGACACAAACAGACTGAAAAAACCCTGCGCGAAACCCAGGGTGAATTGATCCAAACAGCCAAGCTCGCGGTACTTGGCCAGATGTCCGCAAGCATCAGCCATGAGCTCAACAATCCCCTGGCGGCAATCCGCAGCTATGCCGATAATGCACGTAAATTTCTCTCCATCGACAAGGATCACAAGGCGGATGACAATCTGCAGCGGATTGCCGAACTCACTGATCGCATGTCCCGAATCAGCTCCCAGCTGAAGTTCTTCTCACGTCGCTCGAGCGGTCAGCTGGAACTGGCCAGTATCGCGCCAATCATACAAACGGCGATCGAGATCTCACGGCCTCAATTCAAACAACTGGCAATCACTATCGATACTGATAGGGTAGACAGCGATCTACACGCCCTTGTTGATATTATCCAGCTGGAGCAGGTGTTGATTAACCTTATCAACAACGCCATTCAGGCTATCGGTGATCAGACACCAGGCACTATCTCCATCGCTACTGCAACACAGAACCAGCAGATAATGGTGCATGTAGAGGACAGCGGACCGGGAATCGATGAAGACAAGCTTGATATGATCTTTGAACCCTTTTTCACCACTCGCAAATCCGGACTTGGACTTGGGCTGTCGATTTCAGCCCGAATCATCGATAGCATGCATGGCAAATTATCCGTAACAAACCTAAACTCGGGCGGTGCACGCTTCACCATTACCCTGCCGGAACCGGAACTGTAACAATGACTACTAACCCCGAAGTCTATTTTATCGATGATGAGGTCGACCTTAGACTGGCCAACGAACAGACCCTGGAACTGGCCGGATTTGATGTAAAGGTTTTTGAAAAAGCCGAGGACGTCCTGAAACTGATCGATGATCAGACAAGCGGCATCGTCATCAGCGATATCCGTCTACCCGGTATTGACGGACTCGCGCTTTTACAA
>JBEVVS010000187.1:0-6377 GCA_040507005.1 Candidatus Thiodiazotropha sp.
TTGTAAGTGTTTTTCCCTGTTATAGTTGGCGGAGTAACACAGTGTTTGTTAGGAGAGGATTTCATAAGGCATTTTAAGTGTAACTTTGATCACGATGAACGGCAATTTGTTATTTGCAAAAGTGGAGTTATTCAAGATTGTGATTCACCCAGACAAAGGACTAAACGGTTTGCTCGTGTAGTGTCAACGGACGCCGTCGAAGTTCCACCAGGTTGTGAAATTTCTGTTTTAGCTCGCTTCAAGGACAAACCATTGAGTGGTGACGGAATCCTTACACCTGATCCAGGTTTCATTACAAAGCATAGTTTAATGTTGGCTAGGTGTGTAGTTAATTCTGAACAATCTAGATTCTGTGCAAGGATACTTAATCCGGGAAAAAGTGCAGTTAATATTTGTGAAGGAGCTGTGATAGGTCTGTTTGAACCAGTTAAATGTGTGGAGCAATGTGATGTGAGTGGAGGAGCTGATGATTCTGTTTTTCATGTCGATGGATCAAGTGAGTGCAGTGCAAGTGAAGAGCTACCATCACATCTTATGGAAACATACACAGAAGGAAGTCAGAATTTATCAGTGAGCCAAAAGGAAGAGTTTAGGAAATTCTTAATTAAGAATCAAGATGTATTTGCCAGACCAGGGGAAATAGGCCGAACGAATCTAGGTACGCACAAAATTAAACTGACGGATGAAACACCTATTAAGGATCCCCCAAGACGAGTGCCTTTATTCAAGAGAGATATCCTAGAGAAAGAAATAGACCGTTTGGAGAAGGAAGGTTTCATAGAAAAGTCAGATAGTCCGTGGTCAGCGCAGACAGTGTTAGTGAAAAAGAAAGATGGATCGTGGAGAATGTGTGTTGATTATAGAAAATTGAACGAGAAAACAGTGAAGGATGCTTACCCGATCCCCAGAATTGATGATGATTTAGATGTACTTAGCGGAGCAAAGTGGTTCACGACACTAGATTGCAATATGGCGTATCATCAAGTACCACTGGAAGAGGAAGACAAGCCGAAAACTGCATTTGCAACTCCGATAGGAGGGCTGTATCAGTTTACTACCATGCCTTTCGGTTTATGTAATGCACCGGCGACTTTTCAGCGGATAGTCGAAAAAGCATTAGAAGGATTACAGTGGCGGATCGCTGTTCTATATCTAGATGACATCATCGTGTACAGTTCATCGTTCGAAGAACATTTTGCAGACTTGGAATTAATCATTGAGAGACTGAAGAAAGCAGGACTGAAGTTGAAAGCTAAAAAGTGTTTCTTCTTTCGTCATGAAATATCCTACCTTGGTTATCTGATATCTGAATGTGGATTGAAACCTGACCCTTCAAAATGTGATACAGTGAGAAATGTTTCGAGACCTCGGGGTGTGAAGGAAGTGAGACAATTCCTTGGTTTAACCTCATACTATCGTAGGTTTGTGAAGGGATATTCAGAGATAGCTAGGCCTATTTATGATCTGACAAAAGCAAATGCGAAATGGAATTGGGACGGAAATTGTGAAACAGCATTTCAGACTCTTAAGGAGAAGCTCACAACTGCACCAGTATTGGCATTTCCAGATGTGAATGGCGGACAATTCATTCTTGATTGTGATGCTAGTAATTCTGGAATCGGAGCCGTTCTATCGCAGTTACAGGACGGAGCTGAAAAGGTCATAGCGTATGCTAGCCGAACATTGAGTCCAGCGGAGCAAAAGTATTGTGTGACAAGAAAGGAAATGTTGTCAGTTGTGTTTTTCACAAAATACTTTCGACATTACTTGTTGGGGAGACATTTTATTATCAGGACTGATCATAGCTCACTACGTTGGTTGAGCCAGTTCAAAGAACCAGATGGACAAGTCCACAGGTGGTTAGAACAACTTAGTCAGTTTGATTACAGTATCATACACCGACCTGGTTTGAAACACGGAAACGCAGATTTCATGTCTCGGGTTGTTCGAGGTGATACTATTCTGTGTAAACAGTGTGAAATGTTGTTGGGAACACAAGGTGGTAGTCAGGATAAGAGTGGTCAACTAGTGGATGTAGATCAAGAAAATGTGTTCAATATTGCGACGCTGTATTCCGTGAGCGAAGATGAATTGGAAAGTGATGTAGAGGAATCTGACAATGTTCTTACAGGTGCGACAGGTCACGGAGTTACCGCGAATAGGCGTAAGAGAAAGCGCGGTAGAATATCGAACAGGCCAGCTCAGGCAAGTGCAAAACCAAGGCCTGAAATTGAGCTCACAGAGAGAACCTTAAGGGAAATTCAAGAAGGTGATAGTGATTTGAATTTCATGCTTCAGTTGAAGGAATCCGGTTCGGATAAACCAGTATGGTCTGACATTGTAAACAAGAGTCCCGGACTTAAGTATTGGCTTGCAAGATGGGAATTGTTATCCGTGCACAATGGACTTCTTTGTATCAAATGGGAGCATTCGGAGATAGATATTCAGTGGAGAATATGTATTCCTTCATCTCTTGTTCCGACAGTGTTGTGGTATTTACATGATTCTCATGTCTCTGGACACCTAGGTATCAAAAAGACAAAAGAAAAGGCAAAACGTTGTCCATTTTACTGGATTGGTATTAACCAGACGGTAGCAGATTATGTAAGAGCATGTCAGATATGTGGAGAAGCTAATAACCCACAGCGGAAGCACAGACATTTGCTCCAGACCTATTTTCCCGGTGGACGGTTTGAACGTATCGCATGTGACATTGCTGGACCATTTCCTAAGTCAGAAAGTGGCAATAGTTATATTCTTGTGGTCAGTGATTATTTTACGAAGTTGACCGAGATGTTTGCCATTCCTGATATCCGAGCTGAAACAGTGGCGGAGCATATAGTGAGAGGATGGATTAAACACTACGGATGTCCACGAGAGCTTCATTCTGACCAAGGGAGACAATTCGTGAGTGCTGTTTTTCGAGAAATTTGTAAATTACTTGAAATAAACAAGTCACAAACAACTCCATTACATCCCAGCTCAGATGGTCTAGTTGAGCGAATGAATCGGACAGTGAAAAGCATGCTTTCAAAGTTTGTGCGAAGTGATCAAAAAGATTGGGATACTTACATAGATTACATTGTCATGGCATACAACACAACACCCCAGGAAAGCACAGGTGTAAGTCCTCATAGATTAGTGTATGGAGAGGAAATGTTAGTGCCATTAGACATCATGACAGAAAACATTCCAGAAAATAGGGATAGTGAAGTGAACAAGTCTCAATATGCAACTGATTTAAGTGCAAAAATGAGGAAAATGTATGAATTGGTCAGAGAAAATCTCAAGGAAGCAGCTTGTCGTCAGAAAAAGCAGTATGATTGTCGTGTGACGGAGTATAACTATAGTGTTGGAGATAAAGTTTGGCGAAATCAGTGGCAATCTCCACCTGGAATTAAAGCTTCGATTCGTAGGCATTGGACAGGACCATGGATGGTGGTAGAAAAGCTGTGTGATGTGCTGTTTAGGATTAAACATTCTGCCACTTCTCCTTCCGTTGTAATTCATGGAGACAACTTGAAACGTTACCATGGTGATCGACAGTTAAACTTTCAGGTCCCACGTGTGGAAGAGAGAGAAGTTCAGTTTCCAGATTTAACGGAATTCGCAGGAGAAAATTCATCCAATGATCAGCAGAATGAATGCCGTACCGATAGTAATGGAGATCCTACAGCCATTGTGGGTCACAACGTGGTAACCGACGCATCTTCCGTTAGACAGGGTGAATATTCACTCGACAGTTCAATAGGGCAACCAGCAGACCAATCATTGCATTCACCATTATGTCAGAGTACACCATACGCACATTCCAGTCGTTCTCCAGCGTCATCTCAGGTGGCGGAGCAAAGGTGTAGTACACAAACTACTTGTGCACCTCCGACTGAACATCTAGCGGAGCAGAGTGATATACAGTGTTCTTCACCTGTGGCGGAGCAACCAGCTTGGTCACGAGTTGCACGTGCAAATCACAATAAACATCCGGCGGAGCACCACGTGCAAAGTGACCACGTGTATAATCATACGACACCCATTCAGTCTCAAACCACCAGAAGGAGCGGACGTGAAATTAAAAAGCCATCTCATTTAAAGGATTACGTGTGTTGTGTTGAAGGAATAATGCATCAGTGTGACACTTGTGGGCACCTGTATACCCTGAGGCGGAATTTAGTGCGCCATGTTAAGGAGAAGCATTCTGTTGTGGAATACTGGAACTGTAGTGAGTTTGGATGTTCCTCTAGGTTCATAAGGCGGAGTTACCTCAGTAAGCACCTTATGAGACATCACGGGTTTTCGCGGTTGTCAGCATCTGAGAAAGCAGTTGGAGCACAGAGGGGTGACAGGCTAGAGCGATATCAACCGGAGTTGGAAGATGTAAGCGAGGATGAAACTATTCTTGACCTACTTGTTGACATTGAGGGCTTACAGAAAGCAAAACCTCCTAGGTGTGATGACAATAATAACTTGATGGACCAGTATGTGATGCCAAATGATTCTGTTAATGTCAATCTGCAGGATCTGGAGGATATAAGTGACAGTGAACTTATTTGTGCTGAGGATAATGTGACAAATGCTGATGATAATGTGACTACTGTAAGCTTGTGTGATGAAATACCTCTGTGTGATGACGGTGCAGCTGATGTGGATAGTAGCGAAGCAGAGACAGTGATAGGCGGTGACTATTGTGGATCGTTATCGGGGATCGATGATGTATGCGGTGATGATGTACGTGCCGGGAGTAGTTCGTGTGTCGGTGATGCTGAGTCTATGATGGGCAAAGATGATCCGGAAGATGGTGTCTATTCAGATGGTGAGCCGATAGTTGATGGTAACGACGATGACGATTGTGACGGTGATGGTGATGGTGACGATGAGATGAGTGTTAATTTAGTGACTAGTGAAAATGATGAAAGTGATTATGATGAACTAGACTATTATGACGATATATCTGACGGGGCTGGTGGTGATGACGATGATGATGATTCCACGGACGATGCAGACTCTGACGATGACGTTGTTCTAATTAGTGATGGAGACAATGATACACAGACAGTTGCTGTACCTGAAATTAAACATGTGGTACAGTCATTAACATTAACCATGAGGCGTACTAAAACATATTCTCATGGGAACTTAGTGAATGTGGAGACGGAATATTTATGGGAAGGATCCCAGACATCCTCAACAGTTTAAAATGTGACATTTGGCTTAATTAAATTGGATTTATTGATTGATTTGGATTAAGTCAATGAGGTATTATTTCAGTATTTTAGTATTTGCTGTAAAATGAAAATTTATCATAGTCTTTTGTTTCATATCATGTTGATTTTGAATTGTTTATGTAGCTGATGTATAACACTGGCGATAAAACTGAACCTTGTTTCATACCTTTTGTTTCATGTAATTTTTGACTATATGCATACCATAAACTCTTTGTGAAGATAAGTGGTCATGAAATGAACAGTGGAAGTTCATTGCTTCAAAAGGAGGGAGTTGTGTGGTGAAACTGCTCCGTTGACTGCTCCATCGCTAGGGTGTTTAGTGCAACTCGTTAGGGTATTTAGTACAACTCCGCCAAGATTCACAATTCACGTTTGTCATGCTTTCCACGATAATTTCCTGTGGCGGAGTAGCTGACTATATAAGGCGATTGTTCATCTTATTTGTTGTTCAGAGTATTATTTTGGATGTTTTGAGGTGCATAAATTTGGATTAACTAATATTCGCGTTCTTTGTCATTTTCTACCAATTAGGAGTTTGCGTTACATTGGTGTCAGAAGTGGGATAGTTTTCTATCTTATGAGATAATTCGAACGGAATTCGAGTTGGAAACAAAATGCAAGGATCAAGTGGCAGTCCTAGAACGCCAGCAGAGCATGGTCGTTCTTTGAACATGAATTCGCCTTTGAATATTAGTGACTCCGGCTTAGGTCAGTCATTCTTTCCTCAGGACTTCAATGCTGATGCTTTTGTAAGCACACCAGTGGCATCTGAACCACCACTGGAACCGGAATGGACACACAGGACAAGGACAGAAAGGACAAAAAGGTGGGTGAAGTTTATTTTTATTTGGATTCTTGTGGCTCTTGCCATTCTAGCGGCAAATTATGGAATTGAACAATTTAGAAAATTTAAAGCTATTCTTTGTGACAGGATTTCAGAACTAGATCAAGTTAGTTGGTTTTACATTACGCTTGGTTGTGTTTTTCTGATATCTGTGTTTGTGAATATGTTTTGTGTGGACCGAAAAACGTGCAAGCCATCAAATAGTGTTCTATCACCGATAACAGAGTGGCGGACTTTCCAAGTGCAATGATCCCGGGAAAAGTGTTAATTCGCATTTGGAGTCAGTTAGCAGCCCTACACGTGATTTTCCG
>JBEVVS010000081.1:0-6153 GCA_040507005.1 Candidatus Thiodiazotropha sp.
TGATTAGAGATGTTTCGCCGTGGGACAAATGTCTATTTGAGACAGTTGGACCGGCGACAGCTGTTTCAACGATCCATCCCTACAAGGACATAGGTTGGTGGAATGGATCGTTTACACGCAAATTAATAAAGAGTGGAATTGATTGTTGGATTGTATCAAGTAAACCCAGGTCGGGATTTTTAAATCATGGCGAAGCATCGCTGAAACATGCCTTCGTAAAGTATTTGGTCGTGTGATAACTATGAAACAAATGCTATTTCTTTAGCTCCCAAGGTGAATTTGCATTCTTCCGACACGCATCAAATACCCTTTCGATGATCATTTCATCACCATGCCAAACCTGGTGCTCGATGCTTTGACACTCAAGTTTTTTCTCCCGGAATTTTGCAAGCAGGGTGAATTTTCCCTGTTTGCCGCTATTTGGATTTTTCCATGTTTTGGTCGCACCCTCTTTTAGTCTTGTTAATGCAACTGCTGCGTTGGTGGCAATGTCCAAATCCTCACCCTCAAGGAATACGCCATCGCCGTCAGCCGCACCCTTCGCGGTTTCTCCCAGACTGATGAGGGCGCGGAAAGGGGCTGTGATCACCCCGGTAAAGACACCGGTTATCGCACCTTCCGATGCCTTCTGACCTGTAGTGGCCGCTTGTGCAAGCAGATAGTCCACGCGATCCAGCGTGACTGGAATTGCCTTTCTTGTGGCCCCGATTTCATTCCGAACCGACTTGATCTCCTTGAGAATGTCCGGAACCAACCCTCGTGTCTTTGCTATCTCCTTGTTGGTTGATTTGACGGTTGTTGAGATGGAATTCAGGGTTTTTAAAATTTCGGGAATCGAATCGATGGTTTTTGAAGCCTCGGTAAGTATGGGGGGTACGAGTTTACGTGTCTCTTCCACCTGAGTGAGAATGGGCGGGACATTCAGACGAATCGCCTCGATTTCAGCGAGTATCGGAGGAATCTGAGAACGGGTCGCGTCAACCTCCTGCAGTATCGGCGGGATCAGTTTCCTGATCTCCCTGATCTCATTCAGTATCGGATCGACTTTGCCGCTGGTTTTCTCAACCTGGGTAAGAATAGCAGGGAGGTCTTGGCGGATATGTGACAGCTCAATGGTAAAATAGACGATTGCCCCAGCGATGGCAAACAAACCCGCGGCCAGGGTGTAGCTGGCGATAGCGCTTTTCATGTTAAACATTCAGGCTTGCATTGCGAATGATCCCCTCGGGTAGTTTGTCGGGCAGGGGAGAAAACTCGAAACGTTTCACCGCATTCAAGGGAATGATATGCAGACAACTGTCCGCTTCGATCACGATACGATCATTTGTCATTGCATCATGCAATTTACTCATCTGGTCGTATTGATCCTTGGCCTGTTTGGGGAAGGTGAATGTCTCGCTGGAGCCGTCCAAGTAGTGAACGGTCAGGAACCTGCTGGCCTCCATAGTGCAACCTCTATTGTTGTATCTTTCTGGGTATAGAATTTCGATTTCTACATCAAGGTTGGAAATCGAAATCTAACAGGGATATTACTTATGTTATTGAGTGATTTCTTGTAAATTACCCTGTTTTTTTAATACTTGTTCTACTTGTATCTCCAGGGTGACTGGAGGTAGTGTTGTTAACGAAAATCACTTGTCTGTTTTCATACTAAGCTACAATAGTAATAAACAGATATGAATACAAATTAGCATAATAAAATCTTGTTTAGTTAGATCTCATTTTTTAGATAACCCAAACAAATACAACTAAAGAGTTGAAGTGATATGAAGTCTTTCTCCCTTGTGGGTACAGGGTTTCTCCTGAGTATCGCTGTGTTTTCAGTCCATGGCTTTGACCTGCACTTTCTTAAACACTCTCCTGCTCGCCATTTCACGAAACAGGATTGGGAAATCGCAAAAATCGCCACCAGAGATATTCTGCAAAATCATGGGCAGGGGGAGAGCGTAACATGGGATAACCCGGACTCGGGGAGTTCAGGTGACTTGATAATAATGAGGGTTGGAACAAGTAGCGGAAAACTCTGCAAGAAGCTGCAAATAACCAACCGGGTCAAGGGGCAAGAGCACACATCCAGTTATGTGTTTTGTCAACAAGACGACGGCAAATGGAAGGCCGTCCTACCGAAACAATAGGGTTGGCACCTGATGATAAAGCAACAACAGACTCACCATTTAACTCTACTAATAAATGATATAGTTTCACGAGTATTCACCTGACATTAGGGTAAGGGTGATAAACACAACAGCTTATTTCTTAGTAAGCTGATAAACCTGATTATAAAAACAATAAGTCAATAATCTGTACACGGCACCATCAGGAAGTCTGTGGTGTTAGAAAAATATGTGAGTTTAGGGGTACTAAAACCTAACTAAACCAGGGTGTTGATAAATAATATTTCCAACAATCTCTATCCTCAATAGGGAGGTGATATGCGTTTTGCCTATTTTTCAGCTAGATCTCTTCTAGTGCTCTTCTTTTTGTTGTTGAGTGGGTTCTCTTATGCAAGTTCCACTAAACCTAACATTCTGGTCATCTGGGGTGACGATATCGGTACCCACAATATCAGTGCCTACAACCATGGCATTATGGGCTACGAAACACCCAACATAGACCGCATTGCAAAAGAGGGTGCGATGCTGACTCACTATTACGCGCAACAAAGCTGCACGGCGGGTAGAGCTGCCTTCATCATGGGGCAGCATCCATTTCGCACCGGCTTGTTGACAATAGGCATGCCTGGGTCAGATCATGGCATTCCCGATTGGGCACCTACCCTTGGCGACTTATTGAAACAAGAGGGCTATGCAACAGGCCAGTTTGGAAAAAATCACCTAGGTGATCGTGATAAACATCTACCCACCAACCATGGATTTGATGAGTTTTTCGGAAATCTCTACCACCTGAATGCGGAGGAAGAGCCCGAGACCTATTACTATCCGAAAGATCCGCAGTTCCACAAAAAATATGGCCCGCGGGGTGTAATAAAATCCACCGCGGGTGGCGAGATTGTAGATACCGGTCCAATGACCCGTAAGCGTATGGAAACGGCTGATGATGAGTTTGTAGCCAGTGCCCTGGATTTTATCGAACGGGCCCACAAAGAGAAAAAGCCATTCTTTACCTGGGTTACGGGCACACGGATGCACGTCTGGACCCGATTAAAGAAGGAATCTCAGGGCGTAACCGGTATTGGACTCTATCCTGATGGCATGGTCGAGCATGATGGCCATGTAGGCCAGCTTCTGGATAAACTGGATGAGCTGGGTATCGCCGATAACACCATTGTTGTCTACAGCACAGATAACGGCGCGGAAACGATTTCCTGGCCTGATGGCGGCATCACACCATTCCACGGCGAGAAGGGTACGACCTGGGAAGGAGGCTTCAGGGTTCCAGCCGTTGTTCGCTGGCCCGGCACGATCAAGCCGGGCAGTAAAATTGGTGAAATCATGTCTCATGAAGACTGGATTCCCACGCTCATGGCGGCCGCCGGACAATCCGGAATCGTTGAAAAACTTAAAAAGGGATACAAGGCCAACGGTAAAGAGTGGAAAGTCCATCTTGATGGCTATGACTTCTCTTCATATTTCAAGGGTCAAACGAAACAAGGTCCCCGTGAAGAGATCTACTATTTTGGACAGGGTGGCGAATTGAATGCTGTCCGCTGGAATGATTGGAAGGTCCATTTTGCGACCCTGGAGGGTGGCATCAACACCGCAATCCGGGAAACGCCGTCATGGCCGCTAATCATTAACCTGAAGGCAGATCCTTATGAAATCATGTGGGATGAAGGCAAGCTTGGATACTTGCGTTGGTATGCAGACAATATGTGGTTATTCGTGCCCATTCAGGCCAAGGTCCAGGAGTTCCTTGGGTCACTGGATGGCTATCCATTTCAATCGGGTTCCAGCCTGAGCGCTTCCGGTATCAATTATCGTTCACTCAAGGCGATGAAGATATTGAAGGAGATGGAAAGATCGAGTTTCCCTGTTAATCGTTAAGCCGAGTAATTATCACTATCAACGGACTGCATTATTGCTCTATGCAGTCCGTTTTTCTCATGAAAATATTCGTTATTTTTATATCGCTTGTGTCTCTTTCAGGATTCGCTTTTTCAAGTGAAAAGACACCAAAATATACTGGCTCATTGTCATGTGAAAGCTGTCACCAGCCACAGTTTGCAGCCTGGTCCGATTCCCATCACAGCTGGGCCTGGCGAAAACCGGAACCGATGAATGTTTTAGGTGACTTTAATAACGCCGAATTCCGACATGCCGGTTTTACTTATCGGTTCATTAGGGAAAAAGGTGGTTTTTATATCATTGCTGACGATAAAGAGGGTAGCGCCGAAAAATACAGAGTAGACTCAGTTGCGGGCGTCACGCCACTACAGCAATATCTAGTGGAGACTGGCGGTGGTCATTTGCAGGCTTTGGACGTGGCCTGGGATACCGAAGGGAAACGCTGGTATCACCTCTATCCTGACGAGGATACTAGTGCTGGTAATGGTATGCACTGGAGCGGTTACTACAAAAACTGGAATTCTCGCTGCGCAGAATGCCATGCCACCGATTTTCGCAAAAATTACGATCCACTCAATCAAAGCTATACCAGCCGGCAGGCAGAAATGGGTGTCGGTTGTGAAGCCTGCCATGGTCCAGGTGAAGCGCATCTATCCTGGGCTAATGCACCCAAGGAATTCTCACCGGGCTTTTGGAAAGGAACCGATACAAAGGGTTTGACCGCTGTTTACCCAGGCAATAACGCCGCATCAGAAATCAACCTTTGTGCCGGATGTCATTCGAGACGTGAGCCGATCGGTGCAAACAGCCCTGAACCAGGTAGTGATTATGCCGACAATTACCGCCTTACTCTACTGCGTAATGGAATGTATTACCCGGATGGACAGATTCAGGATGAGGTCTATGTCTATGGCTCATTCCTGCAATCAAAAATGCACGAGAAGGGTGTCAAATGCAGCAATTGCCATGACACCCACAGCTATCGGCTAAAAGCCGAAGGCAATGCATTGTGTACTCAGTGCCACAATGCTCAAGGCAATGGGTTATTCCCAACCTTAAGCAAAAAGGATTATGACTCTGTTGAGCACCATTTTCACCAGACAGATAGTGAAGGGGCTGAATGTAAGCAGTGCCACATGCCCGAGCGTCATTACATGGTGGTGGACGGGCGGCGCGACCACAGTTTCCGTATTCCGCGGCCTGATTTGTCGGCAAAAATGGATATCCCCAATGTCTGTAACACCTGCCACCGGGATAAAACACCTGGTTGGGCCGCTGCGGTAATTGCCAAATACTATCCAGTCAGACAGTCCGAAACAGAGCATTTTGCTGAAGTTTTCAATGCGGCCGATACCAGGATGAACAACCAAACCGTCAAACAGCTTTTGAATTTGGCCAAAAACCGAAAACTGCCGGCAATTGTTCGAGCCAGCGCCCTGGAACGCCTGCTACCTGTTGTTGGCGATTTAGACTTCAATGTTGTTGACCCATTGCTTGTGGATGATAGTGCATGGGTTCGTGCTGCAGCCGCCAATCTTTTTGTCTATTCATCCCATGAAAATAAACTTCACAAATTGCTGCCCCTATTGCACGATTCTGTTAGAAGCGTGCGCCTGGAAGCGGTAAAGGCATTTCTGGAGACCGATCCGGAGGGGCTGACATTCTCTGATAGGTTGGCTGTGAAAAATGCAATGAAAGAGTATCAACAATCTTTAAGGGATAAGGCGGATTTCCCGGAAATACAGATGGTGATTGGTGGTGTGGCCTTAACCAAGAGAAATATACCGGCCGCGGTAAGCGCATTTAGCCAGGCGGTTAAAATGGATCCTCAGCTGATACAGGCTTGGATTATGCTGGCCAGAATAGAGGCGGCAGTTGGTAAAAGGTTAGAAGCGAAACAGACCCTCAGAAAAGCTGTAGAGGCCAATCCGAATAACAAGGAATTATTGCAGCTCTCTAAAAATCTTGGATTTTGATTTCAATGAATCGCTTCCTGCCCTTAGACTCGAGTGAGCCAGCTTGTGTTAACTAGGTAAATGTAGTGGCATAGTTATTTTGGCCACCTGATTATGGGTGATATTATCACTCCAGACGATAAACAGGTGAACAAATGGCAAAAACACGTAGG
>JBEVVS010000059.1:0-6029 GCA_040507005.1 Candidatus Thiodiazotropha sp.
CGGGTCGGCCAGGGCGTAGAGGATATCGGCCAGCAGATAACCCAGCAGGGTCAGCATGCCGCCGATGAGGGTGATCGACAGCACCAGCTCACGATCCCGGGTCTGCACCGCCTCCACCGCCAGCTTGCCCATGCCCTCGATACTGAAGATGCTCTCCACGATCACCGAGCCAGCCAGCAGGCTGGGCAGGAGGCTGGCGGCTACGGTTATGAGAGGTAGCAGGCTGTTGCGGAAGACATGTTTCCACAACACCGACGACTCGGCGAGCCCCTTGGCCCTGGCGGTACGGGCATAGTCGGAGAGGAGATTCTCCAGCACCGAGGTGCGGGTCAGCTTGGCCAGTCCGGCAAAGCCCCCATAGGAGAGACAGACCACCGGCAGCACCAGATGCCAGAGACGGTCGACGAGAAACCCCCGCAGCCACTCCCCCTGCATCCAGTGCACCGACAGGAGTCCCCCGACCAGTACACCGGTAACAACGAAACCCAACTGTCGCATCAGACGATAGTCGGTGGAGGCAAGCCAGGCCGCCAGCGAGGCAAACACCGCGGGTATCAGGATCCATAGGCTGACCGACTGCCCAGACTCGGGCAGCTGTTGCACCATTGCCAATCCCAGTGCGAACCAGCAGAGGGCCAGCAAACCCATGCGGATCAGCTTGCCTCCCATGTTGGCCAGAAACAGGAAGAGTGCGGTGGAGAGTACCAGCATCAGAAACAGCAGGCCCAGATCCCAGAGACTCGACCAGTGGGGCATAAACACCTGATCCAAGACCTGGCGGTCACTCAAGCCTGCAGTGGGAAACCAGTGCCAATACTGATCGTTGGCAAAAAAACCGATCAACAGCACACCGGCCAGCATGGTCGGCACCGACCAGAGGCCCAGCATCACCATACCGCTGCTGAGATCGAAGGATCGCCCCCGCTCCACCGCCGCCCGCACACCCACCAGCAGGGCCAGCAGATAGACCACCGGGATACTCAAGACATTCAGTAACACCGTGATCGGTACCCGCTCCGCCAACAGGTCGGTGACCGGGCGGCCGTAGCGAAAGCTGCGACCCAGATCGGAGCCCTTGCTAAAGGAGAAGCCGCTGAGATTGTTCTCCTCATCGAATGTAAAGCCCGCCGGGGAGACGTTATTCAGCCAGCGCAGGTACTGCATCCAGGGGGGGTTGTCCAGGCCGTAGAGGCGATTGTAGTAGGCCTCGATCTCCTGCTTCGCCTCCGGGTCGAGGTTCTGGCCCTCCACCAGGCTCTTGGCGCTGATGCCACCCGGAGAAGAGGCCATGACAACGAACACCACCAGGGTGATTCCCAACAGGGTGGGGAGCATCAACAGCAGTCTTCGAAGCAGATAGGTAAGCATTCAGATCCTGGTATTCACAACGGTGAAGTCGTTATCGATCACTGCTGATAGCGTTGCTCATTGGCCGGCACATAGTTCTCCATCGGCAGATTACCGAAGTTGAGGCCCACCTTGGTGTTGACGATGTTACGGATGCGGCGATCGATAAAGACCAGACTCTTGCGCCGCATCAGAAAGGTGTAGGGTTGATCTTCGAACAGCTCACCCTCAGCCTGTTGCCATAGGGGCATGCGCTGCTCCTCATCCACCGTAGCCCTGGCCTGATCCACCAACTGATCGAGTTTGTCATTGCGGTAGCTGATGAAGTTGTTGCCCGCATCCGCGATCTGGCTGCTGTGGAACATCTGATAGAGATCGGTCTCGAGACCGCTGGTCCAACCCAGGGTGATGGCCTCGAAATCCCGCTTGTTGAGCAGATCGATCATCACCGACCACTCCGTCGGCTTGGGTTTCAGCAGGATACCGGCGCGGGCCAGCAGGTCCTTGAGAAAGAGCACCATGCGTCCGGTATCTTCATTGCCCTGAAAGTAGACCAGTTCGAACTCGAAGGGCTCGCCCTGGGCATCCTCCAACACCCCGTCACCGTCCCGGTCCTGATAACCCACCTCCTTTAGCAACCGCATACCCTTGGCTTCATCGTAGGTACGCGGTGCCAGGGCCGGGTCGTGCTGTTTGCTGTTGCTGTTGAACGGGCTCAAGGCGACCTCGGCATAACCGAGGTAGATCTCGTCAATAATACGACTGCGATCGATCAGATAGGTCATCGCCTGACGCACCCGTTTGTCGGTGAAACGGGTCGCCGCCCCATCCCGCTCCTGATTCCAGCCGATATAGCTGTAGCCGGCCACCGGACTCATGTACTCCCAATGGGCCGCCTTCTTCTCCAGCGCCTTATCCTCCACCAGTTTGCGGTACTCCACGGGACGGGAACCATAGGCATCGATATCCCCGTTGCGAAAGGTGGTCAGGCGGGCGCTGTCGTTCTCTATCACACGCCAAAGGATGCGATCGAAGGAGGGTTGCACCGGCCCCCAATAGCGGGGATTGCGTTGCAGCTCCACCATCCCCTTGTCCGGAGACCAGCTCGTGGGATCCTGCAGACGATAGGGACCTGATCCCAATAGCAGTCCCTTGGATTGGTTGTAGTCGTTAGGCTTTTCCAAATATGGCGCATAAAAATGCTTGGGCATCACGGCGAGTCCACCGGCCAGGGAGAGGGCATTGAAATAGGGTTCGGCGAACTGGAATTTCACCGTCAGACTATCCAGGGCTTCCACCGAGGCGATCTTCGAGTAGTAGGCCCGCTCCCGGGGCGCCTGGATCGCCGGGGTCATGATAAAATCGAAGGAGAAGACCACATCTTCCGCGGTCAGGGGTTTGCCGTCGGAAAAGCTCAATCCGTCACGCATCTTGAAGACGAATGTCAGTCCATCCTCGCTGACCTCCCAGGACTCGGCCAACAGACCCTCCCACTCCAGGGTTTCAGGATTGCGTGTAATCAGGCTCTCCTGAATGTAACTCTGTACATCCGAGGCATAGGCATCCGAGGAGATAAAAGGCGTCAGGGATTTAAGGTTGACACTGAAGGCCTGCACCAGCCAATCACCCTCCGCATAGTCGGGCATCAGGCTGGCCTTGTGGGCCCGCTTGAAGGCCGCTTGAGTGGCGCTATTGTTAGCGTCGGGGATCTCGCTGGAAAGGGTCAACCCATTGCCGACACGGTTACCCAGACTTCTCACCTGACTGCTGATCTCGCGCAGGTCTCCGGCCTGTTCCCGCATCAACTGCTGCATGCGCGACATCTTCTCCCACTGCCGGTCAATCATGTACATGACCAGCAAAATTGTGATCAACACCAGTACCAGACCACCAAAATAGAGAATATCCCGCCCGTTTAAGCGTCGCTGCATGAAGTAACTCCTGTGATCCAGGACAAATGGTTTAAAAAGCCAAGGCCCATCAACACTAATCCAATAGACCCTGAAGAGTCTATTATGCTTTCCAGGGACTTGAAAGAGCATCTAATCCACAGGCATCTAAACAGCGGTAAAAAAACCGCATACAAGCTCTGATTTAGCCTGCACGCATCACCGCACTTTCCGCTGATGAATATTTCCGGTAAGTTACACAGTTTAACTGCACTGGAGCCTGTCTATTTAGAACTCTCCGTTAGCATATATCGATGACTCCTATAAGGAATTGTTCCATGGGCTTTTTACAAAATAAACGCATCCTCGTTGTCGGCATTGCCAGTAACCGCTCCATCGCCTGGGGTGTTGCCGAGGCCATGCACCGGGAAGGCGCCGAGCTGGCGCTTACCTATCAGACGGACAAATTGAAAAAACGCGTCGATGATGCAGCTGAAAAGTTTGGCGCTGATATCGTTATGCCCCTGGATGTCACCAATGACCAACAGATTGCCGATCTATTCGGCACCCTGGAAAAGGAGTGGGGTCATTTGGACGCCATTGTGCATGCAGTGGGTTTTGCACCCCGAGACCATTTGGAAGGTGGCTATCTGGACAATTTGACCCGCGAGGGTTTTGCCCTGGCCCACGATATCAGCTCCTATAGTTTCGCCGCGCTGGCCAAGGCGGGGCGTCCCTTGATGCAGGGTCGAAATGCCTCCCTGGTCACCATGAGTTACCTGGGGGCGGTGCGTACCGTGCCTAATTACAATGTCATGGGGGTAGCCAAAGCCAGCCTGGAGGCGAGTGTCCGCTATATGGCCGAATCCCTCGGCCCGGAAGGGATCCGGGTGAATGCTGTTTCCGCCGGACCGATCAGGACCCTGGCCGCATCAGGCATCAAAAACTTCAAGGGCATGCTCGATGAGGTGGAGAAAAGAAATCCATTGCGCCGCAATGTCACCATCGAAGAGGTGGGCAATACCACCGCATTCATCTGTTCCGATCTCGCCTCGGGGATTACCGGTGATGTCATCTATGTGGATTCGGGCTACCACATCCTCGGCATGGCTTGATAGGGGAATAGACTGAAGTCACTCACTCTCGGTGTTGAGTAGAATTTCAACATCCGCGCGGGACTCCAGATCGGTCAATACCATCTCATAGTGGTCCCTGGCCAGCATGCGGCGCAGGCTGTCCAGCTGTTGCTGGTTGGTTCCAGCATCGACCTCACCTTCGGTAACTCCCGTCAGCAGATAGACAGCGAAGTCCCCACCGGCAAGCTTGGCACTGCCCGGCGTTGATTCGCCGCTAACCGGCTTTGCAGTACGGAAGAGTGCGCTGGATAGTCCTGGTGGGATCTGCCTGTCATTGCGATCGACACTCAATGGCCCGCTGACCGCATAGCTGCCCGCCACATCAGTCAAGGCCAAGCCGGAAGCGATTTCCGCCAAACGCTTCTCAGCCTCGGCTTCGGTCTGCTGTTCAGCCTTTTGCTGCTGCAGGATCTCGATAATCTGATCCTTCACCTCATCCAGCGGCTTGACCGAAGACTCTTGATGATCGAGCACCCGCAGCACCAGGGATGAGGTACCGTCGATCTCGATCAGTTCACTGTTATTGTTCTCCTTCAGCACATCATCACTGTAGGCGACAGTCCTTACCTTGGGCTTTGCGAACACGCCGCTGCCCTGCTCCCGGGTAACCCAATCACTCTGCTGTATGTCGAGCTGCAATGCGGATGCGGCCGGTGCCAGGCTGCCGGGATCTTCATAGCTCAGATCGGCCAGCTGTTCAGCCATTTCGAAATAGAGCCGTTCACCCTCGAATTTTCGATAGGCCGCCTCCACTTGCGCACGCGCCTCCTCGAAAGGTTTGACACTGCCGTCCTTGATTCCCGTCAGCTTGATCAGATGAAAACCGAAACTGGAACGTACCGGCTCGCTCACCTCACCCTCCTCGAGGGCAAAGACAGCGGCCTCGAAGGCGGGATCCATCACACCTTTGCCGAACAAGCCCAGATCACCGCCTGATGCGGCGGAACCGGGATCCTGGGAGTTCTGTTTGGCCAATTCAGCAAAGGACTCTCCATTGCTCAATCTCTCCGCCAGGGCATCGATCTTCGCTTGCGCTTCATCAACCGCACTCTGCTCCGCATCCGCCGCCGCCAGAATCAAGATATGGCTGGCCTGACGCTGTTCCGGAAGACCAAACTCATCCTCATTGTTCTCATAGTAGCCACGCAGAACCTCTTCATTGACATCTATAGTGCCGCCCGCCGTCTCGGCATCCAGCAATATATATTCGACCTTTACCTTTTCAGGTGAAATGAAGGCGCTTTCGTTGGCCTCGTAGTAGTTCTTGATTTCATCGTCCGCCAGCTCATCAGTCAGTTTGAAATCACTGGCGGGGAGTATGAAGTAGGAGAGTTCACGTTTCTGCTTGACCAACCTTTGACGCTCGTTGAGCTCTTCTTGAGTGATAAAACTACCTGTTTGAACCGCCTGTGAAAGTTGTTCGGCTACCAGCGCACGACGCACACGATCTTCGAAAACAGCGCTAGAGAGCCCCTGTAAGCGCAGTGCACGCTCATAGGTCTGCTGGTCATACTGTCCATCCTTTTGAAAGGTCGGCATAGCCAGTATCGTGGACTGAATCATGCTGTTACCGGCACGCAATCCCATCCTGTTGGAAGTCTGTTGTAACAGCTCATCCCTGATCAGACGATTGAGGACATCTTTACGCAACCTGGAG
>JBEVVS010000206.1:0-5996 GCA_040507005.1 Candidatus Thiodiazotropha sp.
ATTGAGCAATAGTGGAACGTCGGTAAAATCAGATTTACAGCATCATATTCGGCAGAGATTAAATATCAGGGGTCTTGATAACTATAAAAAGTGGCGCTACGAGAAATTCCTCGATTGCCTGACATGGAGCCCGTGCGAGGAGGTTCGTGAGCTTGAAAATAGTTATCTGGGCAAAAATGCAGGATCGAAAAATGTATCCCATAGTGATGGAGATACAGAGACAGAACAGCCTGAAAAGATCGCCAACCCTAGTGAGGAAAATAGGTTTAAGACATCAAATTGGAAGATCTCTCAATGGATCAAGTTCATCGATAAGGCTGCTTCAGACTCGTTTGAGGCTGCATACGCCTCTGTAGGCGGTCGCTTCCCGTTGGCGGATTCGTTGTGGAGACTGAGCAACAGCGGCAGCCCGGTAAGTCGTCATCTGCAGACCCTTGTCAAACAGCGCCTGGCGACAAAAGGCTTGGAGAACTATAAAAAATGGACTTATCAACCTATTCTTGACTGCTTAAGTTGGTCTTCCTGTGAAGAGGTCACAGAAGCCGAAGACAATCAGTCAAGGCGGTTGAGGCGTAAATAGACAGATAAAAATACAGCTAGCCAGCCATCTGGAGACTGAACAGTTATTTTTTTCTGTAACGCCCTTCATCCAGCATTTTTTTCAATTCGTAATAACGCGCTTGGTAGTTGTTCTTATCGATATCCTTCTTTTGAGCTTTGTAATTACTGATAAATTGCTCATAGTTTTTGGCAGGGTCAGTCACATGGCGGTAAATTTCAGGTCGGTTTTTCAGTTCCTTTGTGAAACATGACTTATAATTCTTGAGATTTTTTAACGCCAGTTTTCGTCTCTCTTCCTTATAGTATGAGTTTTTGGCAGCTTTAAATTCCTTGAGTTCCCTTTTATAGGTTTGCCAATAGTTGGAACACTTACCGTCCCGAATTGACTCTCCGGTCTGTTTATAGAGCCTGAACATCCCGATTGTGGTCTTGATATTGCCCATCTCGAATTTGATGACATCTTCGAGAAGCAGGCGTTCGTCCTGGGAATAGCTTGTGCCGGATAACAGCAGTGCCAGCAAGCCAAATAGATTAACAACTATCCTGTTCACATTGAACTCTCCAAGTGTTGACCAGGGTCAATCAGAACCTTATTTAAACTTTGTTATATTAACTCATAAGGCATAGACTTGGAACGACAAATATAACCACCGAGGGTTCAGGTATGCGGTTCATTTCATTTGTATTAACAATAGTCACCATCGGTTTGATTTTTCCCGAACCCGTGCATGCTGAACCTTATAGCTCGGAATATACCCGCAAATGGGCGGCGCAACGGGAAGCCGCCAAGAGAAGAGAGGCAGAGAGACAGCTCCGCGCTGAGCAGGCCAGGCAAAACCGCCAAAACATAAAAAAGCTATTCAATTTCGAACCGGAAGATAGTGATGAAGATCTGCTGAACGAACCCGTGGCGGGCACCCAATCTTCAGAACCAGAGTCCAGACCAGTCTATACCGAGCCTTCGATCAATCCCCTTTGTCACTGCAGAGACGAGGAAGGGAGAGCGTTTTATGGACGCTTGGGGAACGCGAACTGCGATATTCCAAAGGCCATACGAGCTTACGAGGACTGCGAGTTAAGTTATTGAAATAATTTGATATTTATCGAACAGTTGCTGATGATATCGATGCCTGAATATGTTGCCTGTCAAAGATCCAAGACCTTGAAGCCGGCCTTGTGGCTGGCTGTTATTGAATCTCTGTTAACCGAGATGAATGTGGAAATGCCACAGATCCTTCACTGAATCGGTGGAGCAATTTCCGGCAAAGCACTTAGGCTGTTATTGCACTGACCTTCAATAGAGCCAAGACTATCGCAAGCGCAAAAAAGCCCAGCATGACAAACCCTATCCCAAGGGTTATCGCAAGGTGGGCGGTTACCCTTTCATTTCGGTCCGGCTTGGCATACGACTGCAGTTTGACATAGAGCAGGATACTAACCACAAGCCATAGCACCGGCATGATCACCATATAAGGCCTTGCGTTGATCGCCCACTGGGTGATTATTGGAAGCGCTGCTTCTTCCTCAAAATATTGAAGTATCAAATTGTATACTGGAGAGACTGTTATTTCTGTAATGAACCAAAATATAAACATCAGTCCACTGCACACAAGTAGTGTAACTTTCCACATGCAAACAAACCCTGGTTACTTGCCGACACAGCTAAAGTAACACATTACCTGTGCATCTGAGTTTTTTTGATCGGACAAGTGCGCAAGAATCCAGATATCTTCATCTGTTTGTTGAATAAAACACTCAAATGAAGCACCTGCTGATAATTTGTTGAGATTTATGCCGCTTTGATAACAAAATTCGAACTTTTGCTCGAAGGTTGTTTTTGGGATATAAACATTACAAGCGTATTCATCGATCACCCCCGCATATCGCAATAAATTATTTTTCTTTTGCGAGAATCTTTCCACAAGGGCACATTCACTATTCTTCATAGTACTGTTTTTGAATACAGCAAATTGATAGAGATGATTGTCACCCATGGCAACTTTATGAAAAACGCTTATTGTTATGAAGAGTGCAAATAAACCTAGAGTTTTAATCATGACCATCTCTAATCAAAAACCACTTGAGGCTGAACATGCCAGATCCGACTTTATACTAATAACATGATTATGTTCAATAACACATTGTACACACGCTGCTCTCAAGAAGAGTGGTACATGCAATATCTGATAATCTACAGTCGGCGCACCTGCTCTTTTACTGCTCGTCACTCCAACAAAGACTGGATTCCAGGGAACGCGACTCAATAAGCTGACTGCCCCGCCTATCTGGCGGAACCTCTACAGTCAACATCTTTTCAGATACCAAGTTAGTGTGAACATCCAGCCGTGCAAAACTCGCGCAACAGAACATCCCATGTTTCTACTCATTTATAGGTAGCCATATCTGAACACTAACGGTTGACCCAGACCATATAAAAAATCAGCAGGCGATCTCCTCAAAGCCTATTTCGTGATTTAAATTCCACTTCAATCCATGTTCCACTAAATCTCCTTATGGGAAGGTGATGACTGGCCGTTCACATTAACATTGTTTAAATATACCGGCCGGATAAGGCCATGCCCATGTCAGTATTGGATTTTTTAGGTAGATACCCGGTGAATGTTTTCACTTTATTACTGATTAATTCCCATAGAACTTCTGAATAATTATGGGAATTGATTCAATTAAAGATGATCACTTATTTGCCGACATGAGAAGCATAAAATATCAACACAACACAACGACCAACCGATGGATAGAAAAAGACTAGCCCAACAAGGGATGATGAAGGCGAGCGATTCAGAACAGTTATCAACCGAGTTTATAAACAGGATTGAAAAGCAACGTCTTGATGGTGAGTGCCTGCGTTCCCTTGACCTGAGACCCTACGTAACTGAGCCGTGTAAACTCTACTCCTACCGGGGACGCGGCCTTTGGCTGAATGCTGAAGCGCATCAGCTATTCCTGCAGGGACTGAATAGCAATGCCGGTGTTTTTACCATAGACACCTATGAATCGATGCTCAGACATTTCTCCATCGACCTCGAGAAGCCACTGCAAAATTCAAGTGGTAACGGCCAAGACAAGACGCTTGATAAACCACACTCCTCGACACTGATCGTTGCATCCACCGTTTTAAAGACAGACCAGACTGACAGTAACCTTGCAATCGACCTCTCTTACTTTGAGAGACGAGTCTACGACAGAATAAAGACCTCCTTCATCATCGGCTTGATCTGGAAGGGGAAAACCTTTACCGCCGAGACCCGAGACATATCCCAGTCGGGACTACAGCTGCGAGTACGCACACCCATAGATCTGGAAGTGAATGATATAGTCCGAATCGACGTGACCCCTCTGGTCAACCGCGAGCTAAAGAACCCCATACTCGATTACCGTGTCATACGCACCAGGCGACTTTTGGCTTATACGTTCCTCGGACTTCAATGTATCGAGAAAAATGCAAAAGACGGGCTTTCAGCAATATCCGAATATATGGCTGAGGGCGCCCTTTCGGAATTTTCCGAGCAGACAGATCCCGAAGATGCCCTGCTGACTGCCAAGGCGCTGTTGGCGGAACGTTTCTATATGCGATCCACATCAACACTGCCCTTTTTTATTTTCGAAAACCAGGAGGATCAACTGCCTCTTCGCATCATCTTCGGTAATGGGGTCAACAAACGTTTCCTGGATGTGTTTGAGAATGCAGATGGCAGCTATGACTTCAGCTCCCTGGTTACCCCAAGGCGTATCAAGCTAGTTACACGGCTGGCACTGCGGGACAGCAAAGCGGATACCCTGATTGCCGTTTTCCGACCCAGACAAGGCTTTACGCCCAAGGTTATTGCAGATCTCGAGTGCAAGAACTACAAGCATTGGCATCGCTTGCTCGTTCGCTATGGAGCTCAACCAGGATTCAGGATCTTCAAGGTGGTTGCGCGCATGGCGCGCAGGCCTGTCGAGATGAGAATTGAGGATGCATTGGAGCCCCTCAACGGCAAGGATAACGAGTTTTTGAACAAACTGCTCACGGAAGCAAAGCGTCTATCGATCGTTGGTGCACTGATTGATGTAACCGACCACATTCGCACTTCATGGCGGAGTATCAATGGCTTTAACCCCAACCGCTCAGACCAACCGGCTATTTGTCAAAACGAAGAACAACCTTTCATGCCTCCCCAGTTGATCCCGATCCACTATATTCAGGAAAACCGCAGCGAGCAGCGCTATCTGGGACAGGTCAAGGTCGAGGTCATCATCGCCGGCCTCATATACCAGGGTGTGACCCGGGATGTATCCGCACATGGATTGTCTATCGAATTGGATGAGCCCTATGCCACTTTCATCCACCACCGTCAGGCAACCATCTCCTTTCCGGGATTGTCAGCCATTACATCAAACCGGTTGCGCAACAAGCAAACCTTTCGCAATATACCCGCAGAGATTGTCGGCAAACCAAGCGAAGGAGAGCAGGTATTGCGCCTCAAGATCTGCGATAACGCCAAAGGTCGCCAATTTACCAGTGAGTTTTCATCTCTACTGTCAAAGCGGGATTCAGATCTATGCAAAGACTATTCGCATTCGTTGCGCGCCGCCACCTCACGTCTCTATTCATCGATCTTTATCGAAAGCGCATCGACACTTCCAATATTCATCTACCACAGTGACAACAAAGATTGGTCCTTTCGCATCGGCCTGACCAATTCTCCAAGTCCGCTCATAGACTACTTCGAGGTTGCTGATAGTATTTTCGATTTTAGCGCCTTGACTATTCAATGCCGCCTTCAACAGCTGATGCGTGAAGTAACCAATGACGGATCGGGTGAGATAACCCTTTACCTAAGTAAAGTACGCCGTAAGAACACCCCCACATTCATAATCCGATCATTGGCGGATTTTGAAATGGCGGATATACATACCCGCAATGCATTCGTTGAAAACGCTTTGGATACAGATTTCCGCTGTATCAAAATAAGGGTCAACCTACCCAATGTACCGCCCAAGGCCGAAATCGACCAGGCAGTTGATCGACTGGTTCAGCTATCTCAGGGTAAAAGCGAGCGCCTGAAAACCGAGTTCGATAATCTGATTGCCATTGGCGATATAGTCGATGTAACCGGACTGATCACGGAAAATCTGTCTCTCGACTGAACTATCGTATTTTCAAACATCAGGTCAGCAGGTAAAACCAGTGACAATCCAAGGATGGCTCTCAGAGAGATCTCTTATCACAGATCCCGCACCAAACGCACATAGTTGTAGATACGCGCAGCATCCCCCTGGGGACTGATACCGAAATAGTAGCCGTCAGTGACATAGGTATAACGACTGAAGTCCGCCTCCTTGCCGTCACTGCGCTGTGCGCCTGCACCATGGACATCCATCCAGCTGGAGTTCATATAACCCATGGCCCGGCCGAAGCAGATATAGACCGC
>JBEVVS010000067.1:0-519 GCA_040507005.1 Candidatus Thiodiazotropha sp.
AGCCTCTGTGGGGAATGCAACCCATAGAGTGGATCGCACTGTATCGGGGAAACCTTAACAGGTGGTGCTGATGGCAATCCCGAGGAAACCCGCAAGGGGATCCGTAGAGACTATACGTGCGACGCCTGAGACGGTGAAGAGATAGTCCAGACCACAAACCCCGGAAGGGGGCGTCGAAAGACGTAGTTGGTAAGCTAAGCCGAGGGTAGCAGGTTCGAATCCTGCCGGGCGTGCCAAGTCTGCAGGATGGGTTGTGATGCAGCAACCCGATTGAAACGGTTAATGGTGGACGTAGCTCAGTTGGTAGAGCTCCGGATTGTGATTCCGGCGGTCGTGGGTTCGAGACCCATCGTCCACCCCATTCAAACCATGGGCCATTAGCTCAGTTGGTAGAGCAGTGGACTCTTAATCCATTGGTCGTAGGTTCGAATCCTACATGGCCCACCAAACTTTAATAAAGATCCCGAACCTAGCAGTTCGGGTTTTTTATTTCTAAAGGAGATTCGAACCTACGACTTC
>JBEVVS010000067.1:619-5254 GCA_040507005.1 Candidatus Thiodiazotropha sp.
ACAGCCGAGCAAAGCGAGGCTGAACGTATGAGCGTAGCGAATACGACCCGAAGGGCGAGGCGTAGCCGAGTAATCCTACATGGCCCACCAAACTTTAATAAAGATCCCGAACCTAGCAGTTCGGGTTTTTTATTTCTAAAGGAGATTCGAACCTACGACTTCAAAAAAGCCTGGTTCGACAGCCGAGCAAAGCGAGGCTGAACGTATGAGCGTAGCGAATACGACCCGAAGGGCGAGGCGTAGCCGAGTAATCCTACATGGCCCACCAATTTATTTAGGGTGCTAACCGGTCACATAGGTAACAGTTTTGTAGCAAATGGGTTGTACCCCACGGGCTCCACTCGGATTACCTCTGTATCAAAAAACCTAGTTCATAATCCATGATGCTAACAAGCTAGACCTCGCCAGCAATCTCTCTAATTCAGATTGGAAAAGATAAGTGGAATACCAGCTATCCTGTAATCCCTGACTGAATGTTCTGGCCTCACCTGCTAGCTGTCCAACGTTGTCCCTTCTGTGTGGCAACGAGCCAGAATTAGCTTGAAAATGTAACCAAGATAAACGATTATGTGTTGTAGTCGTAAGTCTATCGCACATGGAGGTAGCGGAATGGCCTGTACGGATAACAGGAGATATGTACATCATGTAATAGGGGACTTTCTGGCCCTGTCTCTGGTGCAATCTACAGCACCATATGAATGTAATAAATTTCAGTTAATTCATATCCTTCTCATGCTGATTAACTCTGCTACAGAGCCATTCAGTAAGCTGATTTCATGTGTTTCAATACTGCTCGATAAGAACAGTCGAGTCATCAGTCTTTATTCAGACTTGGGGTGTGCTCCATGAAGAACCTTCAGCTTTCAGTGAAATCTATCGCAGCGCAAATTTGTATTGCTGCAGTTTTCGTATTCGATGTATGTGCGCAGGCATATGCACCAATGCTCCATCAGATTTCAGATGAGCCACTATTCGCTTCGGACGCGATGTCGATCTCAGGCAACTTCGACTTGGACTCATACGAAGAATTTGCTATCACGGTGAAAGACTCTTCAGGCAAAACCGCGATCATGATTTACGATTTTATTGCTCCGAAGACGCTTAAACGAATTGCGGAGGCCGATCGTTTCGAGGCGACGAACGTTCGGTTGGCTGTCGGGAATTTGGACGAGGACGAACGCGATGAAGTCGTCATAGTTGCTCAGGAGGGCAGTGACGGGGCCGGACAGTTGACCATACTCGTCTACGATGATGTTGCTAATCATCAGAAGCTCCAACGTATTGGTGACATACAGCTGGAAGCATCGAAAGCCCAGCTAGTCCTGGCCGACGTGGATGCTGACGACCAGGATGAAATCATTGTTACCGCACGGGAGGGAAGGGATGGAAAGGGTAAAGTGAAAGTTATGGCCTTCAACCTTGTTGGCCCAAACGATCTTCGTCTTACTGCCAAAGCCGATCAGTTTGAGGCGGCACACACCCAACTGGCTGCTGGCGATGTCGACGGCGATGGTTACGATGAGATTATCCTCACATCACAGGAGGGTAATGACGGGACGGGTCGTTTAGCCATCCTCGTATACGACGACCTCGTCGGCCATCAGAAGCTGGAGCGTATTGGTGACAGGCGACTGGAAGCTTCCAAGGCGGAAATGACCTTGGCTGACGTAGACTCTGACGGACATCACGAGATCATAGTTGCTGTTCGGGAAGGTAGGGATGGGGCTGGGAAGTTGGCGATCATGGTCTTAGATCTCGTAGGACCAAACGATCTTCGCCGTACAGCTGAAGCCGATCGATTTGAGGCCGCCCATGCACAACTCGATGCGGGAGACGTCGATGGCGATGGAAGAGACGAGATTGTTGTGTCAGCGCAAGAAGGTCTGGATGGAGCTGGGAAGCTCACGGTTCTTGCTTATGATGATCTTCTTGACCGTAGTGTGCTTATGCCGATATTCGATCTTCAGCTCGATGCAGTGAGCATCGATCATTCCATTGCCGACACCAATAATGATGGTATTGCAGATATCGTTATCCCGCTTAGAGAAAGACGATTCGGATTCGGGCGATTCGCACTTTTGGTATATGCTCTCGATGGATCCGATGACCTAAAACGACCCGGTGACATTCGGCATGGGAATCTAGACAACAGTTCGGCTCTAAGGGACGGTAATGACCCTGAGACCGGCATTGATGTACTTTCAGAGCACCCTGATTCTTGGATGCCAAGCCTGAGGTGGGCGGACGGAATGCCAAGTGGATTCAAGATCAGGAATATTTCCGGGTCTGCTTCAAAAATGTCATTTTACGTCGATGTGCCAAAATGAAAGCTCATCATTATGATGATTATAACTGCTGCATGCTGGGTTTTACCAGCAAAGTTCAAGGTTAGGTGTGATTCGGTGGTTAACCATTTTCAGGTTTTCATCTAATGGTTTTTTGCATATCCCCTAGATTTTATATCAACAAATAACTGTTATTACATTTTTTTCTTCTAAATAGGTGATTCGAACCAACAAATTTAAAACAAGCCAGCTTTTACAGCTGAGTGCAGCGGTCGCGGTCAGTGGTGCGAGGCACAGCCGAGTAATTCTACATGGCCCGGTGCTTACCGGTCACATAGGTAACACTTTATTCCGAGGACATAGGTAACAGTTTTGGAGCAAATGGGTTGTACCCTACGGGCTCCACTCGGATTACCTCCGTATCAAAAATGCCTGGTTCTCTTTAACCAGATTATCCACGTCCATACCAGGTTCCTTTACCGATACCATGCTGGGCCAGGTGTCCCTCAGCGACAAGGGCTTGCAGATGCTTTTTCACCGTGTTGCGGTTGGCCCCTGTGATCTCGACGATCTGGCCGATGGTCAGCCGTCCATGTTGCTTGGTAAGTTCGAGGATTTGCACTGAGAGTTGCGGTAGTTTGCCGAGCAGGATTTTCTCGCGCGCGATCTTGGTTTCCAGGCGCGTTTTTTGTGTTTGCATAGCGCGCAAAAAGTAGATAACCCACGGCTGCCAGTCGGGGGTATCGGTGCGGATCGTACCCTGGGTGCCGCGCAGGGCCAGGTAGTAGTCCTCCTTGGTTTGTTCGATTACGCTCTCCAGTGAGCTATAGGGCACGTAAGCATAGCCGCTGCGCAAAAGCAGCAAGGTGGTGAGCACACGGGAGAGGCGGCCGTTGCCGTCCTGAAAGGGATGGATCTCCAGGAACAACACAGTAAAGAGTGCAATGACCAGGAGCGGGTGAAGCAGTTTTTTTTCTAGCGCCTCTCTTGTCCATACAACGAGTTCCGTCATCAGGCGGGGGGTATCGAATGGTGTCGCTGTCTCGAATACTATGCCGATCTCTTTGCCTTCGGCATTAAACGCCATCACATTGTTTGAATTGGTTTTGTATTCGCCTCTGTGGCGCTCGTCCTTGATGCTGTAACCAAGCAGATCACGGTGCAACTGTTTGACATGATTTTCTGTGAGATCGATGTCATCGGCATGGGTGAAGATCGTCTCCATGACTTCGGCATTGCCTGCGACTTCCTGTTCATCACGGGTCTCGAATGTCTTGATTTCGATGTTGCTGAGAAGTTGGTCAACCTCCCGGTCTGAGAGTTTGCTGCCTTCGATGCGGGTTGATGAACCAATACTCTCGATTGTCGCAACCCGGCGCAGGGCCGACAGCCGCTCAGGGGCGAGGGTTCCCAAAGCGCGCCATGCCCCTTTGAACTCATCCAGCTCGGCAATCAGCGAGAGGATTTCACGGGTGATGATGAGGGTGTTGCTGTTCAGACTCATACCCATAAAAATACCCATAAATATCCATAAAGGCAAGGTATGGTCTGAATTACCCGAAAAAATAACCGAAAGTATCCATAAACTGGTGGGTCATTAGCTCAGCTGGTAGGGCAGTGGACTTGTCATCCATTTGTCGTAGGTTCGACAGCCGAGCATAGCGAGGCTGAATAAATCAGTTATCAGTTAAAGGGTACTGACCCCTTTTCTGAGCAATAGGTGGCCATTTCGCCACCTATTGCCATAACTGGATAGATGCTCTACATGCCGCCAGTCTTCAGAGCATGTCTGAATTTTTTATCGCTAAACAGCTTCTCAGTGAGCTTCTTATATAGTGCGCCATATTCATTAATGGCTTTGGGAATTGCAACCGCACCAACGAAGGATGACGGCCAGCTTGACTCAACAGCCAATTCTTTGTCGTATACTCGACTGCCATTGCGATCAACGATAAACCGGGCAGCCAAACGGCCGGTTCCGACTTTGATGGCAGCATCCACCATACTGTCTGTAAGGAGCCCCTCGATACGAATCGGCGAGTTGGCATCATAGAGAGCCGCAGCCTTCAAGGTTGTAACGATTTCGTCTTTCAGTTGCTGTGAGAAGCTGCCGCTTTCAGCAGCTACTGAAGAACCTCGCAGCCCTCCAGCTCTTTTGTCCATCTCCGGGTCCTTCCCGTCAGCAAGACGAAACTCACCTACTGAAGCAGGTGCAAGATTGGCAAAACGCAAGGTTTGGACAGTCTCTAACTTAGCAGTGGGTGCCGGTAACTTAACCGATGCACAGCCAACGAGCCCGAGTCCGAGGAAAAGGATAACCGTTATCCGACCTAAATACATTGGTATTTTT
>JBEVVS010000147.1:0-5183 GCA_040507005.1 Candidatus Thiodiazotropha sp.
CCTATGCCGAACATGACTACACCACCCGCTATTGGTATGACGAGAAAGGCCATCTAGAGAAGGTCGGTCTGCCGGGCGGGCAGAAGCTTAAATACCGCCAAGACCCCAAACTAGGTGGATTGAACCTATCCCTCGGTGGATGGTTCCGGGATAGAGAGATCCTCACTTTGGTGAAAGAGAACAACGGTTCGCAGCAAATTCACTTCGCTAACGGCGTCACCACAAACTACCGCATAAAAGACGCGAAACTCACTGCTCTGCATGCCGAGGGTATTTACGACTATCGATACCAATACAACGAACGCGGCGCCATAACCGGCATCAACGATGGTAAGCAGGCCTACGCCCGCTATCGCTACGATGATCAAGACCGCCTCGACTTTGCCATGATGCCCTTCGCACTCTATGGCTACCGTTATGACGAAAACGGCAATCGCACTGAAAAGATCGTCAATGGCGCCCATGTGCACTACCGTTACGCGGGTGATAGCAACCACTTGAAAGAGGCATCGCTCAATCAATATCTACTCCCCATGACCCACGATAGCAGGGGCAATATCCACAAGGGCAGGGATTACAAAATAGACTACACGGCCAACGGTCAGCCTGAGCATATCTGGCTGGCGGATAAATTGGTCGCCAGCTACAGCTACAACAACCGCGCCGAGCGCACCGGCAAGAAGCGCTACACAGAGGCAGGCCCGGTCACCACCCACTACCTCTACGAAAACAAACGCCTGATCGCCGAGATGGACGACCGGGGAGAGATTACCCGTCAATACCTCTACCTGGGCTGGCAACCGGTGGCCCTGCTGGAAGCGGGTGAGATCTACACCATCCACGGCAACCATCTGGGTGCCCCGGTGGCGGTGAGCGACGCCTCAGGCCGAGTCGTCTGGCGCGCCCACTACGCCCCCTTCGGTCGCGCCCACATCGAGGACGACCCTGACGGTGATCAACTGGCGTTCCAGCTCGACCTGCGGCTCCCCGGTCAATATGAAGATAGCGAGACCGGGCTCCATTACAACTACTACCGCTACTACGACCCGGAGACAGGCCGCTACCTCAGCAGCGATCCCCTGGATCTGAACGCGGGCATGAACACCTACGCCTACGCCGCCAACGACCCGCTGCGTAACATCGATCCCACCGGCCTGCTGCTCTTTGCCTTCGACGGCACCGGCAATACCAACAACCGGAACGACCTGCGGGACCCTGATAACCCGGGAGACATCTCCAACGTGGTGCGGTTTGCCGAAAGCTACCGCAGCGCCCCCGGGGAACTGCCCGCCACC
The DNA here is from genome assembly GCA_040507005.1 of Candidatus Thiodiazotropha sp. Taxonomy (GTDB): domain Bacteria; phylum Pseudomonadota; class Gammaproteobacteria; order Chromatiales; family Chromatiaceae; genus Thiodiazotropha. The sequence goes on from JBEVVS010000147.1 coordinate 1,296, forward strand.
CCCTACATCGACTGGGACGGCAGCACCACATCCGACCGGGATTTCTACTACATCACTGGGGCCGGCGTGGATGACCCGAATTATGGAACTGCACCAGATCCAGATGCTGCATTTGGCCTCACCTTGCAACAAAGAGTCGCCCAGATGGCCGACTATCTGGTGCAGTATATCGAGGAGATGGAAGAACAGGGGGTGAGGAACCCGGTGGAGATCGACATCGTCGGCTTCTCCCGGGGTGCGGCGGAGGCCCGCATGTTCGCCAATGTGGTGGATGACATCATTCGGGTCGCCCAGTCCGGCGCCGATTTCAGCGATCCCGCAGCTGCTGAGGAACTCAGATACATCTACCAAGATCTGAGGCGGGAACAGGACCCTTATGTCGATAATACCAGTGCAGCCATCGAAGAAGACATGAACCGTCTGAGAGCAGCCCTTGACTATCTTGATCAGGACTGCAGCGCGAGGATCGACCTCAACCTCAACTTCGTCGGCCTGTTCGACACCGTACCCCATTTTGGAGTATCTCAAGGTAACGATCTGCAGCAGTTGCGCCTGGGCATACCGTCGAGTACCGACTATGCGGCCCACGCTGTAGCAGTCAATGAACACCGCGCCGACTTCGCGGGTGTCTCCATCCACGACTCCCCCTCCACAGCCAACAGCGTCACTCGCATCGAACGCGGCTTCATCGGCGCCCACTCGGACATCGGCGGCGGCTACGCCGAGGGCGACCTGTCGGATGTGGCGTTTATGTGGATGGTGCAGCAGGCGGAGCGTGCGGGGGTGGTGATGGATCGAGGCTATATATCTGGGATTGGCTGGCACAGAGTAACCAGCCCCATAGTTCACGACAGTGTGGGCGTCTGTCCAGCATGGCCTATCTGCTTCTCCGGTCCCGATCGGGAGTTTATGTATGCCAATGGCAATGATATAGTCAATCAACAGGCGTGGTTGGGCGCGGCTGGGGATGACGGCATGGACTTTACAGAGTCTCAGTCATTCTTCAATGAGCAATTCATGGAGTATGTCCAGTGTGGACGAGCGAGTAGGTGCCGTAGGAAGGGTGAGGACGCAGGAGGTGACCGAACCAAGGTAGGTGCAATTATCCTCGAAGACACCACCAATCCCACTACTGAAGTCGATACTTATGGAGAATGGTTAAGGGCGCATTACGGTTTGGATATTTCTTTTAATCATTCTCAGCTTGATCAACTAAATACACCATGATCAGCAGAGAGCACCGATGAGAAAAGGTAGAATATATGGGTTGATGATGATCATCATCCTAATGCCATTGTTCAGTGGTTGCAGCAAGTTTCTGTACAATGTCACTGCAGCTAATTATGGTGAATACGGTGTTATTTTCTTAAAAATCCCTACGACACGCATAACCACCAACAGACGCATGAATCCAGGAATTCCCGGTGTACGAGATGACATAAGTCACTATGGACAATTCCATGATCACCCCAACTCTCTACCAGATCAGGTCGAGGTGGAGTGGCAACTGGCAGAGTTGAGCAATTGTGGAAGTATCATTAAGCGCAAATCATACGAATATAAATCAAAGGATGAAAAAATATATACGAGGAAAGAAGACTGTACTTGGACACCTTTAGAGGGCAAGGTCTTCCGCAAAGTATTTGATCTAAAAGAAGCCCAAAAGAGCGAGTACGCGAAGCATGCAGGTAAGCGTATCCGCTTTGGCAGTAAGCGGGTCATGATCATTAGGTTTATTTTTCGGGATGAGGAGGTGGAAATGCGTGTGGGGGGTTTTGCCAGCAACCAACTTAGTTAATTGACTCAATAGTCATATATGACATAAATCTGACAATCCTTTATTCATGAAAACGTCGGTTTCTGCCCGTATGACCTCTCTACTTCTCCAGTCCTGACCGGGATTCATGTATGCCAATGGCAGTGATATCGTCAATCAACAGGCTTGGTCAGGCGCGGCTGGTGATGCCAGTATGGACACCACTGAGTCCCAGCCGTTCTTCGATGAGCGCTACATGGTGAATATACCCTGCGGCGGACCCAACATGCCGAGAACCTGCCGTGAAAATGGAGCGGAAGCAGGGGGTGACCGAACCAAGGTAGGCGCAATTATCCTAGAAGATACTAGTAATCCGACAATAGCAATCGACACTTATGGTGAATGGTTAAGGGTACATTATGGTTTGGATGTTTCTTTTAATCATTCGCAGCTTAATCGACGTAATACTCCATGAGCAGCGGAGAGCTTGATGAGAAATAACTATAGCATTTTAGTGTTGTTGGTCGTCATCATGACGCCATTACTTAGTGGTTGCAGTAAGTTTCTTTATGGAGTTACTGCAGCTAACTATGGTAAATATGGCGTTATTTTTTTAAGAATGCCTACAACACGGATAACCACCTACAGACGTATAAATCCAGGAATTCCTGGTGTGCGGGATGACATAAGTCACTATGGCCAATTCCATGATCATACCCACTCCTTGCCTGATCAAGTCGTAGTGGAGTGGCAATTAGCAGAGTTGAGCGATTGTCGTCGAGTTGATAAATATAAGTCAGCCGTTCGAAAAACAGATGATACTAAAATATACATTAGAAAACTCGGCTGCACTTGGATCCCTATAAAAGACAAAGTATTCCGCAAAGTATTTGACCTAAAAGAAGCAAAAGAGAGTGACTACGCAAAACGTGCGGGTGAACGCATCCGCTTCGGCAGCAAACGCGTTATGACCATCATGTTTATTTTTCGGGATGAGGAGGTGGAAATGCGTGTGGGGGGTTTTGCCAGCAACCAACTTAGTTAATTGACTCAATAGTCATATATGACATAAATCTGACAATCCTTTATTCATGAAAACGTCGGTTTCTGCCCGTATGACCTCTCTACTTCTCCAGTCCTGACCGGGATTCATGTATGCCAATGGCAGTGATATCGTCAATCAACAGGCTTGGTCAGGCGCGGCTGGTGATGACAGTATGGACCATGCGGAGTCACAACCATTCTTCGATCAGCAGTTTATGGAGTATGTCCAGTGTGGACGGGGGAGTATGTGCCGTGAAGATGGAGTAGATAGAGGCGGTAACCGGACCATGGTAGGCGCAATTGTCCTTGAAGACGCCAGTAGCACGACTGAAGTGATTGATACATATAGTGAATGGTTGAGCGTACACTATAGTCTAGATATAGAGATTAACCACGGTGATTTGCGTCCATGAGAATTGAAATTAAATTCAAACTCACCTACAGGCAATACTTTCTATTCAGTACTGCATTATTCAGTGTACTTAGCATTTTCTTCTTGACCGGCTGCACGAAGTTTTTATATGCAGTAGATATGGCCAATTATGAGGACTATGGCATCATGGTGATTTCACCAGAGACAACAATGGGTGCCAATAGGATAAGAACTGGAATACCGGGAGTCAGAGATGACGTTATCGCCAAAGGTCGCTTTCCCAATCATCCTAACTCACTGCCAGATCAGATTGTGGTTAAATGGCAGTTAGCAGAATTGAGTGATTGTCGTCGAATCGATAAATATAAGTCAAAAATAAAAAAAGTAGAAGATAATACGTTATATGTTAGAAAACTAGGCTGTACCTGGACTCCAATAAAAGGCAAGGTCTTCCGCAAAGTATTTGATCTAAAAGAAGCCCAAAAGAGCGAGTACGCAAAGCATGCAGGTGAGCGTATCCGCTTTGGCAGTAAGCGGGTCATGATCATTAGGTTTATTTTTCGGGATGAGGAGGTGGAGATGCGTTTGGGTGGTTTTGCCAGTAACTCACTTAGTTGATTGCAACAATGTTATCTATATTTTAAGTCGGTCCATCCCATTAACCGTGCGAGTATGGAGGGTTTGTTCGCGTGGTATGTATGTAACCCGACTGTCG
>JBEVVS010000026.1:0-5138 GCA_040507005.1 Candidatus Thiodiazotropha sp.
ACCAAAACCATTGTTTCTCACCTAGAATGGCATCTCGATCTCCTCTCGCTTCCTCGGGTGATTGTCTGTAAAAACGTTCATCCAGCATCACGATGTCAACTAATGTTGTCTTGGTATGCGAATAGATGTCTCCATTGGTTGTAGGCACTGAAAAAGCTCTTAACAGTTCTTCTCTCGCGACTTCCCCCAATTCGGGTTCTTCATCAGCGCCATATCGATTATTACCGATGAAATCGTGATCGTCATATGTTACGAGCAATTTTGCCCCTCTTGCAGAGAGGTCGTTTATCAGCTCTTGGAAATGATGTTCATTAACCTGCCTTGAATAGAGTTCACGTAACTCTTTCCTTAACTTATTTGGATCCTTATGTCTGTTTCTATCTAGGTAAATATTATCTCCTAGAAGCATTAGTACATCCGGCTCTTCTTCTTTTATCGTTGACCAGACCGGTTGCGGATCTATTTGTTGAATCTTTGAACAAGAAGCGGCTACAATTTTCATTATCTCTCCTTCAATATCCGGACATATAGAGTAGCCGCAACTGCAGCTACAACGCTTAACACTTGATTATGCTGTTTATACGGAGCAGTGGTGGTTTGTTTGGTTGAAACTGCCAACACAGTTTCAACTATATGCGCAATGTATTTCTGAAGGAGAAGTTTTAGGCAGTAGTGTAGTTTGCCATCTATAACACCATGCATAATGGCATCGTAAGCAAACCTGTTGGACTTAGTATGATTCGTGGTCCTGTAATAGATAATGGCCCAGCACGAAGGAACATCCCTGATTGACAGTGAAATGTACCCACGTACGAGAGTCCGTACTGCGGTTATAAGATATAGCTTTGGCTGATTGATGTAGTCGACGATCACCACTTCAAGATCGCCCGATGCCCCTTGGGCGGGTGGGCCCGCTATGGTGGCCTCCCGCCAGACCCGCATCCCCATGGGTCTTTCTCCTCTTTTTTCAGGTGTTTATTGTCCCAGCCTGTTCTTCGAGCCGGTCTTGTTGTCCTGCTACATCCTGCTATTAAAGATTGAGCTTAGTCGTTTTCTTCGGAAAATCAACACTGTCCAATTAATTAAACCGCAAATACTCCGAACACATTGGCACAGCTCTCGGAATGTCCATTCAGCAATGTTCCGCTAAGTGTCTCACCATCTTATTAGCCAGCCCAGTATTGCCGCCTTGTTTGCTCCACCCTCCCCCACCACCAAACCGATTTGGCGCCGTGCGCATTTTTACAATTATTTCCCCGTACTCATCCTTAAGCTGAATCCATCATGTAAACAAAGAAGGATGACTGATGATGAAACAAAGATTGAAATTCTACACAGGCCTTATTGGTTTGATTGGTGTGGCGGTTCACACACCCTCACTGGCTGAGCACAGCCTACAGGTTGGATTGGTGACCTCGGCCAATAGCAGCTTTTATGAAGATGTGGGTAATGAGGGCTACTTATTACCCCTGGTGATCGCGGATTACGACCGGTTTTACCTACAGGGGATAAGTGGGGGATATCGATTTTATAGCGATGAAGCAGGACAAAGCCTGGCGTTGGAGATCAGACGCACCTTTGATGGCTTCGACAGCGATGACAGCGATGCCCTGGCAGGCATGGCAGATCGCGATGCGGCCTGGGAAGCGGGTCTGGCCTATGAGGTCAGCATGGCCGGCGGTCAGGTGAAGGCCAAATTGATGCAGGATATTGCCGACACCCATAACGGCTTTTCAGCGCGTTTTGAATATGAACGCCCTCTCTGGACGGACGACGCGCACATGCTCTCCTGGCATGCAGGATCAGAATACTGGAACAGCAGGAAAACCGATTATTACTTTGGTGTGGCAGCTGAAGAGGCGGCGCCTGCCCGGTCTGCCTACACAGCGGATGAAAACTACAGCTTCTATATCGGCAGTAACCTGGTTAAACGCATCGATGACAAGATCACTCTGCTTGCCTCTGCTGAATATCTCAGGGCGGGCGATGCGGTCAATGACAGTCCTATAACCGTCAGGCAGGATCAGTGGTCTGCCTACGTCGGCGTTTTCTATGAGTTCTGATTTCAAACAGGTAAAGACAATGACTAACAGGTTTAACTATCAAGGACAAAAATATTTTCTCGCCGTATTTGCAGGTACTTTTCTATTTTGGGGTGTGGGAAGTTATATGAGCTTCAGTCCCGATTGGGCGGATTATTTCATGCTGCCCATGCTGCTGGGATTGATGATACCGGCCATTGTGGCAACACTGTTTATCTGGCGGCAGCCAACATCGGAGATGAAACATGATTTTATTCGTCGCCTGTTGAGTGTTCGTCTGATTCGACCTGGGATATTCCTGCTCTCTCTGGCGTTGATGCCCCTGTCCGTGGTGCTTTCGATCCTTGTTTCGTTAGGATTTGGCGGCTCGATTGAGCAATTTCAGGTCTCTGAGGCTTTCTCGTTTAGCACAGGATTCGTACCGGTATTGGCCCTGCTTTTTCTGGCCGCGGTGTTTGAGGAGCTGGGATGGCGAGGGTACGGCTTTGAGAGTCTGGAGAAGGGCCGGAGCTTTCTGACAGCCTCACTGATCTTTGGCGTGTTTTGGTCTTTATGGCATCTGCCCCTGCTATGGGTCAATCACTCCTATCAATATGAGATCTATCAGCAAAGCCCCTGGTACGCGGCGAACTTTTTTCTGGGGACGATGGTGATGGGTGTGATTGTCAGCTGGGTCTGTCATGTCAACCAGCGCAGTATCCTGGTGGCGATTCTGTTTCACTTCGTCATCAACCTCTCCCAGGAGATGTTGAGCATGACACAGCAGACTAAAAGCATACAGACCTTTGTCCTGATGGGTTTTGCATTGGTGATTATTATCAACCAGTGGTCCCTGTTCCGGCGGCGGGTTTAGCCTGTTACCAATACCAGAGGTACTGACTCTGTTGATCGAAGTTGCTCTTCAGGTACTGTCCGGGTGTCATGCCGGTGTAGCGCTTAAAGTCCTTGATGAAGTGCGCCTGATCGAAATAGCCGCTGCGATAGGCAAGTTCGGTCAGGCTGATCGGCTGGCGACTGGCGAGGGTCCGCCATAACTTCTGATGGGTGGTTTGAAATCTCAGGTTACTCTGAATCTGTTTGAAAGACATGCCATAGACTTCGTCATAACGCTTTTGCAGCCAGCGTTTGCTCTTGTTGTAACGCTCCGCCTGCTGAGGCAGGGTCTCCTCTGTCCCGGGAAGCGGCGGGGTGAAAGCCTTCGGGCTGACGGTGTGTCTCTTGCTCTTGGGTAATGGGTCGTGACTCTCGATCTCCAGTCGCTGCCGGTGGATCTGTTGCCAAAGATGTTGCAGCAGGTAGCGTTCAGCAATCCCTATCAGGGCCTGTCCGCTGCTGGCCGCTTCCATCTCCTCCAGCATCAGGCTGGTTGTGGTTTGGCCCAGCAGGTCGCCCAGTTGCAGATCTTCACCGGCAAGCTCTTTCGGTGCGCATCCGAACAGTTCATACAGCGCCATCGGGTAGAGATCGATCTTGAGGTTTTTGATCGGTCGGCTTTGTACTTCACAGGCGAGCTGATAGATATCGAACCAGCTGCCCAGGCCCTGCTTGATATAGGTGCGTTTCTCGATCTCGATGTTTGATTTGGCGGTCTGACCAAAGCCGTGGGCCTCTCCGCGAATTTCACTGAGGCCCCCATAAAACTCAATATAGATCTGCGTCATAACCGTGGGATAGGCGCGGGTGATCAGTTTGGCTTGCTGCTCTCTCAAGCAGCCGATGGAGTAGGTGTAACTGGCGATATAACGACTTAACAGGGGATGCTCGGTAGCGACTGTCCCAAAGTCGGCCCAGGAGTGATGTTCGTGCTCTTCTGCGAGTCTCTGAAGTCGGTCGCTTTCATCTGGAACACTCATAGATAGTGATCCTAGTCGCTGAAGTTTATCTCTTCAATCTCTGCGGTCAGCTAAAACCTCCTCCATGGCCTGCAGCAACTGTTCGGATTTCCTGGCATCGAGGGCGTCGGGATGGGGAGAGCCAAACCGTCCCGCATCGTTGTCGAAATATTTTCCTGACGCATCCGCGAACTCATCTGAGAGGGCCGCCCTGACAAGAATATCCACACCGATGCGGATGTCCTTGCCTGCCATGCCGAAGCCCTCTTTCACCATCTTGGTCCCAAGCAGCGAGCCGGGATTCACCGCGACCATGACCGGCCCATGATCATCCAGTGCATGGGCCATGCTGCGTGACCAGGCGGTGAGGGCCAGTTTACTCTGGGCATAAGCGTTGAGGTCATCTGCGATTCGACTGCGCCCTGCCAGCGCCTCCAGATTGACGGGGGACTGGGCAGCGGATGAGAGATTGATAACACGTGAATCGGCTCCGAGCAGGGGTAAGAGTCGCTGGCTCAGTAGATAAGGCGCGAAGGTATTGACCGCAAACCTGATGTCCAGGCCGTCGCTTGTGATGGTCTCGGAACTGCGCAGGATACCCGCGTTGGTGATCAACACATCGAGCCGGCTGTTGCCTTCGCCAATCGCTCGGGCAAGTGCCTCCACCTCGGCCAAACTCGACAGGTCGGCCAGGTAGCTTTCAATGCTCCCCCCACCCTGCAGCCCTGAGAGGGTTTTTTCCGCCGCTTCCAGTTTTGCGGGATTGCGACCATGCAACAGGATCTGGTGGCCCTGGGAATAGAGCGCCTTGGCCGTTTCAAGTCCAATGCCGTCGGTGGAGCCGGTAATCAGAATGGTCTTTGTCACGATCCTCTCTCCTCACCCCGGGAAGTCCGGCAATAGTTCGTCGGCAATCCGTTGCAGGGTAGTCTCCATATCGGCCCGATTGAAGCGCAGGTTCAGCGCCACGTGATTGACACCGATCTCCTCGAGGGACTTCAGATAGCTGCGGAGGTGATTCATGCCTGCACGAAAGCCCAGATGTATCGGCTCTGGGGGCGCGTCGGGGGTCTCCATCAAATCCACATAGAGTGACTGTACCGCCGGTTTGGCCGCTCCGCCCGCGGCCTCGACCCGGCCCCGCCAACCATTGATGATTTTCGCCTGGGTGGCGACTGGGCGTGGATAGGTTATCCAGCCCTCGCCGTTACGGGCGATCCACTCCGGGTCCTGTTGACTGCCGCCGGTGATCAGCATGGGCAGT
>JBEVVS010000028.1:0-3058 GCA_040507005.1 Candidatus Thiodiazotropha sp.
ATGGCGGTGTCTATGTGCCGGTCAGTGAACATACACAGCCAAATCCCTATCTTGCGCACATTCCTGAGCGTGACCTGGTTACCCCATCGGGACGTGAGCTGACCCTGATGAATCCAGCCTATATGCTGCGACAGATGATGGAAGACTACAATGAGCACTATGGTGTCAAAGGCAAAATAACCAGTCTTAATCCCATCAATCCGATCAATGTACCTGACGCATGGGAGATCGAGGCCCTGAAGGGATTTGAGGCCGGTGAAGCGGAACGTATGGATGTCAAAAAGATAAACGGACATCCCTATTTGCGCCTGATGCGCCCGATGATCATGAAGCAAGGCTGCGTCAAGTGCCATAGTGAACATGGCTATGAGGTGGGTGATGTCCGCGGCGGGGTAGGTGTGTCTGTTCCGCTTGCAGGTTATCTCGAAGTGACCAATGAGCACAAACAGAGCTTGTTTTTTGGTCTTAGCTTGATATGGCTCGTCGGCTTGTTGGGCATACACATGGTTGGTAATAACAGCAAGCAACGGGTCAAGGAGCGCATACAGTATGAAGAGAAGATATGGCATCAAGCAAACTTCGATCCCTTGACCGGTCTCTCCAATCGTAGCTTGTTCATGGATCGGCTGGAACGCGCCCTGGCGTATGCACGGCGGCATGATTATAAGCTGGCCCTGCTGTTTATCGATCTGGATGGTTTCAAGGATGTGAATGATACCCTGGGCCATGCCCATGGTGATCTGCTATTGCAGGAGGCTGCACAGCGTCTGCAGGCATGTGTCAGGGAGATGGATACCGTCTCCCGTTTGGGGGGGGACGAATTTACCGTGATTCTGCCTGAACTGGCCGAGGAGATATCCGCTGCAACCGTAGCCGGTACTATCCTGACATCCTTAGCGCGCCCATATATTATCGAGGGGCATGAGACACAACTAACCGCCAGTATAGGTATCACGGTATTTCCCCAGGATGGTGGTGATCCGGGCATGTTGTTGCAGAATGCGGATACCGCCATGTACAGGGCTAAGGCAGAGGGGCGCAACACCTTTCGCTATTTTACCTGGGAGATGAACAAGGAAGCGGGTGGGCGTGTGGCGATGGAGGCATCTCTACGCCGCGCTTTGAGAAATGATGAGTTTGAACTCCACTACCAGCCTATATTGAATGCAACAGATGGTAATCTGATCGGTGCTGAGGCGTTAATCCGCTGGATTTCTCCTGAAAATGGCTTGGTGGGACCCAATGATTTCATTCCCTTGGCAGAGAAGAGTGGCCTGATCATTCCAATCGGTGAATGGGTAATGCGACAGGCTGCATCGGATTTGGCAAAGTGGGATGAAATGGGTCTGCAAATCGAATATATATCGGTCAACGTATCGATGCTTCAGTTCCAGGCCTTGGGATTCACAAAAAAGATGCTGGAGTTTCTCGCCAGCCAACCCCATTTGCAATCCCGTCTGCTGTTTGAAATCACCGAAAGCGTGTATATGGATGAGAGCAGGGACCCGGGGGCACGCCTGGATACCCTGCGCAAGGAGGGTGTCGGCATCGCCATTGACGATTTCGGTACCGGATACTCCTCATTGGGTTATCTGAAAAGGTTTCCAGTGGACAAGATCAAAATCGACCGTTCATTCATTCGCGATGTGATCAGCGACCCGGATGATGCTTCTCTTTGTGAGGCGATTATTGCGATGGCCCACCATCTCAAGCTTCGGGTGGTTGCGGAAGGTGTGGAGACGGAACAGCAGCTACAGTTTTTGCAAGAGAGAGGTTGTGACTTCGCCCAAGGCTTCTTCTTCAGCAAGCCCATGCCAAATGAACAATTCACAGATTATATGAAAAGTAATCTGCAGATTAACTAGACGCACAATCCGTCATTTTCATACCTGCCTTTCTAAACCGGCATCCGGTGCCATCAATCTGATTTTCAGTCTGAATTAAGCTTGCTTGTTTAGAATAACAATAGCGGCTGGCATGGAGGCCAGGCAGGACTGGAGTGCAAGGCATAGGGAATGGTGCCAAGGTACTGAATCAATGAGGAATGCAGTCATGATGAAGTTGCAGAGATCGATACTGATGGGTTTGTTGATGACAATCCCCGGATTACTGGTTGCGCAATCAGGATTGACGGCGACAGGTCCGATCCCATTTGCTGTGTTCGATAGAGACAAAAGCGGTTTCATAAGTCAACAGGAGTTTGCAACTACCCATGCCCAAAGGAGGTCGTTGCGGGCTCAACAGGGTTATCCCATGGGCAGAGCGGCGGATCCCGTATTTCGCAACTTCGACAGCAACGATGATGGTCAGCTGTCGGAAAAGGAGCTGCTTGCCGGACAACACAGGAATCGCATACAGGGGAGTGGCGGACCCAAGGCTGGCAAGATGGGCATGGGTGGTCGAAATATGCCCACATTCAATGAGTTCGATTTAAACAGTGATGGCGTGTTGAAAGCGGATGAGTTTCAACAGGCGCGGGCGAAACGGATAAGTGAGAGGGCTAGTCAGGGCTACCTGTTGAGGAATCTGGCAAATGCCCCCAGCTTCGCTTCAATCGATAGTGATAATAATGGAGCGGTCACGCCGGAAGAGTTCCGCGCCGCACAGATTGCCCATCGACAACAGCGTTGGCGCTAGACTATAAGCTAATGCTATCACCCTGGTTCGCCTGCCCATCATCAGTGGCTGGACCGGGGTGTGCTTTACTGGTGGGAGGTTAATGCTAGACTAGTTACCAGATTGTCGAACAGTACAAGGAGGCGTAGACAGTGTCAGGGATGATGCAATCCATAACCCTGCAACCAAAGCCGTCAGTACACCTCCATAGATGGCGTCTGGCGATCCATCTGTTGGCGCTTCTTTCAACCCTCCTGGCACCCCTGGAGCTATGGCAGAAACTCTTCCTGTTTCTGGCATTGCTGCTGCATGGCTATTTTTCATTTCAACATGGTCGTCGGGGTGGAGGCAGGACCATCCTGAAAGTGACGGTTATCCCCGGGGGTCGAGTACGATTAATCATGGATGATGGACGAAAGCTAACGGCGCGCGTACGCAAGGA
>JBEVVS010000028.1:3068-4919 GCA_040507005.1 Candidatus Thiodiazotropha sp.
TGATGCGCTTTGACCTGGATTGAGGGTGGCTGCCTCTCTCCCTGGTTTTGACCTCTGAGTCGATGAGTCAAGAGCAGCTGCGACAATTGCGTGTTTTGCTAAGATTCAGTGAGATCTGATAAATAGATCCAAGCACCAAGGCCTAGACAACTGTATCGTCCTGTATGCGCCTATCATAGGATCATGTCTAGTGATTGTGTCATCAACAGCGACAGCGGCAGGACAGCGCTGTCGGGAAAGGTCAACAGGTGATTAACCATGGTCGGTAACGTTCAAATTGAGAATGATTTCATCATCGGGGGCAATGCAAACGCCCGTGTCACACCCAACTTCCGCCTCAAGGAGTTCTATCGCTCGAACGGCAAGGTGCGTGTGCATCGGGAGCTTGCTGCGGCCCTGCAGATTCTGCGGGAGAATCTTGCCGCATCAATTACAATCGATCCTCGGCGGAGTGTGACACTAACCAAGCCGTCGGATAATGGATTGTTCGTTGTGATAGGGGCGGATGATCCCGAGCGGCTGCTCAAAGAGGCAATGAAACTCCTCCGACAGGGCTACTTCAGTCGCTGCGAACCCATCAGCAACCGACTCTATGTGGAGCTGCCGGATCCCTTGAAACTCCCACGCATATCTCCCAAGCTGGCATTCGACTGCGGGGTGAAGGTGACCGCGGCTTTTGAGACCAGCGGGGATCCTTATCTACAGGTGACAGGTAATTTCGACAAAGCCGGTCTCTCCTTCGGGCCGATTCAGTGCAATCTCAAAACCGGTACCCTACAGGAGCTGTTCAGGTACTTCCGGGGTGAGAATGTATCCCGCTTGCGACGCTGCTTTTCCGATCCGGATGACTATACGGCTTTCTGGAAACTACTCGACGGTTCCAGAAGCAAGGCGGTCGCATGGGCGGACAGTCAGAGTTTGGGATCGAATAAACACGGTTTCGCCCAACCCTGGAAGGGCTATCTGCAAGCGGTTGGCCGAGAGCCCCAGTTCCGCCGTGTGATGTTGCGCTACGCCTATGACAAGTACGGCAAACTGTTGATGTCCGCGCTGGCCTTTCTGCATGGGGTCTCACCGGTGAAGATCCGCAATCTACGCTGTCTCGCTGCGCTCTATGACATGGGCGTGCAGCAGGGGAGTCTGAAGAAGGCCCACAACGCCATCAAGCGTCGTGTCGCCAGGGAGCAGCCGGAAGATGAGTTCGCCTTGACCCGAATCGCTGTGGAAGAGCGTGCCAAGAAGGCCAGTCCCCGTTGGCGTGCCGATTGCTTGAGCCGCCGCTTGTGCATTCTCGAACGGCAGCCGGTCTCGGTCACCCTGAGTGGGCAGCGGGCACGACGCAGTAACCGCAGCAGTTACCTGTTGCGGGATAGTGGGGTGAAGGGGTTGGATAGCTATTTGGCGGGTTAGTCGCCAGCTTAATCGCAGACTCGGTCTACTCTTCCTGACATAAAGGGATCAATTGCCTTGCTTCATCGGCAAGACCAGGAGTACCGGGAAAGAATCCGTTGTCCGGTAACCACCACTCTACGTAGCGACGCAGCTGAAGTTCGGTGGATTGAAACGGTTTATCATCGTTTGGGTGTTCAGCCTGAACTTGCTTGAAACGTTGCTGCATCTGTTGCAGATAGAATGCGGCTGTTTCGTCCGTCGTTTCATCGATGAGAGTCCCCAAAAGTGCGAGTTCGGTGAGGGACCCCAGTGCCCAATACTCATCTGGTCGCATACGATCGACTTCAGCTGCACGGTAGGCTGTGCGCCACTTTTGCTTGTCGATCTGGCCCCTAAGGGCCGCAGATAGCGCCAGGTACTGGACCGCACTCCAGTGATGGGAGGGATTATCAGTAAACG
>JBEVVS010000216.1:0-4848 GCA_040507005.1 Candidatus Thiodiazotropha sp.
TAATTTTGAACACTAAAGACCAGAAAGGGATTGCCAAGATTAATTGGTTAAAAGAACCGATGCTTCACTTCATTGCTGTCGGGTTGCTGGTATTTGTTGTCAACGATCTGATACAAAGCGAAACTGTCAGCGAGAATCTCATTGTTATCGACGATAGAGTCAGGAATGAAATTGTTCAGGAATTCAAACAGAAAAAGAGCCGCGAACCGTCTGAGCAGGAGTTAAAAAAGCTGTTGGATGCATGGCTTCAGAGTGAATTGCTCTACCGGAAGGGAGTGGAAATGGGGCTGGCAGAGAATGACACAATGATCAGAGATCGCGTGATCCAGAAAACAGTCTCCCTGTTCAGGAGTCTGGCCGCGCAGAAAGAGCCGAGCGCAGAACAACTGCATGATTGGTATCAGGAAAAATCGGCAAACTATCAAAAACAACCCAGTTATGACTTCGAACATGTCCTCATACGTGATCAGGGAGAGAACGGGAAAATGGAGGTGGAAACGATCAAGGAGCAAGTCTTGGGCGGCAAACAGGCATCTGATTTCAAACAGGCTTATCATCAATTTGTTGGCCGCAAACGCGCTGCCCTGAGCGTAACTTTCGGTAAGGAGTTTGTTGCAAATTTAGACAATGTGCCTGTTAATGAATGGCGTATCATCAACTCCAATAAAGGTTGGCATCTTTTGCGTCTCCAGGACAGGCATCAACAGCCCTTGCCTGAGTTTGATCAACTTGAACCTTTGTTGCGTCGGGATTGGCAGAAGCAGCAACAGAATGAACAAGTGGTCAAGCTGATCGAGGAGTTGCGTAACATCTATACGATTCTTCATCAATCGTCATGAAGATCGATAAAGGTCTGCTGTTTCTCTCGTTGTGGCTGTTCACCGAGCTGGCCCTTGGTCACGCCATGGGCTCCTCGTTCCTGCACCTGACTGAAGCCGCGCCAGGGAAATTCTCTCAACTATGGGTTCCTGCCAAGCAGATCTCACGTCTAGCCGAAACAGTGGAGCCAGAATATCCACAACATTGCGGCCAAAACGGTCCAATAATAAATTGTGGCAGTAAGGGTTTGGTTGGTGAGATCCATTTTTCAAACCTCCCATTGCATGCAGATGTGGTAATTCGCATCGAATGGTTGAATGGTAATGAGTTTACACAATCTGTGGCGAGTGAGACTCAAAGCATAGTTCTCACCGCCGCGGATAATGGCGCAAGTAGCTGGCTGCAGGTTTTGACCACCTATGTTGTGATTGGTGTAGAGCATATTCTTCTGGGAATCGACCATTTACTGTTTGTCGCGGGTCTGGTTCTGTTGGTGAGTTTTCAACGGCAACTGGTTTGGACCATTACTGCCTTCACCCTGGCGCACAGTCTGACCCTGGCCCTGAGTGTGACTAAGGTTATAACTGTCTCTCAAACGCCTGTAGAGATAATTATTGCCTTGTCAATTTTATTGGTTGCAGCTGAGTCGCTAGATAAGAGAATCACACTGGCGAGACGCTATCCTTGGTTGGTCGCCTTTATTTTCGGACTGGTGCATGGATTGGGATTTGCGGGTGCCCTACGGGAGGTCGGTCTACCTGAACATGAATTACCACTCAGTCTGCTGGCATTCAATCTAGGTGTTGAGTTTGGACAACTGGGTGTGATACTAGGTTTGTATCTTCTTTCGCAGTTGATAAACAGACTGCATGGCAGTGGTGAGGTGGTCCGGCCGGTTACTCTTGTCTCCACCTACATCATCGGCATCCTTGGTGCCTACTGGACCATAAGCCGTTCTGCGGATCTCCTGACTGTGCTCTAGGCGTATTCTATGGTCATGAGCTTGAGGTCGATGCTTCAGTCTGGAGTCGGCTCTGTTCGGGAATAAATCGCGAAAACAAGGCAAATAGACCGGTAGTCAGCAACATCAAAAGTGCGAAAAATCCATAGTAATCCGCGCCCTGCAGCAGCTCACCCCCCTCGATGGCGAAATTCACCATGCTGGTGAAGAGATTGCCCAAAGCGACGGACATCATGAAAAAGGCCATCACGAAGGACTTCATGCGATTGGGCGCCTGGGTATAGGAAAACTCCAGGCAGGTGATGGAGACCATCACCTCGCCACTGGTTAGCACCAGATAGGCCAACAGTTGCCAGGCTATGGATGGGGTCTGGCCTTGATCGATAAGCTGTTGCGCCCAGCCTGATATGCCGAAGGCGATGGCCGCAAGCAACATGCCGAAACCGATCTTGCGCAAGGGTGTCATGGGCCAACGGCGTTGCAGGGCGGGGTAGATGAGATAGGAAAAGGTCGGTACCAGCAGCATCACCAGGAGAGGGTTGGCGGCCTGGATCTGCGCCGGCAGGATCTCCACCCCGAGCAGCTGGCGATCCATGGACTGGGCCTGGATCACCCAAGCGGAGCCGGTTTGGTCATAGAGGGCCCAGAAGACAGCCACGAAGAGGTAGAGGACTAGCAGTCTCCCCAAAGTGATCAGACCGTCACGACCGAGTGTCTCCCGCACAAAATCCAAGCCTCCCGGTGGAATGTGGACGAAGCGGTGTCGTCCGGACCAGAAGAGTATCGTGGCGATGACCATCAACACGCCGGGAACGCCAAACGCCCAGGCCGGCCCCAGCTGTTGCAATAACCATGGGGTGACCAGAATGGAGAAGAAAGCCCCCAGATTAATGGCAAAGTAGAACCAACCGAAGGCGCGGGGCAGCAGCTGGCCATTGGTTCTGCCGAATTGATCCCCCAGATGGGCGGAGACACAGGGCTTTATCCCCCCTGAACCCAGGGCGATCAATCCCAATCCCAGTAACAGACCCAGTCGAGTGTGGTCCAATGCCAGGGCGAAGTGTCCGAGACAGTAGACAAGGGAGAGTATGATGATGGTCCGGTACTTGCCCAGCAGACCATCGGAAATCAATGCGCCCAGAAGCGGGGTGATATAGACGGCTGAGACAAAGAGATGAAACCAGCCCTTTGCCTCCTCTTCGTTCATGGTATCGACAACACCATCACTATTCACCAGGTATTGGGTCATGAAGACCACCAGGATTGCCCGCATGCCGTAAAAACTGAATCGTTCGGCGGCTTCATTGCCGATGATGAAGGGGATGCCCGCCGGCATGCTGCGGGAGGGTAGGGGGGCGGTATGATATTTAGTCACGAATCATAACCAATTACATCAATCAGCTTATCCAGGCGGCGTTGATGGATGCCCGTAAATTTTTGACAGTTATTCAACGAGCACCTTTTGTTGCGCCAGAATGCGTTTCCACTTACCGGTGATGTATCTGATTTCATAGCTCCCGGCCACTTTTGGCGAACGTAAAAAAAGGGTTTTTTGGGCCTTGGCTGGCTTGCTTGCGAAAGGGGGTTTATCCGGCTGATTGGTATCAACCAAGACAATCTTGTCATTTCTTCCCGCAGGGCCTGTCCAAGTGACTTCTATGGGTTGTCCGAGTTTGACGCTCTCTGCAACTGTCAAGGTGGCAACGGCTGAGGTCAGCTCAATTGATGAACTGGTTAGTATTGATTTGCTTTGGCCCGTGATATAGCGCACCTCATAGGGTCCGGGCTCTTCAGGCAATTGCAGGCTCGATGGGTTTTTGGCTTTCGCGGTATAGAAATAGTTACCGTATTTGTTCGCTGCCTCGCCTTCAGCAACAATGGTAATGTAATCCCGTTTATTGTTAGGTCCTTCCCAGGTGATTTCCAGACGTGAACCTGCCATGGCCTCTGAAGGTGTGTTCACCTTTGCCGACGCTGTAGCGACTTCAATCGGCAGGCTGGCGAGAATTTTCCTGTTCTGCGAAGTGATATACCTGACTTCATATGCACCCGCCTGTTCCGCTGCGCGCAGCTTTACAGGGTTGCCGGCATTTGTGTAGGCATAGTGACTGTATTGATTCGACGGTGAACCAGCAGCCGCAATGGTAATATAGTCTGACTTATTTGCAGGCCCTGTCCACTGAACCTCAAAATCCGCACCTGCGACCACGGATTCCGGCGCTTCCAAGGTTGCAGATATTTCCTCAATTGTGATCGGCCGGGTCACCAGTACCCGGGCTTTTTGATCGGTCACATAACGTAATTCATACTCCCCAGGTTCAATGGGCATGGTAAGTTTGGTTGGACTGCCTGAATTGGTATAACGGTAGTGCAGATATTTACGCGGCTCCGAGTTCAACTCGGCAATGGTGATATGGTCATGCTTCCCGTCAGGACCGGTCCAACCAACTTCAATGACCGAGCCTGCCGGGGCGGACTCTGGTGCATCCAAAGTAGCGGCTGCATCGACGACTTTGACGGGCAACTCTGCAAGCAGTTGTCTGGTTCGTCCATGCATGTAGTAAATAAGGTGGTCACCTGGTTCGGAAGGTGCGCGTAATCGTGCCGGAGATCCCGTGTTCGAATAGGCATAATTCAGGTATTTATGTTTTTCGGTATCTGCCTTGCGAATGGCTATATAATCATGTTTGGCATTCGGTCCTTCCCATTCAACCTCGAAGTAAGCGCCAATCGGTACTTCCTCCGGACCCTTGATACTCGCTTTACCCAATTCCTCGGGTTTCGGTTCATGTTTTACGACGGCATCGATGCCAGTGCTGAGTTCATGGGCATTGTTGGCTAACACATAGCGTCCACCGCCCGCCTCAGCCATACATTTCAGCTGCGCGGTTTCTTCATTTTTCAGATCGAAGCCAACCACATGCAAGCGAAAGCGCACGCCTGCCTGCTTGGCTTGTTTTACTGCTTCGCAGGGATCTCGCTTGCAGGTTTCCAGGCCATCGCTCACGAGCACGATTTCTGCTTCATCTTCCAATCTCCGTACCAGTTCTCAGCTTGTACCACTGATT
>JBEVVS010000204.1:0-4137 GCA_040507005.1 Candidatus Thiodiazotropha sp.
AAATCTGATTTTACCGACGTTCCACTATTGCTCAATTCCCATAAGATATCAGCCAACGGGAAATAACCGCCGACAGAGTTGAATGCATCTCCCATGGCCTCTTCAACAACATATTTTGTTGTGACTCTATCCATGAAAGCAATCCAGTCCGAGGTTTGCCAAGCGGTCACTTTTTTTGAAATGTCACCAGCTGGGGCGACTGATGATAAAAGTAGAAGAGGTAACAACAAGTATATTTTCATCGCAAACATGCCAGCATAAGAATAGCCTGATAGTTGATTATCAACTGGTACCGGTTGTATATCAACGCCGAAACAATAAAACCAATTACCTATGCGGCAGGATTGTCCATTTTCCATTCAATTCAGAAAACATTAGGACCATCTATTGCGGTTGTGTTGTGGTGGCTGGTAGCAATCCCTTCTCGGCTGCTATTGGCCGAAAAGGGACTCATACAATCAGGATTCTTTATGGTTGTTGGTGGGCTTGCTGGCCATGAACTCGTCGAACTCTTGCTGGTCTTTACGCCGTTTCGCGTCGAAGCGAAATGAGCGGAATGCCTCCGCCCGCCGCTTGATCTCCTCCTTGATTTCACGGATGCGATCATACTGGGTCTGTTGAAACTCGTTAAATACGATGTTTTCACTTTCATCATATGTTCCCGCTTTGTTTTTTCGCAACAGCTGACTCCACTTGTCGCGTACCCAACCGGGAAGATCCTGGATAGGGTGGCCCAGGATTGTCCACAACAGAACGACAAAGCCCAATGGCGGAAACAGGATGAAACCCAACACCATTGCGACGATATTCGCCCCGCTCCAGTGACCACCGCCGCAGCTTCCAAACTGGCCATTGAAACAGTGCCCACTGGACCTACCTGCTGTTGAATAGTCTGTTGATGACATTCTCATAAACCTCCATTAACTTATGTTAAACAGTGACTTAGGTACATATCCGAAGCTATATGTAAACGCCGTTAACTTACAATTTAGATGAAATCAGGGTCTGTTTCAAGGATTTTCGGAAAAAATGTTAACAATGATCACTTTTAGTGCTACAAATAGATCATGAAGAAGAGAGGCAACCGCTACCATCACGGCCACTTGGCGGAGTCATTGCTCGATGCCGTGGACGAGATAGCCACCCAGTTCGGTATTGAGGCAGTCACCCTGCGGGGCTGCGCCAAACGCATCGGGGTATCACCGGCTTCCGCCTTTCGGCACTATGCGGACAAGCGGGCACTGTTGACGGTGTTTGCCACCCGGGCGCTGAACCAGCTCGCCGATGCAATGGAAGTGGCCAAGCTGCAGGCGCAAGATAAGGGGGAGGATATGCTCCAGGCTGTCTGCATGGCCTATGTCCGTTTTGCCCTCACCAAACCGGCTTTTTTCCGCGCCATGTGGCGGGAGGAGATGATCTACTCCAGGGATTCGGACTACCTCGCCGCGACGGACCGTCTCGCCGGTTACCTGCAGGAGGGTTTCGTAAAGACCATCGCCGACGAGGATCCCAGTGAGTTCAGCCCCCAGGAGTTGCTGGCCTGGTCCACGGTGCACGGATTGGCCTGTCTGTTTGTGGACGGCCCGGTCGCCAGGGAGCAGGATCGGGATGAAAAGCTTCAGTTGACCAACGACGTATTGGCGCAGCTTCTGCCGGTGTTTAAGATCTGAGCATAGAACACCTGTTGTTTGTTTAGCCACCCTTGTTGATCCAGGTCATTGTCCAAAGGTTTGTGAAAATGAAATAGACCATTCCCTTGAGCATTTTCTCTCAGGCCAATCTAATATTCTATCGAAGTGTGCTTGATATTTTTTGGGGCACTTAGAGTGAGGAGCTGTTATCCAGCGTTAATGTGACCGATCTGCTTGGCCTGCGGATCGATCTCAAAAGCCACAGGGAGGTACGCTTTATGTCTATTCGCTCATTTGTATCCAAGTTGTTGCTCTTTGTCCCGTTTGCCTCGATGTTGCTATGCATCGCTTCGTGTGGGGGTGGCGGGGGGAGTGGGGATGACGGCGAGCCCGGCACCATACATTTTAGAGAAATCTCTCTTGACGCCAGGGAAGGGTCGATCATAAATATTCTCGTGGCACGCAGTGGCGGCAGTTCAGGTGTCGCGAGGGTGGACTTTACTACCGCAGACGGTAGTGCAGTCGCAGGTTCTGACTATACCGCTGCAGAGGGTACATTGACTTGGTCCGACGGTGTCTCCGGGAATAAAACCATCAGCGTCACCATTCCTGACGACAATGGGACAGAGTTTACAGAGTCGTTTGCGGTGACATTGAACAATGTCTCCGGGGCGTCACTCGACGTGAATTCATCCGTAACGGTCGAAATAATTGATAATGATACAGCGGTACATACCGCGTTCGGCTCCATTACCGAGTTGAGCAGTGCAACAGTCAATGGAATTCGCTACGACACCGATGAGGCCAGTGTAATCGTCAACGGTTCACCGGCAGCAGTTTCAGACCTGAAGCTGGGACAGGTTGTCATGCTAGAGGGTGAAGTAAACTTCAGTAGTGCCCTCGGTAGCGCTGTCGAGATTCAACATAACGCATCGGTCATTGGCCCGCTTGAGGATATCGATTCATTATCTAGACAACTGATCGTGATGGATCAAATCGTCCTTACCGATGCGGATACCGTTTTTGATCCGAGTATCGACCCGGATACCTTTGCCGGTTTGGCGCTTGGTGAGACCGTCCAGGTAAGCGGATTTCGAAACGCAGAAGGCGGCATTCTGGCAACGCGTATCGAAACCGATACCACGAGTACCGGGGTGCAGCTGATCGGTACCGTTGCAGGGCTGGACTTGGTGAGTATGTTGTTTACCGTCAATGGACTGAGCGTCGATTACAGCGCGCTAATCAGTCCACACACGCTGGAGAACGGTCAGTTGGTGATGGTGCGAGGTGTATTGAACCTCAACGGCATACTTCAAGCGGATGAGATCGCAACTGTCGTTAACACGGCGGTCACGCCAGGAGGGCGGGTACACCTGGGTGGAGTCGTTACACGCTTTATCTCCTCCATCGACTTTGATCTCAATGGTTTTATGGCCACAATCGATTCGAACACTAGCTATTTCAACGGTACTGCCGGTGATCTTCAAGCCAATGCACAAGTCACCATCGACGGAGAAGTCAGCGCAAATGGCGATTCTATACTGGCGAGGCTAGTAACCTTCGGTCAGCCAGACTTCAGCCGGACGACGCAGATGTTTGATTTTGTTAGTTTCAACAAGATCGAGGTGAACGGCTTTGCGGATGTCACGGTTAACCAAGGGACGGATTATTCAATCGCTGTCACCGCCGATGAGGATCTTGTCAGCGATGTGGATGTGACCCAGAACGGTGATACGGTCAGTTTCGATTTGACCAGCTCTCAGCTATACAGTGTGGTTGTGACGCTGCCGATCCTGACCCGAATAGACATAGGCGATAATGCCCTAGCCAATGTCATGCTCAAGGATTTCGATCAATCGCAGATGACCGTGAATGTGGGTGGTGTCAGTGTAGTGCGTAGTGAAGGAGTCTCAATCGATGAATTGACCGCAACCCTGTCCGGTGTGAGTGTGCTGGACTTTGGTGACACTCAACCGATTGCCAGTGCCCAGATCGATATCAATGGCGTGAGTCAGGCGACATTGAATATGACGGTTGGCTCCGCCTTGGCGGGGTCTGTGCGGACCGGTGAGGGGACAGGAGTATCCCGGCTTTATTACTACGGCACCGACGTTATGGAAAATGTCACCACCGATGCCCTGTCGATGGTGACATGGCTTGGCGAGACCCAGCCTTGAAGCAACATAAGAAGGAGACGAGACATAGCCGATGTCTCATGAGAAGGGGATGTGTGCGCTCGTCGATCGACGCTATGCAACCCGAAATGGCAGTGGGCATGGTTTTTGGTCGGGGAGAGATTGAGTGGATTGGTTTTCAGACATTATGCTTCTCCGACCAGATGCGCAGGTCATCCAGAATCTTCAAGGCGCTGCGGCCAAACTCCGTCAGCTCATAGGTCACCGCCACCGGACGTTCGCTGATCACCTTGCGCATCACCATGCCTGCCCCTTCAAGCTCCTTGAGGCGTTGATCCACCATGCGTTTGCTCGCGCCCCCCAACATTCGG
>JBEVVS010000204.1:4147-4844 GCA_040507005.1 Candidatus Thiodiazotropha sp.
TTTCAGGTGGTAGATGATCGAGGCCTTCCACTTGCCGCCGATGAGCCGCATGCCCTTTTCCACGGCGCAGGGTTCGCTGCAGGCATTCACCGCCCGTTTTCTGCCTTGACCATCGGTCTCCACATAACTCCTCATCGATCACTGCCCCAAGCTGAGTAGGTTACTATTAGTATACTGGTTGTATTTAGTTACCAATGGCCCCAGTATAGCTCAGATCAACTCGTGACATCACCCATGACATTGAGGTGCACAATGAACAATCAATACCAGGTGCAGTGCGACTGCGGCTCAGTCAAGCTGTTGATGAGCGATGCCCCCAGGGTGCACGCCTTCTGTCACTGCGAGGACTGCCGCAATCTGTTGGACGTCCCCTACCACTCTGTGGTGGCCTGGGATCCGGAGAAGGTAAGGATCCTATCCGGCGCTGAGCATGCGGTGGAGTACCAGTATCCCGGTTTGGCTATGACGAGAGTATTTTGCAGTCGCTGCGGGGAGACGGTCTACAACACCAATGCGATGGGTTGGCGACTGGTGTCGCAGCTGTTGATCAGCAAGTGCAACCAGGGCGAACTCCCCGAGGAATTGCAATCCAATGCCCACTTCTACTATGACCGACGCATCATCGATATCGATGATCAACTGCCAAAGTCATAGCAGGAGTAAAGTCCAGCTAGTGTGTGGTAATCAAAGGCCATCG
>JBEVVS010000159.1:0-4805 GCA_040507005.1 Candidatus Thiodiazotropha sp.
CATCACCGACGAGCGGGGGATTCGCTACGCCACCTGGGGCTATGACGACCGGGATCGGGGTATCCACTCCACCTATGCCGATCAGGTAGGCCAGGTGAGTCTCGACTTCAGCACCCCGGGCGAAACCAAAGTCACCGACAGCCAGGGCAGGGTCAGCACCTACACCACCGAAACCCGCAACGGCGTGGCCCTGGTCACCGCCATCCACGGTCCCGGCTGCTCCACCTGTGGTCCGGGGGATGTGCGCTACCGCTACAACGAAAACCTGCAACTGAGCGAGATCACCACCAAGGATGGCATCACCAAACGCTACGCCTATGACGAGCAGGGCCGTACTATCGAGGTCACCCGTGAAGTGGCCGGAGAGGCGGAAAAGGGCCTTGTCCGCTATGAATACGCCGACCAGATCGCCCTCAAGCCGAGCGCGGTGATCCGGCCCAGTATCAATCCCCAGGGTGAGCATCGTCTGGATAACCACTACAATGCCCAGGGCCAGCCCACCCGGCTCACCGAAAGCGGTTATCGCCCCGAAAGGGATGGCGGTTACACGCCCATCCAGCGCACCACGCAGCTGGAATACAATGAGAACGGCAACCTTGTTGTCATCGACGGCCCGCGGGAGGATGCGGACGACCGGATCCTGCTCAGTTACAACAGTCAGCAACGCCTGAGCCAACTCAAGACCCCGGAGGGGCGCACCCTGCGGATCACCCAATACGATGCCTATGGCCGTCCCCGACAGGTTCACAGCAGCGGCTTGGCCCCGCTGACCCTTGACTACAACGACCGGGGCAAGGTCACCCGGGTGACCCAGGGTCAACAACGGGTAAGCTATGCCTACGACGCCATCGGGAATCTGGTTGGCATCACCGACCCCGACGGTGAACAGATCACCCTCGACTACGACGAGGCCGGCCGGGCCAACGGCCTGGAAGATAGCCAGGGCAACCGCATCGAACAGGCACTCGACAGCGAAGGCCGTCTCACCCAGCGCAGTCTCATGGATGCCCAGGGCCAGCTCCTGGCCACGGTGAGTTACCTCTACGATGCCCAGGGCCGGCTCAGCACCCGCGAGACCCCCGGGGGTCAAACCCACTATCGTTATGACGATGCGGGCAACCTTACCGAGGTGGAGGATCCCCAGGGCTATGCCACCGAGCTGGACTACAACGGCCTGGGCCAACTCCTGGCCGTCACCCAGCCGGGCAACCGCGTCACCCAGCTCCATTACGACGAGAACGGCAAGGCCAGTGGTCTCACCGATCCCCGGCAAAACACCACCGCCCAAAGCAAGGATGACTTTGGCAACCTCATCTATCAAAGCCACCCGGATACCGGCGCGGTCCACTACGCCTACGACAGTGCGGGCAACCGCACCCAAAAGACCGATGCCCAAGGCATCACCACCCGCTATCGCTACGACGGGGCCAACCGCCTCATCGAAGAGAGCGGTCCCGACAGCACTACCACCCTGGACTACCACCCCGGCAACGGCCGCCTGGCCCAGCTCAGCGACGGCAACAGCCACGAGGGCTTTGGTTACGACGACCAGGGCAGACTGATCCAGCACAGCCGCCACATCGACGGCCATCGGTTCATCACCGAATACGCCTACAACGAGGCGGGCAAGATCAGCCGCAAGACCCTGCCCGACGGTCAGGTCCTGAGCTACCACTATTACCAGGATGGCAATCAAAAGGGCCAGCTGCGCGCCATTACCCGCGACAGCCTGCTGGGGATGAGGCAGGCCCCCCTGGTGGGCGAGATCGACCAGGACGCCAGCGACGGACAGACCGGTCTCACCTTCGGCAACGGCCTCAAGGAAACCCGACACCAGGACAAACTGGGCCGCACCACCGCCATCGTTCACAGCCAACACCTCAAGCTGCAGTACCACTATGACGCCCAGGGCCGCATCACCGGTATCGACACCGACGGCATGCTGCAAAGCTATGACTACGATCGGCTGGGCAGACTGACCCAGGCCGAGACAAAACTGGGCAGCTATCGCTATGAATACGACAGCCTGGGCAACCGCACCCAAAAACAACACACCGACCCGGATGGCAGCACCACCACCCAGCAAAACCACTACCCCGACCCGGGTGCGGGCAACCGGCTGCTGAGCCAGGACAACGGCGAAAACAAGGCATACCAATACAACCCAGCGGGCAGCCCCGAGCAGATCGGCGAGCGCCTCTATGAGTACGATGCCCATCAACGACCCGTGCGACTCTACCGGGCCGCTCCCGATGACCCGGCAAACAAGACCCTGGTGGCAGCCTACACCTACAACCGCTTTGGTGAGCGGATCAAGAAGGTCGTATATAAGAACACCCAACGACCCAAGGTCACCTACTACCTCTACGATGGCCATCAGCTGATCGCCGAGGCCGACGGCAGCGGTAAGGTCACTGCCCAATACCTCTACCAAGATCACCAGCCGATCCTCAAGCTTGAAGGCAAAACCGCCTACGCCATCCATACCGATCATCGGGGTGCGCCGCGAGCAGTCACTGACGAAGAGCAGCAGACCGTCTGGTCGGCGGACTACAGTCCGTTTGGGTTGATCAACATTGAGCATCAACAGATCACGCTCAATCTCAGGCTGCCCGGCCAGTATGAGGATCAGGAGTCAGGCACCTATTACAACTACCACAGGCACTACGATCCGAACACTGGCAGATATCTCACCAGTGATCCCATTGGGCTCGAGGGTGGGTTGAATACCTATGCCTATGTGGGTGGTGATCCAGTCAATGCCATCGATCCATTGGGTCTGGAATCAGTCATTCCTCATATTCTTGATTTAGACAGGCCCGGTGCGGTTCAGGATTGGGGGCGTAGTGAATTTACCAATAACCCGAATCGTTTTTCAGATGCTCTGACAGATCTTGAGATCGCCTGGTTTGATTACTTTGAAAATCGATATTCAGGCGAGGAAGGTAGTTTGTTTGGGTTTAGGCCGACCTATGTTGATGCTGACAATCTATCAGCGGAACAGCTCCAAGAAGCGCAAAGCCTATTTTCAGGACAGAATTATCGAGAAGCCTACAGTAACTTCAGAAATCGCGCAGCAATACTCAATGCGTATGTCTTTAACCATCCCGCTGCGATACGTATGCTTAGAGGAAGTTGGACGCTACCTGCGGTCACGAATCCGGCTTGTTTTGGATATGATGTTTGGAACACGATTACAGAAGGTGAGGATTTAGCAACGGGTGAGGCTAAAAACCCATTTTGGGGTGTTGCCGAAGTTGCAACGGTTTATTTAGGCAGCAGGCTCATTAGTTATACGTATCGCCGGGGTGTTATGGATAGCTCTGTAAGAGCTACAAATGCCGCAACTGATGAGGCTTGGTTGAGGCAGTTGCCTTATGAGACGAGAGTAACTGTTTCACACAATATAGTCCCTACATCAGGAGATCTTCAGGCTATACGTAATCGATATGGCTTGTCTGATAGAAATACTGTTGCTGCTGGGCGAACTGATATTCCTGGGTTAGAAGGCCAGGTTTTTGAAGGGCTTTCTCCCGCATTAAGGCGAGAAGCAGGTTTGGGATCGTTAGATGATTTATATGGTGTTAATCGACCTATTAAATCTCCTAATCCAAACCCGATTGCGTCAAGGCATGCTGAAGAGGATATTCTTAATGCTTTGGCTAGGCAAATTGATGATACAGGTTTAACATCGGCCCAGTTGGAAGGACGTACGGTGAATATCCATATCTCAAATACTAGTGGAGTATGCAATACATGCTATCAAGGTTTAGGAAACTCTACTGCTACTCCAGGGGTGATACGTCAATTTAGCGAAAGGTATCCAGATATTACTGTACGAATTACTGCAGAAGGTGGTGCTGTTAGACCTGGTGTAAACAGCATCACAGTTCGAGGAGGGCGAATCGTTGAGTAGTTGGGATGATTTTTTAAATCTAAGCGAAAAAAAGCAGGCCCGATTTCTTCTTGATGTGGCATCTGCAGCATGGGATCAACATGAAAAATTTAATGATATTAAAATTAAAGTCGAATCTAATCTGAAATTGGGTTACCGGGTCTTGGAAGGTGATATCAATAGTCTACATATACTTATCCGATTTCTGGATGATCCTAATATGATAGAGGATTTTTCAGTTTTTTTTGAGCAGTTAAAAGATAACGAAACTGCTGCTGCAGCATTGGACTTGGCAAGTTATGCATGCGGTTTCGTTTGTAGGATTTCAGCTCAAAACGCTGGTGTTAATACTTTACCTGACCCTGTGCTTGAGGCGTTGCCAGACGTTTATGAGTACTTTCGAGATAGAGCAGGGGTGTTAGGCTTGAATACAGATAACGTGGACATCAAATAACGTGCGATAACGGAAATAACGTAATACCGTGGACATCCACTCTAAAAAAGCCCTGCCCGGAGTTAAGCCTGTCTCTTCTACACAACTATCCAGCATAACCTTATGATTTTATAGAACCAATTATTGTTTTTGCGATCAATGTAGAGCGCCAAATTACCATCGTAGTTTCGTCCAAACTAGCGGTCGTAGGATATTGAAGATTTACGACCGTTTTGCCAGATTCTCATCGTAACCATTTTTCTATTTCCCAAATTCCTGTCGTAGAATTTCCCAAATACGATCGTAAAAATAATCACACTGCTATCATAAGATTCAGTGGTGTGCGGTTATAGCACGCTGTGCTTTTTTCATAAAAAATGTAGAGTGCCAAATTACCATCGTAGTTTCGTCCAAACTAGCGGTCGTAGGATATTGAAGATTTACGACCGTTTTGCCAGATTCTCATCGTAACCATTT
>JBEVVS010000037.1:0-4777 GCA_040507005.1 Candidatus Thiodiazotropha sp.
CCACCAGGAACCGCCCCTTCACAACCCTCTAATTCAAAAGTATCTAAATGAAATAGGATCGCACAACTAAATTAACAGTGATTAGTTATCTGTGCCGATCAATCCAATTCACCGGCAGACTGGTTCGCTCTACTGCGAACACAAATTGATTCCACCGGGTTTGTCGATTCACAGATAAAAAAACCGTTGCAAGTTAGTTGGACTTGCAACGGTTTTTTTTATTTATTTCAGTTAACTCTAGAGTTGAGATTCTCGATAGAGTCTAGATCACAATCAATTCACTGCCGTCTTTTGTACGACATTTGAATAACCGCTCATATTATTTTCTTGATCGTATACGGATACAGCAACGTAATAATCACCAAGATCCAGATTATCCACAACATAGGTGGTTCTATCGCCTTCATTGATGTCTGCGACCATCTGAAGATTGTCTCTGGTGGTGCCAACATAGATACAATAGCCTTGGATATCCGCAAGATTCAGCACTGAACCGTCAGTACGAGTGGTTGGTGCCGTCCATCTAAGGGAGAATGAACCGGTAACCGCCGTTGAGGTATTCGAATTTACTGAGATGGCAAATGCGTTCAAGCTGGTTTCATCAGTGCCATCAGATACTGTAATTACAATATTGTTGTAATTACCCACATCATCGGTCGTGGGCGAACCGCTCAATCTTCCTGTTTGGCTATTGAACTGCGCCCAAGCCGGCAGGTTGGCAACTGTGAAGGTCAGAGTATCGTCGTCACCATCCGATGCGTTAGGCGTGAAAGAGTAGGATCCACCTGCATCCACGCTATTGGCGGGATTGCCCGTAATCTCAGGGGCCTGGTTGCCGGACTGCTGCGCATCCGTGCAACGCCTGTTTGAGGTAAAATATTGTACTGGAGATGCCTGACTATATTGTGCTTGTACTGTAAAGCAGTGCTGTACGCTAAGATCCAGACCCTGAACAGTAACCGTAGTGCCAACGATGTGAGACAGATCCTTGGCGATCGTACCATCGATAAAAACGTTGTATCCGCCTTGGGGTACATCGTTGGTCTGATTCCAGCTTAGGACGACATTGTCATTGGATACGGTCGCAGCTGCTAAAGACGCGGCGCCAAAGTTATCGGCAGGGGTCTGAGTCTGGGTAGTCGTTGTGGTTACTGATCTCACCGGGGTTGTTGTTCTAACAGGTGTCGTAGCAGCGCTCGGCTGCTCTTCACTGGATGTTATCGCATTTGTGGAAGGTGGTATGACGATCGTTTCACTGCCACTGGAGACAGCAGTATCCTGATTGCTCGCCACCTGACCAGACTCAGTTACGGCACTTCCACCACCACACGCACTGAGAATGATACTCAATGTTATTGTTGAAAATAAAACCGCCTGGTTTGATCTCATTTCGATGCCTCGGTAACGTTAATTCTTGCGCTAGGTTACGGCAGACATGGGAAGGACCTTAGGAACTGGATCACAGATCAGGATGACCTTATTCACAATACCGGACACAGCTTTATAACTTATTGATATTACAAGTTTTTTATGGGTTTATTGTGCGCTTGTCGAGGCACTAAAAATAAAACAATTGGCAATTTTTTTACCAGCTTGAATGGAAGATTTAACCAAGCAGAAAAGTCAGGATTGCAGCAATAATTACAGACCTGTTTAATTAGTCTTTTTGTAGATCCAGGTTCCAAGGGTGATGACAGGTTGAACAAGATCAGCGCACCCCACTCATAAGCCCAATTACCTGAGCCACAACAGGGGGGTAATGCTTGATGCCAAACGGATTCGACACTTATACTCAGCAACGATTTTAAATTCGATAACAATAGGCAACCCAGTATGACTCCAAGTTTCAAACCCCCTGTCCGCACCCTGATGGGACCCGGTCCCTCAGATGTTCACCCACGCATACTCGAGGCCCTGTCACGCCCGACCATCGGCCACCTTGATCCGGTGTTTGTGGAAATGATGGAGCAGACAAAGGGATTACTCCAATATGCATTTCAAACCGAAAACCCTCTGACAATGCCTGTTTCGGCACCGGGCTCTGCTGGCATGGAGACCTGTTTCGTCAATCTTGTCGAGCCTGGCGACAAAGTCATCGTTTGCCAAAATGGAGTCTTCGGCGGCCGTATGAAAGAGAATGTGGAACGCTGCGGCGGAATTCCAATCATGGTCGAGGATGAGTGGGGCAAGGCGGTCGATCTGGCCAAGGTCGAAGCGGCGCTTGAACAAAACAGCGATGCTGTGATTCTTGCTTTCGTGCATGCAGAAACCTCAACCGGTGCCCGTTCCGATACCAAGGAGCTGGTGGAACTTGCCCATCGTCACGACTGCCTTACCATCGTGGACAGCGTCACTTCTCTCGCTGGCTGCGAATTGAAAGTCGATGAATGGGGGATAGACACCATCTACTCGGGTACCCAGAAGTGTCTCTCCTGTACCCCAGGCATCGCGCCCATCAGTTTCAATGAACGCGCCTTGGAAAAGGTCCGCAACCGCAGCAGCAAGGTACAGAGCTGGTTTCTCGACCTTAACCTGGTGATGGGATATTGGGGTGGTGGCCAAAAGCGCGCTTATCACCATACCGCGCCGGTGAACGCCCTCTATGGCCTCCATGAAGCACTTTGCATACTTCAGGAAGAGGGATTGGAAAACGCCTGGATGCGGCATAAAAAGATGCATAACGCCCTAAAAGCCGGTCTCGAGGCGATGGGTCTGACATTTATCGTGGATGAAACCCATCGGCTGCCCCAGTTAAACGCGGTATCCATCCCCGAAGGTGTTGACGATGCAAGCGTCAGGAGCCGTTTGTTGAATGAATACAACCTTGAAATCGGTGCCGGTCTGGGTGCTTTGGCCGGTAAGGTTTGGCGTATAGGCTTGATGGGACACAGTGCACGGGCGGAGAACATCCTGTTGTGCGTGGGTGCTTTGGAGGCCATCTTGAGCGACATGAATGCACCGATCAATACAGGGGTCGCCCTGGGTCGCATGCAACAAGCGCTCTAAGCAGAATAGTGACAAACGAAATCCCACAGCTGCTCGAACCCGGGCAGCTGCAAGATCTGCTTGGTGAAAAGCGAGTGGTGATCATCGACCTATGCAAGGAGACCACATACTCTCAGCTGCATATTCCAGGTGCGATACATCTTGCATACAGCCAGATTGTGGCCAGCCGGCATCCGGTACACGGTCTACTCCCGGAATCCGGGGAGTTGGCACGGGTACTCTCCATGCATGGTATCGAGAATGACTCGCATGTGGTCGCCTATGATGATGAAGGTGGAGGCAATGCCTCACGCCTGCTATGGACATTGGAAACCCTGGGACACGATCGATTTTCGCTACTGAACGGCGGGCTACACGCCTGGGCCAACGAAGGCCATGCCTGCAGTCGCGAGTCCACCAGCCCGCCTGTAGCCAATTTCAAACCTGCTCCCAGGACCGATTCAGTGGCTAGCACGGAGTATATAACCGAACGCCTTGGTGAACCTGACTTCGCACTTTGGGATGCCCGCAGTTGGAACGAATACACAGGGATCTCTCGTTTCTCCAGACACCCGGGGCACATACCAGGGGCTGTCAATCTTGATTGGTTGGAGGTGATGGACCGTGAGCGAAACCTGCGCTTAAAGTCGGACCAAGCCCTGAGTGGCCAGCTCAAACAACTCGGACTGGCGCAAGAGAAGGAGATTGTCGCATACTGCCAGACACATCATCGTTCATCCCTCGCCTGGTTCGTGCTCCGGCATTTGGGTTTCCAACACTGCAGGGGCTACCCAGGCTCATGGTCGGAATGGGGTAACCGGGATGATACGCCAAAAGCCTTGCCATGAGACGGCCATCCTCTAAGCAGCGTCGGATAGTCATACTGATTCTGGCACTGCTGACGTTTTTTATTGCCTACTATGCAGGTGTGACACAAAAGCAGCACCCCAAAACCTTACCGCTTATCAACGGTGTCCTGCTCGATCCGCCACTAGCATTGCCTCCAATCAATCTAAACAACCAGGCGGGTGAAGCCTTTACCAACACCGATCTTCAAGGTCATTGGAGTCTGCTAATACTTGATCCCAATCCCGGGAATAGCGCCTCAACCGCACTCACGCGTCTGATACAGGTGCATAATCGTCTGGCATCGAATCCAGACTTACAACAACAGATCCACTACCTCTATCTTGCAGGCAACAAGATCGAGGATATGGCGATATCCTTCACTGCGCTATCTGACAATATCCATGCCCTTGATGGCGATAGGCAGATGCTGGCCGAAACCTTCGAGATCCTCGGTGGTTATTCTGATGACATGCAAGATACCCTCTACCTGATAGGTCCGAGCGCAAAACTGACTGCCCTGTTTACCCGCAATGGCAATACCGCTACTATCGCTGAAGATATCAATAAACTGATCCTCGCAATGCAGTAACAACATGACTCAATCCGATACCCCCAAGGACATCGCCAAAACCGTCGCCCAATTTCTGTTTGTGGGTCTGCAATACCTGATACCACACCATCTGCTCTCCTCCTTGATGCACAGCATCGCACGCATCGAATTAAAACCGTTTAAAGATCTGCTGATCCGCCAAGCCATCAAATGGTACAAGGTTGACATGCAGGAAGCGTTGCAGAGCGATCCTACTCGATACAGGTGCTTCAATGACTTTTTCACCCGTGCATTGCGTCCCGATGCGCGGCCGGTCACTCAGTGGCGAGAGAAAAATATCCAAACAATCCCCCCACTCACACCTCCTGGAGGCGCAGAAGGCTCTTGTTCTAC
>JBEVVS010000224.1:0-4699 GCA_040507005.1 Candidatus Thiodiazotropha sp.
TTTTGTTCGTTTTTTTCCATCAGGGGATAAGATTTCAATTTCTTTTTGTGAATAGAGTTGCTCAATGGATTTTTTATATCTAATACTATCTGCCGGTGATGTATTACATGTTGTTGCAAAAAGCTCACCAAATGAAATACCTTCATCATGAGAAAAAATATAATGAGGGAGTTGGTTCGTTAGCAAATCAACAGATCGTTCTTCAGCAGGATTGTCAAAAAGGAAGTCAAACCCCAACTGATTTGAAGTGCTTAAGTCAAGTTTATGATCGTATCCAAGAACTTCATACATATTTAAGCCAGGTCCACCATAATGTATAAAATGGTTATTATGAGACCAATGGACCTTTGTCATAACATCTCTGGCGCGATGGTGCTGTGATAAATGAACGAGCCAATAATCACCGTGCCCTTCAGTCCTTATAAAAAATGAAGTAAAAAACCGCGCACCGCATTTGGTTACAAGCTCTTGATAGAGACAGCTTTGAATATACAGACGAAAGTCTCGCTCACTATTCTTTATATCTTCAATCGACCTTCCTTTTAAAGCATCAGGAATGCCTGTGTTGCGCAATATATTATCTGTCGTACTGGAATCCGATGCGAAGTTGATAAAAGAATCAACATTGAAGGTCAGAATAATCTCGGCGGTAGGGAAGTTTTCCAGTATTCTTCTGACAACACCAGTTGGAACATCGGAGTAGCCATATTGATCCAGAAAAAAAATCGACCTGCCGTTCAGTGGATTTTTCTTCTTGATAAATTCAGATAAGGGTGTGATTTGCTGCTCAAATGTACCATGTATAAGTTTAATATCTTTTTCCAGCCTTGCACCATATTCTTCTTGTATTAACGTATTTTTTAGAAGTGAGTGAGCATCTTTTTCTTTTTCAATAAAAAAATAATCAATATTCATTCGAATGGGAATATTGCGCCCCTGATTGATTATTGCTTCTGCTTCCTGCGCTGCTTTCAGAAATACGAATGGTGAGCCTAAAACAGGTTCTTTTGAAATTGAATGCTCATAAATACCGCCGCCCGCAAAACCATCAACAATGGTGAGTTTTAATTCTTTCTGTTGATGAGATGGAGCTAGAGTCTGAAAATAGGCACTTAAATAAGAGTGAAGAACCTTATGTTTTGCGATACTGTGAGGTTTGATTTCTGCTAGTGGCCCTTCAGGGCTAAAGCCATAGTGAACTCGTGGCATTCCTTGTGCTTCCGTGTTTTGTAATGATTAACTTATACTGCTCTTATTTCAGGCATCTCATCCCATGTGCGGCCATTGAGCATACGACCGTTTTTCGCTTTCGGACGGCGGACACCGTCTGCGCCCCAGCCCCCCCATTGCTTAAAGAAAAATGAGACATTCTGCTCACGGCATTGATCCCGAATGGATTCAACCCACTCTGCTTTCATCGGCCTTGCTTTTGGACCGGATTCACCACCTACGATAACCCAGTGAATATATGAAAAATCAAGTTCCCCGAGGTCTTCTAATAGCGGCTCGACGGACAAAAACTTTATAGGAGCTTGAATTTCTCTCAGGATGTCAATTCTGGGAATGCCATATCTTCGATCTTCAATAGTAGTACCAAGCCAGCAGTTCTTTGGAACCTCTCGTTTACTAAAGAATGATTTCATCCTCTCAGGTCGTTTTGTTAGAATCTGGAAGTTATGTTGTGGACAACGTTGTATTACATAAAATACGTTTTCAATAAAAGAAACAGGGACCTTCTTATGAAAGAGGTCGCTCATTGAATTCACGAAATATGTCGTACGCTTTTTTCGTTTGAGAGGTTCTGATAACCGGTTAGGATGAAGAGATAATTTGAAACCGTTCTCATATCCTGCTGTTCCCATGGCACACAGTCTTTTTGCCATGGCTTCTGCGTAGCAATGCTTGCATCCTGGAGAAATCTTGGTGCAGCCAGTTACGGGATTCCATGTTTTTTCGGTCCATTCTATCCGGCTCATACTAAAAATCCACCAAAAGTTCTTTGAATGTTCTCTTTGAAAATATTAGATCAAACGCGTCTGCATG
This sequence comes from Candidatus Thiodiazotropha sp., assembly GCA_040507005.1. Taxonomy (GTDB): domain Bacteria; phylum Pseudomonadota; class Gammaproteobacteria; order Chromatiales; family Chromatiaceae; genus Thiodiazotropha. Next base: position 2,044 of record JBEVVS010000224.1, read on the forward strand.
TCAACGCAATCAGCGGGTTGCATAAGATTTTTAGAGTCGCAATTAAGCTACACACATAATAGCCTAAAGATCAAAGGCTTGATAAGCACAATAGCTACCTGGCTCCCTCCTAAATATTCAAATTTAGTCTATCAACAATACTAGGTGTCGCCTGGAAACTGCTAAGACGGGCTTTGAGGCATGCCATGCAAATGTTGACTGATGCCACAACCCATGATGCCACGGTCTACTAGAGTCATGCTAGGCTCACAGGTATCTCCAAACATTTCCTGGCAGATGACTTTCCGACAACAACGGTCGCAAGCTGAAAAGCCCTACGGCTATTGAAATCGCCGCAGCAAGCCACTATCTCTTTTACTCTAGCGAGAGGAGTGAGAAATGAAGACCTACTCTAAATCAGCGGATGCCCTGGCCCAGCTTGACGCCGAACAGTATCGGGTCACTCAGGAAAACGGCACCGAGCGGCCTGGCACGGGGAAGTACCTGCACAATCATGAACCTGGCATCTATGTCGATATCGTTTCCGGCGAACCGCTTTTTGCATCATCCGATAAGTTCGAGTCCGGTTGCGGCTGGCCGAGCTTTACCAAGCCTATCGAGCCTGCCAACGTGAATGAGCTCAGGGACACCAGCCACGGCATGACCCGTACCGAGGTGCGCAGTAGCCATGGCGACAGCCACTTGGGACACGTATTTCCCGATGGCCCCCAGGAGCGTGGAGGCCTGCGCTACTGCATCAACTCCGCATCGCTGCGATTCGTACATCGCGACCATATGATAGAGGAAGGTTATGGTGATTACATCGACCAGGTGGAGGACGTTTGAATGACTCAACAACGCGCAGTACTCGAGCCCTCGATACCATCGCCGATGCGGAGGCCAGTGGGCTATGGCCGGGAAAAATCGTTACCGAAGTGGAACCCGTCGGCTCATTCTGGGAAGCGGAAGCAGATCACCAGGACTACCTGGAACGCTATCCCAACGGTTATACCTGCCACTTCCCGCGACCTGATTGGGTACTGCCTAACACAATAACCAGCGAGGAGACATGAGGTGCAGCAAACGATTGGTTTTGGCGGGGGCTGCCACTGGTGCACCGAGGCGGTTTTCCGGGCGCTTAGGGGAGTGCAGCAAGTCGATCAGGGTTTCATACGCTCATCGCCGCCTGACGACACCTGGTCGGAGGCGGTGAAAGTCCAGTTCGATCCGGAGGTGATAGGTCTGGTCAGGTTGATCGATATTCACCTGCACACCCATGCAAGCACCGCAAATCATTCGATGCGGACGAAGTACCGAAGCGCGATCTACGTCAATTCACAGCAGCAGGCGTATGAAGCAGAAGCCATTCTCAGGGAAATGCAGGATGACTTCAGCGCGCCACTGGTGACCCGGGTGCTTCCCTTGGTCGGATTCAAGTCATCAGATCAAGCACGGAAGGGCTACTTTGAAAAGAACAAGGGCAACCAGTTCTGCGAACGCCATATCGAGCCTAAACTGCAGATGCTGCGCGACGAATACCCGCACTTCATAACATTTACCGACACAACAGACGCAACACGCCGCGAGCTTCCAGGCAGGTAGCAAGGGTTTTTCAACCTGCTGGGAGTAGAGCAGGGGTTGTGCTTTTGTTAAAACCTAACCTGTAGTGGAAATGAACCAACCTGAACTTTCGCAATAAAACGACAGAAGGAGCAAGCTATCATGTCGCGGGACACCATTTTGTTTGATATCAATGAAACGGTTCTCGACCTCAGCTCATTGAAGCCAAAATTCAAGGCCGCATTTGAAACAGAGTCTGTCACGGCTACCTGGTTCTCAATGCTGCTCCACTCATCAACCGTCTGTGCATTGACGGGTGTGAAAACGGACTTTGCAACATTGGCCGGCACCATGCTTGATACTATTGCAGCCCGCTTGGGCGTTGAGCTCGCCGAAGAGACCCGTGCCGATATTCTGAGCAGTTTTGCCGGCTTACCCGCACATGGGGACATGATACCGGCGCTGACCCGGCTGCGATCTGCCGGTTACCGTACTGTGGCATTCACCAATTCATCGCTCAACCTGGTAACCGCTCAGATCAACAACGCCGGTCTAACCGAGTACTTCGACGACATCGTCTCAGTTGAAACAACCGGGAGTTTCAAGCCTGACCCGAAGGTCTATAGCTATGTCGCAGAACGCATGGATCGGCCGATGGAAGAGCTGCGCCTTGTCGCTACACACGATTGGGATACCCACGGTGCATTATCCGCGGGAATGCATGCCGCCTTCATCGATCGTTCAGGCGCACCCTATCACCCCCTGTATCACCGCCCGGACGTCTACGCGACGAACATGATCGATGTCGTTGAGCAGATCATCGCTAGGGATGACCGATAAGCCGCGATAAACCGGGTCAGAGAACAATTCTCTCTAATATTTGAGAATCTTACTCTCTGCCCCCACATTCTACACTTTGTGCAAGACAGAAAGGCCAGACAGGTTGTCTAACAGCGAGACCGCACACCCCCATCCGAACAGACTTATTTCAACTGTACATTCAAGAACTTGATCGTTTTATTCATTGCCATATCCTGATGCTCGCTGAGCCCATGGGTTCCATCGGGCACGATGTTGAGCTCATGCTCGACCCCCATATTCAGGCAGGCCTCGTGAA
>JBEVVS010000031.1:0-4633 GCA_040507005.1 Candidatus Thiodiazotropha sp.
CTTCTGATTGGGCTTTTTCATGGCTTGTTGTATGTAAGTATGATCTTTTGAAACTGATTTCTTCAGGAGATTTTTCATTTTGACCTGATTGATAATGTAAGAGTGGTCTTTTTTGATTCTTGCGTTTAATTGTCGTGTTTGAGAGTTTTTTTCAAGCAGCTGAGCTTTTCGATAAGCTACTTCTTCTTGATGTTTTTCATACAGTTTGAATAATCTAATTCTTCTCATTTTTCTTTTCATTTTTCGCCTGCTTGACTGTTTGCGTTCCTTCTCTTTTTCAGATATATGTTGTTCTGTTAAAAGAGCAGCCGATACTCTACTGTTTGGAGGAACGGAACAGCCTGTTGCTTGACAGAGTCGTACGATTGATTCCCCTGGACCATTATTAGATGAAAAGATGGCACTGTGAGCTCGCCCGGAAAAATTGCGGGGATATGTGACATTTTTGGGTAAGGAACGTCTAATTACATTGTTAATTGATTCCACTTTTTGCGTGTTTGAATTGAATTTAGTTTTTTCAAGCATTGCTGGCCCAAGACGAAAGTTGACGCACTCTCGCAGAATCTTCTCAGTTTCAGTATTTAGGTCTATTTTGAAAGTATTTGGTAGAAATTCATTCTTCAGTATCCAGTTGTTGTCATTTTCTCCTGCACATACAGTAGAATGGGCCCTACAGAGCTTATGGTCACCTGCATAACACCTGAGAATGGCCTCAGTAGTTTCAGTTATGCTAATTTTCAGATTTTCCAAGTCTCCTCTGGCTCTCTGATGGCAATTTTCAAATTCAGCCTGACAGCGCAGGCTTAAATCTGTCGAAAACCTGTTTTGCATCTTCTGTTTAAAAGATTTTGTTAGCCCGGGCATCATGTTTAATACTGCACATTTACTCTTTATGAATTTCCTGTGGTTTTCTGCAAGGTGCCGTGTGTCGATTTGATGCTCTGGGGTTGATTTGGTGATTTTGGCCATGTTTAATTCTTCAGCTGCCTTATATGCACTGGTATCTGGGTCTGTAATTATGTACTTTACCTCCAGATTGTCCTCTTTGAGGTCCAGTAAACATGCTTTAGCCCATTCTTTCTCATCACCAATAGACTGCTCCATTGGAATTTGTGATGAACATTTCTCCGACATAATGTCACATTCTTCTTCATCCTCAACGGAATGAAATCCATGTTTGGAGCACAATTTATTAACATTTTCTATTGCTATAACCTGCTTTTTAGGTGTAATATTTTCTACCATTGTATAGCAGCACTGTGTTGCAGGCTGAAAGGGAGTTCTCCCTATTCCAGAATATAAGGGGTTATTAAAAACTCCATCAGACTGCACAGAAATTTCGCCTGCTGGCCGGCCTCTTAGCAAGTTTATGGTCTTCAGAGCCTGTCTTCTTGCTTTCATATCTCTTGTATTAACTTCTTCTATTATTTTGGACACTTTATTGGCAGACTTTTGTAATCCACGCCTGGAAGGTGCAGGAATACTTGTACTGAGGCATAGTTTCCTGATACTGCTTGGCCCAATAGGTGTTTGGCTTAAAGCGATATTAAGGCCAGCATTGGCTGTGGCTGTTTTTCGCCCTACTTTCCCAGTTTCTATTTCATCATAAAGATTGTACTTCTGAGACTTATATGGGCACTGATCACAAATGACCCGCTCTCGCCAACAGAACATTCTCTGCTCCTCTGTGGAGTAATCAAAATTAAGGCGTCCTTGGCAGTGAGGGCTTGTTTTTTGATGTTCATGGAAAACCTCGTTGAACATATCCCATAACCTTCCAGTATGCAAAATACGGTAGCAGTCTGAGTTGTTCCTGAAATTAGAATGAAGAAAATGGCAAGTGATTCCCCTTTTTCTTTACGATTAGCCCTACTGGAGTACACTTCAAGAAAGAGGACCTTGTGTCATCCATCTGTCTGTCTGTCTGTCCACCTGTCATGTGTCTGTCAGTTGTCTGTCCACTGTCCATCCATCTGTATGTCCATTTTTTTTAATCATATCTCTTACACAGTTACTGGACAGAATTTCTGAAAACTTATGGAGTAATCTTATATTTCTGTAAACTTCTTCTCCATTTAAAGAAAGAAGAAAGGGAAAAAAAAAAAAAAAAAGAATGCATCAAAACTGATGTGGCAGGTGCTAATTGAAAACCTCATAAATCTAGAGCTAGTTTGACTTTTGATACATGTAGAAATTAGCTAATCAAAGTGTTTCACTGTATATTATGCCTTCAAACTGAGCAAAAAATGAAATATTTATTTGTAGAAATAATAGATATGCACTAAGCATCTAATACATGCTTGTAAAGTATTGATAATTTCTATTTAGCTATGCAAGCAAGAGTATTGGAGTTATTTCCCTTGCACTACCAGGATTTTGTCCGAGTCCATTCTCTGACTTCTATTTAGCAAATGGTAGTTATTTGTGATAAAGTTTCAAAGTTTCTGTGTTTCTGGTATGAAATATATTATATTTTATTGAACTGGAACCACACTTTTGTTTTCTTAATTACTTTTTCGTGTACTTTCTCAGAAAAACCTGTGAAAATCTACCAAAATCGGTCAAATTGTATCATATTTTCTGTCATTTATTTTGATAACTGCAGTTCAAAGACTGAATATACTGATGTTCACTTACAAACTAACAAATTAAAGTATAAAATGAAATGCACCTACCTTTCGTTAAAATCTGAATTCATCTTTTCAACTTCTAATGGCATGTCTGACTTCGGCCGCAGTACCATTGTTGACTCAGCCCCATCATTGGACTCTGTCTCAGTGAGCTCCCCATATGGTGCCAGTGGATCCTGTCTGGCCATGGAAACTTCTGAATGTGATGGCCTGATGTAGTGGAATTGTGTGGTATTACCCAGTTCCTTTCCCTCCTGCTTTATACCCTTATTATAGGGTGCCACACCTTTCCTGAACCAGGTTTTTCTCATTTTTTTAACTCCTTTTCTGACTTTCATGATCCTTTTTTTCACAATATATGTGTTGCTATATAGAAAACTAGACAGCAAATGGTTAAGAGATACTTCTGGAGCAGCACAATATCATATTTGTTATCTTTTGGTATGTCCAGTCCCCAGAAGAAACAGTTTTGTAAGGTCAGGGGTTAGCCAATTATATGCTATTCTGTGTTACTTTTGCTAGCATTATCAGCCCTTTTTATCATACATAGATAATGTTACAAAATGATAATGACATAACTTTCAACAAATGAAATTATGTCCAGAGCAGTTAGCAAACATTTTATATTAAATATTATTACTGCAGACCAGCATTCCAGAGGGAAATATGTGAATCTGTAACTAGGGGGTAGCGGCCTATACAGAGGGGGGTGGGTGGGGTAAGAGCATAGTTGTATGGTCATTCAGATAAAGGGGCTGTATTCTTTATGTTCACTTTCTACTTTAGGCTAAGCTAAGTATGTTCTGTAAATTTCAGCTGACTCTGATGTTGGCTTAAGGAGATATAGAATTTTATCTTCTTCCCCTTCCACTGGCAATCTTCAGTATTCTAATTAAATTTTAGAGAAGTATAGTAATGGGGGTAGGTGCCTATATGATGTTCCTAAGCACAATTGAAAGTCAACAGTAAGGAAAACTTGATGTGATTTTATTCGAAATAGCATGTATTTCAAAAACTTACCTAATAATAAGGCTTTGTAGAAATTTTGAGTTGTCCTATAGGGCAGCGGGAACCAATGTAGCCATGGAGACTAGAAATTCAAAAAAGTGCAGGGAAACCCGGGACTATTATCTGTCAAATGGAGCTGTTTGATTGGATAATAATGCTGATGAGGCTGAAAATGATGTTGTGATGAAATGTAAAAATCAGTTTTGTTCACTTTTATGGATATTGTAAAAAAATAAGTATTTCTGATTTTGTCTTGGAGGCAATATTTTATGATTGGTGATTTTAGCAAATCTTTTGGCGCTTTTCTGCCGAATTCTGGGTTGGTGGATGTCAACATCCTGTACTGCAAAAAAATGCAGGCTAAGGTGGTGTTTTTCCTATCTGATCACACTGATCAACATTTTAGCTTGAAATTAAGGCAAATTTGGATGGTCTAGCAATGTTGCACAAAGGGTGGCACACTGTCAAAGATGGTAGGGGTTACCATTGAAGTCTATGGGAGAAACAATTAGTTCACGCTGCCCTATACTACATTTCACGTGGAAGGATTATGATGCTTAGAAGGTAATTTGTCCAGTTTTCTGGAACACTTTCAGCATCTTATCATAATTTTAGCTTAAAAAGAAACAAAATAATGCATCAAGTGCTGGAAAGAATCTCAAAAAGTCTGGAAAAAAACTCTACAAGGGGGGAGGGGGACTGTATATTGTGGACAGGCAGCTGTGACCGTTATGGGTATGGAAGGAAGAGGGTTACATGGAGTTATGAGAGACAAAAAATGGAAAGCACCCACAGATTAGCATATATGGTTTCAAATAACCTTACAGAACTGCCTCGTGAGAACAAATCTGGGGACTTGCTGGATGTTAGCCATCTGTGTCATCACAAACGCTGCATAAATCCAAATCATCTTGTTTTTTGGGCTCCATTCCATTAATTTGTCCAGGGAATACTCATAGTTCTTGTTCTTTGGAGCATTCTCCTGCCTGCATCTT
>JBEVVS010000088.1:0-4627 GCA_040507005.1 Candidatus Thiodiazotropha sp.
GCCCTGGCCCTGGTCTCCCTGCTGCTCAACCTCGCCCCCAGCGCCTATGCAGTGCAGGAGATCGCCCTCTGGATGCTCGGCTCCCTGGCCAATGTGAGCCGCAACGAGCTGTGGATCCTGCTCCCCGGTACCCTGCTCGGCTGGCTGCTGATCTGGCGCCAGGGCCGCCCCCTCGACCTCCTTACCCTGGGGGAAGAGACCGCCAGCTCCATGGGCGCCGACCTGCCCAATCTGCGCAAGCGCCTCTTCCTCGCCATCGCCCTGGCGGTGGGATCGGCCATCTCGGTCACCGGCGCCATCGGCTTCATCGGCCTGGTGGTGCCCCATCTGCTGCGACCCCTGGTGGGCTACCAGCCGAGTCGACTACTGGTCCCCAGCGCCATGGGCGGGGCCCTGCTGCTGATGCTGGCCGACATGGGGGTACGCCTGCTGCCGGTGCAGGGGGAGATCAAGGTCGGCGTGGTCACCTCCCTCATCGGCGCGCCCTTCTTCCTCTGGCTGATCCTGCACCACAGAAGGAGGGGCGTATGACACTGCTCAGCGGCAAAGGCCTGCGGGTCACCCGTGGTCAGCGGCCGATCCTCAAAGGGGTGGAGATCACCCTCCATCCCGGAGAGATGCTCGGCCTGATCGGCCCCAACGGTGCGGGCAAGAGTACCCTGTTACGCGCCCTAGCCGGTGTCATCGAAGCCGACGCCGAAGAACTCAGCCTCGATGGCAAGGCGCTTGAGTCGATCCCCCATGCCGAGCGCGCACGACGCATCGCCTACCTCCCCCAACTGAGCGAGATCGCCTGGCCCATGAGCGTGGAGCGAATCATCGAACTGGGCCGCACCCCCCACCTGGAGCCATGGCAATCGGTGGGAGACGCAGACCGGGAGATCATCGAACGGGTAATCTGCCACACCGACCTGCTCGACTTCCGGAATCGCAGCTTCAACACCCTCTCCGGCGGCGAACAGGCCCGGGTGCTCCTCGCCCGCGCCATGGTCACCGAACCCGACATCCTGCTCGCCGACGAACCCGTCTCCGCCCTCGATCCCGCCCATCAGCTCGATGTGATGAACCTGCTGAGACAACACTGCGACAGCGGCCACGCGGTGATAGTCGTCCTGCACGACCTCAGCCTCGCTGCCCACTACTGCCATCGGCTGCAGCTACTTCACCAGGGAGCCACCCTCGCAGAGGGATCGGCGGAAGCGGTGTTGAATGAGAAGAATCTGGCGGAGGCTTATGAGATTGCGTTGACTGAGGCGAATGGGGGGGTGTTGAAGGCTGCAGGTTTACCTTGGCGAAGGTTGCATGTAGACGACTAAAAAGCAGTCGAAATCTATTATCGCACTATGAAATTCATACTCAGCAGTACAGAGGCCTATTTGGTTTTTTTGATGGAACCTTGAACCACACCTAGAATCTAACTAGAATCTAAAAAGATTCTAGTTAGATTCTAGGTACAGCCAATGCCAAGTACTCGCCGAAATGGTATAAAGACAGCCAAGCTACAACTAACAGTTGATGAAACTACGGATAGAGTGGTATCAGAAATGGTCCAAATAGGCATTCATGGTGCCAATAAGGCAGAAGTAGCTTCTTGGATCTTAAGAAATTGGATTTGGGAAAATCAAAAGCAATTAAATGAGAATGGGATTTCTTTAAAAACAAGCAAATGATTGCAAAACGCCACTTAGATAACGCTCCAATCAAAGAAGCAATTATCGACATACAAATCGCAAGAAATAACGATTTCGATATAAAAGTCTTTGAGCAATGCTATCGCAAGATAAAAAAAGATTATCCATCAACTGATAGTATCAATAAGGGTCTATTAGGTTTCCACTTTGGATCGGATAGTTCCATGTCAACAACCATGGACCAACAACATGCTGGCTACAAATACTCCTCAATTGATAAAAAAAATATAGTTCAATTTCGAAATAACGGATTTACATTTAGTAGGTTAGAACCATATGAAACATGGGAATCCATGTCTACTGAAGCAAAAAAACTATGGGAGATCTATAAAGAAACATGTAATTCTTGTTCAATCAGCAGAATTGCAACTAGATATATCAATGTAATGAGAATTCCTCTCCCTATTAAGGATTTCAAACTTTATTTAAATTCCCCTCCAATAATTCCAGAGACACTCCCCCAAGGAATTAGCAGCTTCTTAACTCGAGTTGTAATACAGAATCCTGAAATACAATCTCAAGGCATTGTCACACAAGCACTTGATCGTCCTGAGGAAGGCTGTGCACCTATAACTCTAGATATCGACATTGTAAAACATGGAGATTACAACATTGATGAAAACGAGTTCTGGACTGACCTTGAAAAGATGAGAATTTTCAAAAATGACATTTTTTTTGAGAGTATAACTGAGAAAACAGCGGAGTTATTCAAATGACTGCTTTAGCTCTAGGTTCAAATGACAGATTCATAAATAGAACCCAAAATACTGGGTCAAGCGAAGCTGCAAATAAAATTAAAGCCATATTTGATGGTGCAATAGAAGAATTACGTAATTCACTCACCTGGAATCCTCTCTATGAGCTTGGCCCTGAACTCCAGGAGATCATTAAAGAATGCCATGAAGAGGATTGGGATGGAGAGAGCGCATGCCCAATCACACAGTCTACATACTCTGAGGCATTCGCATTTATTGAAAATCTACCTATAGGATTACCACTTCCAGAGCTAGTACCGGAGCCAGAAGGTGATATTGGTTTTGAGTGGAACAGAGGAAAATACAAAGTATTTGTAGCTAGTATAAACGGTACTGGAGTAATCACATACGCAGGACTATTTGGCAAGAATAAAAAAACTCATGGAGAAGAGGTATTTGATGAGAATATTCCTCAAAATATTATCGACAATATTCGAAGGGTTTATAAATAACAAGGATCACATAACTGATATTTCTCCAGATGAAAATATTACCCGCTATATTTTTAACAAAAAGAAAGGATATAGCGAAGTAAATAGACGTGTTAAATATGGCGCTTACCTGCCAGCGCCCGATGGGAACGCTTCAGTTTATAGAACCAGTAAGATATCAGAGAAGGAAATCTGGGATATAGGCCATAAGTATGTGGAAAAAAAGCGCAAAGATAAAAAAAAGATAAAAGCTAGAGCTGACATAAAAGCTGCCGACATATATGAACAATCCTTAAGCATCATTCCAGATACCACACCACATAAACTGCATGCAAATATTACTAATTGGCCAGAGGAAAAAGACAAAAGGCTAATGAAGGCCGTAGAACTAGCGAATTCGTCACAACTCGTTATTAAAGGCTAAAACTATAGGAATCAGATCCCTTCAGTTAAAGAAGAAAAGAGTTAAGGGTTAAAGGGGACGGAGGGATTATTTATTGTACTTAAAGGGGACGGAGGGATTATTTATTGTACAATCCAATACATTAGGATAGATATGACATGAAAACAACGGAGTGTAATCATGAGTATCCGCAATGCCTAGAAGAGCAAGGATGTATCTACCAGAGCTTCCCTACCATATCGTTCAGTTAAGGAGTTAAAGGGGACGGAGAGTTAAAGGGGACGGAGGGATTATTTATTGTACAATCCAATACATTAGGATAGATATGACATGAAAACAACGGAGTGTATTCATGAGTACCCACAATGCCTAGAAGAGCAAGGATGTATCTACCAGAGCTTCCCTACCATATCGTTCAGCGTGGTAACAACCGAGAAGCCTGCTTCATCGAGCCTGAAAACTATCAGTTCTATCTAGAACTATGGCAAGATCTTTCCAGAAAGTATGGTGTAGCAGTGCATGCTTATTGCTTGATGACCAATCATATCCATTTTTTGGTGACGCCATCGAATGAAAAGGCGATCTCCAACACGATGAAGGTGGTCGGAAGTCGATATGCGCAATATATCAACAAAAAATATAACCGCACTGGGACCTTATGGGAAGGCAGACATCGGTCAAGCCTAGTACAACAGAACAGATATCTTCTAGCTTGCTATCGCTATATAGAACTGAATCCTGTGAGAGCAGGCATCATATCTCGTCCTGAGGAGTACCATTGGTCGAGTTACGGCAGTAATGGCTGGGGTGACGAAAGCTGGATACAACCACACAAAGAATATCTACGATTAGGAAGCAATAAAAGTGAGCAATGCTATTCCTATCGAGAGTTGTTCAAAGCTCAGCTAAGCGAGGAAGATATCCATCTTTTTAGAAAGGCCACTCACTATAGTCAACCGATAGGTGATGATAGATTCAAACACCAAATTGAATCGAGGTATGGAGTGAAAATGGGACAGATGGCTCGAGGACGACCGAGAACAAGCAATAGGAAGGAATGAACTTGTATAAAAATTAATCCCTCCGTCCCCTTTTCCACAGATTTACTTCTGAGGCTGCCGCCGGCCTGCCCAGGAGGTAGCCTTGGACTAGATCACATCTGTGCTCCTGCAGGAACCGCAATTGCTCCTCGGTCTCTACACCTTCCGCCACCACACGCAGCTTCAGTACATGAGCCATGGTAATGATAGAATGGGTAAGATCGGCGTCTGCTTGGTCAACAGTGATATCCCTGATAAAGCTACGGTCAATCTTCAGCACGTCGAATGGAAAACGTCGCAAGTAGCT
>JBEVVS010000252.1:0-4466 GCA_040507005.1 Candidatus Thiodiazotropha sp.
GCACTGGTTTCTCTACCTGCCTGCCGGGATGCTGGTCTTTGCCGGCTTAACCGGTATCTGCCCGGGCCTGATGCTGTATCAGAAACTCGGTCTGAAATAGGGGTTGAACGGAGCATTGGGATGAATACAGGCAGCGTTGAACTTCTCGCCTTCGGCATGGTTGCGGTTGTCGCCGGTTTTTTTCTGCTCATCAGTATGGTGCGCGAACTCGCGCCCGATGAACGGCGGAAGTGGATCCTGGGGATTGGCCTGGGCACAGGAATCATTGCATTCAGTCTGAAGATCGGCCTTATCGTTATATTCTCTCTTTTTCCCGGCCCCATGCTGTCGCTGTTCCCTGAACGGGATAACGAATTTGCAGCAGTGATGGCTTCCAGCCATCCGTTGTACGACCCCGAAATGGTCAAGACCCCCTATACCTGGCAGGCATTGCCAACATCGGCACCCTATCCAGAGGACAATCCTCCCTCCAGTGAAAAAATAAAACTGGGTGAAAAGCTATTCTTTGACACGCGGTTATCCGCAGACAGCACCCTTGCATGCGCCTCCTGTCATGAAATCTCCAACACCAAAGGGGGTGGTGACGGGTTGAGTGCGTCGATCGGCATCCATGGCCAGCAAGGCACCCGGAATGCCCCCACGGTGCTCAACGCGGCCTTTCAGAAGGTGCTGTTCTGGGATGGGCGGGCCGTCTCCCTCGAAGATCAGGCAAAGGGACCGCTGATCAACCCCATCGAAATGGGTATGCCTTCACTGGATCGTGTGGTGGAGAGAGTCAACGGTATCCCAGAATACCAGACGTTATTCGAGGCGGCATTTCCCAATCAACCAGGCATAACCATCGACACCATTGCCAAGGCCATTGCCGCCTATGAACGTACCCTGATAACACCGGATTCACCCTATGACAGGTTCATCAAGGGTGATGCGAGTGCGCTATCCGAGAAACAGATCCGCGGCATGGTGCTGTTTGAATCAACCGGCTGTGTCCTCTGTCACTCGGGACCGAATTTCAGTGCTGCAAGTTATTTCGGCGAAGATACCCCCTATAGAATTTTTCCCTCCGTTCCTAATACGGTGTATGAGCATCGCCATCGTTTGAGTGAGGATCTCGGCGCTTCCACAAGCAGGGATGGCGGGGGTAGAGGTGTATGGCGCGTCCCCTCGTTACGCAATGTGACCCGCACCGCGCCCTACTTCCATAATGGTTCAGTCACCTCACTCGATGAGGCGGTGCGCATCATGGCCCAGGTTCAACTGGGTAAGACTATCAGCAACGATGAGACAGATGACAAGACCATACAATGGTTGAACGGCGAGCAGCGACTCAAGGTGGCAACCCATCAGGCCTTGAGCGATACCGAGGTTGGAGAGATTGTGGCCTTTCTCAAAGCGTTGGAGGGTGAATTGCCTGCAACTCAGCTGTAAGGGATCCTTATAAATGTAAAACAATGTAACCAAGCATCAGTCCCGCCGCCGACCCTAAGGGATCCACCGGCATATCCGTATATGTCATATTTTTCATATGATTAGAATACAGCATAGGGAATCTGCAATGAACCATACGGATAGCAGAACGCTGTGGGATGATCGTTGTCAATGAACTAGATGGACAGATAGTTCTTCCCCTTGAGCCGAGCCCGTTGACAGCGTGAGCCCAGCTATCGTAGGGTCATTTTATGCTCCCCGGAGGTGCCTGCCCTATTGCAACTTCACGGACTGCTGAAGAGCATTGATTTAACTGATATTCACCGAGACATGACATGATTAGGTTACTGTTAGCGCTCACCCTCTCCCTTTCACTGATCACCGGTTGCGCAGTGAATCCCGTCACCGGAAAAAATGAGCTCAGCCTTGTTTCGGAGGCGCAGGAGATGGAGATCGGGCGTAAAAACTATGCCCCACTGCGACAATCTCAGGGAGGGGATTACGTGGTGGACAAGCAGTTGACTGCCTACGTGAGTGAAATCGGCCAAAGCCTTGCCGCCGTTAGCGATCGCAAACTACCCTATGAATTCAAGGTGTTGAACAATTCAGTACCCAATGCCTGGGCACTTCCCGGTGGCAAGATCTCAATCAATCGCGGTCTACTGACCGAATTGCAGAGTGAGGCGGAACTGGCCGCGGTACTGGGCCATGAAATTACCCATGCCGCAGCCAAACATACGGCCAATAGCATGTCCCGCGGGATGTTGATCCAGGGTGCGGTAATGGCGACGGTGATCGGTACCCAAGGAAAGGACTATGCCCAAATCGCACAGCTGGGTGCCGGTCTTGGCGCACAATTGATAACCAAGAAATATGGACGGGATGCAGAACGGGAATCCGACTACTACGGCATGCAGTATATGTCGAAGGCGGGATACGACCCCCAGGGCGCTGTCGATCTCCAGCGTACCTTCGTGCGCCTTTCCGAAGGTAAGAACCAGGACTGGCTGAGTGGACTTTTCGCCAGCCACCCGCCCTCCATGGAGCGGGTTGAAAACAACATCAAGACAGTAGCCAAGCTGCCCAAAGGCGGCACGATCGGCAAGGATCGTTTCAAGGCCAAGACAGCCCACATAAAACGCACCAAACCCGCTTACGAAGCCTATGAAGAGGGTCGCGAGGCGCTACAGAAAGGTAATCTCAAGAAGGCCAGGACATTGGCCAGAAAGGCCATGAAAATGGAACCCAGAGAGGGTCACTTTCATGCCCTGCTCGGTGATATCGAGGAAAAAAGCAAGCACCCGGCCATTGCCAAGCAGCACTACAACAAAGCGATAAAATTGAATGACAGCTTCTTCTACTACTATTTGAAACGTGGAATGGTCAACGAGAAGTTGAATAATGACGATGCCGCCAAGTCTGATCTTGAAAAAAGCGTGCAACTGCTGCCGACAGCAAACGCCTACAACTCCTTGGGCAATCTGGCCCGGGAAGCGGGCAACCTGAAATCCGCCAAGTCCTATTTTCGCAAGGCCGCCTCGAAAAAAACCGCGGAGGGTAAGGCCGCCTATGGTTCGTTGATGGCCCTGGATCTCTCGGAGAACCCGCAAAACTATATCAAACTGCGTACCGGCCTTGATAACAAGGGCAGGCTCAAAGCGGAGCTATCCAACCCAACCCCCCGCGATGTTAAAGGTATCGTCATCGCCATCAAATACCGTGACAGCAAAGGGCAGATAAGACAGATTAAACGCGCCTATAAGCAGATCTTACCGGCGGGGAAAAAGCGCGTAATCGATATGGGTGTGAAAAAAATCCCCAAAGAGCAGCTGTCGAAGGCCAAGTTCGGTATCATTGGTGCACGGCTTGCCAACTGAAGCGCCAGCTGATTGATAAAATCAGCTAAACGACCAACCTTATCAAGGTTTTTATTTTTCTTTTCTGATGAATCCAGAACCGGAAGTGGTTCGTATTCTTGCTTGAGGTCATGCATCAAGCAGGCTGTCGAATCTTACTCAACCAATCCGATACTCATCAGAGGAGAAAATCATGAACAAGACAACCAAGACTGCCATTGTAGCCGGCGCAATTTCAACTGCACTGGCCATGGGAACGGCGAATGCGGCGCCATCTGCCGGCACGGAAAAGTGTTATGGCGTAGCCAAAGCCGGCAAGAACGACTGTAAAGCGGGTCCTGGGACAAGCTGTGCCGGCTCATCCAAGACCGATGGCCAGGGTAATGCCTGGATGCTGGTGCTCAAGGGTACCTGCGAAAAGATCGTCGGCGGCAGCCTGGCAGAAAAATAACCTATCAAACTGATGGCCATCTGGGTGGATGCACCCATCCGGCTAATCCTGCCCCGGTTAGTGGATTGTAACTGGGGCAGTCCCCCGCACAAAAGAGTCTGACACACCCGCCAAGGGACAAAAACCCTAGGTGATCACTGCGATCACTTGCAAAGTCTCCTCCATGATCGCTATCCTGCCTCAAATACTCTATAGCATCGATGCAGTTATGATGCTGGCTTGAATGGCATAGGCTAACGATCACAACTTGCGGGGATACTATGAAAAGCATAATAAGGACTGTTTCAATCTTTCTGTCATGCTTAATTTTTACCACCCTGTCTGCTGAAGAAGCGCCACCAGAAATCATTGGAAAAAACCGTCTGTTTATCCTTGATGGTTCCGGTTCCATGTGGGGACAAATTGATAAGCGCAGTAAAATTGAGATCGCCAGGGATGTCATGAAAGAAATGGTAAGCAATCTATCAAATCAAGACCAACTTGGTTTGATCGCCTATGGGCATAGACGTAAAGGTGATTGCGAAGACGTCGAATTGGTTTATCCAATGAGTACAATCGACCGCTCTGCGGTGAGTCAGCAAATCGATGCCATTCAACCCAAAGGCAAAACGCCCATTACCGAATCAGTGGTACAAGCTGTCGAACTGGTACGGAGATTGGAAGATGAAGCAGAAATCGTGCTCGTGAGCGATGGCCTGGAAACCTGCAAGCGAGATCCCTGCGAAGCAGTA
>JBEVVS010000075.1:0-4347 GCA_040507005.1 Candidatus Thiodiazotropha sp.
TGCGTGGTTTCGATCATACTCTCGCTACCGTGATCAGCGATGTGTTGGACCGACATCACGCCACCAATTTTTGCCTGGTGCTCATCGACATAGATAATTTCAAAGAGATCAACGACAACTATGGGCATCTCTTGGGAGATAAGGTGTTGCGTGCAGTTGCGGAATTATTGACACGCCATACCAAGGGAAAAGATTCCTGCGCACGTTTCGGTGGCGATGAGTTCGCCATCCTGCTCCCGGATATCGGTTCCGACAATGCACGGAGCCTGGCCGAGTATCTGCGTAGCGTTATCGAGAAGATTGTACTGAAACGCCCGAATACCGGGGCCGTGATGGGTGGGATTTCGGTCTCCATCGGTGTGGCTGCATTCCGTTTCGGTGAGAACAGTGAAGACTTCCTCAACCGCTGTGATCAGGCACTCTATCGTTCAAAATCACTGGGTAGAAACCGGGTAACACTGGCGGACTGAGCGGTAAGATGGTTCATCCTTGTGACAGTTGATGAAAGGTGTTTTCCATCTCTTTGCGCATCGCAGGATCAGGTAGTTTCCCAAAACCAGCACTCATATTGTCAACCATATGATGGACCTTGGAGGTTGCAGGTATTGCACAGGTGACGGCGGGATGGGATACGATATATTTCAGGAAGAACTGGCCCCAACTGTTGCAGTCAAACTCATCCACCCACTCCGGCAGCGGTTTCTCCTTGACTAGCCTGAACAGGTCACCGCGCGCGAAGGGACGATTTGCGATCACAGCGATACCCCTGTCCTTTGCCAGGGGCAACAGCTTCTCTTCAACAGAGCGGTCTCTGATGTTGTAGCTCAACTGCACGAAGTCAAAAGGGTTGTTGGATAGCGCCTGATACAACTCATCGTGATCACGGCCATGGGATGTGGTAATGCCGATATAACGGATCTTGCCCTCCGCTTTCATGGATTTCAGGGTTTCCAGGTGTATCTGCCAATCTCTTAGGTTATGAATCTGCATCAAATCGAATCGTTTGATACCCCACAACTTCTTTGATAGCGCCATTTGAGTCACACCATGTTCTTTGCCGTCGGTCCAGACCTTGGTGGCGGCGAATAGGGATACCGATGGGATATCCTTCAGCAGACTGCCTAGAACATGTTCGGACGAGCCATACATGGGGGATGAATCTATCAGCGATCCTCCCATTTTGAAAAACTGTTCCAATACCTTGCCCAGGCTGGCTATCTTTTCATCGTTTCCTGCCGAGTCGAAGGTGCGCGAGGTGCCCATGCCGATTACCGGCAGTTGTTCATTACTGACAGGTATCGGCTTTTTGATCGGTGTTCGCTCGGCGGCTTGAATCGGGCCAGGCGGTATCCAATAACTGCCGGCCAGTCCAGCGATCAGTTTGAGTAGATCCCGGCGTCCAATTCGATTATCCGATCTGTTCATAACGTCCTCCGCTGGAGTTAGAGTGCGATCCATGTGCCAGGATAGTTTGCCGTCGACCCAGTCTGTATGCAATCAATGCCCATGTCAGGGAGAGGGGCACGGCGATCCAGGCGATGCTGGCGAGAGAGAGGCCGGCCGCTTTGAATCCCGCGTAGACCCAGGAGCTGACAGCATCCCCGCCGCGATAGACTACGGTATCGATGAAATTTTTTGCCTTATATTTCTCTTCCCGGCTGAGCACAACATATAACATCTCCCTGGCAGGCCGCATGATGGCATAGTTTCCTGCTCGCCTGAGTATTTGAACAGTAATCAGCGTCACTAATGTGGGGAAGAGTCCAAGGGCGATAAAACCCACTGCAAGCAGCAGTGGAATGAGTGCCAGTGTGATCCCCAGCCCTAGTCCCTTGACAAGGCGCGATGTAATGAAAACCTGCAGTATCAGTGTGAGAACGTTGACACTGAGATCGATGGCCGCAAAGACGGCAGTCCGGGCTTCAGAGTTGGAAAATGCCGCTTTTACAATCTGTGCCTGTTGAAAATAGAGAAAGGTGGAGAGAAGGGTAAACAACAGCATCAACAGGCATATGCCCAGCAGATAGGGGGAGGAGAGGGCAAGGCGGATGCCGTCGAGGATTGCGCCTCCCATTGGTTGCTCAAGGCTTTGTTGGTTCTGTTCAATGTCCTTCTGAGCATGTTGCCAGGCAATCAGGCGATTGATACTGATTACCGACAGGCTAAGCAGTCCCGCCGATAGCAACAGCATGGAGGCCGTTCCAAGGGATTGAACCAGAAGCGTGGTCAAGAGCGGGCCTGTGATCGCACCGATCGTCCCTCCTGCGGCAATGGTGGCGAAGAGTCGCTTCGCCTGTTCATCTTTGAACAGATCGGTCATGAAACTCCAGAAAACCGAGACCACGAAAAGATTGAAAACGCTCAGCCAAACAAAAAAGATACGGGCGGTATAAACTTGCGAATAGCCGGATTCGAATAACAGATAAAAAAGTAGAATATTGCCGATGAAGAAATAGTAGACATAAGGTAGAAATTGCCTGCGCTGTAAGCGTGAAGTTACAAAACCGAACAGTGGGACCACAAGCAGCATGGCGATAAAAGTGGCTGTAAAGAGCCAATGCAGTTGATCGATGCCGGCGATAATCCCCATCTCGTCACGGATCGGGCGCAATATGTAGTAGCTGCTCAGTAAAGCGAAGAAGTAGACGAATGACCAGACCACGGCACGACCTTCGCCCTGGTCGATATCGACCATACGGCGCATCAGGTTATGGATGGTGAAGGATTGATTCATAGTAAGCCACTGAAAACCACGACAGCAATTTGTGCAGACAGTTCCTTCTCAGAAGCATGTGCTGTGGATAGAGAGTGATACTCAGAGGCTCATGTGCTGGCGCATCCGTTCCAGAAGGGCATGTGCCTGATCGATGAATTCCGGAATCAGATTAGGTTCCAAACGCTCATCTTTGTGGTAAAAGATCACCTGATCGCCTTTGCTTTCAATCACCCAGCCAGGTTTGTCTCCAAAATAGGCCAGTAATTCATCATTGAAGAGTGATCTGACTTTCGCCTCTTCACGAGCCGCTAAACGATAATTTTGAGAAAAGCTGTCAGCGTCATCAAAGGCCACTGATCTGAAGTCTCCATTCAGGGTGCGTAATGAGTTGTCATTCGGACTCAGATCGAAATGGGGCAGGGGGGTGATTTCATGGAAGGCAACCACTGTCTGCATATGGGTCAGTATCACCCCTTCATCGGAAAAACTGGGAATTTCACGCCTGCCTTCAAACCCCTGTGTGGCGTCGAATGAGTAGTTGAAGACTAATATACGATCTCCATTGCGCCCGCCCCGCATCATGTTCTGGATAAGTGGCGGTCCCTGGCGGAACAGATAAAAATCTGCTGCATCGATGAACTGAGGCAGACGCTGCTGACCCGGTTCGAGTGTAAGGCCAATACGCTTGGCAGCTCTATCGAGTCCGTCACGCCGTTGACTTTCGAAGTACCAGGCAGCAGTCAATATGACGGCGACAATGAGCAGAAAAATCGTGATCTTCATTCTCCTTTCCCCCTAAAGCTCCACCAGCAGGCCCAGAAACTTTGACCTGCTTACCAAATCACCACAGGACAGCTAGAATCTCGTTTTAATCTTTGGTTTAAGATTCTATCAGGGTTGATACTAGGAATATTGGTGGAATTAACAATAATTTATCTTTTTAAGTGAATGGCGAATGGGTGCAAACAGTGAGTGATTTACGCATAGGCAAGCGATTCGACGGTGATCTCGATCTTCAGAAGGCCGAAGATATCAAGTTACCTAAGGCCCTGTTTGTTGCCGGTAATCTCAATCTCTCCGCTAGCCATAATATCCGTATGCCCAAACGCTTACACGTCACCGGGAATCTTGACCTGTCTGAAACGATGATTGAGGAGTTACCCGGGAAGCTGCGTGTCGACGGTGACCTCAGCCTATTCAGTACCAGGGTTCGTAATCTACCGAAAGGTGTCAGGCTTGGTGCCGGGCTTGATCTGCGGGCGAGCAGAATCATCGGCCTCCCCAAGGGATTGGTGGTGCCCGGCGATCTCGAGCTCTCGGGCACATTGATTGAGAGACTGCCGAATAATCTGGTTGTGGGCGGTGATCTCTATCTAAGTAACTCGGAGTTGGCTGAACTTCCTGCACGATTCAAAGTGGGTGGGGGGTTGGATCTGTCAGCGACACCTATCAGGGCGCTGCCAAATGGCCTCAATATTGGCGGTTGGTTGAATTTGGTCGGCACCTCGATAAAACGCCTTCCAAAAGGGCTCAAGATAGGGAAATGGTTGGACATACGGGCCCTGGATATCAAAAAACTGCCCAAGGACCTAGTAGTTTAGGGTTACCTCTCTGTTGCTGGCTCACGCCTC
>JBEVVS010000055.1:0-4309 GCA_040507005.1 Candidatus Thiodiazotropha sp.
ATTTCATCCCCAGACGGATTTCGATAATAGAAGGAAAAATTAAGTGTACATGAGTGCATTGATTAATATTGAACAGCCTCGTACATATGGAAGGTGAGATATGGAAGGTGAGATAACGGGGCCAACCCCCACAAAACTTAACATTGTATTGATTCTTGCAAAGACATTGCGTTGGTTTTTGCATGAAGTCACTGAGATCTATTTTTTATAGAGATGACCCTGCTTGGTTTCATGTATGCTCTTCAATATACAGAAGACATAGAGGCAGCTAATTGAAGGCAACATACAGGGCCAACCTAATTTTCACTAATCACTGTTGTGTGGCCGTCGCATAATATCATTGCTTATGGTGTATCGGCCATTGTCCCTGACTGGTTAATCGCCACAGCTTAGTTTCAGGGGATGTGACCCTGAATGGCTTGATGCATGCACTGATAAAGTTTGAAGAGCATGCAGCTTATATGCAGCTTATATGCCTCACCTTAAAAACTTTACAGTCTTGATTTATCTAAAGTATTTGTGCTTTGTGCTTGCCCTTTGTGCTTGCCCTTTGGTCAGAAACAGTAGCAGCTGTACAATAATTATAGCTGATTACCTACATCTTATGTCAAGTAATGCAAGACAAAACGCCCTGAAC
This sequence comes from Candidatus Thiodiazotropha sp., assembly GCA_040507005.1. Lineage (GTDB taxonomy): Bacteria > Pseudomonadota > Gammaproteobacteria > Chromatiales > Chromatiaceae > Thiodiazotropha. Next base: position 638 of record JBEVVS010000055.1, read on the forward strand.
ATCACTTAAATTGTCAGTTTTTTCAACCATTTAATGAAAAAGTTACTTGCCATTAAACTGGGAGTTTCATTAGTTTCATTAGCCTGAGATTCTGTATCTGTCGTAGAATTCAAACAACAATCCTGAAAAGATATATATGTGTATAAAATGTAAAGAAGTGGATGGCCTGTAATGAAGACTTCTATGTTTGCATGACCTTCATTTAACTTAGTGTACCACAGCGTGAATCCCACTACTCTTGGTTACAAAACTACAAAATTAGGCCACTGTGACCTATTTTTCATAAAAATGAACAGTGGGTCCAGAGTGTCTTCGTCAGAAGTATATATATCATCTTTCTGTTACGGTAGCATCATAAAACTGCATCACATGCATCTCATAACCTCTAGATCACTTACATCAAGAGTAAGTCATTGTGACCTACTTTTCATAGAAATGTGCACTGAGCCAGAACTTTTGTCTTGATTGTGTATCTCGACATTTCACACAACATTCTTCAACAGTCTCACAGAAAGCATCCCACCACAGTCAGTAGCATCCCATAAAACTAGATCACCTTGACTTTTAATTAAATAAAATGTTGAAGAAGCAGGGTTTTGGGTTGGTTGCATATGTTGGCTTCTTTTTCTGCAGAAGCATTACCAAACTTTATCACAAGTTGCACATATCCCATCAGTATGTGTCAGCTTCACAAAAGTAGGTCAATTTTACCTTTCCCTATAAATGCACAATGAGTGAGAGTTTTGAGTTGGCTGCATATCTCACTTCCTTCAGCATGAGTACAGTATCATGAAACTGTAATACAACTTATAAAAGATACAGATACTAAGTAAGACCCATAGAAATTTCGCATTTAATATTCTGATATTGGTGGTTGTAACTATAGCTCTGCTACTTTATAAAGCCCTATTCAGCTTGACTTTTGACTGTTTTGTAACTGTTTAATACTTGGATAAATGTTTAAAACTATTCATACCTTTATCGGTGTGGGATTTTCAACTGCAAGAAAAGAGCTGCTAGGAGGTTGTGACAAAAAGTCATTTAAGTCATAACCTTCAAAACTGTCATCACTGTCAACAATCTGAGCATCCTGTAACGTTACCTCATCTGTATACTGCTCAGAATGATAATCCTGCAAAAAAAATTAAAAAAAAACATTGTAAAAGCAAGAAATGTTACGGGATGTAACAAAAGGTCGTAAAGGCCATTTTTGTGAGCCAAAATCAATCTCAAGGTCTAGCATTTCCATGAACTTAGATACTTAGTACCACACAGATCATGGATCTGTAATATACTCATTGTGCCTAAAACATGTATTTGTCTGAAGAGTGGTGGAAGCAGTTTCAGTATAAGAAGTAATTCCAAAGATACAATTTTTGACATGTTTTAAGATCTTTACTATAAAACTCTGACCTTCGGTGAAAGCTTTAACAGTGCTCCAGATAAGAAGTGGTGACTGGGATAATTTAGGGATAATTATACGTATTATGCCATAAAAACATACATTGTGACCCCTCATTAGAACTGTCTCACAGAGACAGTTCTAATGAGTGGTCTCAAGGTATGTTTTCGTTAGGAACTGTCTCTGAATTATCCTTGTTACCCCTTCTTATCTGGAGCTCTGTTTAATATAAAGTCTCAATGTGCGGAACATTTCGATGAAATTTGATGGAATTTACTTTAGTGGTTCAGGAGTAATCACAGAGACATTATTTTCACCATGTCTGTCTTTGACCACCAACTCTGGCCTTTACCTTAAACGTGAGAATGTAGCTTATGGATGGATGGATTGGATGACTTGCAATTTTACGTCCTTTTCAACAGTATTTCAGTGGTATCAGGAGGATGGAGGATTACTACAAAAGGCTGTGTGCAACAGTTGGAAAGATTCCCATCTTGAGTGTGGCTCGAACCCGAGACCACTAGAGCAGTAGGCGAGCGCTTAATCCACTGAGTTACCAGGGTTCCTGAGAATATAGCTTAATTATGAGCACTCCGCATCTTCTCATTTCTATGGAGTTTGATGGACTTTGCTTCAGAAGTAAAGAGTACTTCAGAAGTATTTGGGATGATGTGACTTAGAACATATCTATGTTTTTCTTCCAAATGTGAGGTGACCTGAAACATGGGACTTGGGTTATGTGGGGCAAGGCACCTTGTTAGTGTGCCTAACATTTCTATGAAGTTTGATGGATTTGACTTAAGTACAATCATGTAGTTCAGGAGTGATTATGGAGACAAAATTATTTGACCTACAAGTTTGACCTTCACTTTTATGGTAGAGAACTGGATCCAGTTGTTTGAAGCTTACAACATTGTTAGTTAACGAGACATAAAAAATTGTGTCATGTGATATGCAAATAAAATATTATTTTTGGCTTATATCAGTTTGCAATTTGATGTGTAAAGACTAGTTAAGCTAACAATGCTTTGAACAGCTGGGGCCTGTCTTATATTTGGGAGACAGCTTCTTAGTGTGCCAAACAACTCTTAGAGGTTTGATGGAATCCACAGCAATAGTTCAGTAGTACTAGTGAAGACATGTCATATAGCTACATGACATGCAACTGTAAGCTTGACTGAAGAACTTGGCTTATATGTGCAGCACATCATCTTAGTGTAGCAAACAGTTTGAGGAATAAATATGGAGATGGACAGTGGAGAAAGATATGTATGTATGCCTCCCTATGCAAGCATAAAAATGTTGCTTTTCTTTTAATCATTCAAAGCATTTCAGACACCATATTCATTCCAACAATAACATTTTAGCCTCTTTTGAGAAGGGTTGTCAGTTAGTAGAGCTTCTAAAATCATTTTGTTCAGTGATTCATATGTATATTAACTTAAGAGAGGGCACAACCCAGAGTCCCATAAACTAACTTCAACCCAGAACTTTTCTGATTTTTTTTTTTTAAATCTCAGTAAACTGTACTAGAACAATACCTCTAAATCACTGTGTCTCCTTTTCTTCCACATATCAGTCTTACACCTGACCACTGTAAAAAGAAAAGGAAACATATAATCATTAGCACACACAGTTTGTACTTTCAGTTAAAATTTCTCAGTGTTTGAGTTCTTGCTGACAGACTGGCCAAAGCAGGCCTTTCAAAAAGCAGTCCAATGGTGGATCCAGAGGGGGTTCAGGGGGAAAATTGGCCAAACTGCACAAAAAGACCCCACCTCAGCTGAATTGAGCCCCCTAGCCAAAATTCCTGGATTCTGCCCTGCAGTCCCTGCACATTCTTCACGTACTGTATTTACTCTAATAAATGCCCATACTGTAAATGGTGCCCAACCTCCATTTTAGGGGAAAAAATAAATTAATGCCCTATTTTTCACCAAAACCACAAACAGGCTTCCAGGCTGCTTTCTATAATTTTGGCGGGTCCTGATTATTTTTTTCTCCTTTCTAGTAATTTGAAGAAAATACTTAATGTAAAAGTTGCTGGTAATAGTATGACTTGTACCTGTTTGCAGATGAAAAGCACCAATCTTTGATCAAGGGATGGATGTGATACAAAGTTAGATGAACGTAGCTACCTTATTGTGCTAACATGTTACCTGTCAAGAACTTTTTTATGACCCTGCCATTGGCATCATGCTGGGGGCATATACTGGTTTGCCATAATGTGCTTACATGGGTTCATCCTTCCATATGTAAGTGTGTGTAAA
>JBEVVS010000209.1:0-4255 GCA_040507005.1 Candidatus Thiodiazotropha sp.
CGCACATCCGCGCCGTTCTCCAGCATGTGCGTGGCCATCGCGTGGCGGAACAGATGACAGGCGCCTGTAACGTCGATGCCTGCCTGTTGCAGGTAGCGTTTGACCCGGCCCGCCAGCGCGGTGCGCCGGAACGCCTAGCCCTGGTCGGTCAGGAACAGGGTCCCTTCATCCTTGCCTGTCACGAGTTCAGGGCGCACCTCGTTCTGATAATGTTCCAGCCACTGCAACGCCCGCTCACCGACCGGGATAAACCGGTCCTTGCCGTATTTGCCTTGCCGGATCATGATCAGGCGGCGGTTTGTGTCGAGGTCGTGTGTCTTCAGCTTGACCAGCTCCATGCGCCGCATCCCGGTGCTGTAGAACAGCTCCAGGATGGCTCGGTCGCGGATGCCGCTTGCTGTCTTGAGGTCGGGCTGGTTAAAGACGTTCGCCAGCTCCGCCTGGCTCAGGATCGCCTTGGGCAAGCCTCGCAGCTTCTTCGGCAGCTCCAGCTCCGAGGCCGGGTTGTAGAGGATGTGGTTCTCGCGGGTCAGCCATTTGAAGAAGGCTTTTAAGGGGGTCAGCATCCCGCATTGGCTGCCATGGCTCAGGGGACGGCCGTCGCTTTTGCGATAGTGGTAGAGATGGCGCTGGTAGCGCTCCAGGATCGGCTTGGTCACTTCCTGGGGTCGGTTCAGGTCCCGCTCGTCGCACCAGTGGATGAAGCGGCGCAGCGCGGCCTGGCGGCGTTTGAGGGTATCCTTGCTCTGGCCTTTGACCTCGGTCCACTCCAGGAAGGCTTGCAGGTAGGGATAGAAGCCGCTTGCCTCGATCACCGCCTGGTGCTCGTAGCGCCGGACCATGATCAGCGGCCCTTGGCGCCCATGGCGGGGATGTAGCTACGGTACGATTGAGTTGGTTTTTTAAGCCTTATATGTTCTTTTTTATCGGTTTTTGGTTCGTCTTCGCCTAAGTCATTATCAGCCTGTAGATTATCGCCTTTTTTCGCACCCCGACCCGGGGGCGACTTGGCGCCGACTTGGGGCCGACTTGACCCCGACCGGTTCAGCTTTACCCCCGACTTCTTTGCGTCGTAACCTAACTTTTCCACATCGATCAGCCCCATCAGGTGTTTTTGATCATCCAGGTCACCGTCATAGAGCAACTCGTAGACGATGCTCTGGCCCCGACCTCCCCGGTGGATCAGCAGGTATTCCAGCTCTTCGAGCCGCCGCAGGTGGACCTTGAGCTGGGTGTTGCCCCAGCCGCAGGCCTCGCGCACGTCCCGGCGGCTAAAACGGTAATGCTCTTGTTCGATGGCTTGCTGTTGGCAGGCCGTCTCGACCATGGTCTTGATCTGTTTCAGCAGCTTGCCGGTCTGCGGCGGCAGTTCTTCCAGCGTCCTGCCCAGCACTTCGTGAGCCAGTTGGTTGGCGATCTCGATATCGGCCAGGGTTACTTCGATGTATTCCAGCGCTTGGCCGTTGTGGCTCACGGTTTTTATTTCGCGCTGGTATTGATGCAATAAGGCGATCGACCGGATCAGCGTTAAGTATTTCATGTGATCACGCCGGGTCCTTGTTTTGTCGTCGATAAAGGTCAGTTGTTCGGCGAAGGGGTTGGCGACTAAAAGCGGGCGTAACAGGCGTTGGGCGTTTCGGTGCAGTTGGATGAGTTGCTTTCGATCTTCGCTTTGCAGCAGTCCTTCCAAGGTCTGCTGCTTACGTTGCATGGCGTGGATCGCCTGGGTCTGCACTCTCGATTCATTCACCGTCAGTACCAGGCAACGGTTCATCAGCTCTTCGTCGATGTCGATGGCGGTGGTGGTTAAAAACAACATCACCGGGCCTTCGACACGGTATTCCTTGGTCACCATGGTGCCAGTAGTCTCGTCCTTGCCCGTCGATGCGATGGTCAGCTCACCTTCGCTTTGCAACAGCTTCAACGCATAGCTGGCGTTCTCAGCCCCTTCCTCTTCGGCGATAGCGAGGATTTTGTTTTTAAGATTGGTCTCGCCCATGTAAAAGAGACTCTGGCCGGTCATGGCGCTGTACTGGACTCGCTCTTCCTCCGGCATCAGGTTGAGCACCGCATCCATCAGCGAGGATTTACCGGCGGCGCTGGTCGATTGGATGATGATCGCCAGGGGTTTATCGAGTTTGCGCGAGACAGCGGCCAGGTAGCCCACCAGTTTGTTGGTCTCTTCGCCGACCACTCCGGCGGTGTGGAAGTCGTCGAGGATGCGCTGCATCAGGTCGGGGGATTTCAGCAGCGCCAGGGCTTGTTCCCGTGCTTCATCGGCCAGTGTGACTTCCGCTTCCTTCGGTTCCAGCGTTTGGCGGATCTGTTCTTCTTGCAACGCTTCACACTTGAGCAGGACCTTGCCCAGGTCGGCCTTGATCACGGCCTCTTTCAGGCCCAGCTCGATGGCGGCCTGTTTGATAAAAGCGCCTCGCGCCTTGGCAGCGTAAAGATCAAAAGTATCGACGTGCAAAGCCGCTTCACGATTGACCAGCAGGTTGACCTTGAGTTGGTTGGCACTGAGGTTTTTATCCAGGCCCCGGATGCGGTAACGTCGGTCACCAAGGATAATCACTACTTCATCTTCTTTCACTTCAGCCTGGATATCGGGTTTAGGTGGTTCGGGGATGACCTTGGCAGGTAAAGGCTCGAAGGGTTCCGAGGCTTCGTTGACTTGCGGCACAACCTGGCTCTCCGGCTTTGAAGGTGCTTGCCCCTTACCCATCCACACCGCCGAACGGATCACCACGCCCAGGCTTTTGCTGGCAGGCTTTACCTGACAGGCATACTCATTGGCGTCCATCCCCTTGGGGAAGTGGATGCGGTAGCAGTCGATCCCTTCAGCCATCAGTTGTTTGGCCAGCTTCTCGGCTGCTGCTTCACCAGCGGCGTCACGGTCGTAGGCGATCAGCACCCGCTCGGTGTTGTGCTCCTTGAAGGCCTTCAGGTGATCGGTGGTAAAGCCTTCGATGCCATAGCTGGCGGTGACGTTGCGGTAACCGGCGCACCAGAAGGTTAACGCATCGATGAGGCTTTCGCAGAGGATGAGTTCCTTTGAAGCTTGCAAGGCACCGATATTGAAGACACCTTGATGCGGACCGGGCAGGTAAAGATGCAGCGGCGTGCCTTTGCGCAGCTGGTCGTTGAGTTTGCGACCGTATAGTTCCAGCACTTGGCCGTCATTGATCACCGGGATCACCAGCGAGCCGTTGAAGTGCTCGTGGCCGGACTGACGTAGAATGCCCAGGGTCTGCAAGCGGCCCCGGATCTCGGCCCCGGCCTTGCGGGTCTTCTCCGGCAACCTGTAGCCCAAGGTCCGGTTAGCCAGGCCCAGCTTGAAGTGCTCCAACGCTTCACGATTCAGGCCCCGCTTTTCCAGGTAGGCCAGGCCTTCGGCGTCGTTCTTCAGGGTCTCGTGGTAGTAGTCCACCACCTGCTTGAGCAAGGCCTGGTCTTCGGCGTTGCTGTTCAAGGGAGTCGGCAGTTTCTGTGCTTTAGAGCGTTTAACCGGGACCGGATCGGCGACTAAAGAAGGCGCATAATCCGCCAGCAGCAGCTCCACCGCATGGCGGAAGCTCACCCCCTCGGCCTTCATCACCCAGTCGATCACACTGCCGCCGGTCTGGCAGGCACCCAGGCAGTGCCAGAGGTTCTTCTCCGGACTGATCACCAGGCTCGGTTCGTGGTCGTCATGGAAGGGACACAGACCGATCAGGTCTGATCCGTGGCGCTTGAGGCTGATACCCATCCCTTCGACCAGACGCTGGAGGGAGACTTCCTGTTTCAGCCGTTCAATTTCCTTTTCCGGTATGCGGGCCATAGCTTCTCCTGTTTCGGGATTTCCCCAAAAACCTGTCAACCCCTTTTTGAAAAAAATAACCTGCTTGCATAATACTTCGTTTCGGAGTAGTGTCAACTTCGTTATGAAAAATAAAAGATATCCTATATCGCACGTTAAACTGCCTGAGATTGTGGCCATGGCAATTTCATCCGACGAACGTGCTTTCTTTGTGGAGCTAGGTACCCGTGTGGCCGAGCTGCGCAAGGCACAAGGGATCACTCAAATACAGATGGCCGAGGCCCTGGGCGTCTCCCAGCAAACCATCAATTCCTATGAGGTGGGACGGCGGCGTATTCCCGTTTCGACCTTGCCGGTTCTGGCCTCACTGCTGGCCATTTCCATCGATGAGTTGTTACTGGGGGAGAAAAGCAAAAGAGCCCGCAATAAGCGGGGGCCTACGTCCAAGTTGCAACA
>JBEVVS010000222.1:0-4253 GCA_040507005.1 Candidatus Thiodiazotropha sp.
GGGCAGTCATATTCAACAATCCGCGCCCAGTTATGCTGGGGGTAACCACATGGGCCGATTTCGCACTGCCGATGAGGATCGGTCCGATGGCAATGCCATCGCCGAGCATTTTTAACATATTGAAGGCCACGTTTGCCGCATCCTGATTCGGCATGATCAGCAGATTGGCCCGGCCCTTGAGTTGCGAATTGGGAAAACGGGCAACCCGCAACTGTTGCGACAGGGCAAGATCCGCATGCATCTCTCCCTCGATTTCCAAATCCGGCATACGCTTGCGCACAATGCCTAAAGCCTTGCGCATCTTGATCGCTGACGAGGAGTTGTGACTGCCGAAATTTGAATGCGAAATCAGCGCCACTTTCGGCTGAATACCAAACCATAACACCTCTTCGGCACACAGGGAGACAATTTCGGCAATATCCTCCGCCGAAGGATCCTCTTGTACATAGGTATCCGCGATAAACAGGGTTCCGGATTTCAATACAAGGGCATTCATGGAAGTGAGCTTACTGATACCCCTCTCGGTACCGATGATCTTGCGCACATAATCCAGATGAGTCCAATATCGACCCACAGTTCCACAAATCATGGCATCCGCATCTCCCGATGCCACCACCACGGACGCCAGAACCGTATGGTTTTGCCGCAGTTTTTCACGCGCCTCCTTGGGTGAATAGCCACGTCGCTGAAGTCGCTCGAAGAGGATCTTGGCATAGCTGTCGAAGCGGGGATTATCGAAGGGATCGAGAAGTTCAATATCGACCCCATCACGCATTCTCAACCCAAGGGCCGCTATACGCTCGTTGATGACATCACGCCGTCCTATCAGTACGGGTATGGCGATCCCCTGATCCACAGCCTGCTGAGCCACCTCCAGGACACGCGCCTCCTGGCCCTCTGCATAGACCACCCGTCGCAGCTCTTCACTGGCCTGTTCAAATACCGGACGCATCGGAATGCTGGTTCGGAAAACTCTTTGCTGCAGACGGTTACGATAGCTCTCCAAATCGGTTATCGGCCGTTGCGCAACCCCGGACTCCATCGCCGCAATCGCCACCGCATAGGGGACAGTCTCCATCAAGCGGGGATCGAAGGGTTTCGGGATCAGGTAGTCGGGACCAAACTGCAACTGCTGGCCGCCATAGGCGGAACGCACCACATCAGAGGACTCCGCCTGAGCCATCTCAGCCAGCGCACGCACACAGGCCAATTTCATCTCACTGTTGATCTCGGTGGCTCCAACGTCGAGGGCACCGCGAAACAGAAAGGGAAAACAGAGAACATTATTCACCTGATTGGGATAGTCTGTTCGACCCGTCGCCAGAATCGCGTCCGGTCTGATAGCCTTCGCCTCTTCCGGCATGATCTCCGGGACCGGATTCGCCAACGCCATGACAAGCGGATCAGGGGCCATCTTCGCCAGCCAATCCCCCTTCAAAACACCGGCAGCGGATAGCCCGAGAAATATATCAGCCCCTTCCAGGGCCTGCGCCAGGGTACGATGAGGGGTGTCGACAGCGTAGGCTCCCTTGTAGGGATCCATCTCACCGGTGCGGCCCTTGTAGACCACACCTTTGACATCGGTAACGATGATATGCTCCCGCCTCATGCCCATATCGATGAGCAGACCGAGACAGGCCAAGGCAGCTGCACCCGCACCCGCAGTGACCAGCTTGACCTCCTTGATATCCTTACCCACCACCTTGAGTCCATTCAGAATCGCGGCACAGACCACAATCGCGGTGCCGTGCTGATCGTCATGGAAGACCGGAACATTCATGCGCTCCTTGAGCGCCTGTTCGATGATAAAGCAATCCGGTGCCTTGATATCTTCGAGATTGATGCCGCCAAAACTCGGCTCGAGCCGCGCCACGGTCTCGATGAATTGTTGCGGATCCTGTTCGTCGATTTCGATATCGAAGACATCGATATCGGCAAACTGTTTGAAGAGTACCGCCTTACCCTCCATCACCGGCTTGGAAGCCAGACTGCCGATTGAACCGAGACCGAGAACCGCTGTGCCATTGGTGACAACCGCCACCAGATTTCCCCGGGCGGTGTAGTCCGCCGCTTTATTGGGATCTGCTTCGATCTCTTCACAGGCGACCGCAACACCAGGTGAATAGGCGAGTGCCAGATCTCTCTGGTTAGCCATCGGTTTGGTGGCCTTGATCTCAAGCTTGCCTGGTTTGGGTGATCGATGATAGTCGAGCGCTGCCTGTCTCAACTCATGAGGCATAGAGTGATTGTCCTCGATTCAGGTGGTCAGTGATTCAGTAGAGTGTAGCCGAGGGTTAATCAATATTTATACAATATTGAGCATTAACATAAACAATACTCAACTGCAGTACTATTGATAAAGGCGTATTAAACCAGCAGCGCGTGTGAATGTCCAGGCCGAACCCTGTCTCCCGGCAAGATGCGCCTGTTCAGGATGTAAAATAGATCCGGGCGGTGGAAATAAAAATGGCGGCCTAATCCTACTCCTCAAGACTTTTTATCGTTGTTGATATCGTCCCAGGAGACATCCCAAGGACTATTCAGCCAACGGCTGGCGGCAGCGGAAAAACTCACCTCTGTCTGCACATCTTCAACGCCGCCGATTTCGATCACCTCCACCTCCGCGACCTCAATGTTCGTCTCCTCTACACTGAGCACCTCTTCCGACTCCATCACAAAACTGAGTTTGTTCAGGGAAGCCCCCTTCTCCAGCAGAATGGTATCCCGCTCCAGATTGTCCACCACGCCCTGCAAGACCTGTTTCATAGCGTCGGGATAGTTTGGATTTTCAAGCATTGCCTTGACATCGACCTGCATCTCCAGAATCTTCTCCTTGGCCTTGGCCCGCTGTTGGCTCTCCTGGGTCTCCAGATGCTTGAGCTGCTCTTTGATGAGTGACGGCGAGACAGGAATCGGCGATCCGGGAGTGGGGACGCCACGCTTGCGCAGCAATACTCTCAATGAAACCGCGGTTTGAGCAGTACGTTTGAACTCATCCAGCAGATCAAAGGGATTGGCATCATTCTCTTCGCTGGTGAGCGAGATAAACTCGATACTCTCCTCGCCGCTATAATCCAGTCCGGAATAGCGCAGAATCTTCTCCAGCTGTCCCTTAACGATCAACTCGAGATTATTGAAATATTGCTTGATTTTGCTGACTGGCAGATTGCGTAGAGAATCACTCAGGGAACTGTAGAGATTGAGCCCGTCTTCCGGTATATCCTTGGAATCCACACCCAGCACCAACACGGCATTGAGACTATCCTGCATACTCTCAATTGCCTTGGTGATATCGACAATCTGCTTGAGTATCTGTCGTTTGTTTTCCAGTGAGGAGATATCGGCCTGCAAGGCATCAGCATCGTGATCAGGTGCCATAACTTTTTTTACCTCGGGGAATGACTCAATCTATCCTTCTCCACCCGGGAGATTATTGCTCTATAGAGGGAAGGCTCCTTGATCGCTCACGATCGCCCACTCTATCGACACGCCTACTCTGGCATATCGGCACCCGCCAGGCTCCCTTGAACAATCCAGGGGCTGGATTCCCATTCTTGCTGAGAGCTGCATCTCAATCCTGAGAAATAGATTAAAACCCTGAATATCTCAGGGATGATTGCGAATAGACTCGGCAAGCTCCCGGACGAATGCTGCGCCCACCCAGGCTCGGCCATGTTCGTTCAGGTGACCACCGTCATCGGTATATTCGCCGATCAGCGAATAGCAGGTCTGGCCGTTCATTTTAAACCTTTCCCTTTTGCCATCGGCATAGGTGGACTCGCTGGCGGCGATATCTACGCACGGGGAGTGACTGTAGCGGGTACGCAGCAGCTGATTGAATTGGTTGCGTTTGAGATTATCCAGTTTGCTGTTGTTCGGCCTGCCCAGAAGCTCTCTGAGCCATACGGACGGGCCACCAGGCGTGTGCCTGAGAGGCATTGTGGTGTGGATGAATGTGATCTCCGGATGCCTGGTTATCAGTCCATCCATGGTTCCCTGGTAATCCCTGAACAGTTGCTCGACATCTGAGTCGCGGTTGACATCGATGTAGCAGAATTTGAACAATGCATAGTCGATCTTGCCTGCGAGTTCCTGATCGATGAGCCTGGCAAAGTCCTCACATTTACTCAGTGGCTCCATGTTCTTGCCCACTGTCTTGTGCAGCAGACAGCCGGAGGCCTCATCTATCTCAGCGCTCTGCGCCGTTATCTTAAGCTCAACTTCACGATCGTCCCCGATCAGATCTTGTATGC
>JBEVVS010000083.1:0-4224 GCA_040507005.1 Candidatus Thiodiazotropha sp.
TTTCCACTTCAATACCGCTGCAATTGTGCCGTCCTTACTCTGTTCATTTTTAATATCTTCGTGGCTTTTCGCGTCAAGCCATTGTTTCATCACAATGCACGACTGTGTTTGACTTCTTGTCGTGACGCGTCGATACGGTTTACTACTGACTTCACTTTTAAGCACCTCTTTGCAAGGGGACAGAGAGTGTCCTGAGTCTGGCTCAGGCCGCAGACTGGTTCCCTGCGTGATGGGTGGGTCATTTGTCTGTGGATGCGCGCAAGAGCAGTTACTTATATCCACTGTAATTTGCTTTTCTTTTTCTTCAAGACGCCTACAACAGGGGCAGTAGTTACAGGGTATTCTAGATAACCCATCACAGTTGCCATGAAGTTTGCCTGAGCGGTGTTGAATATCAAAGTTATATGCGGATAACACTTCGATCCACCGGCTTATTTGACCCTCCGGGTTCTTAAAGGTCTTGAGTAGCCAGCGGAGTGCGGAATGGTCTGTGCGGATGGTAAATTTGGTACCGAAGAGGTAGTGATGATAATGCTTAACGGCACTCACCACCGCCAGAAGTTCCCGGCGAGTAACGCAATAGTTTCTTTCCGCTTTAGTGAGACTTTTGCTGAAATACGAGATGACTCGCTCGACGCCATCTTGTTTCTGGGATAGCACGGAGCCCAGGCCGTAGCCACTACAGTCACAATCCAATATGTATTCGGCATGGCTCTGTGGATACGCCAGAACCGGTGCGGAGGTTAAAACGCGCTTAAGCTGATTGAAGGCTTGGTCACATTCGGCTGTCCAGACAAAGCCATTCTGCTTTTCTGTTAGTTTATGTAACGGTCGCGCGATGTCGCAGAAAGACTTGCAAAATTTCCTATAATAGGATGCGGTGCCCAAGAATGAGCGCAATTCATGGACGTTTCGTGGGACGGGCCATGCTTGGACTGCCCTGACCTTCTCTGGATCAGTGCTCACGCCTGATTCTGACACGATATGACCTAGAAATGCGACCTCTCGCTGGAATAATTTACACTTCCCAGGTGAGAGTTTCAGGCCTGCCTTGCGAATTCTACTAAGAATTTCATCCAACCGTGTAATGTGTTCCTCGACAGTTTTCGAAAAGCATATAATGTCGTCTACATAGAGGAGACAGGTCGACCAGTGCAGGCCCGCTAAGACCAACTCCATGAGGCGCTCGAAAGTTGCACCCGAGTTACACAATCCATAGGGCATAACTTTAAAATTATAAAGTCCATCAGCTGTGACAAAAGCGGTCTTGTCTTGATCGGCAGGGTGGACCCCGACTTGCCAATATCCTGATGAAAGGTCCATAACACTGAAGTATTTATTTCCACCGAGCGCGTCTAATGAGTCATCTATTCTGGGTAGAGGAAAGCTGTCTTTCACAGTAACCTCATTCAGTTTACGATAATCAATGCAAAAGCGATAGGAGGAGTCCTTTTTACGGACGAGAGTAATCGGCGAACTCCAAGCACTCTGGCTTGGGGCAATAAGATCTTGCTCTAGCATGCGCTTGATTTCAGCAGTTGCGGCTTCACGTTTGACCTGTGGTAATCTACGTGGTGCTTGCTTTCGGGGAGGATTGTTGGCTGTATTGATGCGATGTTCCACCAAGGTACAGCGGCCAATGTCTCCCTTGAATTTTGAAAATGCTTCTTCGTTTCTCTTAAGTAACCCTCTCAGTGACTCAGCTTCGGTCTCAGATAACATACTTTTTGATGAAGCGAATAGTTCATTAAGGTGCTCAGGGACGGATTTCTGGTCCTCAGATGTGGAAGCCAAATGCCCGTACTTCGCAGTAAGACAACTTGGGACATCTGTCTCATCCATCTGACAGGGACCGGTATTTTCAGCATTTGTGCACTTACGCGCTTTTTCATCAACGTCGTGGTGATCGTGTATGACATTGCTCGTAATAACCTCAACCGGTTCACATTGCGCAGCTAGAGTGCCGGAATAGACCCTCTGAGGGTCATTTGATATATTAGCTAGGCGAAGAGGCAGCTCCCCTGTGTCCACATGAACTAACGACTTTGCCACCAGAATGCCCCGCTTGGCAAGCTGGGAGTCTGTCGGTTCTACGATTGCCTGAGTTAAATTGATCGACTCGGTTTTTACTTTGCCCTGCACGATAACTTCACTATTTGGCGGTATTGTCACATTTTCGCTTATACTGACGCGAAACACAGTGGGTAGTTCACTTTCGAGTTCACACTGCACTCTGTCCCCATTTAGGGCCAAAGTACCATCTCGAACATTGATGCTCGCTGCGTTTTCATACAGGAAGTCATATCCAAGTACGCCTGCCACATCTATGTCAGCTATGACCATTTTTTGTGGAAGTAGCTGACCATTAAATACAAGGGGAATAATCGAACAACCCAAGGTTGATTTCAAGGCCCCGTCCCCCATGCGTAATTTCAATTTATAAGGTTCTAGACGGGGTCTATGCTTTTGGGGAATGGCATAATATTTGTCAGGGTGGAGAATGGAGAGTGTTGCCCCGGTGTCTACCAAACATTTTATTTCTACCCCATATACATCGCCAGTCAAATACAAAGAATCATTAACCGGTAAACTGCCTCCCTTTTTAAATGCAGTGGACCCTTGTGTACAAAAAGCTGAATCATGGTCCGCTGAGTCAGCTAATACCCGTTTCCCAAGTTTTGCCTTTCCTGTGCATTCTGATTTCTGTTTCCCAATATTGGCGTCGCAAGATTAAAGCCTGCTTGACCGTTCGCAATGTTACGCATGTTTTGGCGTCGCGCTTCGCAGTCCCTAATGAGATGGTCTGGAGAATCACAGTAATAGCAAGCGCGCACGCCTCTATTTTGAAGATTTTTCTTCTGATAGCAATCCTTTTCCATATGTCCAGTGCGTTGACAAAAGTTACAATGCTTCCGTCTACCGTTTCCACTTAGTGCCCCATTTTGACCGCTTGCCTGACTTCTACTTTGAGATTGACCGGCCTCTGGCCCAGAAGTCAAGTCTGGCCCCTGTGTGCCAAAGGGTCGGACATCTCCATAGCGACCGCGCCTACCTCTCTGGAATGCCTCATACTCAAGCGCGAGCTTAAGCGCATCTTCAACTGAACGCGGCTTGCCCTGAAGAACCGCCCATTCTAAGTCGTGGTCATTCAAGGCATCGATAAAGCAATCTTTTGATAGCTGTTCTCTGACATCTGCGGTGGCTGAGGGATAAGCAAGCCGTATAAGCTTTCTTATGTCCTGAGCCAGTTCAACAATTGGTTCGCCCTTACGCCTTATGCGCGATTTAATCTTTGCCCGATACAACTCAGATTGCTGGACAGGTTCAAATCTGGCAGCAAGAGCTGATGTAAGCGCAGTGAAATCTGTCCTCTGTGCTTGGTTCAAATCCCCTAGTACTCCCTGAGCTGTTCCCCTTAAATGCGTAGCTAACTGTAACGCTTTATCATAGTCCCTCCACTGGTAGTAGTCCGCTATCAGATTAAACTGTATCAAATAGTCGGACCAGCTCCCAGTGCCATCATAAGTCCCAGGCTTCATAACTTTTGCACTTGGTCTATTCAATTCCCCGTACCTTTGTGACCCATAGAAATCAAGCCGTTCATGCCGGTTGCGCGCAGAGGACAAATTTCTACCAGTCTCAAAAATGCTATCACCGCGAAACGCTGCACTAACTGATGGGGTCGTGCTGAGGTTTGCCTGGCTTACCTCTCCATTCCTCACCCCTATGCCAGAATTTGTGACTTGACCAAGAAGTGGTCTCTCATAATTCGAGTGGGGATAACCTATTGTTTCTAAATGGCCACAGACAGAATTTCTGTTTACTGGCACATCTCCCCCACCGAGATTGTGGTCAGTAGTAACAGGAGGTTGAAAAGGGGGCAATCTAAACAAAACCTCCCTACTAGGGGTTCCTTCAATGAAAACAGGGGCAGCAGAAGTAGGGCTGGTTACAGCTGTGCCCATGTGATTCCTGTCTCCCAGGAGAGAAAATGTATCTTCCCGGTTGGAGTCCATTTCTTCCAGACCTCAACAGATTTAAGATTACAATTTGCTCTTATTTTTCCCTTTTTTTTTTTTTTTTTGCTGAATATAGACAAAAGGCGTCAATGGACCACCTTGCAGCACCGTATCTAAAAAAAATTACATCCCACCGCTGCCACCAATTGTTGCGTTTTTCACCCTTGTCAGTGCTCGTGAGAGTACTGAGGCGATATACGATGGT
>JBEVVS010000148.1:0-2159 GCA_040507005.1 Candidatus Thiodiazotropha sp.
CCAGTCAGACGGCACCCTACTGGGTATTAAGCAGCGAGTGCGTAGTTGTCGTCGTTGGCAACTATAAGTTTGCAGCTGGATTTACGAGGTCATCTGCGCCTCGGCATGCACTTTAGGTTTTGCAACCCCCGTCGAAGCCTACGTCGCCCCCAATACGGTTAAGTGAATAGACATTATAAAGGATGGGTAGGTTCCCATACAAATGGGGTATCTAAGCTAGCTAGTGTCCATCCAGAAATGGCGTTTTCAAATCTACCCCTCGGCGCCTGACGGTTGTCTTTCTCCGACGCCCCGACAGCGCATCCCTGTGCTGGCGGGGCTTATGCGGCATCCCTGCCGCTACTGCGAAAGACAACCGTCAGGCGCCTGCCAACGTTCAAGTGTTTTCTGAATAGACCCTGACTAACCCTTCTTGAAGAGGCGTTCTTTCTCCCGTTTCCAGTCACGATCCTTATCGCTGGCACGCTTGTCGTGCATCTTCTTGCCCTTGGCCAGACCAATCTCCAGTTTGGCCAGACCCTTTTTCCAATACATGGCTGTGGGCACCAGGGTGTAACCCTTGCGCTCCACCAGGCCGATCAGCTTGTTCAGTTCACTGCGATGCAGCAGCAGCTTGCGGGTGCGGGTCGGGTCGGGGTGGACATGGGTGGAAGCGGTGCTCAAGGGTACGATGTGGGCGCCGAACAGGAAGGCCTCGCCATCCTTGATGGTGACATAGCTCTCCTTGATCTGGGCCCGTCCATCGCGCAGGCTCTTCACCTCCCAACCCTGCAAGGCGATACCTGCCTCATAGCGATCTTCGATGAAAAAGTCGTGGTTCGCTTTTTTGTTTAACGCAATGGTGGAGCCGCCGCTGTTTTTCTTTTTCGATTTTTTTGCCATCGGGGCATTTTAATCGTCACGGGAGATTCTCACCAGAGGCGGCTTGTTAAACCGATCTATTTTACGGAAAATGGTGAACTTTCATGCTTGTAGCATGGTGCTGATAGTGGGTTATCCGATTTAGAAGGCGGGTTTCATGGCTGAAAGACAATCCATCCATGGTCAATGGTCCTCAAGACTGATATTCATTCTTGCCGCAACCGGCTCGGCCGTCGGCTTGGGTAATGTCTGGAAGTTTCCCTATATCACAGGTGAAAACGGTGGCGGCGCATTTGTCATCATCTACCTGCTGTGTATCGCGATTGTCGGTATCCCGATCATGATGGCGGAGATCATGCTGGGTCGGCGGGGCAGGCAGAGTCCCATCAACACCATGACCGCCCTGAGTGAGGAAGAGGGGGCCAGCAGGGAGTGGTCGCTGGTGGGATGGAGCGGTGTACTGGCCGGTTTTCTGATTCTTTCCTACTACAGTGTGATCGCGGGATGGGCGCTCGCCTATGTCATCAGGGCGGCCTCGGGGGTATTCGAGGGTGTGGATGCGGGGGGCGTTCAGAGCCTGTTCAATGGTTTGGTGGGCGATCCAGAGCGTCTCATGGCCTGGCATACGCTATTTATGCTGATGACCATGTTCGTGGTGGCCAAGGGAGTCAAGGCGGGTCTGGAAAAAGCGGTGACCTACCTGATGCCGGCCCTGTTTATGTTGTTGGTCGTGCTGGTCGGCTATGCCATGAATACCGGCTATTTTACCCAGGGCCTCGATTTTCTGTTCACCCCCGATTTCTATAAATTGCTGCATAGCTGCGAGGTTGTGGATGGCCTGGAACAGTGTGAGGTCAGCGGCAGTCCGATACTGGTCGCCATGGGGCATGCCTTTTTCACCCTCAGCCTGGGTATGGGGGCGATCATGGTGTATGGCTCCTACATGCCGAAACAGTCCTCCATAGCCGGCTCGGCGATCCTGATCGGCCTGCTCGATACCCTGGTGGCACTGGTGGCCGGGATGGCCATATTCCCCATCGTATTCGCCAACGGCCTGGAACCGGGCGCCGGTCCGGGGTTGATCTTTCAGACCCTGCCCATCGCTTTCGGCGCCATGCCCGGGGGGCAGTTTTTCGGCACCCTGTTTTTCGTCCTGCTGGTATTTGCCGCTTGGAGCTCGGCCATCTCCCTGATCGAACCCGCAGTCGCCTGGTTGGTGGAGAATCGCAACATGACCCGCATCAGGGCCGCTGTCTGGTTGGGTCTGGTGACATGGTTTCTGGGTCTTGGCACCGTCT
>JBEVVS010000148.1:2169-4110 GCA_040507005.1 Candidatus Thiodiazotropha sp.
TATCTGGTCGGATTTCAAAATCTTCGATAAGACCTTCTTCGATCTGCTCGATTACCTGACCGCCAATATCATGCTGCCTCTGGGTGGTCTGCTGATAGCGATTTTCAGCGGTTGGGCGATGAAAAAGGCGTCCAGTGAAAATGAGTTTGCCATGCGGCCCATGGCGTACCGGGTCTGGTGGAATCTGATTCGATACATATCACCCTTGGCGGTGATCGTGGTCTTTCTCCATGCCATAGGAATACTCTGAAGGTGCCGGTTGTCAAAAAGAGTGCACTGGTGCTCCACTCGGCAAAAGAGATGTATGACCTGGTCTGTGATTTCGAGTCCTATCCCGATTTTCTGCCCTGGTGCAGTGACAGCCGTTTGATCACCCGCACGGCGGAGAAACTGTGTGGTGAGCTCGAGGTCTCCCGGGTCGGGATACGCCAACGCTTTGCCACCTGCAACCAGCTGGTGGAAAACGAGAGGATGGATATCGAGTTGCTCGAAGGCCCGTTTCGCAAACTGCACGGTGACTGGCGGTTTACCGAGTTGCAGCCCGGTGCCTGCAAGGTGGAGCTGATGCTGGAATTCGAGTTTGCCGGAAAATTGATCGATGCTGCCTTCGGTCGGGTTTTCAGTCAGGTTGCCAATACCCTGGTGGACGCCTTTTGCAAACGTGCCGACGAGATTTATGGAGTGGGTGATAAATGATATTTGAAGTTGCTTTCGGCAGGCTCGACGAGCAGGCCCTATTGACGGTGGAGTCGGCCCAGCCGTTGACCGCGCAACAGGCCATAGAGGCCTCCGGAATCCTGGAGAGGTTTCCTGAGATCGATCTCAGCGCCAATAAGATCGGGATCTTCGGCAAAGCGGCAAAACTGGATGCCCTGCTGGCTGAGGGTGATCGGGTGGAGATCTACCGGCCGCTGATCGCCGACCCGAAGGAGGCGCGTAAGAAACGGGCAGCGGAAGGCAAGGGGATGCGTAAGGGTGGCGGAGATAAAAAGTAGTCCCTGTTGGGGTAGACCCAGTACTACTCGTCCTTACCGAACCCCAGGGAATACCAGAGTCTTTCCAATATCCCCAGATCACCATCGTAATCGGGCACGCTGACCAGCAGCTCCTTCTTCTCCTGGTTCGATTCACCCTCAGGGGCGGGTTCGATCTCGCCACCGAAACGGGCCAGGCGATCTCCGTCGAAATAGAGACTGTAGCGCTTGATCTCGATGGGTTCGTTGCGCCGTTTTACACTAAACAGATAGTCCCATCGCTGTTGATGGAAGACATCGACCAGCATCGGGCTGCCCAGGGCGAAGCGCACCTGGCGTTTACTCATGCCGGGTTCCAGCAGGGCTACCATCTCGGGAGTGAGGATATTACCTTGCTCGATATCCGGAGAGTGGACCAGAGAGAAATTCTCCCAGGAGCTACAGCCGGAGAGCAGGGGCAGGAGTGTTAAAATGATGATGAGAATCTTTTTCATTACAAGTACAATCTAGAATCAATCGCAATAGTAACTCATTCACAGCTATTCAGCAGCCCTGTTTTTCGAGGCTGGAGAGAACTTGGATGGATAACCAAGATATACGCAGAGCCGGACTCAAGGTCACCCTTCCCAGGGTCAAGATTCTGGAGTTGCTAGAGAACTGCAATCAACGCCATGTGAGTGCGGAAGATGTCTATAAAATGCTCCTGGACAAGGGTGAGGAGATTGGCCTGGCCACCGTATACAGGGTTTTGACCCAGTTTGAGAGCGCAGGTTTAGTCACTCGCCATAATTTTGAAGGCGGCCATGCGGTCTTCGAGCTGGATCGAGGTGGGCATCACGACCATTTGGTGTGTGTGGTGTGCGGCAAAGTGGAGGAGTTCATCGATCCCACGATTGAGAAAAGACAGCGGGAGATCGCCAAGCAGCACGGCTTCGAGATAGTGGACCACTCGCTGATCATCTATGGC
>JBEVVS010000231.1:0-4092 GCA_040507005.1 Candidatus Thiodiazotropha sp.
TTTCAAAAGTTTCACAATACAAGGTTTTGTACAAACGCTGTAGGAAATGATGCTCCTCCTCAGAAAGAATAGCATTTGATGTTCCCTTAAGCGAATAATATTCTACAGCATCCCACTGTTGATGAAATACACTTGTGCTAACATCCGCAAGATGGTGAAGTCTGCTTATGTCATCCTCGGATAGGGAACTGCCTTCATATACACTTCGTCGAGCTCGAAGTAACTTATTGAGTGAATCTGAAAAATGTTCTTGCATTTCGCGTGGAAATTCTATTGCATTTACTAAGGAGTCTTGCAAGAAACGTCTCATAAATTGTATTTCCACAGCTCTGCTATTGTTTGGAAAGGATCCCAAATGTCCGTTATACCGTTCGAAGCTGAAAAGCCAAAAGCAGTGTATCGGACCAAAATCCTTGACACACTCTGTAATGTGATGATGTAAATGCATATTCGGCGTGACCAAATCTTTTCCAAATAGTTTTTCGAATGTTTTGCAGAATTTAAGCATATATTCATCAAACATCTCAAGTTCTGCAACCTTGAGGACATTTGAACAAACAATCCTGCTAGCCAAAACGAACGTTTGCCAGTGATCTAAATACTTAGTAGACATCATTCCTCTCAGTGCTAACAAAGAAAACAGATTAGTCCAGTGCATAAACTGTTCTGCAGTAAACCCACCAAAGGACGATGCTATTTTCCTTGGAATTCTGCCTATTGTGCTTGGGGTTTCTATGCTGTCAACTCTCATCTGTATTTCACTGAAATTTGTATCTGTCAGAACGTCAGCATTTTGCCAGACCCGTATCATATATTTAGCTGTACCAAGGTACAGATTATGCATGGGATCTATGATTGACATGCGAATAGGATCAAAGTAAGGCAGGTCCAACAAACACGAGTATCTTACGCCGTATTTGCTTTCTAACTGTTCTTTTGTAGTCTGTGTTTTTGCATTTTCGACCATTTTCACTGCAACAGTATGTCTCGACATGGTTCGTTTCTCCCAGTTTTCCACTTCGAAACCTGAATAGTCTTTAGCACCAACTTGACCAGGGAATTCCTTAAGGCACTTCGAACAGCCTAACTTTGCTGTGTGGCCAAGAAAACCACACAATTTCCTTGTAGCTGGAACGTCACACCCAGTGCATATGAGAGCAAGCTTAAACTGAACAGGTTGCTTTGGACTTTGAAAAGTCTTAGTAGAAAATCCATGTTTCCAAGCGACTAAAAGTTCATCTACAAGCGGCCTCAAAAATGTGTTAGTCTTTGGTTCTTTTCCCATGTCAGGTATAATGCCAACAAGGATCACGTTATCTAGTTTAAATCTTTCTTTACGCGGAAGATTTAGAACTACACCATAAATAACTCCAACGGAGTAAGAGACATGCTGAAATGGCTGAAACCAGTCTAGATTAAGCATAATGCAATAGCGCCTTGGCTCCTTCAGAAAAAAACCCATTTGCTCCGATTCAAATAGTTTCCATACTTTTCCATCATAAACGTCTCTCAGTAAGCCTGTCATCATTTCCCGATCACGCCAGCTTTCACAGTGTTCTTCAAACGCCGCTCGCTTTAAAAAGCGTTTCATAGTATGTTCAATAGGCTTATAACAGAAGATTTTGTACGGATATAATTTTACTCTTCCACTGCTCAGAGTAACTGTCTTCAACAAGGGTTGCCCACACGGACGCCTGCGAGCCATTTGCGTATGATTAGGAAACTCAACGAATGAACACTTTGCGGATTCGTATCTGCCCTCTATTCGCAGAAGACAGTCCTCATATTTATAAAGAGAGTAACATTTTCGGCAAACGACGTATTTTGTAAAATTGTCTCGTTTGAAATTCAACGTTTTCCACAACATGTATATTGTACCAGGGAATAACAACGAGATACTCGTAGCTCCAGGGTGAGAAATGACCAGTGTTTCAAAAAATAGTTTCAAAAAGTTTAGTATCTCTGAAATGACAATGTCGGGCAACCCAAACACAGACTGTACGACACATATGAAAATACAGAACCACATTACTAACGTCATATTTGCGTTGCCAGAACTAGTATCTTGTACCGGTTGTGTATCATCAAGGGTATTACTTTCCAGATCAGCGTCAATGTCGATCTCAGAAGTGTCCTCCCAGATCTCATCCTCACTTTCTTCACAATTCTCAGAAGGGAAACCTGCTATGTCTTCTTCCGTTATAAAGCGCCTCACATGTTGTCTAAATCTCTTTCGTAGCTTTTCTTGAAGGAAATTCACATTTTCAGTTTCATTTTCGTCAGAGGAAACATTGGTAGAATCAAAAGGGTCTTTATCTTTTGATGCACAATTGCACTGCCAACACCCGTCAATGTAAAAATTTCGTTTGTGTTCGTTGAAATAGTTAATATGGAAACTTCTACTACATCCCGGACATATCTTTCGTCTGCTTCGTTTCTTCAGTGAAGAATGTGATGCTGACAGGTTTGTGTTTCTGCGTTTTTGACTCATTTTCTTGTTTTATATATCTGAAACGACAAACTTAATTGGCTGAAAAAGATCCTTAAAAGCTCGAAAACTGTATATGTATATTCTTTGTCTACTTAAATGACTGGTCTAAAGACGTGTTTTTCACAAATCAAGGTGAAATCATATCAGTCTGTCATTGTTCCGATACTTTGACAGGGCCGAGCGAGCATATGGCGTCAAAACAACGTCGGAATATGATTTATGTGTTCTGCCTAAAGTATATTCATATACATTGTGAATTCCATTGATTTTAATACCTACATGTGGCTGCCAGTACATGCACCGTAAAATATTTTCTGTAGTAAAGATTAAGGAAGGACAATGTAGGCCTTCCTTACATTCTCCTTCTTTATGAGATAATTTCTGCAAGCATTTTATGGATACATGTAACTGTAGAATATCGGTGCATGTTCTGGCAGCCAGTTGACGGTTTCACTGTAAAACCAACGAGTGTAGGTCTACAATGCAAAAATATTCTTTCAAACTTTATTATGGAAAAAAACCCTGCCATTTTCAACGAAACATGATAGAACATGTAAGTTCACATATGTTTCCAGCGAAGAGTCATATCAGCCTTCGCATCCCGTGGCACGCAATTTGATCAAAGCCTTCTCTGGCTGCATAACAAAGCTTAAGATCATTTACTAACCTAAACGCAAACAGCGAAAACTCAGATCAGATTGTGCGGATGCGCAGGTTATCTAAATCGTCGTTAGGCACACGTGAAATTGTAGGAAATGCTGGGCCCTGGCTCACTAATGAATGTTTACATGTACCTATACTCTCTTGAAAATAAAGAATGAAACTTTGGTCGAACACTGTGTAGTTCAAAATATTGCAGTTAAACTTTTGATAAATGTGTAACGCTTAATCGTGAATGCGATGCTAATTTGACCAGATACAGAAGGTTTTTTTTCTCGAGATGCTTTCTTTTTCCTTCCCATAAACACAGAACTCACCTGGAAATATCATTAAGCGCCAGAGAAGTTAGCCGCTTGGATAGCGTTGGCCAATCGCAGAACTCCGTTTTCTGGCGCCAAGCAGAAGACAAATAAGCAAGTTTGATAATCTGGTTGTGTTGTGTTCACTCAAGGGAGCGCGAAAATAAATTCTTTTTTGATCAAGCTGACATTTTGATAGTGCAGTAACGTTAAGAATGGCTTCTTACTCTGGAAGGGACAGTGAATCTGATTTGGATATGGACTGTTCGAATCATGATTCTGATTCTGATTCACACATCATGGCGGCAATTAAGAGCAGGCCCACGAGCTCGGGTGCTAGCAGGCGTCACCCTCTCGGAGACATTACTGGAAAGCGAACATTAAATGTGCCTACCTCGACACCGAAGACCCCTAGGACTCCCGGAATCAGGACGACACAGGCTGCGACTGGCAGTGGCTCTTTAGGAACCTCACGTTCGGCATCGTCTACACATGATGATTCAATGGATTCACAGGTAAAGCTGTTTCCTTAGTTCTTCCCGTGTTGATATTCTTAACTGTGTGTAAATAATTCGGGCCGCTTCATGGCAAATCCGCGTGGACGCATTCTCATTATACATGATCCCCTGGTAAAGCTAGATT
>JBEVVS010000186.1:0-4090 GCA_040507005.1 Candidatus Thiodiazotropha sp.
CGTGCGCAGGCGCGGATTGTCGTGGGGTGTGACCAGCACCAGGTCGGGTTGCAGGCGGATGATCTCTTCCGCCCTGGCGTGGTTGAGCGGGTAGCGGCTGGCCTGATCCGCGACGAAGGAGCTGTCGGGATCCCGGGAGAGATAGCTGACCGAGGCCACCTGTTGGGGCTCGGCCAGCATCAGCAACAACTGGTCGCTGCAGAGGTTCACCGAGACCACCCGTTGGGGTGGCCCGGCGGCGACAGCCATACCTGAGAGAAGGGCCAGGACAATGGCGATGGCGCTAATCCGCATGGACTATCCGAAGTGGTAGTTGAGGGTCAGCCACAGGTTTCTCTCCGCTGCCGGGAAGAAGGCGGCCCGGCTGGCAAAGCTGCTGTCCATCCCCACCGAGCCTGAGCCCGAGTACTCTTTGTCGAAGAGATTATCGATGCGCAGGCCGATATGCCAGGGGCCGCTGCTGAATTGTGAACCGAGATTGAGCAGGCCATAACCGGGGAGCTCTTCAAAGCTGTTGTTGAAATCCCCCCCCAGCACCCGCTTGCTGCTGAATACCGCCTCGGCAAAGAGATTCCAACGGGATGAGATGCGCCAGTCGCCGGAGAGCTTGCCGGTGCGCGCCGCCACCAGGGGGATGCGGTTGCCGTCGTAGGGGCCGTCAGTGATGCTGGGATCGGTGTAGCTGAGGGATGCGCCCAGGGAGAGATGGGGGGCGGCCTGCCAGGAGCCCTCCAGGGTGACCCCTTCGCGGGTGGTGTCGTCCAGGTTGATATTGCTGAAACCACTGGCGTCGAAGCTGATCTCGTTCTCCAGGTCGAGACGGAAGACCGACAGCCGGGTGCTGAAGCCATCCCGCTTCCACTCTGCACCCGCCTCATAGGTGATACCGGTCTGGTTCTCCAGCCCCACCGGGTTGCCGAAGACGGGGTTGGTGTGCTCCTCCACGGTGGCATAGCGGAAGTTCTCGTCGATACGCAGGAACAGGCGCAGGAAATCATCGGCACTGTAGCTGGCGCCGAGGGACTTCACGGTCAGGCTGTCGTCCAGATCGTCGATGCCGAGAAAGCTCTCGATATGGTTGTCAATGGCGGAGTGGCGCAGGCCGCCGGTGAGGGTGAGCCGCTCGCTGACGGGGAGGGTGGCCTGGGCATAGAGCGCATCCACCGATTGATCGAGGAGGGTGGCGCCGAAGCTGGTGGCCAGCTCGTAGTCGGTGCGTTCGAGATCGGCACCGGCGGTCAACTGAAGCTCCATGTGGGCGATGGGGATGAGGCCGATGAAGCGGGGATTGAAGCCCTTGACCTCACGCGCCTGGGTCGAGATCGAACCGGGAAAGGTGCGGAAGCTGGTCTGGAACTCCCGGTCGTTGTCGCGGTAGCTGAGCTCCCCTTCAAAGGTCCAGTCGCCGCCCAGGCCCTGCATCAGGCCGATGCGGCTGACGTCGGTGTCGGTATCGCTGAAGTCGCCGGCGTAAGCGGCCACCGACTGTTTGCGATCCGCCGCCATCTCATCGGCGAAGAGTGCCCCCGGAAGCTCCTGGTAGGCCTCGGTTCGCTGTTGCTCGAAGAACACCGTCCCGCTCTCGTAGTCGTAGTCGAGCCGCAGGTTGTAGTCCTTGCGTTCAGTCTCGTTGTTGTCCCGGTAGTTATCGCTATCCCGGCGTTTCGCGGAGAAGTGATAGGCCAGGCCGTTGTCCAGGCGGTCGCCGATGTGGGCATAGCCTTCACGGCCCTGGTAGCTGCCGGCGATCAGCGAGACCTTGGCGCTGAAGGTTTCGGGTTGCCGGGTGATGATATTCACCAGGCCGCCCACCGCCTGATTGCCGTAGAGGACGCCGGCGCTGCCCTGGATGATCTCGATGCGCTCCACCCGACGCAGATCGATGCTGTTGAGGTCGGGGGCGGCGGTGTCGCCGCTGTTGTTGAGGCGCCGGCCATCCACCAGCACCAGGGTATTGGATTGGGCCGCGGAACCGAAGCCACGCATATCGATAACGCTATTGCTGCCATCCCCATAGAGGCTGCTGATCTGGATGCCGCTATGGCCACTCAGCAGTTGCAACAGGTTATGTGCGCCGCTCTGCTCGATCTCCTCCCGGGTTATGGCACTGATAACCGAGCTGGTGAGGGGATTCGACTGGAGAGTACGCGAGGCACTGACCAGGATGGTGGGGAGGTTGGTTTCGTCGGCCAGGACGGGGATCGAAGGCAAAAGAAAAGTACTGGTGGATACCAGAAGTGGTAATGCTAGAGGTTTCATTGTATCTCCATGGGACGCACACCCGCGTCGTCGAGTTGGATAGGGGTGCGAAGGCCGGTATCCGGACTCACAGACGGGTGGGGTCACCCGACACCGGCGCCTTCCCATGGTCATGGCTTGATCACAGTGGCATTGGACGGTGTCTCGATCTGCTTACCGTTGCGGGGGCAGTGCAGGCATCTCACCTGCTTCCCGTTTACCCCGTTGGGCGGTTATGCCGCAGCGGGGCTGTCCCGTCACGCTTGACGGGCACCTTCAGCAGGCAGGGAAACTACAGAGAAAGCGCAGATAAATCAAGGTAAATGCGTGGCCTATTGATCTTGTTGACTGGCCAGGAGGCGTCATCGATCATGCGTGCTCGCCTTTCGGGTAGTCTGTTTGAAGCAGGCTTGAGACAGGGATATCCCAGGCGAGTCCCGGATCGGGAGCGCTGGTCTTTCGCGCCAGCACGGCGATACTCTGATTGATGGGAAACCGATGTACCCGGGAGGTGGTGTGATCCCGGGAGAGGGAGAGGATTCGACCCGGTGTTCCTTCCTTTGTCTCCAGGATCTCGAATCCGGTGCTCTCATTGAGCAGGGTCTTGAAGGTCTCCTTGGAGTAGCGCCAAAAGTCCCAGGGCAGCTCATGGGGAGGGATGGCCGGATGGGTGGCTATATAGAGCAGACCGCCGGGTTTCATGACCCGGTTGATTTCGAGTACCGCTTTCCAGGGCATGGCCAGATGTTCAAACACCGATATGGAGAATATGGCGTCGTAGTGTTCGCCGGGGAGCTGGGATGATAGGGTATGGATGTCCCCCACCCGATCCACATTGTCACCCTCATGGATGTCCAGGCCTGTATAGGTCACCGAGGGCTGGAAGGCGTCACGCCAAATCACCCCGGAGACATTTCGAGATCCGAGCTCAAGCAACGCCGCCTGGGGCATCTCGTTGACAGAGGTGATGAAGCGATTGAAGACTTGATAGAAGTCGTCGTTGCTGGTCTTCTTCTTTAACGGGAGCAGCAGCCAGCTGAAGCCTGTGAGCAGGGAAGTTGTTATCAGATGCAGAAGAAAGTTTGCGAAGCCGTTTTCGCGAATATAATGGGGTATCTTACTGATCTGACTGAATGGTCTCATGTCCCTGTCAATCCACCTAATAGGCTGTAATCCCTGCATCTGATTCGAATATAACATGATTATCTATCTTCATGGACTCAACAGCGCCGGCAGTTCCGGCAAGGCGGCAGTATTGAGGGAGTCACTTCCCGAACTGCGGATCATCGCTCCCACCTATCCCGCCCAAAGCGCGGCGAAGGCGGTGGCGACACTCACTCAAAGCCTGCAGCCCCTGCTGCAAGATGAGGCCTATGCCCATGAGCCCCGCCTCATGGTAGGCAGCTCCATGGGGGGATTCTATGGCGCCTGGCTGGCGCAACAGCTGGGGCTTGATCACCTGGTGATGATCAATCCCGCCCTGCGGCCCTGGGAACTGTTGCTGCAGGTGGTGGGCTGGCAATACAACCAGGCCCAGGAGCATCGCTACTACCTATCGCCGGAGATGGTTGCCGCCACCCGGGAGTTTGCCCTGGAGCCGAGTGCCGATGGGGTACCCACAACCCTGCTGCTCGACAAGGGGGACGAACTGATCGACTACCGGATCGCCGAGGGGGTCTATCGGGGGATCGGTGACATTCGCTGTTTCGAGGGGGGGAGTCATACCTTCGAGCATATGCAGGAGGCGGTGGGGATTATTGGGGGGATTCACCAGAGGCTGGTTGAAGATATTGAGTCCGCGAATGAACGCGAATGAACGCAATTTTTTTTGTTTCTTTCCGTGCTCCCGAGT
>JBEVVS010000226.1:0-4087 GCA_040507005.1 Candidatus Thiodiazotropha sp.
GATGCCGTAGGTTTTCTTTGTCATCTCCCGATAGAGATCGGTGATGTTCCTCTTCCGTCGACCTTGTATAGCACCAATGATGGCGCACAGTTGTCCCTGTTGGTTTTTGTGGAAGGAGAAGGCAATGGTGAAGACCCGGTCAGGACCGATAAGCAGATTGAGTGTAATCATGCCCTCTCTCATGAATAGGTCATTCTTGTCAATTACGACACTAAGTCCGGGGTATATATGGTGCCCGTTTACAAGGAGGTACTGATCATATGCGTTGCCGCCAATCTCATACTTGAGTTCGGATAAGGTTGTAAAGTGGCTGTGGAGATGATCGACCCTTGTTGATATATCCCAACTTGAACATTGATAGGGCCAAAGGATGCTTGGGATAGCTTCCGGGTGATACCTGATCAGGCTATTGAAATGGGATAGCGTATCCTGATCCATGCGATAGATATCCTTGGAATTGAGGAGCGCCATGACAAAATAGAGACTGCGTCCCACGAGCGGACCATATTTGAGGGGACTTAATTTCGCTTTGCGATGCTCCGGCCCAACAGTGATCTTTGACGATGACTGCAAGATAAGAGACAACTGTCTTAATAAAATATCTGAATCCATTCAGACGCGTACCTCGGAATAATAATTTAATTCCTTATAACACGGTACGTCTATTCTGGGCCACGATACTGGCTAGATATGTGAATAAGCGCAAAATATCGGTTTTGTTAACATTTCAATTATTGGTTTAGTTATAGTCCTTGGTGTCATCTGTGCATGTTATGGCTCAGTTTGAGTAAAAGTCGGAACCCCTTAACAAAAAAATAAATAACGACGTTTAAAATAAGCCGTGATCATTTTAGGAGTGTTTTTATGTTATCTGGATCTATTCGGATGGGCATAGCGCGTACTTGCTGCCTATGGATTATTATCTGCCTGTCAGGCACAGCCTTCGGTATTGATTCCAGCTACATCGAGTCTATTGAGGCTGATGTGGCTGAATTCACCACCAATGAGTTCAATCCACCTGCCGATAGCAGCTGGTTGGGCAACAA
Source organism: Candidatus Thiodiazotropha sp. (assembly GCA_040507005.1). Lineage (GTDB taxonomy): Bacteria > Pseudomonadota > Gammaproteobacteria > Chromatiales > Chromatiaceae > Thiodiazotropha. The sequence goes on from JBEVVS010000226.1 coordinate 1,047, forward strand.
GGATAGTGAAACAACCAAGCAGATGGACTTGAACGGCTTCTCCGATCATCTACAAGACAAGTCACCCGGCAGTTTTATTTTCTTCGAAAAGCTGTCCAACGAATACAAGCAGCGGTTACTTAAGGATTACCTGGCTACAGGAGATCTCGAGAGGGTGAAGCAAGATATATTCAAATATACCCGCGCAATGAAAAAGTGATTTTTTAGGTAGATGATCGGCATCAACAATCGACGGAGCTGAGTATGGCAAGAAACAATCCCTCTTTGAATATCAGTGTTTATCTATTGCTGTTTCTTGGATGGTATTCGGTTCAATGTGATGCGGAAGTGGATAGGAGTCTTGCTTATCCCACCACCGATACAGAGCTGGATGCTGACAATATTGCCAAGCAGGTCTATTTCGCCAATCATTTCTATGCCTTTTCTAACTTTTCCATCAAACGTCGCGGACGTACCCTGAGTGTACTGGTCAACAAGTCGAAAAATGGCAGCCCAATAACCATCGCAGTGGAGCGTCATCTGAATAATAATTATGACGAGGATGATGCCATCCTCTCCCGTGACCTGGCGATTTTTCATTCGGGTAATCTGCGCGGTACAGGTATGCTGGTCACTGAATACAAGAATGAAAACAAGAGCAAGGACTATATGGTATGGCTCCCCAGGTTACGCAAGATCAGACGCTTCGCTCAACCTCGTCAGGAGGATGCGTGGGGCGGCAGTGTGTTTACCTTTGGTGATGTGACGCTACGTAAGCCTGATGATGAAACACATGAGTTGCTGGGCAAGAAAAAGATGCGTACATGTCTAGGCATGATGGATGAGCTGGAGGGAAAGCTGTTTAGATACACGGAACGTGTGCCAGAGCGTAGCTGTCGTCAACTGGACAGGGAGGTGTTTGGGCTGAAGAGTACAACGAAATTCAAGAATTGGTGGTACGACTATCGTATCAGTTATGTGGATACTGAAAGCTTCGCCGATTATCGGACGTTATATTATAAAAACAATAAATTAATTAAGGTTATAGACAGGGATTGGGGTTTGGTTAATGCAGAAGGGGAGGGTGATCCAAGGGCATTGTTCTGGAAATATTGGTATGGTGTCGACCTCAGAACCGGTCAGGAGAGTTTGGCCGTAATACCTCGCAAGGTTGTGGAGATAAATAGCACTCGAAAAAACAGTTTCTGGACAGAGAGAACGCTGCGTAAGATTAAACGTTAGCGAATGAGCGTTTTGAGTCTATCGTTTGAACCTATGGAACAACCTTCCATTGATATGGGTATAGTTATTGTCTTGGAAAGAGTATAACTTCAACCCGCCTTACCATCTTTCTGGCATCGAGAGTTTCAAACGATGATATCCCTCTTTGCACGGATCCCACAGCTGTCTCTTGCAATCGATCATGTGCGATGCCGCGTACAATGAAATACTCTTTTACCGCTTCAGCTCGTTTTAATGAGAGCTGATAGTTGTAGTTTCCACTGCCTTGGGAATCGGCATAACCGGTAATCTTCAGAAAACTGTTAGTCTCGAGCAGCATTTTGTCTCGGATCGCTTTTAGCAGGGATTGATATACAGATGGTATGGCGGATCTGTTGAAATCAAAATAGACGATGTAACGTGTGGCCAGTTCGATATTCTCATAGGAGGTGACATCCGATTCTCCCACCTGCAATGATGATTCTTCAGTGACGATTATTTCACTGATTTCAGTTTCAGTTATCTGTTCCTGGACTTCAGCCGTTTCTGTTTGCTGGGATTGTGGGTCAGCCTCTGCATTTGATTTTTCTCTAACAGCTGTCAACGACGCCTTGGGTGAATCCTCGACTTGGGCTTTGTTGGGTGTGATTGTTGGCTGAACAACTTGTGGAGCATTTTTGGGACTGATCAACTGTGGCACCTGATCGCTGACTAATGGCTTGAGTTGATCGGAAAATTGTCTCACAAGCAGCATCGCGATCACCCCGATGGAGACCCATAAGATCACATGCATGATCGATTTGCCTAGGGTTTTTTTCTTACTCGGCCTTTGCTGATGATGTTCTGAGCCTTCACTGCGGGTTAAGATGATCTCAGGACAATCATCAACCAGCACTGAAGGTATGCGCAGATTCTCATGAGTAGTGGTATTCAGGGTTGAATAGAGGATTGAGGCAGGCGGCAATCTGCTTGTTGCCGTGGAATCGTTGCTTTCATGATTCCAGTCAGATGGCTTGGGTTTGTTGCCACTGGACATGAACCATACCCCGCCCCAGCGGTGATCGCGATTCCCAGTGGTTTGGCCTTTATCCAACTGGGTGGGTGATTGATAGATGGTTGCTTCAGGAGAGAAGGAAGATCTTTCACGCTGATTATCAGGAAAGAAAGAGGTCATATCCACAGATTCCATCGAACCATGCCAGATCTCATCGGCATTGGGCAGTGTGAGTGTGGATTCGCTATCCGTAATGGTGGGTTCTTTCTTTGTTTCATCAATGGGAGGATGGATGTTGTCTGATATTTCATCCTCACCAAATGTGGCGATTTCAGTGTCGGTATCGATATCGTCCTCATCTCGCCATAAAAACCATTCTGAGTCTGGAGATTCAAGTTTGGTATCAGCTTCGGGTGGAATGTGATCGTTGCTTGGGACAGGTTTCTCACTGACTGAATGGGGTTTTTTGCTAAGACCTGTCAGTTGTCCCCGATCATGGGGTTTGCCTTCCGTGGTAGGTATTGCGATAGTTGTTTGATGACCAACTGCATGGCTCAAAACCTGCTGCCTTTGTTCATGATATCTGCTAACAAAACTTTGGAAACTCTCCTCCCCGGCAAGGGTGATGCGTTCCTGTTCGATTAGTTCTTCTATGACCGTCAATGCATCTTCGTCTATCAGATTATGTTTCTCTTCCAGGTAGGCAAAGAGTAATAAATGGCTCATCAAGTGGTTGATGTTTCTCGGTACACCTTGTGATGCTAGATGGAAAAGTTGGAATATCTCGTCATCAAACTTGGGATCATCTTGCCAGCCAACGTGTGTCAGTCGATGGGTAATATACTCA
>JBEVVS010000101.1:0-4067 GCA_040507005.1 Candidatus Thiodiazotropha sp.
CGCCAAGATCGAGGAGCTGATCGACGAACTGCGGGAGAACTATACTATCGCCATCGTCACCCACTCCATGCAGCAGGCGGCGCGGGTGAGCCAACGCACCGCCTATTTCCATCTCGGCAAACTGATCGAGGTGGGGGAGACGGATCAGATCTTTACCAATCCCAGGCATAAGCTGACCGAGGACTACATCACCGGTCGCTTCGGTTAAGGAAATAACAGATGAACGAGATGACCAACGGACATATAGTTAAGGCGTATACCGAAGAGCTGGAGAGCATCAACCAACTCGTAGTAGAGCTGGGGGAGCTGGGTTTGGATCAGTTGCGTCGCGCCGTGCAGACGCTTAAGGATGAGAACACCAAGGAGGCGGGCCTGGTCATCGACCGGGACCGGGAGCTGAACGCCATCGACATCAAGGCCGACGAGGAGATCATTCGCCTGATTGCCAAGCGTCAGCCCATGGCCAAGGATCTGCGTGATATCCTCACGGTGCAGAAGATCATTACCGACCTGGAGCGGGTCGGCGACGAGGCGCGCAAGATCGCCAATCTGACCATCCACTTCTACGATAACGGCAAGCCGCCACCAAGCAATGAGATCCTCAATGACATATACGACATGGCGAGCTTCGTGGATGATATGCTGAGCTTGAGCCTGGGTGCATTTATCGACGTGGACAGCAAAGCTGCCCTGGCAGTCATCGAACAGGAGAAGCAACTGTTTGATGAGTTCAGGGGAGGATTGCGCCGGCTCTCCACCTTCATCATGGAAGATTCACGCAGTGTGGGACATGTGGTGGATATCGTGTTGGCCCTGCGCGCCCTGGAGCGCATCGGCGGGCACGCCAAGAATATCGGCGGTCACGTGATCTTCCTGATGACCGGCAAGGATGTCAGACACGAGGATATCAATGTGATCCACAACGAATTGGCGAATCTGAGTTAGACCGGCCGAAGAGGAAGCTATCGGGTTGCGGGTTGCTGCCTGATCGCTACCGGAGAAACCCGCCATATCCGTTCACAATACTCTTGGATGGCACGATCCGATGAGAACCAGCCGCAACGGGCGGTGTTCATGATCGATGCCCGGGTCCATTTGGACTTGTCATTCCAGACCTGGTCTACCTGCTGTTGTCTTGACCGATAGGCTGAAAAGTCCTCAAGCACAAAAAAGTAGTCATGCCTGAGTAAATTCTCCACCAGGGGACGGAACCTGTTACTGTCATCAGGGGAAAACATACCATCCCGAATGGCGTCTATGACGCCGCGCAGTCGCGGGTCATTGGCATAGTGGTCGCGGGGTTGGTGATTGCCGGCGCGTCGGCTCGCCACTTCGGATTCGGTGAGGCCGAAGAGAAAGAAATTGTCTGCCCCCACCCGCTGGCGAATCTCGATGTTGGCCCCGTCCAGGGTGCCCATGGTCAGGGCGCCGTTCAGGGCGAACTTCATATTGCCTGTTCCCGAGGCCTCCATGCCCGCGGTGGAGATCTGCTCCGACAGGTCGGCGGCGGGGTAGATCTTCTCGGCGCTGCTGACGTTGAAATTGGGCAGGAAGGCGATACGCATGCGATCGCGAACATCCGGGTCGGCATTCACCTTGTTGGCGACAGCGTGGATCAACTCGATGATCAGCTTGGCAAAGTGATACCCTGGCGCGGCCTTGCCGGAGAAGAGCCAGCTTCTTGCTGGTGCATCTCTGTGTAAACCCTGTTTCAGATCCAGATAGCGGCTGATGATATGCAGGATATTCAGGTGTTGGCGCTTATATTCATGAAAACGCTTCACCTGACAATCAAACAGGCTGGCGGCTTCCACTTCGATCCCCGAGGTGTTGCGGATGGTCTGCGCCAAGCGCTGTTTGTTGTGTAACTTGACCTGCCGCCAGGCCTTTTGAAAATCGCTTTTATCGGCCCAGGCTTCAAGCGCCTGCAGGTGTGACAAATCCCTGGTCCAGGCATCGCCGATGGTGTCGTTGATCAATTCGGTGAGACGCGGATTGGCCAGGATGAGGAAGCGCCGCGGGGTTATGCCATTGGTTACATTGGTGAATCGCTGCGGATCCTGATTATGGAAATCCTTCAACACACGTTGCTGCAACAGGCGGCTGTGGAGTTCAGCCACGCCGTTGATTGTGTGACTGGCGACCGATGCCAGGTGGGCCATGCGTACACTGCGGCCGTATCTTTCATCAATAAGGGAGAGTCTCGCCAGCAGATCCACATCGTCTGGTCTGCGCACCCTGATCCTATCCAAAAAGCGCCTATTGATCTCATAGAGGATTTCCAGATGCCTGGGCAGAATCTCACCAAACAGTTCAACCGGCCAGGTCTCCAGCGCCTCCGGGAGGAGGGTGTGGTTGGTATATGAGATAGTGTTGCGCACCAGTTCCCAGGCGTCGTCCCATGCCATTTCGTGGACATCGATCAACTGTCGCATCAACTCCACGACCGCGATCGCCGGATGGGTGTCGTTGAGCTGGATGGCGAACTTCTCCGGTAACAGATCGAGAGATGAGTTCTGTTGCAGCAGGAGACGGAGAATATCCTGGATGGTGCAGGAGCAGAAGAAATACTCCTGCTCCAGTCGCAGGCGTTTGCCCTGCATCGGTTCGTCGTTGGGGTAGAGCACCTTGCTGATGGTCTCGGAGGCGATCTTTTCATCAACCGCCCGTTCGTAGTCGCCCAGGTTGAATGCCTCTAAGTTGAATGCCTCGCAGGCCTGGGCATTCCACAGCCGCAACAGATTCACGGTGGCTACCCGGTAGCCGGGTATCGGCGTGTCATAGGCCACGCCCTTGACCAGTCGCTGCGGGTGCCAGCGCACCCGGTACCGGCCGGATGCATCGGTGTAGTGATGGGTGGTGCCGCCGAAGCCGATCTCGAAGTTGATCTCCGGCCGGGGAACCTCCCAAGGATTTCCCCCGCGCAGCCATTTGTCCGCAAGTTCCACCTGACGGTGATGCCTGATCGCCTGTTCGAAAATGCCGAACTCATAGCGAATGCCATAGCCGATGGCGGGGATCTGCAGGGTGGCAAGGGAGTCGAGATAGCAGGCTGCCAGCCTGCCCAGGCCGCCGTTGCCGAGACCGGGTTCCGGTTCCTGGTCGGCGATCTCATCGAGATTCAGACCAAGCGCTGCCATGGCTTCGCGGATCTGGGGTTCAATGCCCAGGGCCAACATGGCGTTGCGCAGGTGAGGACCGGGCAGGTATTCAGCGGAGAGGTAGCAGACGCTGCGACTTGCCTGTCGGTAATAGGTGCTCGCCGTATCGATCCAGTTGCTCAACAGGCGATCGCGTACGGTCCACGCCAAGGCCAGATAGAAATCATTCAGGGATGCCACCTCCGGAAAGCGGGCCTGAACAAAATAGAGATTGTCCAGATAGGAGTGACGAATGGCGTCCACATCCGTGGCGGTACGGTAATCGGAAAACTCTGTTTTCTTCATAAGCGTTATTGGCTGTGTTTTCTTCAATTAAAGCTCAAGAAGCCGGAATAGCCCAATTGCCACCCTTCACTGGCGAGGTGGATTAATTCAACACCAGTGAGTTTCGAGTTTTACGGGGCAGCTGCAGTCTCTGACTGGAACTTTCCCCATGTAACGGTGTAAATAGAGGTAAACATCAAACGGATTAGTATGGATATACCGTATACTTTGAATGACGGGTAAACTTCTCCCATAGGCATTCGAGTGGAGTCGAATATCCGGATAGGTTATCGATAAGGGATTTTTATGTATCACATAGATAGTAAACGCCTGCCTCTGTTTCAGCTCTATCCCGTCGTCCTCTGTTTGGCGCTAATGGTCACCGGTTGCTCAATCTCCTATTCCACCGATGTGGATAGTGAGCAGAAGATTTCCGAAGAGAACGGTAATTTCAACGGCAACCTGAACGAGGGTGATCAGTTCGGTTTGGCCCTGGCCAATATCGGCGATCTGGAAGCCGACGGGGTCACCGATCTTGCCGTGGGTGCGCCATTCAGTGATGACAATGGAGAGGATCGTGGCGCGGTCTGGATTCTGTTCATGGATAGTGACGGAGAGGTGGATTACCACCAAAAGAGAGGT
>JBEVVS010000011.1:0-4021 GCA_040507005.1 Candidatus Thiodiazotropha sp.
GCCGTGCCTATGCGTCCAGCTTTTCAGGCGTCATATCTCATGGGATCGCATTGAAGCTCGACCGGGGCGGAGATGTTAAAACCTTACCGGGATCGCTTGTCACATACCCTGCCCATCGGGTAGTGACCGGTTAAACACAATAGACAGGGCTAAGCATGTAGAGCTATAGGCAGAGGACTCGCGGACGGCGGTTCAAATCCGCCCGCCTCCACCATTCCTTGATTCAAAGAAATCCAATAAGATCCGTAAGCCAGCATTTTTGCTGGCTTTTTTATTGCCTACCAGTCCGTTACCGTCTATTATTTTCCAGTAACAGCTACCCCCAAATGACGGTAAGTATGACGGTAACTCTACTTACCGCCACAGGAGTTACCGTCATGCCACTTTCTGTCATACCACTTACCGACACCGCCATCCGCAACGCCAAGCCGAAAGAGAAAAACTACAAACTCTCTGATGGCGGTGGTCTCTACCTGCTGATCACCACTAAAGGTGGTAAATGGTGGCGATTGGATTATCGGTTTAACGGCAAGCGTAAGACCCTTTCCATGGGCGTTTATCCGGATGTCTCCTTGAAGTCTGCCCGTGACAGAAGATCTGAGGCTAAAACACAGTTAGCTGATGGTATAGACCCAGGTGAGATTCGTAAGGCAACCAAGGCCTCTCAGTCAGATGCCGATGGCTTCGAGGCTGTTGCTCGTGAATGGTGGGGACAACGTGAACCAACCTGGTCTAAAACACACTCATCCAGGATCATTCAGAGGCTTGAAAAAGACGTTTTTCCCTGGATTGGCAATCGACCCATAGGTGAGATCAGCGCGCCTGAACTGCTAACTGTCCTGCGTCGAATCGAAAACCGTGGAGCATTGGAGACCGCTCATCGAATTCATCAAAGCTGTGGTCAGATATTCCGTTATGCTGTTGCCACCGGGAGAGCACAGCGTGATCCCTCCGCCGATTTGAAAGGCGCCCTACCCCCCACCCGTCAAAAACACCATGCCAGCATCACTGATCCCAAGAAGATCGGCGAACTACTCAGGGTCATAGATGGATACGAGGGCTCACTTGTCACGCGCTGCGCCCTTCAACTGGCATCACTAACATTTGTCCGCCCTGGTGAGCTTAGACATGCTGAGTGGGAGGAAATAAACCTAGAGAAGGCAGAGTGGCGCATCCCCCCCGAGAAAATGAAGATGAGAACGCTACATATTGTCCCGCTCCCTTCGCAAGCACTAGCGGTTCTAAATGAAATCAAGCCTCTCACAGGAAGAGGAAAATACGTTTTTCCAGGAGTACGAACAAACAGACGACCAATGTCAGAAAACACCGTGAACGCAGCCTTGAGGCGTCTGGGTTACACAAAAGAAGAGATGACTGGGCATGGATTCCGCTCCATGGCCTCTACGATCTTGAATGAGCAGGGCTGGCATAGGGATGCTATTGAGCGACAGCTTGCACACGCCGAGAGAAACTCGGTTAGGGCTGCATATAATTACGCTGAGCACATGCCGGAAAGAATCAAAATGATGCAGTGGTGGGCGGATTACCTCGATAAACTAAAAGCTGGTGCAGAAATAGTCCCTTTCCGTTCGAATGTCTAAATAAATAGACGCCTACATAGAACCGGAATGTTAATTAATAAGCTTACTTACTCCAGGAATTCGAGAGTGTTTCAGCCTGCTTAAGCACAAGCTCTACGGCTTCCGCCGCTTTGTCGGGCGGATATTTCCAGCGCTGTAAAGTACGACGTACAATAATCTTCAGCTTGGCCCGCACGCTGTCACGTACTTGCCAGTCGACAGTGGTCGATTTACGCAGTTTGTCGGTGATCTCAATGGCGATTTTCTTCAGGATCTCATCACCAAGCTCACGAACGGCGCTTTCGTTATTGGCCAGCGCATCATAGAAGGCAATTTCATCTGGATTGAGCCCAAGCTCTGCCTCTCGCGCCATCTCCGCCTGAAACTCCTTGGCCATCTGAATAAGTTCTTCAATAACCTGGGCGGTCTCAATGGCGCGGTTGTTATATTTGCGCAAGGTCTCCTGCAATCGCTCGGCGTACTTCTTCTCCTGAACCACGTTATTGCGGGTCTTGGCCTTGATGTCGTCCTTGAGCAGTTTTTCCAGCAGTTCAACGGCCAGATTCTGATGTGGCATCTGCCGGACATCTTCCAGAAACTCATCCGAGAGCAGGCCTATATCAGGCTTATCCAACCCGCACAGGCTGAACACATCTGCCACGCCTTCGGCAATCACCGCGTTGTCCAATATCTGCTTGAGCGCTGAATTCTTCTCTTCCTGGGTACGCTTTTTATCAACCGAGGTGAACTTGGAGATTGCCGCCTTCACTGCCGAGTAGAAGGCGATCTCCTTGCGCAGCCCTTTGGCCTCATCCAGGGTGCTGCAGAGTGAATAAGCCTTGCTGGTAGCCAGCACCAGGTCGAGAAAACGCTTCTTGCCATCTTCAAGTCCCAGCACATAGTTGGCGGCGGGAACCAGCAACTTGTGTGCATCGGTCTCGAATCCAGCGATATCCAGACCATCCGATTGCGGCGTTTTGGCAAACATCCCGCGAATGGCATCCAGTTTTTCCAGCAAAATGGCGAAGGCCTCTTCCGCACGCAGGGTCGGCTCGCCTTTGCCCTTGGAGTCGGTATAGGTCTTGAGCGCCTGTTTCAGCTCATTGGCAATGCCGATGTAATCCACCACCAGTCCGCCAGGCTTATTCTTGAAGACTCGGTTCACCCGCGCAATGGCCTGCATCAGGTTGTGCCCCATCATCGGCTTGTCGACATACATGGTATGGCAGCAAGGCGCATCAAAGCCGGTCAGCCACATATCACGGACGATCACTAGCTTTAATGGATCGCTTTCATCCTTAAAGCGCTTCTCCAGTCGTTTCTTGGTTTTCTTGTTGTAGATATGAGGCTGTAACAATGGCTTGTCTGAAGCAGAACCCGTCATCACGATTTTGATCGCGCCTTTCTCCTGGTCGGGGTCGTGCCAGTCGGGGCGCAAGGCGACGATCTCATTGTAGAGCTGGGCACAGATATCACGACTCATGCCGACGATCATCGCTTTGCCGTCCATAGTGGCAGTGCGGGCTTCGAAATGGTTGATTAGATCGGCAGCCACCTGCTGAAGTCGGGGGGTTGCACCCACCAGCTTTTCCAGTCGGCTCCATTCTCCCTTGGTTTTCTCACGCTGTCCGATATCCTCTTCATCCTCGACTACCTCATCCACCTGATCGGAGAGTGCCTCGATCTCCTCGTTGTTCAGCTCCAGCTTGGCGAGGCGTGATTCGTAGTAAATAGGGACCGTTGCGCCATCATCCACAGCATCTTGAATATCGTAGATGGAGACATAACCACCAAACACCGCCCGGGTATCTTTATCCTCCTGTGATATGGGCGTGCCGGTAAAGCCGATAAAGGAGGCAAACGGCAACGCATCGCGCATGTGCTTGGCATAGCCGAATTTATACTGGCCATCGGCGGTCAATACCGCCTTCAGGCCATACTGGCTGCGGTGGGCCTCATCAGAGATCACCACAATATTGTGACGATCATTCAGAATCGGGTGGCTGTTCTCATCATCCAGCAGGGCAAACTTCTGTACCGTGGTAAAGATAATGCCGCCGGACTCACGCTCAGCCAGCAGCTGGCGCAGCTCGTCACGGTCATTGGCCTGTACCGGCGTCTGTTTCAATAGCTCTACGGCGTTACTGAAGGTGGCAAACAGCTGACCATCCAGATCATTACGGTCCGTCACGACAATCAAAGTCGGGTTATTCATGGCCGGTTGCTGTAGCAGCTTGCCTGCGTAACAGCACATGGAAATGCTCTTGCCGGAACCCTGTGTATGCCAGACTACGCCGGCCTTTTTGCTGCCAGGCACCACCTCATCAGCATAGGTCGCCCGTTTCTCTGCAACCCCTTCAATCTCTTGCGCGGCAATCACCGTCGCCTTGACCGCCTCACGCACCGCATGGAACTGATGGTACCCAGCGATTTTCTTGATA
>JBEVVS010000082.1:0-3992 GCA_040507005.1 Candidatus Thiodiazotropha sp.
TTTCGCTCTTTGCGCAAGAAAGGGATAACAATCCGAAAGACTAATGATGTAATCATTGCGTCTTTTTGCATAGATAAGAAAATGGGGCTTCTATATACGGACAGAGACTTTAAACCGTTCAGTAAACACCTTGGTTTGAAATCGGCATATCGTGAAACATAACGACCAGGGTATGGGGCGCGGAGCCGTAGGCGGAGCGTCCCAGTGAACGAAGTGAGCGACATGACCCACTTGTTAGCCTTCATTTCGTATTGCCTTGGCTACTTCTCGTACTCTACGAAGAAGAAAATACCAGATGGTGGGCATGGAAAATAGGAACAGAATACCAAGCGCTAACATCAAACTCCGTTTGTAAAAAATACCTAAATTCATACTCGCAGCAACTATTTCTTTTTGAATACCTACTGCATCGGCAACCGACAAGCTTGATAACTCCGATGGCTCACAAACTAAAGGGGCAGCCTGATAGGAAAGCCAAGGTCCGTTGGGAGCTGATTTATATTCGGATTCGCATTTTGAAACGAGAGCTTTCAGTTTAGACTCTTCTCTCTGCTGAGAAATGTACCCGCCAATCGAAATTACGATAGCAATGGCGAAACCAGTTAATAGATATTTTGTAGATTTTTCCATAGAGGGTAACGCCTACAGTAGAGATAAGCCGGAGCGCAGCGAAGGTTTGTCCTGCTGCTTGTACTTGATGTTAGCACTTTAGTTCGCATACTTTTCGACTAAATTATCTATTGATTCTTTTTCTAGTGCTTTTTCTGCTTTGCTTAATGGTCGCTCTCGAACCGCCCTTTTTGAGCCACGATATGTGCAGAGAAATTCATTTTGAACGGGAACAATTGCTGAATTCAATTCGCAAACACGTTGTAATTCGTAAGCCCCAACTTTTACCAAATCGCCAGTTTTACAATGTTTGAAAGAAGATAGCGCTAAAGTTGCTGTTTTGGTTTCACAGATCGTGTCAGGGTCTGAGAGTTGAACAGCCAATGCCGAGCTAGAAAATAAGGTTAATAGTATGACCAGATATTTCATTTTCTCTCCTTTGTTATTCTGAGTGCTAACGCTTGCATGTGTGGCAACTGCAAAGCGAAGCGGCGCAGTTGAACAGTCCCACAAGATGCGATTGTTAGCAGTTTTTACTGACATATTTATCCAATGACATAAATAGGCCACGTAACTCCCCAGGGTAATACTCAAATTCCGCCTCTCCTTCGGGAAAACCCAATTCCGCATATAGTTCGCTATATTCTTTGTATTCTGACTCAGATAGGCCCTTATATGACATAAAAGGGTATTTTAGCCGCACAAAATTATATGAATACCAATCTAAGATCTTTTTTATCCTTTCATCAATATCGAATATTTGTGAAACAATTTTGGCTTCAGATATTAATCCCTTTTTTACCTCGCGGCTTAATGTGCAATAGATAGCGTAGTAATTATGCGAATAATCTTCCTTGTCTTTATCAATATATAGAGCGGCTTTCAGCAATAACTCGAACCCAAGTAACTTAAGCATATAACCGGAGTCTGATAATCTCTTTCTTTCGAGAAAATCACCATCCGAATATCGTTTAATGCCTTCTTCATATATTTGCTTTAGCCAGAACTTGTCCATGTATTTTTACAGCTAACGTTTAAGGTAAGGGGCGGCGGCAAAGCCGGCGTCCCGCGCAGGCCCGAAGGGCCGGAGTGTACTTGACCGCCTTGTTAGGCCAGACACTATTCTTTGCATTTTTTGATACCTTTTTCTGAGACATATTTATTTAATAGCTCTAAGTAATCTTCCTTGGTTTTTTTCAATATTTCGCAATGTGCGCCTGACGCTCTTTTTCTATTCGGGTCATAAGTGTGCCCAACAACGTGTTGACAACCACCTGCTATGTTTTTGCCGCCACCTTCCTTTGTACACTTAGCAACTGCCACCCAATAGTTGTAATTACCAACAGATTCAGTGCATTTTTCATATTCGTACTTTACAAATCCATTTATAAATATTTCTGCCTTTACATACTCATCTGTTTTAACGCACGAAAAAGCTTGACCTAAAAATAGATTAGAGAGTAATAAGCTTGCCAAAATGTAATACGTTTTCTTTGCCATGTTTTTAGTGGCCTAACGAGCCTGTCGAAAAATCTGATTTGGGATAGCAGATATCACAAAGAACAATTTTCGATCCATCTCTTTCATTGTTTTACTGATTAATCCACTTTTCTTTCATCTGTTGGACCAAGCTTTGTTATATTCTCGACTCTAAGCCCATTCCCACCCGTATCGGTGGATCTTAAGGATGTTGTGTAACAACATCATCAATTTCCATTGACCGTCAACTTTTCGCTTACCTCTGTAACTGAACCGCTTGATCCCGATAGCATCAGTAAGGTGGCCAAATACCGGTTCTACCGTCCCAAGTCGTTGACTATAGATGTGCCTACCTCTTGGACTATCGATCTTTCGCTTCATCCGCTCGAGGATTCCTGCCTTCTGTTCCTGCGTGATATCCAGCGTAACATTGATCTGCCTGGGTGTATGCTGGGCCTCGTTTCTCAGACAGCGTTTTCTCAATCCGCAGCTGTTGCAGTCTTTCTCATAGCCCTGAAACTGCATGAACAGGTGATGGCCAATTCTGGCCCGTCTCGCTTTTAACCACATCATCTTACCCGCAGGACAGCGGCAGGTCTCTCTTTTACGATCAATCTTAAATTCACGCTGAGTGAAGCGTTCTCTATCTTGGCGTTTGTTCCTTTCCTTGGGCTCTTTGTGGTCCTTAAATCTTGGGTCTCTAGCACGAAAACCAGTATCGGCAATGTAGCTGTCTATCTTTTCCGCTTCGAGGTATTCGAGCATTTCCCGGTTGTGGTAGCCTGAATCCGCTGTCAGCTTAGTCTGCTTCAGTGCCTTTTTGGACGGCTTGTCGTTGAAGGTCTCTTTTATCCCTTCAACAACCGGTTTGAGCAAGCCGTGCTCCTGGCCCTGACCAAAGGCTTCGGCATGCACCACTACCTGGTGTTGACTATCCACTGCCGCAACACCCGTATAGCCCTGGATAACACCATGGCTTGTCTTCATCTTCGCGCTCTCGTTATCGGTGATGTTGCTTTTTACGGTCTTGCCGCTCACACCCTTACGCTCGGGCTCTGATGCTAGAAACTGTTTGAGTTTGCGGGAGGTTGCCCGTAGCTTTCGGATCTGTTCTTGCTCCCGCTCATAGATGTCCGGGGCTTGCTCCGCTGTATCTTGTTCCCGATGTCGTTGCAGCATACGCCGTACTGCATGGTCTATCTTTTTACGTTTCTTATTCAGTTCTGCATGGGTGCCACTCCAGGTCTTGGAGGCATTGGAGGGTAGCTTGCACCCGTCGATGGCGAACATCTCTTTGCCGATGAGGCCCAATCGATCACATATCAATACCACTTGCCCAAAAAGGTCTGCTAATGCATCTGGGTCACGTGAGATAAAATCAGCCACAGTGCTGTGATCGGGTTGCAGATCAGCCGACAGTGCCATGAACAAGATGTTTTCACGGCATAGGCGTTCGATCTGGCGACTGCTGGTAATCCCTTTGGAATAGGCAAGAATGATGATCTTTAACAGCAGTTTGGGGTCATAGGCAGGTCGGCCAGTGCTGTCGTTTTGATACTGTTGGTGAAATGCGCTTAAATCAAGCTCGTTGTCGATCAGGTAGGAGAGGGAGTATTCGAAACTGCCCGGGAGGATTTGCTTCTCATAGGACACCGGCAGCATTTTCATCTGATCGTAGTTGTAATCCTTATAACGTGCCATCTTCCTTTCTCCGTGCACCGTTATTGTCTATGAGATTTTATCGAATTATGGGGTTTTCCGACAGCCTCAACGCCGCCACAACCGGCGAGCGGAACATCGTGGAGCGAGTCCAGCATTAGTTGCGCTTTTTGCAACTAATGCGTGGTTGGTGGCTTTGTTATGCATCGCTTGCCTTATTTTAAACGCCATAAATCTTTGCGCAT
>JBEVVS010000066.1:0-3981 GCA_040507005.1 Candidatus Thiodiazotropha sp.
ATTGCCCGCTTTCGGCCGATGTAGCTCAGTCGGTAGAGCAACTGATTCGTAATCAGTAGGTCGGCGGTTCGATTCCGCCCATCGGCTCCACACCTTGTTCAAAAAGCAAATTTGTTAACTCTAGGACATTTACTACTAAAACCTAATTAATTGACCTCATTGTGGCCCGCTCATATAGCTATTTAATAGGGATCTATATCGGTGCTGGAGGTTATAGTCTGACAATTAAAAATCATGGAAACGAGCCTTTAATATTTCAAGAAACCATTCCAGGATTCACAAGCTCCAACACAGCTATCTCCGGATAGCAATTAAACCTTATCGGATAGATCGCCCAGCCAATTCCCCTGCTGATGAAGAGTTGAGTATTCCCTGTGGAGATGAGGCCGCTGGTATAATCCCTGTTATTGACCGGCAGCACAGGAGGACCTAGAAAAGGAACGATTACTTGTCCTCCATGAGTATGGCCGCTTAACACCATGGATAGAGGCGTGCCATATTGCGTATCTACGGAATCGGGGTTATGGGATAACAGCAATCTGCAATCATTTTCATCCGAACAGGAAAACGCCCTGTCTATCCCCAGTTTATCCTCCCAGTAATCCCCTGCCCCACCGATGAGAATCCTGTCCGGTCCTTTTTGAATGGCCTTGCATTTATGCCTTATATCCTGTCCGGATCTTTCCAGCCAATAGATGGATCTATCCGTATCGGCCCAGTGGTCGTGATTGCCAAGCACCGAATAGACCCCATGCCTTGCTTCAAGCCTGGACAATATTGGCCATACTCTATCGATCTCCTCGGTTGTATCCCTTGCATGGACATAATCGCCTGTACAGGCAATGACATCGGTTTTCAGTTGATTGGTTCTATTTACGATACCCTCGACAAATGACTCCGACACCAAAAAGCCCAGATGCACGTCTGTCAGATGGGCGATGGTAAAGCCGTGAAACGAAGGGGGCAGATCCGCAATCGGGACTCTATAACGGTTGATCTGGACCAGGTTTCTTTCGATGAAAACCGGGTAGCTGCCCACTAGTGCAAGAGCGCCGCCGTACAATGCGAACTTAAGAAATGATCTTCTGTGCAATTGATTGTCCCGAGCCTGCCATTACTTTTAGTGAAGGGCCTGTCATGAAGTACCATAGGCTTGTAAATTTCGACCAGGTGCAGCTCCATTAGTTACAATCAGTCGACTACTTCTTCTCCTTGAGCATCTCCGCCAGATCCGCGAATGGGTTGTAGGTGGTGGTGCTTGCCTGTTTGTTGTCAGTGGCGTCGCCGTATTCGGCGTCATTGTAACGGGAGTGCTCGTTGTCGTGGCAGTAGATGCAGAGCAACTCCCAGTTGCTGCCGTCCGCCGGGTTGTTGTCGTGATTGTGATCCCGGTGATGCACGGTCAGCTCCTGCAGGTTTTCCCGGGTGAACTCCCGGGCGCAGCGCCCGCAGACCCAGGGATAGAGCTTCAGCGCCTGTTCGCGGTAACCCTTCTCCCGCTGTTCCCGGTTGCGGTGCGCCTCTGCAACAACCCGATCGAGTTTGTCTGAAGAGCTTTCCGGTGACATGGTGACAATCCCTTAACGATTGTGTTCAAGTGCAAACAGATATGTTAATAAAGCCTAGCCCATCCTGCTTATTTTCAAAAGGTTCCTAATTGGTTGTGGGTGATGATAGCCATCTCGGGAGTACCCCGGGTGCGGTAAAGACGCATGGTCTCTGGGATCTCCTCACCGGGAAGATGAAGATCGATACCCACGGAATGGGTGATGCCCTTTTTCTTTACATAGTCCCGCAGACGCTCGGGAGTCTGGTAACCGTGTCCCTCGAAGACAGTGTGGATGCTGAGGAAAACCATATCGCCGGCTGCAACCTGATCCGCATATTTCGCCTCCCACTTGGCCATCAGCGGCACCGAAAAGCTGTTGCAGCCGGGACACCAGAGCTGGAAGAAATCCACCACCACAACCTTGCCGCGCAGCGCCTTCACTGTGACACCATCACCGTTGAGCCACTCGGAGATACGCCATTCAGGGGCGGCCTGCCCTTCCACCGCCAATGCCTGCCCGGTGATCAGGAAAAAGAGTAAAAAGAGCCGGTTGATGTAGGCTCGGCGCATGATCATCACCTCAGTAGCCAGGAGCACTGCATCCCTGTTTCCAGGCAATTCGTGGAAGATAAACCAAACTAGGGAAGTGGACTGTTGTAAGTACGAATTGTTCCCGGCAGGTATGACTACACTTTGTCAGGTGTTTCTTATAACCATTTGCAATATTTATAGTGCTGCCAGAAGAACCAGAAACACAAGCAGCGCAACGGCGGCAAAGAGCATTTTCGTGCCAAGACGGGCATTGGCTATCTGCTCCAGCCTAAAACGCTTCTTCAGATTCTTGACTTCGTCATCTGACAGATCGCTGCAGTGTGGGCAGGCTTGTTTGTCCACGGTGTAACGCAATCCGCATCGATTGCACTTCTTCGTCGGTTTCTGCTGGCGTCTGAAGGCGCCAAATGCGCCCATGCCGATTCCTTTCATGTTGATGCTTCTCTAATACATTTTCTTGTTTTGTAATTAAATTTACCACCTGAATCCAGATAGCTAACTATGCTAATTGCCACCTCGATATCGCTTACTTGTTCACCTATCTTTGCATATTTTAACAGTACCAGGTTTTCATTGTGTTGTTTCCGCACTTGATTCCTGCTGTTCCGATAAACTGATCGGAGCGTAGGCGTTGGTATTGACCTGCAATGTGAAGATATCCGGTCGTGAATAGTGACCGACAACATCCAATGTCCTGCGTGCCATGGCGGCCCGTTCGGTGTCTATTTCGGCATATAAGATACCCTCCTCGTTACGAAGCGGACCGGCGACCAGCTCTCCGCCGGGGGCAATGATCGCCGAGTCACCGCTGTTGACCCACTCATCTGCATCCGGGTAGAGGGTGTCGCGATCTTCCAGGTCCTCGGGCATGTCAGAGGCATGGAGTAGATTGCCGCTGTTGATCACCCAACAACCGGCTTCCCGGGCAATGTGCCGCATACTGCCGAGCCAGTCGTCACCACTGTCGTAGGTGGGAGCGATATAGATATCCATGCCTTGTGCGTAGAGGGCGTATCGACTCAGGGGCATGTAGTTCTCCCAGCAGATCAGGGTGCCGATGCGACCTACCGGCGTATCGATAACCCGCAGACCCGTGGCGTCTCCCGTGCCCCAGACCATGCGCTCCGGATTGGTGGGCATGAGCTTGCGGTGCCTGTTCAGCAGTCTGCCGTCCGGGCCGATCACCACTACGGTGTTGTAGAGGGTTGCACGACTGGAACCGTGATCGCGTTCGTGCATGCCGCAGACGACAGTCATCTGCTGTTTTCGAGCCGCTTGATACAGAGGCTCTAGCTGATCACTCTCCAGATCGACAGCGTTATCGAGCAGGCGCCTGTGCAGCGCCTCGTTTGTGCCCCAGTCGCTGCCGGGGCGCAGGCGCCAGATCCATGCCGGGTATCCGGGGATGAACGCCTCGGTGAAGACGATCATCCCGGCACCCTGGGCGGCTGCCTGGCCGATCAGTTCTACGGCACGGACAAGGGTGGCATCGCGATTCAGCACGACGGGTGATTTCTGTACCACAGCTACTTTGCTCATGGAATCGCTCCGGTAATGGCTTGTGACACTATTGCGCCGTGGTGGCATCCAGCAGACCTTTGACCTCCTCCACCCGGTCCGCCGGAAAACCGCTCATCTCGGCATGTTGCAGTATCAGGTCGGCATTTGGCGCGATATAGACGCAATAGAACTTGTTTTGGGTAAGATAGCTGTGCACCCATTGAATCTGATTGCCCAGCTTGTCGATGACCTCGTTGGACATTTTTGCGCCGCCTTGACGCTCTTCACGGTTCATATCACCGACACCGGGGATCTCGCGCTCGATCATGAATTTAGGCATATCTGAATCCTCATAAAGATTGATGTTGAACAGCCATTGG
>JBEVVS010000127.1:0-3981 GCA_040507005.1 Candidatus Thiodiazotropha sp.
CGGTAAGCGTCTAGCCAAGCTAATGATACGGTACAACATCGGTTGTAGAGATGAAGAAATCTTGCATATCAAGAAATTAGACGAAGCATTTTTTGAATAACAAATAATTGAACAATAAAAAGGGAGACAGCGCCTAATGGCACAGTTGGAAAATATCGAAGCAATCGAAAAGCGCCTTTGGGGCAGTGCCGACAATCTTCGAGCAAACAGTAACTACGCCAGCAATGAATATTTCATGCCCGTTATGGGGCTCATATTCCTTCGTCATGCGTTTAGCCGCTATTTGGCAGTAAAGCCTGATATTGAAGCTTCGCTACCATCGCGTGGTGGCGTGACTAGACCGCTTACCAAAGAAGATTTCTCCAGTAAAGGCGCGATCTTCCTTCAAGAAAAAGCCCAATTCGAGCATCTGGTGAATCTGACCGATGCCGATGATCGGGCTCAGGCCATCATCGATGCAATGGAAGCCATCGAGGATGACTACGAAACACTCAAGGGCGTGCTCCCCAAAAGTGAATACCAGGAACTGGATAATGATGTACTTGGCAATCTTCTTCGCACCTTTAACGATCCGGCGCTGAAGAAGGCGACGGGTGATATCTTCGGGCGTATCTACGAATATTTCCTAACCCAGTTTGCCAATCAAAGCGCTCATGATGGCGGTGAATTCTTCACCCCTGTCTCGCTGGTTCAGATGATCGTGAACTTCATTGAGCCTGACCATGGCTCAGTCATTGATCCCGCTTGCGGCTCTGGCGGGATGTTTGTGCAAAGCGCTCACTTCATCGAGAAGATGCACAAGAACCCTCAAGACGTGGCCACCTTCTACGGTGCGGAGAAAAACCCGACCACCATTCGCCTGGCCAAGATGAATTTGGCGGTTCATGGGCTTGAGGGGAAAATTCAAAAAGCTATTTCCTATTACGAAGACCCGCATGATTTTCTGGGGAAGGCCAACTTTGTGATGGCTAATCCGCCGTTCAATGTTGATGACGTGGACGCGGAGAAAATCAAAAATGATCCGCGTTTGCCGTTTGGCTTGCCCGGCGTCAATAAGAAAGGCGCGGTTTCCAACGGCAACTACCTTTGGATTTCTTACTTCTACAGCTATTTGAATGAGGAAGGCCGAGCAGGCTTTGTTATGTCCTCGCAAGCCTCCAGTGCAGGGGGGCAGGAGGCCGAGGTGCGCCGCAAGCTGGTTGAGAGCGGTCATGTCGGGGCTATGGTGGCAATCCGCTCTAACTTCTTCTATACCCGCTCAGTACCGTGTGAGCTTTGGTTCTTAAACAAGAACAAGCCTGAAGGCATGAAAGACAAGGTGCTGATGCTTGATGCGCGCAATGTCTATCGGAAAGTGACGCGCAAAATTTACGACTTTTCGCCGGAGCAACTAGCCAACCTGACATCTATCGTTTGGCTATACCGTTGTGAGAATGATCGTTTTCTAGAGCTGGTCTCTAAGCATCAAAGCGAAGCTTTAGATTATGCACTTGAGTCGAAAGACCAATTAAGCGACTGGATTAATGCCGCTGGCGACTTGATTAAAAAAATCGGTACAACAGAAGATGAGGTCAAGACTGCATACGAAACACTTGGGAGCGATATCAAAGGATTCTTCAAAGACGCCAAAGAGATTTTTGATCAGTGGGAAAATCTGCCCGATGATAATCAAAGCCTTCATAAGGCCTCAGAGCTTATTAATCCTTTGGCAGAAACTAGCCGTGACCTGATCAAACAGATCGATCAATTCTATAAATTCATAGAAAAACAGGCCAAAGAAAGCGGCGAAAAAGGCCTGAATAAACTGCTCAAAGAGCTGGATTTACGGCGCAAAGACTGTGTGGAACAGTTAAAGCAGGTGCGATATTTCTATAAACAAGCCCATTGGTTGCAAGAACGCTTCCCCAATGCCGAGCTTTGTGATGTCGAAGGATTGGTCAAGCTGGTGGATATCGAAGAGATCAAAGCCAATGATTGGAGCCTAACGCCTGACGCTATGTTGGTGTAGCACCGGAAGTAGAAGACGAAGACTTCGATTTTGAAGAAACACTACGCGATATTCAAATCGAGCTGAAAGGCTTAAACGATGAGGCCATTTTACTCGCTGCTCAAATACAGCAGAATTTTGAGGAGTTAGGAATATGAATATTGCAACAATTGGAGAAGAAATAAAAGTCAGCTTTAAACCGGATAAAAACTCTGATTACAAATATATTGCACTAGAACATGTTGACCCAGATGCTCTCTATATTAATGGTTATGGATCATCTTCAGAAGTTGATAGCAATAAATACCATTTTAAAACGGGGGATATTCTTTTTGGTACACTTAGGCCATATTTCAGAAAGTTAGTTATTGCTCCATTTGATGGAGTTTGCTCCACAGAGTTTTCGGTTATTCGTGCAAAAAAGAAAGAAGATAAGGAATTTCTTTTTTATTGTTTGGCTAATCCAAAGTTCATTGAGTTTGCTACTACCAATTCTAATGGTGCGAGGCCTAGAACAAAATGGAAGCTATTTAGTGAGTTTGGAGTTTCTGATCATGATGAATATGCCAGAGTAGATATAGGAAAAAAACTTTCAGACTTTGATCGCCTAATAGAGAACAATAATCGTCGAATAGAACTTCTGGAGGAAGCAGCACATCAGCTATACAAAGAATGGTTTGTTCGGTTACGTTTCCCTGGGCATGAACACGTTCTAATTGTTAATGGAGTGCCCGATGGTTGGCATAAAACTCCAATCTCAGAAGCACCCGTTCAAATTATTGATGGTGACAGGGGGAAAAATTACCCCAAGCAAGATGAATTGCTAGAATCGGGCTTCTGCCTTTTTTTGAGTGCAAAAAACGTAACGAGAACGGGTTTTAATTTCAGCGAACGTCAATACATTACTAGCTTTAAAGACAATTTGTTGAGAAAAGGAAAGCTCGCCCGTGGTGATGTTGTATTGACTACCAGGGGGACAATAGGGAACGTAGCGTACTACAATAATAATGTGCCTTACGAGCATCTTCGTATTAACTCAGGAATGGTGATTTTTAGGGCTACTAATAAAAATCTTACGCCTTCTTTCTTGTATCAGTATTTCAGGTCGGACGAATTTAACTTAACAGTTAATACTTTGAGAAGTGGCGCAGCTCAACCCAAACTTCCGATAAAAGATATAAACACCATAAAAATACTTCAGCCTGCTCCAGCGATAATGGAGCAGTTTGACGCAATTAGTAGTGTGCTTTACGAACAAGTATCAAAGCTAAATCAATATAACCAGCATTTATCGAGTGCGCGTGACACTATGCTCCCAAGATTAATAAACAAAAGGAGTACAGCATGATGTCTCCGCTCAATGAAGATACGCTGGTTCAAGCGACTACTGCCGACTATCTGGAGGAAAAGCTCGGTTGGGACAGCGTTTATGCCTATAACAATGAGACCTTTGGCAAAGAAGGGACACTTGGCAGAGAGTCTGATAAAGAGGTTGTCTTGATCCGCTATCTAGGTGAGGCGCTTGTTAAGTTTAATCCAAGCTTGCCCGATGCAGCCTATCAAGATGCACTGCGCCAAATCACCGAAGCCCCCGTTACCGAAAACACCCTGCAAATAAATTTTGAGCAGTATGAGCTAATAAAGAATGGCGTTTTGGTTCAGTTTCGAAATGCCAAGGGCGAGCTTGAGAAAAAACGCCTGAAAGTCTTCGACTTTGAAAATCCCGAAAATAATCACTTCCTTTGTGTGCGTGAGCTATGGGTGCGCGGCGATATCTATCGCCGCCGCGCTGATATTGTTGGTTTTGTGAATGGCCTTCCATTGATGTTTATCGAGTGTAAGACCATTCACAAAGACATCCGCCATGCATACGAGAAAAATCTATCCGATTACAAAGACACAATCCCGCATCTCTTTCATCACAACGCCTTTGTGATTTTGGGTAATGGTGTGGATGCCAAGATTGGCTCGATCTCCAGCAAGTTCGAGCACTT
>JBEVVS010000024.1:0-3947 GCA_040507005.1 Candidatus Thiodiazotropha sp.
TGTGTGGGTCCTTTCCCGATGATCTTAGGGAGTTGATGACCATCTATTCGGAGATGGATGGGAAGGGGAGGAGGATGTTGATTGAGGTGGCGCGGGCTATGTCGAGGCATCGTTGATAGAGAATGTTCAGCAAGTAACGGTCGTAATTATTCAAAACGATGCCTGACATAGTGGTCCATGATCTATGTGAAGAAAAGCCCAAAGTACTAATAACAACTTACTGAGTTGTTTCGTGTAAACTTGCGATTTATGGGGAAATGATCTAAAAATAAGGCAATTTAATTTCTCTTTAATAATGGGATGCCTTAAGGAATGAGATCGAAGGGAACGGTTGATTTAAGGGAGGAGCTTACTGGTTGCTCAGCCAGATACCTAGTTGGGACGGTTATCAAAGAAGGACTCGATATGTTGCCTGTTACAAGGGATCCATCCGCAACATGTTATACAAAAACGCATGTATCACTCACATGTAATGACAACAAATGAAAATAGATAAAACCATAAGCTTTCTCACTTAATCCTGGATAACGTGCCGACATAGAGCCAATGCAGGCGGCCAGCTCAGGGACTAAAAGGATGCCAAATCAATCTGTTTCATATGTTTCATCAAATGCGGCGGCTTGAACCGAGCACACCATGGAAACTCAGTGGGCTTAATGTGATATTGGCATCGAACCAACCAGAGGAGAGATACATTCCGGCGATTTAAAGACAAAGCATGTTATATTATAATGAACAACCGCCTTGAGCTGTTAGCAGACTTGTATTGTGATGGATTATGAAATGTGAGTAAATGTGACCACTGCCATTTTGATTGTGATGACCACTTGTGCCAGTGCGAGCACTGTGGATTACCATCTAAATTCCCCAATGTTTTGGCTGCCATGAAAGCCGATGAAGTTAAGGAAATAGATAAAGAATTTAAAAAGACAGTGTCGAATTCAAGTACACAAATAAATAATACATTAAAAGAGTTTGAGAAAGCCGTAAGAGAAGACTCCAAAGCTGTCGTTGTTCGCCCATTAGCAGAGGCAGCCTTTCTTTTTGATAGAAAAAATAATTTACATCTGACATTTCATCAACGTCTCCGCTCAGGGGGTATTCATTTTGATGGTGGTAGATACGATGTTCATAGACAGTCAGTTGATGCGAAGTTGTTCCCGAATTATTTTGAAACAATTACATTTGCATCACTGACTCTAGATGGGAATGGATGTAGTAGCACATTTGGACAATGTCACTTGATGTTAAAGACTTCTATGATTGAACACCGCGCATCTGTTTTTATAGGTAACTCTTTCGATATTATTACTGACCTGAATTTAAAACCCGATAAAGCTGTACCAGTAGGTTATAGGGCAACATGGAATAATCGAGGGAAGTTGGCAACAGTAAAAAAATCATCAGATTTTTCAGACATCACTAATAACAACGATTTTTCAACGCTACTGAATGACGGCAGTAACGACTTCGTAGAAGTTCATGTATGCGGAAGTATTTCGCAGCGTACATTCGAAAAAGTAGTTGTTTCGAAATCAAACTTAGATGAAATCGATAGACATCTCGCTAAAGCTTTGAAAATGAAATTAGAAAGCTGGGGAAAAAATTATTCTGATTGGGATACTCAATATTTAGAGGTTTAAGTGCTTTCAATTCAATCAGCATATTCTGGGCAAGCAATCGTATTCGAGGGTGACGAAAGGTTTCTTATTAGTTGTTATTCTGAAGAGAAATATCAACTAAATAATAGAGAAATTGCGACGTGGCTAAGGTCACACGGAGAGCTTAGGGAGTATAGTTCTGAAAATATTTTAGGGATACGCAGCTCACTCTCATTATACGTAAATCGCCGAAAAGCTCTGCAACTATCCCTTTTCGCAATAGATGCAGATCTTAACAGTTCACTGCGAGAAACCTCAATAAAACTACTCGAACCTTTACTTAATCAAGAGGAAATTCATACTTGGTTAGAAGATGCTTTATGCATCAAAGAATTACCGGATTCAAGCGTTAAAATATCAAAAGATGTTCTTGATCATGCAAAAAGTGGAGGATTTTTACTTAGTTTTGAAATCCTGAAATTTGTTGTTGAAAATCAAAATAACATATTTAATTTATCAAGTGCTTGGGGACAGTTGGAAGCTTCTGGATTTTTTGGGAGAAGTCATACTGATATTGTAGAAAAGGTTATTGGAACAGGTTTTTTTAAAAGCCTTGTTAAACAAGGCGCTGAAGTAGACACGCCAAAACTGGCACTATTGAGTTCCCTCATTACAAAGCCTGTTCTGGATAAAGATATTATTAATCGAATTAGGGCGATAGATTTCGAGTATACTAGCATAGTTTCTGAGATTGGCCTTGAATCAGCAACGAACGGAATAGAAGAACTCCATTTATGGGACAACGCTCTTGCTTTGACCATAGACGGAAGAATATCTCTAACTTGCGGGGATCCCACTAATCATGCATTTCCTACTTTGGAGGGCAATCAATCAAATCCGAAAACAAATCTATTTGCCAGTGTAAAAGGCATTGATGGTCATGTTGAAGTGCCAATGGGCATGCTAAACCATATGGAGTTTCTGTATAATAAAGAAGGTACTAAGAAGTCAGTCAATAACGAAACACAAGAAAAAAATACCCCTTCATTAACGACTAACTCAAGAGTAAAAAATGCGCTTGTACAGGTTAATAGGTGGAGAAATCAGAATACTGTAGAAGCTTGCGAAATGCTGGATTCATTTAGCAGCTTTCTGGTAAAGAGAAATGACTAGTATACATGATCACAAGTCTATTTTGGCAGAAGATCGTGAATCCGCAAGGCAATTACGTTTAGACATTCGATTACATGAAAACGACTTGAAATGGATGAAAGATAATAAAGGTATAATTATCTATGCTATAGATAACGATATCATGAAATTACATTCAGCCGCAAAGGAAGTGGCGTTAGGTGGTGATATTGATGATGAGAGAAAAGGATATACACAGGTATTCAGTGGGGATGAAGAAGAAAATATTGTAGGTATCGCAAGAATCTTGACTCATTTTATTTTTTACAAACTTGCATGCAAAAGGCTGAATTCACTTTTTTTTATTCCGCCTTTAGATGCTGAGTTTTCGTTAATATTTGAGGCAGTTTTTAAAAATGCAGGTCGCGAAATAACCCAAGCAGACAATAACATCGGTATACTAGATAGTGTATTTAACAACAAATCAATGAGTGATGAAGAAGTAGCAAGACACCTAATCAAGTACTCTAAACCAATACTGGAAATATTAATTGGAAATCAAAGCTATAACTCCGAGATACAACGTTTAACAAATCTACTAAATGAAAAACGTGTACGGTCATTAAATGATATAGGAAAAGATAATATATCAGTACCTTTAGACTTCTTAGAAGCGGTAAATAAGAAGAAGTCATTGAAAGAAATGGTATGGACTAGTTCACTCAGAGATAAGTGGCTAGAGAAACTAATGGTGTCAGGTGGAGGAGACCATAAAAGGGAGAGAGCGGAATATGATGCGTCTGCGCTCGCTAGCCTCCAGCTGATTAATAGCCGTTTAAAAGATGAGAATATAAAACTAATTCTTATAACTGGATCACCTAGAATTCTAAGAATAGGACGCAAGATTAGTATAAAAGAAAGAGGAGAAGTTCGCACATTTTCGGATCTTTGGCTAAGGCACCCAAGATGTTATCTAGGTGATCCAAATCTACTTGAAGGAGAAAATGCCGAAAATAACTTTGGCGGCGGCAAGGATATTGCGATACTTTTAGATGCTTTTTTAGCGGAAGAAACCTCAGTAGATAGTGATAACTATAAAGAAATAGGACCAAGCGAAGAAGCTAGCTCGTTTGAGGTAAGTAATCTTTATGAAAATGAGTTATTGGAATTTCATTCAGTTGGAATGAATTATCAAATCGACTGTGTCTGGCTCAC
>JBEVVS010000138.1:0-3890 GCA_040507005.1 Candidatus Thiodiazotropha sp.
ATAGCCTAGTAATTGAATATCTGTTAAAGTGTTATAGTAAACGAAGTAGTCTCTGAGATGCGAGCCCATTCGGGTCGTGACTGAGATTCTACACCAACAATGATGTGACTTATTACAGGATCTGACAGTTGATGTTGGCGCACAGTGCCTGGTTCCCAGCCTTCTAACAGGAACTGACTATGTTTAAGTTCAGCAATAGCTTCGCTTTTCTGCTGCCCTCGTGTAACTGCTCGAGATACATTGGTTGAATCATTCATTTCAGCGTTCACATTTTCATTATGCCATTCTGGATTATGGCCATCAGGATCATTATTTTCATTTCTTTCTTGTCGCAAACAAACCTTGCATGGAACTCGCGATAAGGCGTCTGAATTTCCATGACATCTTCCCGGGCGATGAGACACAGTAATGTCATAAGTTTCAATCTGTTGTAGCCACCTGGCCACCTGACCAGAGGGATTTCTCAAATTTCTCATCCAGCTTACGGCTGCATTATCCGTTCGCAGTTTAACTTTTTGACCTAAAAGATAATGATGGAAGTGTTTGAGTGCTGTCACTACCGCCAGTAACTCCTTACGTGTAGTACAATACTGTAGCTCATGCTTATTCATAGTCTTACTCATGTACGCAATTACCCGTTCTGCACCGTCTTGTTCTTGTGAAAGTACCGCCCCTACCGTAAACTGTGACGAATCGGTATCCAGGATAAAATCATATCCCTGAAGAGGATACGACAGAATTGGAGCAGTCGTTAACTTCCCTTTCAGAGTGTCAAATGCCTTTTGGCAATCATC
Organism: Candidatus Thiodiazotropha sp.; assembly: GCA_040507005.1. Lineage (GTDB taxonomy): Bacteria > Pseudomonadota > Gammaproteobacteria > Chromatiales > Chromatiaceae > Thiodiazotropha. The sequence goes on from JBEVVS010000138.1 coordinate 795, forward strand.
AGTCCAGACAAATTTTCTGTTCTTTTCACACAGCTGATAGAGTGGTTTGCATATTTCCCCAAATGACGCTATGAATCTTTTATAATAGGCTGCCAATCCTACAAAACTTCTAACCTGTTTCACGCTACGCGGCACCGGCCAGTCTTGTACATCTTTAATTTTGTCTTTATCTGTATGGATTCCATTCTGAGAAACTTCATGTCCAAGGAATTTAACTGACTTTTGAAAGAAAATGCACTTTGATGGCTTCAGTTTGAGATTAGCATTTTGAAGTCTTTGAAAGACATGTTCAAGTCTCTGTAATGTTTCTTCAACAGTTTTGGCAGGAACTATTATGTCGTCCATATATAACAGACATTCTACCCACTGCATATCACGGAAAACATCCCCCATGAGGCGGCAAAATTCTGATGGAGCTGATACCAGACCGAAAGGCATTTTAACAAACTGATACAACCCCATGCTTGTAGCGAATGCCGTTTTCTCTCGATCTTCCTTGGCAACAGGGATTTGCCAGTAGCCAGCATTTATATCCATACAACTGAAATATACAGACCCTGCAAGTGCGTCTAAGCATTCGTCGACACGCGGAAGTGGATAGGAATCTTTCTTTGTGACTGCATTTAATTTTCGATAGTCCACACAAAATCTAGTGCTGCCATCTTTCTTTTTCACTAGGACTATGTTGCTGGACCACGGACTTACAGAGGGTTCAATAACGCCTTTCTGGAGCATTTTTCGTACTTCCTCACGCTCAACATCTCGCTTGGCCATAGGCAATCGTCTCATGGGTTCTTTAATGGGTTCAGCATCCATGGTATTTATATGATGCTCTACTCGATCGGTAAAACCTAAGTCATCAGATGACTGGGCAAAGACAGACTGGTATTTTATCAGTAATGACTTCAATCGATTCTGATCATTTTCATTTAAATTGACGGAACTCCGACTAAAGAGGTCGCTTAAGTATTCTGGAAGCTCTTCAGTTGCTGGCTGTTCCACGACTGCCTCAACATTACGAGATGCTGCCTGATCTTTTTCATTCTCCTTGATCGATGTACAGGTTCCCAAAATTGTGTTTGGATAGACTGTGACAGCTTCCTCGCTGCAGTTTATAATAGTCAGGGCCCTTAATTCTTCCATATCTTCTGTTTGTATTACTCCAGGAAGAAGTTGTGCCAGAGATTGCGGTTTTACAGATTCAATAAAAGCTGTCTTTGTTTTTAGATGCCTTTGATTTGGAATTTTTACTGTTACCCAGGCACTTGAGTTTGCAGGAATACTTGTCTTTTCTTCAGCTATAACTCTACAAGTCATTGAGGAATTTCCACCAAGCCAGCAAGAGATATGGTCAGTCTTTGTATGCAATATATATTTCTCATAGTCAATTTTCTTAACATGTTCAAGGAGAAAATCTTGACCTAAGATACCATCTGGAGAGATGTCACAGACAATAACCTGGTGAATATAGTCTGTTTTCCCTAATCTAATTATAATGTCAGCATGTCCATATACATTTATATCTATGCCATTTACATTTTTCACCTTAAATTTGTTTTCTTTCAGCTGAGGCCTTGAATTTAGGTCTATCTTTTGGTAGATTCTGTGTGACAGGAGAGTTGAAGTTGAACCACTATCTATTAAGTAATGCGAATTGACACCACAAATTTTACAGTCTGTGTAGAAGCCATTGTCAAACATTTTTGAATGTTCATAAATTTTCCCAATCAAACTCATTTTTAATTGTTCATCTACTGGAGCTGTAGGCCCTTCCCCTTCCATCGGCCTTGGGCCTACTGGGTCGATGGAGGGCGGTTTTCCTGGTTACCATTGTAGTTTAGTTGTCCTTGCTGTTGTTGTCTTTGTTGTGGCTGCTCATACCTCCTGTTACGCTCATTATTTGGGCAGTTTCGTTGTAGGTGTGTGGGTGAGAGGCATATATAGCACAGCCGGGAACCATTCCTGTCTCCAAGGCCTTGATTAACACGAGCCTGGTTATTATATCGTCTTGTTAGTCTCTCTATACAGAGATGCAGCTGTTTAATGGTGCTTTGCAGACTAGAGATGTCCACATTATTGTTAGTGGGTTGTGCAGTGAGCTGTTGGCTGTTTTCATGATTGGCTGTAGCCTGGCGGACATACTTTCTCTTCCCAGATTCAGCTCCAAGAATTCCCTCGTACATTTCTATGATTGTCACAGCTTTAGTCACTGAGGTACAGTTATCTGAAATACACTTGTACTTAAGCTCTGGGGTGACAGATTTATATAACTGATTCAAAGCTAGCATCTCTCGGGCATCATGGTTCATGTTGCTGTAGGCACGTTGAGCCAAACGACGTAAATCATCACCTAGTTCTGCTATTGACTCATTAGGTTTGCGGGTCCTTGCTTCAAGTCTAGAGATCCACATTGGCTGTTGTCGAGTGTTCCCAAATCGTTGACCAAGTTTCAATGTTAAACCATGGTAAGAGCTTCTTTCTGCAGGTTTTAATGTCATATAGTATACTTGAGCATTTCCCCTTAAGCATGCCGCCAGGGACAGTGCTTTATCCTGGTGAGACCATCTCCCAAGCTCTGCGCATATCTCAAAGTGGCTTAGATACGCCTCCCAGTCTTCGTCTCCATTGTATGTCTGTGGTTTCATGGGTAATGACTTCAATACAGAATTCCTAGCATTATCAATTATGTCTCCCCTGGCATTAGTATCAATAGGGATCCCTAAGTACTCCCCTTCTAAGGTTCTCCTGGATCTTGGTTTAATTCCATGAGATCTGGCATATCGTCTATGGATGACAACTCTGCTGTAGATCTCTCAAGATCTTCATTGTTCTGAGAATGATTCTCATCTTCCATATCCTGCCTAACATCTCCCCTTGCTACATTTTCAGGTTGCTGGTTGAATTCTATTTCAGAATCACTGTCTGCCATTATAATATTTTGCAGTACCCTTTAATTAAAATTTTGGACGCTTTTAACGTTTGTGAGTTTTGCCTGTTTTGTTCTATCTTGTTTCAGTTTTAATGTTTCATTTTTATGTTTCACTATTTTTCTGACTCAGTTTTAACGTTTCATTTTTCTGTTTCGTTATTTCTCTG
>JBEVVS010000154.1:0-3887 GCA_040507005.1 Candidatus Thiodiazotropha sp.
ATTCCAGTACGGATGTGGCGATACGCGCCTGGGCAAGGTTCAATCCCTACGCATCCAAAGCCGTCGGTCAAGTCGATAAAACACGTCTTGAATATTGCCAAAACCTGTTTACTGAAATGGGGTTTTCAAAGGATGAGTCCATCCTGCGTGCGCGCATGATCTATTTCTATCAGGTAGGCGAGTACACGATTGGTCTGTCCGATTCAAAAAACAGGCGTCTGAAGTTAGATAAACTGCGTTATGAGCAATTGATTAAATAGGAATTAGGCAGGACTAGGCGACCGTCATCCCGGCGCACGCAGGGATCCAGAGTGCTGGATGACAGTGGTATTCCTAGATTCCGGCATGCGCCCGAAGGAAGTGCCCTTGGGGTGCGCCGAAATGACAGAAATCCTGAAATTCGTCTTCTGTAATCCCTATTCGGGTCAGAGAACAATTCTTTCGAATATTAGAGAATTTTGCTCTCTGACCCAAAAAAGAAAAAAGTACCATTGCGCGCCAGCTCAGCGATATCATCAGGAATAACTGTATGCTCATCTCCCTTCTCCTTTATCATCAAGGGTATATTGGTCTATGAGCAGTTACACAATTTAATATACAGCCGCTATATTGTAGAAGGTTGGGTTATTAATTGTTTGGTTGTAGAGCGCGATACTTCTCACATAGTACCTCCCATTTTTTCAACGCATTGGCTATTTCTCCTGTCATGTCGTACTTAGGATTACTAAGCTCTTTGAGGTAATACTGCCATTGCCTTTCATCTTTATTAGCCTTCGCATCCCAAAGCTGGGTTACCAAATAAATCATGTCAGGTTCTAGACTGAGGATGAAATCTCGATTTTCTGATGCTTCCTGAAAAATCTTTTTATGTACGAAATTCTTTTTCTGATGCACCCACCATCCCTCGTCTCCAGCTTCCACCGGGTGTGGCGCAATCTCCTCAAGCTCCCTCAATATGAGTTTACGGAAGGCATTTCTTCTATTTCGTCTTTGAATGGTAGGCCATGCTAGCGTTAGCATTGTCAAAACAGACGGCATGATAATGATATCCAAAAGTTCCTTTTCAACCATGGTTATTACCTCATATTACTGTTGAATATACCGGTAACGGGCAGCGAAAGAGTAATATAGACTACCCCTGGGACGTTAGAGATGGCATCTATCTCAGCATTTAGAAGTAACTCTCAATTCAACCTGACTGTCCGTCAGAACATGTCCCCCTATTATAGGAAGCTGTAAAAAAATGATGCTGGGATCAGATTGAAGTTCATCCTAGAAATGGTTGTATAAAAAATTAATAAAATAACCAGAAATTTTTACTAGAAAAAATAACGAGCGACCCTGTTTTGCCTGGTGTTAAAACTCCACCTCAACAGACCACTTCAAAGTCCTGTCAGGCGTATTATCATTCACCCCAACCAACAACCCCACGCCAATAGAAACAGATGAGTCGTCATCAGACGCACCTCCACCAAACCCACCCGTGTAATAGAACACAGGCCCCAGCCGATGCTGGTTGTGATCGCCAAACAGTTCCACCTCCTCGCTGGCAGTGCCTGTGTCACCAATCCGATCCACCGTCCCATAGGCCTCTAGGGCCAGCTGCCAATCCTGATTCAGGACACGGCCGAATTGGGTCGCATAGGCAAAGTCGATCTTCTCGTCCCGTGGCCTCTCGCCACCCAGGTGTTTCACCAGGTAGAGGTTTATGATGCTCCACCATTTATCCCTCTCGAGCTGGAAGAGTGGCCCGACGAGCAGCAGGCTTGCCTCCTCATCCTCCAGCGGCACTTCATATTCGGCCACCAGGCCAAAGCCCCAATCGTTCTCTTCGATGGGGTCGAGGACCCAGATGATCTCCGCGCCGATCTCGGAGAGTTCCAGGTCATTGAAATCATCCGCCTCTCCCGGATTCTCCGGGTCGTCCAGGCGCTCTTTCTCGTATTCGATACCGATACGTGATTTGAATTGGCGGGTGATACCGAATTCCAGTTCCAGGGCGTGGCGCTGTTTCGCCACACTGTTGTCGTCATATTCGAACTCCCCATCGACGCTTCTCAGTTTACGTTTCGGGTTGCCGGACATGTGTGCATTCTGGGACTGGAACTCAATCTCTCCGGGAGTTGCTTCAAGATTCTTGACTTCGAACTGACCAATGGCGGGCCCGGAAACAGCGATTGACCCGGTAAACAGTACACCTGTAATAACACAAACAAACCTGGCCAGGCCTTGCCAATCAGATTTACGCCTCGTTGTATGAGCACGATTTAAGCTTTTATGCATCTATCTACCCTACAATGGTGGCACAGCTAGGTACTGTGTGCAGGAAGTGTTAACGCCATATTCCAGACTGGGCAACCGGCGCTGCATGGGTGGGGTCCAGAGAAACCTGGATTTTCCTTGGCTTGGTCATGATATCGGTCATTGATACCTCGTCCTGACAGGACATTGCCATATCGTTTTGTTTTTGGCAAATTGGGGTTGTCCATTTCTTGTTTCTCGGATTTGTCATATTTTACAGGGGTCGGGGTAGTGCTGATAGATCAAGCCAAGGGTTCGCTGAGTGCGGCAGATGAGATCCCTGATTTCCTGATCAAGACCACCCTTGGCTGCTCCCTGGTGGTGATCCTCATATTGATCCCGTTCACCATCAACAACTTCATACAGGATCGTATCATCATGGGATTGGCGACCTCATCGGTTGCCATCGCCTGTCTGGTCAATGTCTGGCATGGCTTCCACGGCAGATACAGCCTCCCGGTGAATACCTACCTGGTGAGCCCTACGGGGACCTTCACCATCACCTATACATTATTCAAACTTGCGGGCCCAGGCAGTTACTGGCCTTTTTTGCTCATCCCAGCCTATTACTTTGTACTGCCGGAAAAACGCGCCTGGATCTTCAATGCACTGACGGTCCTTATCACCATTCCCCTGGCCTGGTCTGTTCTTGACCAGTCCTCGGCCATCCGCTTCTCAGCCGTGACCATCGGTGTAAGTCTGTTTGCCTTCATCTCCATGCGGGAGGTCAACATACTGCATGGACTTCTCAAAGCACAGGCGGTGACAGATACCCTGACGGGACTTTTCAACCGCTCCAAGCTGGAATCTTTTTTGCGCCGGGCGATCGCCCAAAACCAGCGCTCCGAGATGCCGATGGCTTTGATCATCTTCGATATCGACCATTTCAAATCGATCAATGACACCCTGGGGCATGACAAAGGGGACATGGTTTTGCAACGACTTGGGGAGCTGTTGGGGCAACGCATCCGCAGCAGCGACATGGCTTTTCGGGTTGGCGGAGAGGAGTTCCTTGTGCTTCTCCACGGCACTGACGAGCAGCAAGGGGGTATGGTCGCCGAAGCCCTTCGCAAGGAAGTGGAAGAGGCGGACCTGCTGCCTGATCGTCGGGTAACCATCAGTGCGGGGGTTAGTGAACTCCAGCAAGGGATGGAGATGGATGTCTGGATGAAGGCCTGTGATGAAAAGCTCTACCGGGCGAAAGAGGCAGGACGGAACAGGGTGGTTGTCTAAGTAAAGTCTGCAAAGAAAATCCAGGGCAGTGAACAATAGTGGTTAATATTAGAGTTAATTGCTTTCTGGGCAACTTAAATCAGATCTACTCTTCCAAGCGGGCCAATACTTCAGCAAGTTTCTTGCGTTGACCTTCATTGGTCATCGGGTAGGTCTCCAGCCATCTGTTAGGCTTGAATCCAGGCTCGATGGTGCGAATCTCTTCGATCTCCCAATCCACTGTGTCTCTATCCTGTTGCGCCACCGCCGTTGCCAGCAGATAGATGTGTGTTTCGAGATTGGTCGGATTGCGCGCCAGGGATTCCCTTAGATTGATCAGCGCCTGTTCGTGGCTGCCCATGAAGTAGTAGGCC
>JBEVVS010000069.1:0-3654 GCA_040507005.1 Candidatus Thiodiazotropha sp.
GAAACTTTAATATTTTGCTAACTCCAACGCTGTTGTTGTTCAGGTCAGCTTAAAATTCTATGTACTTGGACAGTTAATTCTGAACAAACAGAACAGACCCACACCAGACTGCCCCTACAGTCTGATCAGTCTACATTGTTTGACATTTCATCGGTTTGATGCATTAAATTAAGGTGTTTCAATTTCGCTACTTACCTTTCTCCATCTGTTGTTTAAATGTCCTAACAGGCTCCTAACAGGCTCCACATCATCATTTGGGTACTGATTCCTGAGATTCTGATAGGTCTGTTGTATTCTATGTACATGTAATTCCTGGTTGATCTTCAAGAATTTCTCGTGTATCGTATGAAACCCCTGGTTGATGGCTTGATGGCAGAGGAAGAAACATTCCGTGATAAAACTGTAGGTGTCAGCTTCACTCAAAGCATTGTCTTCTTCAAATGGAATCAGACAGGTCTCTTTGATTAGTTCTACAAAAGAGAAATATGATACAAATGTTATGCTGCTGTAGCAATAAACGATAACATAATACAGACAATAATATTCAAGCTTAAAACAAAAGGATTAGTTGATCATGATTTTGAGATTAACATATTTCTCCATAAAAAAAACATATGCTAAAACCACTTTTTATAATTGGCAAGCATTGGCCATCTGCTGAGGGCTACAACCTATGTTTTCTAGGAGAATATAAAGAAATGTTTAGTAGGTATCCTCAAATACCCCCTCTTTCTCAACAAATGACTTTGCTCAGCTAACAATGCTTTGAACAACCTGGCCTTGAATGTCTAAAACCATTCTAACATGCAACAGTTAACCTCTTTCTCAACAAATGACTTTGCTCAGCTAACAATGCTTTGAACAACCTGGCCTTGAATGTCTAAAACCATTCTAACATGCAACACTTAACCCTGTACAACTCTAAGGGATAATCTGTTCTCAAATTGTCTCAGTTTTATCTGTTAAGACATTTTGATGTACTATGTATTTACAGCAGCAAAGACAGAAGTAAATTCTTTTTTCTTGGAAAATACACAAGCCTTGCCACACACACACACACAAAAAAAAAAAAAACAGCAAGAAGGCAGCTTAGACTCTTAGCTGCCTTTTAAGATCAAAGCAAAGACTGAAAAAACTAGGCAGATGCCCAGGCTGATGTAAGTTTTCACTGGGCACATGGTTTTGTTGAGTCGCAGCCTGATTTTTCTCAAATGGACAGCCATTTAATTTTAAGTATTTATTGGTATTTGCTACAAACCTTGAGCATGGACTCCTTTCTCTTTAGCTTGAGCATTATCACCGAGTACAACTCTGACATAGGATGGTTGGATCTTGAGCAATTTTGGCGAACAGGCTGCCGAGAAAGGCTCACAAAGTTTGAGTAAATCCAGTCCAAGATTTAATATGAACCCGTCAGAGCAGTACATCTGACTAAACACTTGTGGAGCATGGGCGGACCAGATCTTTGCTCTCCCTGAAAAATGCATACCATAAAAATTTTAAAAATTGGGACACCTGAAAATAGTCACCGTAATTGTCCTAATAACGGAATAAATTGGTTTTACAATGTACTAATTACTCTAAAAGAAGTAGCTGGAATGGCAAACAGCGTAGGTATTGATCAGACTGCTCTTTTGAGAGCAGTCTGATCTATGCCTGCACTGTTTGCTAAGGACCATCCCTCCCAATATATAGAATTTTTACGGTACCTAATTTTATAAACAAAAAGAGAATTCTGCGGAATATGGTATCTCGACTGTCATTGCATTGCCACAGAGCTAAACCTGAAAACTGGACAAAAGTTTATGCTGCAGCCACAGACATCGGAAGAGTAACTTATCGCATGCCATTGCTGTTATTCAGTGGATAACGATGTGTCATAAAAATCGTATGACCACGTGTAATAACACTTTGGCGCATATGCGTAACATCATTGACTACGTCCATGTCAACAAGGTATTTTGTTATTAAAATAATTTCATTTTGAAGGTGAAAATATCCCATTTTTAAGGGTCGCATGATAACAGAATCTTACACTCATGGTCATTTCAAATGAACTTTATGAAACTCGCTGAAGGCTCGTTTCATAAATTTCATATGAAATGACCACTTGTGTAAGATCTTCTATATGTCTTGCTTCTGCTAGTCACAGGCAAAACAATATACTGTATTTATTGAGCTACCAAAATAATTCTGTATTTTGGGAAATAGGATAATTGGGACACTTCTGTTCTTTGGTGAAAGTAATTAACTAATAATTATATTAATTGGTAATAATCTGTAACTCTTTTAAGTGGCAGGTGTTAAAAGCTATCAGATGGCTCAGACTGTTAGTAGTCCGAATAATTATAGTAAGTATGCGTCTCTGTCAGGAAATTTTATGATATTTTTCTTTCATAATAAGTTTGTGAAGTTTCTTTTCCAGTCAGCGACTAAACAGTAATAAAGTTCGAGCAATCTGGATACACAGCTGGACTGTGTTTACTAAGGTGGTCTTTGCAAACACATGTTTTTTCTCTACGCAGCCTTTATTTCTTCTCCTCAGCTCATTAAACTTTAACCTTGATCACACCTGGTTAACCATGTATACAAGCTGCTACGAAACATAAAAGAGTCATAGTTCCAAACTACTCAGTCATTGTGGCTAAACAAATTTTGTTTAGCCACAATAACCAAGTAGTTTTGGGACTACGATTTTTTTTCTAACAGCCATTGTTCATGTATATACATAGTTAAGCAGGTTTGCAAATACCTGAGTTAGCATGTAGAAAGTTCCCAATCCATGACAACATCAGGTGTCGACATTCAGGTGATAGTTTAATAATACCAACAATCAGCTGATGACAGGCATTACAGATACTTGTCAGAGGCTGAAAATTACATATATATTCCAGTTACACATTAACTACCATAACTACTGTAAAATATAAAATGATATGTATGAAAATGGCATATTGAATTTAACTTTACAGCTTTCATAATTAAAGCTACACATGAAAGTATGGCCGTTTACAATCTGAAAAACATTTTACTGGCAGAACTGCCCCAAAAATTAAACTATAAATTTTGTTTTACAATAAACATAACTGATAAGATGTCGGTGACATTTCTTCATTTCATCATTAAAAGGTATACTGACGGACAAAAGAAACGCTACACTCTCATAAAGCATTTAGATTGCAAGAAAGCATATTAAACATATGTTATTCTTTCCTATCATTATACTCTGGTATACTAAACACGTTTGGAGACATTTCTGCAGTATCAGCGGCTGTAGTGTTTTCGTCGTGACGTCATTTATCAAAACCATCATTTTCTGGCACAATATGGGAGCCAGACGTATTGGAAAGAATTTTGGCTTGCCTAATTAGGGTAAATAAACTCACAGGAAAGAAAAACACAGTAGAAATCAAATTCATATTGTTAACACATTTTTACACATATTCCAAATTAGCGTGATTATGACGTTTTACTGTTTGGTGCTCGTACACCATTGTGATATTGCTAACAGCACATTTTCGACCTTCGGTAATCTGTCTGAAACAAAATCAATCATTCAAGACCATTACACATATTGGAAAGTTTGTCGTTAAATGACTTCTACAGCCGTTGACGTCAAACTTAACGTCATCAGTTCTCTGACAAGACCAAGGA
>JBEVVS010000079.1:0-3411 GCA_040507005.1 Candidatus Thiodiazotropha sp.
CGAGACAGCTAGGGACCTGCCTGATGCTGATAGGCTACAAGAGGCTGACCATGCACAGCAGGCATGATCAGACTAAGGTTACATCAGCGGGTGTCTTAGACACTAACAGGAAGCAGCAGGTAAAAAAGGGGACTTACGCCAACTTTGAAAAAAGGTGTCTTACGCCACCTAGTAGAAGGCATCCTACATAATTAATATCAGATTAAAAAACATTAATCAATACATTAATTCTTAACCGGATCAAGTAGCGCAGCAGGGCTACTAATTTTCACACAAATTAAGAGACAAGTAAGACTGGGTTTGGGTATCCTGTAGACCATTTTAATAAAGCGAAGCAATACGCATGAAAAGGCAGACATGCACATAAACATGATAAATGAGATAAAACATTTCCAGTGTAACTGGAAATGTGATATCTGCCACTAGGCAAATATAGAAATTGATCTCCAAAATACCCAAACCCAAGTAGGAGTAGGGAGAGCGCACAGCAAGCAGTGTAAAAATTATGCAACATACTACACAAAACAAGTCTGCCCCCAAACACCAGTACATTAACATTACCGATATGCTGCCAAATGATGACACGAAGAAAAGAAAATGTGACAGAGTTTATCTAACAACTGAGGAAGGGAGAAAGAGTGATCCGTATTTCAAGCACCAAGAGGGTTGATGCTAATGCTAGGCCAGTCAGAGCTATCTTAACCACTTCAAAAGGGGGTTCTTGCTAAGGGATGTGTCATGGAGAAAAACAAAGCTCTTTGCAGACATATGAAGAAGCAAGGGGGAGGGGATGGTATAAGGCAAAAGCTGATTTAACATACTAGGCTCATGCAGACGGGAAGCTGCGTCCGCAACTATATTGGTCGCACCTCGAACAAATTTGGCCGTAACATGAAAATTGTACTTTGCTGACAGCCAAAACAGATTACGCATGCAAGACATGAGGAAAGGGTTTCGGGATGTTCCTCTGTTGATTGTTGCTACTGTAGTTATATTATCAGACTGTATATAGATCCGTTTGTTTTGCCAAAGTGGGGCCCAGCGACATACTGCCAAGTAGACAGCTAGGATTTCTTTGGAGTTTATATGTAAGGCCGAGACAAGAGGCCAGTCTAATTCCCAGTTAAGGTAAAACCAGTCTCCATCATAAACTCCTCCGGCAGCTAAGTTACAGCTGTCGGTAAAGACTGACTGTATAGGTTGTTTGTCCAGCAGCATGGACCGCCCATTGAAAGTTGCTAAAAATGAGTGCCACCACAGTATATCCGCGCGAATATCGCCATTAAGCCTGGCTTTGTGGTTATCTGCTTTAAGCGCATTAATGGTGTCTATGATTCGGCGCGAATACACTCTGCCGCCATAAACTACGCCAGCGCAAAAGTTTAGCTTCCCTGCAAGGGACTGTAGCTGCTTCTTAGATGCCCGCTTACGCATTTGAAAAAGTGATAACTCTTTACGCACCTGCTGAAGTTTGTCCTCAGGGAGTCGAAGACACATATTAACCGAGTCAATTTCAATACCCAAAAAGATTATTTTTGTGGTAGGATCTATCACCTTATTCCAGTTAATATGAAATCCTAATTTCCTAAGGAGCTGAATAAGCATTTGCAGTGCTGCTGCACAGTCTTGAAAATTGTCAGCTTTAATGAAAAAGTCATCTAAATAGACAACCGTAGCTTTGAGTCCGCGTCTATTTAGCATACGCTTCACTGCTTGGGTCAAACGATGAAAGATTCCAGGAGCAAGCCGGGAACCAAAACAGAGTTTTGTATCTTTGAGAAAAACTGTTCGCTTTCCGAATTGCCACTTTAAACCCGTTACCCTTTGACTGTGCTGGCTTATGGGAACTGACCGATAGGCTGATTTTAAATCTACTTTAGCCATATAGCACCCCTCTGTCACCAGGGCCGCCGCATCATCAACTCGTGAAAACTTTTGCTTCCAGTCAGAGGTGCAGTAATCATGTACTGACCCGCCCTCTGGCTGAGAACAATCATGGATCAATCTCACCCCTCCATCAGGCTTTGGAATAACTCCCATAGGACTGATTATATCTGGAGGATCTGAGACCACCACATAGTTTCCCATCTGTATTTCTTTCAGTACCTGTTCTGTGGCCTGGCGATAGAGGGGGCTCCCTGGTCTTGCTGATGTGTGGTTTTCACAGTGCACAGGGGTGGGATTTGCAGTTGTGTCAATAATATCAAAGCCGTGCTTTAGCCCATGTAAGATGAATTCTTTATCAATGTCGTCTTTCAACTCCTGTTCCCAAGCAGTGAAACTTAAACCGTACTGGGGACTGGGTGGGGGATTGTCTAGTTTTTTTGCTGATGGTGTGATGCTGCAGAATGAGCCTGATGACAACCAACTTGTGAGCACTGGTGTACATACCTGCATTCTCTATAGTGACACCCAGAGTTAGAATTAAACAACTTGCATATGACCTTACCATCCAAGGTCATAGGTGTGTTATGGGACTGATACTTAGCAGAGATGTGGTTTGCACGGGCAGAATTGGGTGCAGGAGTCCCCTGCAATGCTTTTGGTTGCAGGTGAACAGTGTGCAAGTGAGGAACATCCGTACCCCACCTGAAGTCATGCGATGACTGGAGTTTTCGATATTCCCTGTCATACATTAACACCGAAACAAGACTAAACTTTTGCACGAGCTGGCAGAATTTAGTTGTGTATGACAGATAGTCAAGAATATTTCCAGCATGCAATTTATTATCTCCGAGCAGTTTATAAAGGATAGCCAAGTTGGCCACTGACCACTGTGCAAGAGTGACATTTTCCAACTTTGGCTTTTTGGGGCCCGATTTCAACACAACTTGTTGAGTACCATTACCCCCCACAAAAATTTCTTCTTCGCTATTAGTGGCAACAAAATCGGTAATGTCATAGTGGGTGGGGGCAGACTTACCAGATGCGGCAGCTGAAAGATAAATCTGGGGGTCCTTCCATGAATGAGAGTTTGTAGCTAAGTTTGGAGCTGAAACACCAAGCCCATTAAGCACAGTTTGTCGCGATTGATTTGCTATTTCACTCCTTGCTGTGGTTTGTCCATTCTGCAAAAGCTGCAACATTTGCGCATAAGGATCTTCTGTTGTTGATGTTGCTGAATGGATTGGATGCGCGCCGCCATCTTGTTGTCCGGAAGTTGCTTCTGATTGGTTCGTGAGCGGCGCACTTGTTTGGTGCGCACCAGCTGTCCGTCGCTCGCTGATAATTTCCGGTTCGTCCTGCGCAGATATTTGCGCGGAATCTTTCCGATTTAAAGCTTGCACCGAAGCTAGAATCAGTTTCTGTTGGCCTCTCGGGATTTTACTTTTGGCCAGATCATCCACATCAATTAGTTTCACAGCTTCGATCGACGTGAAACCATCCTTCAAAAGTTTTTCGGCCGCATCG
>JBEVVS010000243.1:0-3360 GCA_040507005.1 Candidatus Thiodiazotropha sp.
AGCAGTCTGTATACGTCAAGCGAAATGCTACCCTATGACAGGTGAAAAAAAGGGAAGACGTGTCAGCTTGCACTTCTGCGCAGACCGGCACCAGTCGTCCCTTTTCAACGTATGTGAACGAAGAAAACTGGAAAAACATGGTCAGCCTGCGCAGCTGCGCAAGCAAACCCGGCAGTAACCATACGACGCAGCCCAAGGCAGCACTCACGCGACGCAAACTAAATTTCAGTTTTACTCATTCGATTCGCCGTTCTGAATCCCTTGTCGAAACGAAACACAAAGAATATGATCTTTATAAGATAAGCTTATCTTCAGTTAAGGCTAAATTCAAGGTATGTGGATATATCTTCTAGGGAAGCAATTCTGACCATCTTCATTTGAGCTCTCCGAATGGAGGTCAACGCCCAAAGAAAGATTTTCTTCCTTTAGGATCAAACCACCATTCGGAGAGCCACTTCGCTTTGAGAAGTAAAACGCAAAGCGGCAAAGGATTCCTCCTCCTGCAAAAATGGTGGGAAAAAGCGCAGAAGTGCATACAATGAGAGTAGCAAATCGAAATTGGTAATATAAAGCCGATGTAGACTACATATAACTCATCTACGGTGGGAGCTGAATTCTAGATATACAGATGTATCTTCAAGGGAAGCAACCTAGGATCTTTTCACTCCAGCCCTCCCAGTGGTGGTCAGTTCCCAAAGGAAGAGTTCTTCCCTTTACGGATCAAATCGCCATTCGGAGGGCTGCGTCGTTAAGGGAAGCAAACATGAAATGACAAAGGTTGCCTCCCTTTTGCAAAAATGGTGGAAAAAGGCGTGGAAGCGCTCACCCAACTTAGGTCAAACTACCATGGCAATGGGTGTAAAGTGTGACCACTTGACTCACAAATGCTATAGAGCTACATAAAAACATATCGTAGACCTTCTCATCACACTCAAAACATATATGATTCTTGGCTCCTAAAAGAGCGCAATAGAGTGATTCTAAGTCTGTTTGTCTGAGGTAATTTCCAATGTCAGTATTAATATAATTCAAAACGTGACTGATAAAAAGTTCTCTTACCCTTAAAAAACTAGCACAAGCAGACACAAGATGTTTATAAATATCGTAAGTTAACCTGCCACATAACAGACATTGTATTGAGTCATTTTGTTGTGGAACCACGGTCCGTAGTCTTGCGACAAGAAATGTAGCGTGAGCAGTTGCTTTATCTAGGGCAACATTCCAGATATTTGATAATGTCAATTCAGGTTGTATTATTTTGAACCTCGCAAATTCGGCATCATTATTTAATCTCTCTTCCCAGGCTGCTTCATAAAAATTTCGAATTCTCGTTTTGATTAATGATTTCCATGCATACTTAGAGGGAAACATCGCTGTAGCTAAATATCTGTGCAAATAGTCTTCTAGATCGTATTTCTTTAGTATTTTCCAGATATCAGGAATGAAACCTAACTGATTTTTATTACCTCTGAGAGTAAAAAGATTCAAACGTAGATCAAAAACTTGTCTTGAAAGCATGTTTGGGGGCATTGTGCAAAGATTGTGCAGAAATGACAATTTCTTTTGTTCGACATAGGACATGAGTGGCAGCCAACCAAGCATTCCTAACGCAATATCTGTTCTCGTACGAGTTGGAAATCTTTGAAGTGACTTTGCCGCAAGACGTATAAATTTTTCTACTTTATATATATCAGACTTTGACATGTTGTGCCATAATTCAGCGCCATAAAGTACAACAGGAAAAGATATCTTTTCAACAAGAGACGAAAGAACTGATGGCCTCACGAAACCGGTGTCCCTGTCAATCGCTAGAACTGAAAACAGGGACGCTTGACCTTTCTGAATACGAGCATCAATTGCAGATGAACTCTTAAATGATTGGTGCAGCTCTATTCCAACGTGAGTAATTGATTCAGATTGGTTGATAATGGCAGGGCCGAATTTTACAGAGATACCTGTAGGTGGCTTTTGCGGTGAAAAAATTATTAGATGGCATTTGGTATGATTAAATATGAATCTCCATTTACTGGAATATTCATATACTATGCTTAGCGCTTTCTCCAAACATTTTAGACTAGGCGCAAGTAAAACAAGATCGTCAGCTAGTGTAGGGTTACCAAGTTTTACAGATCCTATTGTACAGCCTGTCCTTGACTCTTGTAACTCTTGTAACAGTTCATCAATAAAAAGTAAGTAATACCAGGTCGATGTTACACCGCCCTGTCTGACCCCCTGCTTCACTGCGAATGTTTGCGATTTAACGCCGTTCACTAAAACGAAGCTGGAAAGATCTTGGTAACTTGACATAATGAGACTGAGAGCTTTCCCAGTTATTCCAAAATCATAAAGTTTAGAAAAGAGACCATCATGCCATACATGGTCAAACGCCTTTGAGGAATCTAAAGAAGCAACGTAAGTGTTAGAGTTTAGTTCTGTGTTATGAGCGATGGTTTCTTGTAAATTAAAGGATACAGTTAGTGATCCTAAATATTTTTGGTAGGCATTTTGTTGAGGGTTAGGAAAAATCTTTTCATTGAAAGTAGTCCATTCATGAAGCCTGGTAAGAAATATCCTTTCGAAGAGTTTATAAATCACAGACACTAGTGTAATCGGTCTATAGCTATCTGGAGAGTCTCGAGGTTTTCCTGGCTTGTGTATAGGAACAATGATGCCGACTTTGCATGGATCAGGAATAAAGTCTAGCTCAAACATCATACAATATAATTTCTTTAGACTCTGGAGCAGCGCAGGTCCCCCGTGCAAGATGTGTTCATTTGTGATATTGTCTGCTCCGGGTGACTTACGCTTTTTCAGGTCTCTTAAGCATAATTTAAGCTCGCTGAGCTCCACAGGACAGATAAGGTCACTGCAGTTATTATCTAGATTACTATCAAGCGATTTTATCTTTCTTTCGATATGTAATTTAAAATCATTGTCATAGTTAGAATGATCAGCTGGAATATACAGTTTTGAAAAATGGTCTGCAAATATTTTTGAAATTTCGTCAGGACTGTTTGCAACTTCTTCGTCTGTTATCAGTTTGCATACCGTTGACGACCTCGTTTTACGGCGTTTATTAACGGTGTGCCAAAACAGCCTTACATCGCATTCTGCTGATTCGTCAAGTTCAGAATAATACTTAAACTCAGTAGCATTGATTTCTTCTTTCTGAATTTTACGGAATTTGTGTTTGGCATCTTTATACGACCTGTAATAAACATTATCCTTATTTCGTGGCCTTCCCTGTTTTATCCACTCGATGCGTTTTAGCCGTTGATTTCGATGTGCTTCTTTGACCTTATCTGTCCAGTGGGGCTTAGCGTGCTGATTATACTGGCCAACGGGCAAGGTTATTTCAGC
>JBEVVS010000129.1:0-3228 GCA_040507005.1 Candidatus Thiodiazotropha sp.
GTAATTTTAACTGACATAGAAAGGCATCAGCAAATATAGTAGACGTGCTAGTAAGCGAACCCTCGCACGGTGTTACTAGAATTCGAAAGTACTACACCACAGCTCGAATGATTCAGTCACATTTTTCTTACCTACGAGACAGAGTTTGTTCTATTTTTAGCGGTGCTGGAAAATTCTGTCTTGCCCATGGGCTTACACGAGCTTGAATTCTCTGTATCACTACTAGAAACGATATCGTTACGTAAAATGGTTCTCCCAATAAATTGGCCATTTAACGTAACGAAGGGATCCATTCTACGACAGTGTAGCAGTTTTTTTCTGACAGTTCTTGCAATGTTACTGGGTTCTGGTGTAAGACCTACCTCCGTACTATTCGCTGATGTGAAATTCGACAGGTTGCTAAAGAAGCAACAAAGCTTCAGAGGTTTCCGTATTTTCGAGTCATAAACAGACCTTTGACAGCCATATTGGATTTTATCAGCTGACTTGTTTAACGCATGTCACGAATACATCTGTTGCGTTCGGGATAAAACCCGATACTTGTACCAAGACCGTTATCTCAAAACAATCCCAATGATGACCACACAAGTCACACTGAATTCATACTCAGACGAAAGAGGATGTTTTTCTTTTCGAAAATAACTTTTTGAAAGCCACCATACTGCGTTGTCAAGCTAAGCAACCCGCCCCCGCCTCCAAGGCCTGTACAAAGTCAAGCCAATATAATAATTAGGACATACCAATGTCAAACATCAACCTACTTCGCTAACAAAATAAAAATTCGCTGGCACCCGTGATGATTTCATGAAATTTTGATCTGATCAGCCTGCGCAAATTTTGCATGATTGGAATTTATGATGTCTGTACATTACGCATCTGACATGTTTATAAAAATAATCGATATGGAATCATTGTCGATTGACGGCACTCACATCTATTGCCTTCGTGCTAATCTTTATCATATTCCTAAGGCCATGACGCAATATAAGGCAATAGTTACCTGTTATCATGTTATCACGCAGTTAGAACAGGTAGATCTACCTTTACTTATGCGTATGCCAACTTAACACTTGGCTGAGTCTTATCAGCGAATACTCCACAGAATGACATGACCAATATTGTACCCTGTTGGATAATTATGTCACGGACTGTTAATCCTTTTGATAAGCCACTGGATAAGTTATTATTGAATAATGGACGGTTCAGAAAAAATTATGACATGGAAATTCAGCAATGAGTCTTAATTTGGGCCCAGCGAAAGGTCAGTACTCAAAAAAGGTAACTTGCAAGGCAGCTGGAATGGAGGGTCGCTAATGAGCTGATCTTTCTTTATCAATATGAGTAAATGTTCTAAAGATTATTCCCAAATTCCCGTTGGCTTATAGATATAGAAAATCGGTAAAAAATAGTTGTTAAATGTTTTTCGTATGTAGTGTGGTAAATGTGTCTGTGGTCTTATGCACCATTGCAGAAGCAAAGGGCGAGGGTGACATGTCAAAAACCGGTTAAGCCCCCCAGTAATTAAGTTACTGACCGTCCCAAGGCGGTACTTCTGTTTTGGTTCATAATTTATGTTTATTGTATTGTCTGTAGCTTTGTTGTTTGCGTGGATTTGTAGTTTTGTTAGGTTTGCGTAGTGACCACCTCCCCGGGAAATGGCTGTCCACTTCGCTGCCGCACGTAATGTTTTGGATTTTGTGTTGTTTATTTCCCACTTGATGTCGTAAGTTGGAGTTTTGATGCTAATTGAGTCTGTCTCTGAGAATTTTTCTACTTTCATTTACTAACTTTACATGAAATATGTCCTCGAAAGTTCAGTTTGCTGTCAAAAATAGCGCCTAGGTCGTTTTCCTTGTCTACCTCTTCTAATATAACATCTTCATTGACAGTTTTCAGATTCTGCTTCAGGCTCGTGTCTTCCAATATACAGCTGATGGCATTTCAAGGCATTGTAAAACAGTTCTTACTTGCTTGTCCAATTTACTGCAGTTTTTATATCTTGCACTAGCATCTCAATTTGCTCTGGAGTTGACACAACCGAATATAATTTTGCTTCATCAGCAAACAACTTTATTAACGATTTATTGCATCCGACGATCATTTATGTACATGTATATTAAAAACAAGCAAGGTCATAAAACGCTCCCTTGTGGGATACCACTAGTAACTATTGCTTCATCAGCAAACAACTTTATTAACGAATTTATTGCATCCGGAAGATCATTTGTGTAAATCAAAAACAAGCAAGGTCTCAAAACGCTCCCTTGTGGGATACCACTAGTAACTAATTTATTAAAATCGCATTGATAAGATAAATCATCGTAATACAAAAGGTTGGAGCTTTCTTTACAATAGCTCAGGTTGCAGAGGAATTGCATTCACTTTGATGGGAGTAATCCTGTTCAAGAATGGTCTATGCTGGCTGTTGCTGGGCGTTCAGAAAAGTATAACTGACAACTCGCCCCAAAGACAACTTGTCCCAAGACAACTCGCTTCACACCGAAGACGACTAAATATATGAAAACTAGACAAGCTCCCAGAATTCGAAGAATGATGCCCAGGTTGAAAAAAAATCGCCTAAAATCTGGCAAATTTCTCGTCCCGAAGTGGAAAATTCGTTATACGGATTGATTATAAATGATAAAAAGAACAACTTGAATGCCGCTAATCTGTCACATCATGGACAATTAACTACATCACCAATTTTGAAGTAATTATCTACAATTAAGAGGTGTAATAAAGGCGGCTTATCTTCAAACGTGACAAAACGAGACAAAAGCAATCATGAAAGACGTAAACATCAAACGAACCACAGGTCGGTCTGTGTATGTTTATTAAGAATATAATTAGATGTTAAACCATAGAAAAGTGATAATAATCTTACCATAGGCTAAAGTGGAGGTTGGTTAAAATGTGCGACCCGCACCCCCACCCGCGTTAGGTAACCGTGTCAAAAAAAGAAGAAAAAAAACATATGTAGCAGCAAAATAAACGCCGTAAATGCACACAAATATTTAGATAAAAGTCCTTATCCTTAAACCTTACTCAGTAAATACGATAATTGAATCAAATGGAGATTATATACACATGTTGTTATTGAAGTCAATTTGAGTTATTTTCTTTACATATACAATATCGGATAGTGTGACTAATATCTCAGTTTTGTCATATTTACCTGTTACTAAGTGAGACCTTATCAAAAACTAATACATATCTTTTGTTGTATCT
>JBEVVS010000139.1:0-3214 GCA_040507005.1 Candidatus Thiodiazotropha sp.
ACGGCCTCGCAAATAAGAAGCGCAATCTAGGATACTAGTAACAACACCTAGGAGTTCAAGTTTAGTGGGCCCGTAAGATGTCTGATAGTGGGATAGGGACTTCGAGCCAAAACGAACGACACGGAGATTTTCAGTTCCTGTGTCATCAGAAATGTGCTTCTGATACAAATAATAACCTATACCCAGGCTAGATGTATCTACTCCCAGGTAGAAAGGCAAATCAAATCTAGGGAATGCTAAAGCTTCTGACGTAAGGAGGGCTGCTTTTAAGCTATCAAATGCCTTTTGCTGCTCTTCATTCCAAACATATCTGACACCTTTACGAAGGAGAGCATATAAACAGTTAGCTGTAGCACTGTAATTGCGTATATACTTTCGAAACCAATTCATCAGGCCAAGAAAGCGTTTGAGTTGTTTCACATTCTGCGGCACAGGATAATCAGATACTGCCTTAAGTCTATCAGCAGGAGGACTAATTCCATCCTTTGAAATTTCATGACCCAAAAACTCACATTTCTGCTGGGCAAATCGACATTTTTGAGGCGAAAGTTTCAAACCGGCTGATCTAATTCTATTGAAAACCTCCTGCAGGTCTGACAGATGTTGTTAAAATGTTTCTGAAAAAATCAGCACATCGTCAAGGTAGCACAAGGTGGATCGAAAAGACAAACCCTTTAAGATCTTGTCCATTAATAACTGAAAACTGTTTGGGGATGTTTTCAAACCCTGGGGTAGTCTCTGAAATTTGTATGTTCCAAAGCATGTGTTAAACGCTGTGTATTTGGACGATTCTGGTGAAATACGCATTTGGAAAAACCCGGAACTGAGGTCGATTGACGATATGAAATTCGGAGTCCTGTGCGTAAATGATTCGGTAAGTTCCTGCACATCAGGTATTGCATAGCGAAAATCTTGGGTTTGCGAATTTAAATATCTAAAGTCTACACAAAAACGATACAGGGACAAACTTGCTTCCTTTGATCCTGGTTCGACTCCCGTCTTTGCTCTATTGCGCTTCGACACCAGTACAATTGGACTAGATATAGGTACATCTTCCTGTTCGCTGACAGGCGTAATTATGCCTTGGCTTAGTAATTCATCTAACTGGTGCCGTAAAACCTCACGTTTTTCAGGCGATAACCGGTACGGCCGCTGGTGCTTTGATGCAGCGTTGGGAACAAGGTGGATTTTATGTTCTACTACTGTGGTCAGGCCAAGAGAAGGATTTTCGTCTGTGACAAAGATGTCACGATTCGCAATCAGACACTCATCGAGTCTGGTCTTTTCATCAGAGGACAACGGCAACGCAGTTGTGCTGTGGTGAAAATAAGACAAAAATCTTTCCCCATCCGTACCACCAGTTGCCTCCCTAGCATTATCTGAGGAGCTCTGAGATTGAACATTTACATTGAAGCAGGTATTTCTGTCTGCTAGTCTATTGGTTTTACAAACATTACTATTTGAACTCCCTTGACCTAATTGGTCAGCTGGTGTTACACTGAAAGTATTGTCCATGACCTGAAATGATCCCAGCGGTTTGTTTTTATGAATGGTAACAGGCTCTGCTGTGGGATTAAGGATTTTCAATGGAACCATGTTTTCTGATGAAATAACAGAAACAGATCTGGCCACAAACAAACACTTTTTAGAAACATGAGCACTACCTGTACAAACACCTTCAAGACCAGGGTGCAAAAACTTAGGAATTTTCCCCCAAATTACCGTTTCTGAATTTGGACTCAAAGTAATTCTTTTCTTTGAACGGACTGCCGAATTACTTCCATGGACTGACATTTTATCAAAATTCAGTGTAACACCCTGACTGCGCAAGTACTCTGTTCCTAAAATCAATGGATGGGAGGTGTCTTTCAAAACATAAACATCAAAACTCTGACTTTGGCTATTGACACTGGCTGCCACTGTTGCAATACAATTAATCTGAACATTTTGATTATTTGCTAACAAAATATTTTCATTACAAGAACGTGTATTAAGCTTGTGCCTAACAGGAATAGTGTCAAACAATTGTTGAGACATAAGATTTATTGAGCTACCTGTATCTAATAAGGCTGATACAGTACATGACGAAAAATCTACTGGTAAATATATAAAGTTATTGTCATTACTTACAGCCTCCTTAGAACAGTCATTCTCAACACATGCACTTTTCGGTATATTCCTGACCCTATTCCTACTAGGTGACCTACTTCTAGTCCTGGCACGCTTCACTTCCCGCCCAAGGGACCGCGCGCGGTGTCCCTTGGTCGAGTCAGGTTTCCCTGAACAGAGTTCCCTTTGTAGCTAACACAACACAAAGCTCCGTGTCCAGTTTGAGAACAGATCTGACACGTCATTGAAGGGTCACTCGGTCCAGAGTCCGAGTTCCAGTTACATCTGGATTTCACGTGTCCTACTCCCGCACAAGAAAAACATGTCCTGTCCCTTCGCGAAGTTGGCACACGCGGATTATTGTTTTTATTAACTGCCAAGTCCTTCAACTGCTTACTCAAGTCTTGCACCTGCTGTTGGAGACGGTTAAGTTCTTCCGACTGTGTCGTTACGGCAGCTACTGGAGCAGCTGCAGGCGCGGGAGTGGCACCTAGTCCCGTAGTTGTCCTATACCCATACGCCTCCCCCATCTTTGCTGACAGCAGAGCTGCCTGGACATCCGCTGGGTTACCCGCCCGAACAAAGAAGGCTAGCTGAGGAGGCAAGCCTTCTATAAATTTTAGTAAAATCTCATTAGGGTTCTTGCTTATTTTTCTACCCTTGTCAATAATTTTACTGTAGTAATCGTCCAACTGCTGTCCCGGGAGCAGACGAAGATTTAAAAATAATTCAGTTTCCACCAATAGAACAGGCTTATTATCACTACTTGAATATTTCAGTTGGAACGCTTCATTAATCGAGTCCCAAGAAGTCTTGACATCGTCATCCAGACATGAAAACCATGTCTGGGCCGGGCCATCAAGGTGCAGCTGGAATGCTGCGACTCTCCTGGGGTCACTATCTTGCAAACGATGGAATACACAGTATGCGCCGAAGTCCGATATGAATCTCTCCGGATCCTGTGTGGGATATCCGGAGAACTTTCGAAGGGTGACTCTTCCCGTAAACGAATCCATAGTGTCCCTTGGCGGCTGCACTAATGTAATTCTTCCAGTTTGAATTCTCCACCATGTAATAGATACGTAAACGGTATACACTAATGTCT
>JBEVVS010000227.1:0-3195 GCA_040507005.1 Candidatus Thiodiazotropha sp.
GTGTGCCACCCTTGACGTGTTTGACAGGCATCACATCGACACGATGTTTGCTATTAAATAAGCTCTACTAACGATAATTGTTTTTTTCTATGACGCAACTAATATGAAATTGGATTTTCATTTTAGTTCTCTCGATTTCATGGCGTATTTGCTCCGAATAGCAAACATCGTGTCGATGTGATGCCTGTCAAACACGTCAAGGGTGGCACACGGCGTGAAAGTGAAAGCAAAACATACATGCCTCCTTCTTTCTTTTTGTCACCCACGATTCTCCCCTTTTCAGAATGCTTAGTGCCATCGTGACAGCATGAAGGCGTTAATGTCGAGGTATTCTGCAACTGATTTAACCTTAAACTCTTTCAGTTTAGGCGATATTGCTCTCGCGTGATGTGCAATTTTCACGTTGTTTTGTGGCAAAAAGGGTCTTTAATCTGCCTATACGCCGAAAGTACCGCTACCACTTTTTAAGCTGGGAACATTATGAGGAACAAAAACAGATAAAAGGAAACGCCATGTGCCAGTTACGATTAGCTGCTTTCATGCTAACACTATTCTCCCCACTCGCAGGATACTCTGCGACGCTCGTTGTGCACTCTTTTCCACCGGGGGCGCGTGTAATCCTAGATGGCCAGCGGATTAGTGAACTCACACCGGTCACAATCGAAAATGTCGAGGTCGGTCAACACGATCTTACAGTCCGCCCCGGCATGGATTGGCAACCATATCGGGAGACAGTGATTGTCGAAGAAGGACGGAATCGCATAGTAGTCAGCCTGATGCCCGACTTAGCGCAGGGAGCGGAGGGTCCTCAAGGACCTGCTGGCCCCCAGGGTCCGCAAGGCCCAGTGGGACCACAAGGCCCTCTTGGACCAGCGGGATTACCCGGTCCACCAGGAGCAGAGGGTCCGCAAGGACCAGCGGGATTGCAAGGCCCTCCCGGAGCTGAAGGTCCTCAAGGGCGTGAGGGGAGTCCCGGTCAGGCAGGACCGCCTGGCCCCCAGGGTGTTCCCGGTCCAGCAGGACCTGCTGGAGCCTCTGGTACAACGATGGTTGTTGATGCATTAGGTAACGTGGTCGGCCCGTTAGGATTATTTGACCGACTCTTAGTAAACGTTGGGGGTGCTACGGCTGCGTTGTCCATAGGGATCAGTCAAATCTCTGGGGATGCGAACTTGTTAGTGGAGAGCGATATTGTCGGTGGATCGCTCTATCCCGAAGCGGATTTGTTCTTTACGGGGCTGGATTGTGAGGGTGCAGCTTATTACAACACTAGCGCAAGTTTACTACCTGCCCGCCTTATCGAATATGGCATCGTCGTCAACGGCAACGCTTATGTTCGGGATCCGGCATTGGTGGGGTCGATACCAACACTGACAAATATCGCCACGCAGTCGGTTTATTTGAGTGTCCTGAATCCAGTTCTTGGTATTGGGCCAGGTTGTGTGAATACTCCTGTTGTCATTGATGGAACTCTGGCGCTATCCCGTGGCCTGGGCTTTACACCACCGTTTCGGGTTCAGATTCCATAGTTAACATCTTCAACAACACCATTAACATTAATAAATGAATAGATATGTGACATAGGTATCCCGGAAGGCGCGATATGGTTTGTCCCATGCAGCGGATGAGCAGCGCTGCTATATACAGCAATCCAATGATTAAGGAGAAAGTTATGAAAAGGAAAGCGGTTTTGCTGCCCGTTTCTGGACTCGGTGCGGTTTTCGCTATCAGTCTGCTCTACTCATCGGCAAGCTTCGCAATGAACTTAGGGACAGTACAACCGGGCGCTGCCGCCCTTTCCGCCTATCAGATAGCGTAGCGGACGAAGCTGACAGGGAGGATCAAAGATTGATGAGATCGAAGAAAGCGGTAAGGGGCAGTGATAGAAAGAGAGCCATCAGCAATGCGACGAAGATAAACACCAAACCTCGCTATGCACAGAATCCACTGTCCGGAAGTCAAACAGGTCACTCCAAGACCTGGCTTATGTATCCCAGCAAGCAGTAGACCTTATTTTAGTTGCGTCATAGAAAAAAACAATTATCGTCAATAGAGCTTATTTAATAGCATGATCTAAGGCGTTGCCCGTACCAAAGACCTGGGAGGCCTCAAAACGATTCGAGCAAAATGACAAATAATAATGGGTCGTTCAACTAACACATGTGAAGCAATAGAAACCAAACGGCGACATCGAATTCCCAAAA
This sequence comes from Candidatus Thiodiazotropha sp., assembly GCA_040507005.1. Taxonomy (GTDB): domain Bacteria; phylum Pseudomonadota; class Gammaproteobacteria; order Chromatiales; family Chromatiaceae; genus Thiodiazotropha. The sequence continues at coordinate 2,205 of JBEVVS010000227.1, forward strand.
ACGATGACACCGGAAGATGGAAGTTAAAAAGTAAGAAGATCTTTGATTAGTATTTTCTCTCTGGTAAAAAATAACATGGAGATAGAAAAATGAGTTTAATTGCATATTCAATTTCAGGGAATATCAACGGGAGCATAACCGGCGTTCAAGCTCTAAAAGGATATATGTGTTTACAGGAAAATCCCGAATTAAATGTCTTTGACCCTAACCCCTCCTCTTTGGAGTACCATGTAATATACAAAACTTATTACGTTTTTATTGTAAATGGATATTTCACATTTACCGGGTCTGATAACATGGTACTGCATCTGCCTGGTGCTGGGTTATTTGATAATCAACAATCATTTGGAGGCGTTTGCTGTAAAGGTTATCTGGCGCCTGTTGATGTTGCTGAGAACATTACAGATGTAGAACCGCTTAGTGCGGTATTTTATGATGAAAGCGATAACCCTTATCCACCCAGTACCGCTGAAAATCACAATGATTATCTTGTACTGCCTCATAAAGTGATATTTAACCATCTCGGATTTAATAAACCGGCAGGTGCTGGCAGCCATTTCGCAGTAGGATCAAATATTGAACTTACGCGAGTTGAAAATGCAGGTGGCACGTTACCGCCGCCATAACTATTCGGGAAATCAAGGCAAGGATCGAAACAAGAATAGATTTTTCATGAGAGGAGAATAGTCATGCCGTACAAGGAACTAGAAGGAAACGTTATAGGCGGTGTTTGGCGTGGTCAAGAACCTGCTAAAGAGCTTATATATTTTCAGATTGAAGGGCAGGATAAATGGTTTAGGCTCGAGTATACAGGGGATTTGATGCTTGAGCGCGCCAATTATATGAGTGAAAAGCTTAAAAAGAAGGCTGAATCTGGTAGTGGAATCGAAGTAGGATTGGAATACGATGAGCTTTCGGTTGGTGATGCACCTCATTCGCCTGCCACGACATTCAATTTGGTGAGTTATATTCAGATCAGGGTATAGCATCG
>JBEVVS010000099.1:0-3158 GCA_040507005.1 Candidatus Thiodiazotropha sp.
AGATAGTATTAGATATAAAAAATCCATTGAGCAACTCTATTCACAAAAAGAAATTGAAATCTTATCCCCTGATGGAAAAAAACGAACAAAATCTACAACGATTAGAGATTCAGATCGTTTGATACCAGCAAAGCAACGCAGTTTTTCTTTTGATTAATCTCCATTTATCTTAATTATAAATAATTATTCCGGAGCAGAGTGTCCGTAACTAAATGCCTTTATTCTTTGGCTGCTTGTTAATGCAGGCCAAATAACATGGACACGCCGTGTTTCCATATTTCACAAATCATTTTTATATTTATTTCTTTTCAAACTTATTTTGATGAAAGACGGACTGTGATTAATGCTAAAGCTAGGGACATCCGTTAATCATTTTGAACACTGATCATCTAATTGATTCATTAATTTTTATAGAATCATTTTAAGGGTGTCCTTATTATGCATCACTCGGCTTGTTTTTAGATTTAACTCTGTACTCGTCAGAAACATCAATTTTACAAATTTCCACTTGATAACCCAACAGATTATTCACATGGTAGTAAGCATTCTTCAATCTAACCTTCGAGAAGAAAGGCAATGATAATCCACCAGGCTTTTCGGAGACAATTGCGTAAACAACTTTATAACTTCCAGTATTAGGCCGATCACTAACATCATCAATCTTAAGCTCATCAGGTAGTTTTTTATTCAATGCTGCGCGAAACTTTAAATCACTACTAAATAACTCAGCCGAAACCTCACCTTGGGCAAAAAGATGACTTAAACTACTTGATGCAGTTCCACGTTTTACATGAATTAAATCCACTGCATCTTTAACAAGATCGCAATATTCAATACTACTTCTTCCACCACCATGGACAACATTTTTTTTGTCCATTTTGATATAGCCATCATGGGTAGCAACAAAATCATTGTACTCACCTTCACTGCCGTGATCATACTTAAGTAATATATGGTTGTAGGTATCAATTTTCGATATTGCGGAATTAACCTTTTTTACAAAGTCATCTTCAACATTGAACCAACTACCGGCTTGAAGTATATACAAATTGCTATTGTCACTGATTTCTGCATATATGCAATTATATGAAGACCACGATTTAATTAAAGAATAATTATCATCCGTTGATGATATTGTGTGGTTTCGAAGATCATCGGTAGTAAAATCGTTATTTTTACTTTTAATAACTTGTATAAACTTGTCTAGTCTTAATTCTGGATAATAAATAGTTCTTTTTCTCTTTTTTTCTAAGACGTAAAAAGCAGTTGATTCCCAGTCAATTATTTCCGGTTCAGCCAACCAGCAATTAAAGGGTATAGGCTCTGTTTTTAAAAGTTTCAATAACTTTAAATCAAGCTTTTCTAGCAGTGTCTCATCCTTTATGCGGCGGAAGTTGTCAACCCACCCAAATGATTTCTTGTAATCATCTTTCTTATAAAACTTATGGGTTTCCCTAAGTATTTTACAAAAACCATTAAGATCCTCTTTGACACTCAATATTAAAGCATCTCTTCCAGTTACCTGTGCACCAAATTTTTCAACTTTTGAACTACCTGTTATCGCGGTTAAGAGATCTACCTCAGTATTTAAAGCCAATTCGAATATATCAACTCCTTTACTAGCCTGCGTCCTGGAATTAAGAGGAGTTCTTTCATGCGATGCCTTATCGATACTTCTAAGTTTGTCTTCACCAATACTATTAAGGGCTACTTTTAAACCGAAATCTCTTTGAATGAAGGTATCCTGTATTAGGTGCCTCCCCAGTCCAAAAGTTATCATGAATTTAGCTTGCTTAAGCTCGATTACTAGAACAGCTCCTGGCGAGCTGCTGTTGCCAATAGCATCCTTATCGACATAGCCAGAAAACAAGGTTGCCCAAGATGGAGGATGTGGCTGTGCCTTTCTAATATATACATTAGCTGCTTCAGCGCCATCAAGGTTTATTTCGACTGAAGTAAGAGTATCAAAATCTTTTTATGATCTCTTGGTTGGTCTTTTTCTTATCCTTTGCCAAATAAATGGTAAGGCGGTTAGATTTTTCGTTTGAGATAAGCACCTCCTCCTTGTAGATATCTACATGTCAATACTATGTATTTTACTAGTTTTCCAACGTCCGCTTTGGGTCGATAACCGTCATCTTGCACTGTTTAGCTAGATATCCACTATCAGCCATTTCCAAACTTTAAAAACAAGCTTTGTATTAAATCAGCTTTGGAGAAATAACCTTGTGTTTCCTCCAATGCCAAGTACAGACTTTATCTGGATGAAATGCAGCGAAATATTGAAATGACTTTCGAATATCAAACAGACGATCCCTTATAACAGGCAACATATCGACTCCTTGATTGATAACCGCCCCATCTAGGTATACGGCTGAGCAACCAGAAACCCCCTCCCTTATATCAACCCTTCCCTTCCATCTCATCCCTTAAGCCATCCCAGTAAAAATAGAGATATTGAACTGCCCTATTTTTAGATCATTTCCCCATAAACCGCAAGTTTTGTGTGGAAACTCAATAATTTGACCTTAATACTTCAGGACTTTTCTTCACATAGATCGCCGAGCATTGTTTTAAACAAATACGCCTGTTACCTGCTCAACAGCCCCCATCAACGATGCCTCGACATAGCCCGCGCCACCTCAATCAACATCCTCCTCCCCTTCCCATCCATCTCCGAATAGATGGTCATCAGCTCCCTAAGATCATCGGGAAAGGACCCACACAATCCATCAGACTCCACATGCTGTTCATCCAGCCATTGGCGCGGCCTGCCGCTCGCCTTTTCGATTCTCCTCGCCAGGCGTTCGCCGATATGTTTGAACGGGTTGTCGATGTAAGACGCCAACTGTTTGGTTTCGAGTTTTACACCCAGGAGAAATCCGCTGATCGATTCGGCGCCCCCCTCCTCCGCTTCTCGAAACAGGTAGACCAGGTTCTGGTGCCGCACCGCCTGCAGGTCACGCTCCCCTGAGCGGATCGGGCCCAGGCCGAACATGATCCAGCAGGCGGAGGTGCCGGTGGTCTTTGCGATCACCTCCACATGACCGGGATGGGGCATGGAGTAACCCGCCTCGTACCAGGAGAGTCTGTTCTCCGGCCACTTCGGCAGCTTGTCCCGGAATGCCTTGGCGGTCTTGAAACCGGCCATGCGGCGG
>JBEVVS010000256.1:0-3117 GCA_040507005.1 Candidatus Thiodiazotropha sp.
TGCCTCCCTTTTCAACTGAGGCCAAGTCTTTAAAGAAGAGAATTTGCTGAGCCAGGAGCAAATTAGTGTGGATCAACTTTGGAAGGTCTGTAAGCAGCAGGAAGTCAAAAAAGTTGTTTCCCTTTGAAGAGAAGACTTCCACAGAATGCTAGTTTTACCTGCCTTTCGCGCACTTCGATGTAGCCAGAAAAGAACATGGTTAGAAGAAAGGCTCTTGACACACACCTTTTCCGGGTGTGAGAACTTAGCACAAACCAGTCTGCTCTGCTCAAAAAGTCACCCGCTTTAGAAGCTAAATTACAGGGATGTCCAAATCTTAAGAATATCCCAATTCTTAAGGAGTAAAAGGTAGTAAATTGTCTTTGAAGCGCTGATGTAAAGAAAAACATTTTAAAATCCCTTTTTGATGGAATAGTGCAAATAAAAGAAAAGCAAGAGGATTGTTTCTTCTCTTCTATGATATTATCAGTATGAGGCTACTTTTCAAATCTGTATTTTTTCTCAGTTAGAAACTCTAAGATCGTAAAACAAAAGACCCAATTATGATAGGTTGAACAGAAATTTTGACGTCAGCTGAAGTGTTCTGATGGTCTCAAACTTTCTTGACCGATGACCACAGGAGCCCCAGTAGCTCAGTAGGACAGGTGCTGGCCTGCTAGTTTAATAGCTAAGCGGTCCCTAGTTAGAGTCACGCTAGCGAAAGAAACTCTTTGCAATCGTAAACGGAGGACCTTTGCACACAGCCTTCATTTTCAGCCTCCCATCTTCCTGATCTGACTGAAATACACTTGAAGGGGACGTAAAATAGCAAGTAATCCATACCCATCGGATAAGACCTGCAATGAGAAAATTATTTTCCACACATAAAAAGAAACAAAACGTCAAACTTGAATATTAACGGTATTTTTATTTATTTTTTTTATTTAATTTTTTTATTTTTATTTATTTATCTATTTATTTTTCATTCTCCAACTTCAAAGGAAGAGACCGAACCGGCTGATAATCAAGGTAATTAAATCTCACAAAAGCTGAAATAGTTACAACTGCAACTGCATGAATTCCGGATTATGCCTTATCGGTAGCGTGAAATACTGATCCCGCGAAGAACATATTTCATAATTTTTGCCATGTGATCTGGTCTGTCGATTTTATTTCTTGACTAATTATTGTTTCTTCTTGTTTGCTTTACATAAAATTATTGTGCAGACACTGAATTTCTTACGAAGAAACGGGACGTTTTTCAGCTTGGCAGTAAAACAGGTGCGACATAAGTTGAACGTCACGTCATTACATTTTGAGCGCGTTTTTCCCAAAAGACGTCAGACCTCATTTGGACCCAAAATGTCATGACGTGTCACATAATATGTGACGTTCTCTACGAGTTTAGGTCTTGTTGAGGCGCAACGTCATTAGCAAACGTCGTGGTCAAAAGTGACGTCACAAATCCCACACGCTACGTAATTGGATTGTTATGCTTAGTCATGTCAGTTATAACATCTCGCAATGCACAACTGCACCACTGGCATATTTTGCCCCTTCATAACAATGGGTACATCTTCTGGGTCTTGAGGCTTGAGATTTGGAGAATCTCAAGTAGAACACTTTTCACAGGCTGCAACAGATAATGCTCCAGGCAACTATAATCTACGGCTATATGGACCATTGACTGTAGAGTGTCTCGTCGATCTGATGCTAAGACCATATCATCTGCACAAGTTGGTGCAACACATGAAATCTCCCCCATATGAGCTCCTACATCAGGTATTACAAGTCTGTCAAGTAGGTTGTTCTCGTAAAGTTTATAAAGATCTGTGCTGAGTATGCCTCCTTGAGATCGGCTAATACCCAGGAGACTGCTGTCGAAGAAAATATAAAGAAAGTACGCCGTACAATCTATGGACTTACGGTTGCTGGTCTCCATGGAGAGAATGGCTTAGACCCTGAAACGTCAATATAACTAGTCCATACATATGTTCTTCCTATCCTTGTTTATGGCTTAGAAGTGATTCTTCCCAGTAGAACTCTTATTGATAAACTAGAAAAAGTATACAAGAAATTTTTAAAACAAGTATTATCACTCCCTGAAACTGTAGCAGACCCAGCTGTTTATATCCTCTCGGGTACCATCCCTATTGAGGCAGTTATTCACAAAAGGGCCTTGTCATTATTTGGAAATGTATGCAGGTTAGAAGAGTCAACAGTGGAGAAGCAACTCGCTAGACGTCAGCTCTCAGTAAAGAGCATTGATAGTAGTAGCTAGTACATTGCCCTGTGAAGGCTTCTTATGAAATATAACTTACCTGATTGTTGGAATCTTTTGGATTTTCCTTCTACAAAGGCTAAATGGAAAGCTACAGTGAACAAGGGTGTCAATGGTTATTGGGCCACGAGAATGAAGGAAAGAGCCTCCCTTTATCCATCATTGCAGTACCTTAATTCAGAAGATTACTGTCCAGGCAAGAAGCATTGGTTGATACAGCATACCCGAGAAGTAAGAGATGTTACACGCCTGAAGACCAAGTTGAAACTGGTGACAGGTTCTTATACCTTGCAGGTGAATAGGGCATGCTTCAATCAAAATCAAGTTCTTCGCACCTGTATGATGTGCCATGCTAATGCTGAAACAACTGAACATTTCTTATTGAATTGTGACTCATTGTCGGAGGTTAGAGGACCTATGCTGGATCGACTGATGGAGCTTGCAACAGAAATGATTGAGATACAGCTTGATTCTGATACAGTTATACAGTGAATTTTGGATTGTAGTAGAATTGTTGACTGCACCAGCAGTGAAAGTTACAGAACACCATTACGCGCCCTGGAGAGACAGTCTATTAGTTTATGTCATGCATTGCATACAGAACGTTATAAGAAACTTTCCTTAATTCCAAGGCACAAAGATGATCGCAGTACACAGCAGCCCGAGAGTTTACAATGTGTTTTTTTTTTAAAGATTTTACAGCCATCTTAAAGTGTAAATAGAGTGATGACAAAAGCATCATCTTAGTCTTGTAAATAGTCCCTATCCAACTCAAGAAGACTCCAGTTTGGAGGTGTGCCTCAAGTGGCAGAAGTTATATCATACCAATACCAATACCAGTGGCACGACCAGGTCAT
>JBEVVS010000074.1:0-3090 GCA_040507005.1 Candidatus Thiodiazotropha sp.
AAGCTTTGAAAAGGCTCATGACCCCAGTGAAAGATGGTCAGTCTTCAAGCAGATGACACGAAAAGCTACAGATAATTCCATTCTTCCTCTTATTGACTCTGAAAATGGCAATATAGCTTTCGATAGTGCTGAAAAATGTACAGTACTCCAGAATGTGTTTTTTGATCCTCAAAGTAATTCCAGCCTTGCCTTTGATGATGATTTTAAGTCTGAAGTGGAGTTGAAGGTTTTAGATTTGTGTGGCAGTCAAGACTTGGAAAATACAGATGACCTGGGCTTTAATACTGACATAAAGGATTCAGCAGAATTAGATGGAGCTATTTTCAGATTGAAATTGGGCAAATCCGCTGGACCAGACAGCATATATCCGGAGATGCTTTGTCATTCTGGTGATTACTTCAGAGAAGCTATATTATATATTTTCAATCTTTCTTGGCGCACAGGAAAATTACCAGATGTTTGGAGTCATGCAAGTGTCAAGTTTCTGAGGAAGCATAATAAGTCAGACTTCTACAGTCCTTCTTCCTACAGGCCAATAAGTCTTACTAGTGTCCTATGTAAGTTGATGGAACGAATAGTCATGAAGAGATTGGAGTCACATGTTGAAGGGAATCAACTTCTAGACCCTCAGCAAGAAGGTTTCAGGAAATATCATAGTACCACGTATGCAGTTACTCGCTTAGTACAGTCAGTGGTAAATGGTTTCAATGATAACAAATATTCCCTAGCTTGCTTTGTGGATTTAGCCAAAGCTTTTGACAGTGTGTGGCGAGAAGGTTTGATGTTCAAGTTATCCAATATAGGAGTATGTGGGAGGCTTTGGATGTGGCTCAAAAGTTTTCTTGACAACAGAACAGCCAGATGCTACATTGGGGATACAGTTGGCAATCAATTTTGATCTGATATTGGCTTGCCACAAGGCAGTGTGACAGCTCCACTTTTATTCAGCATTTACATACTGGACATGTTTTCAGGCATTTCTGGAGATCACTGCAAATTTGCAGATGATGGAACCCTCTGGCACTCAGGAGATCAAGTTCAACAGCTGGAGGACAAGGTGTGTAAGGATGTTAGTATCTTAAAGGCATGGTGTCGGAAGTGGAGAATGAATATTAGTCTCCCAAAGACTGAAATCACATTGTTTTCAAAGAAAAGTGACACATTGTATCAACCAAAAATCAAGATAGATGACCAAATTCTACAATACAATAAAACCCCAAAACTTCTAGGTATTTACCTCGATGAAAAACTTTCCTTTAAGAAACACATTGAAGTAGTAGCTCAGAAAGCCAGTAAATGTTTAGGAATGTTAAGAGAAATTAAGGGCATTGCTAAAGTTTCCAGCAAAAATCTCATTCAACTTTATACCAGTCTTGTCAGGCCAGTCATAGAGTATGGAGGAATGATTTGGCAAGTGGCCTCTTCAGACGACTTACGGGCACTACATGTTGTACAGAGAAAATCTTTAGCACTCTGTCTTAATGCACCTGCTTCTTCCAGCAGAGAAGCTCTTGAGGTGGCAGCTGGGATTCCCCCTCTTGATTTACGTCTCACAGAAATGTCCATCAGAGAAATTGCCAAGATCAATGCAAAGAGCATTGAACATCCTCTCAAGCTTCAACTCAATCAGTGTATGGTACAAGAACCAGGTAGAAAATTCATTGGCCCTTTAGATTTGGCTTTAAGTCAAGCAGCAGAGATGCAGCAATATACTAACATCAGCATCAGTATGATCCAGCCAGAACCCGCATACAACCCAGGAGATCTTGTTAGAACCCTCAAACACCCCAAATACTGGAGCCAGCTGGGATCCTCTAAAAGCAGGTCAACTGAGCAACAGGAAAAGGGCAAAGGTATTATTCAGCAACTTCTTTTGGAAGCCCCAGCAAGATCTTCTATTGCTTTCACTGACGGTTCATGCCTTGGGAACCCAGGACCCTGCGGAGCTGGTGCCGTTATATATCTGCCAGATGAACAAAGTGGTATAGAGCTTACCAGGCCGGTGGCAGCTAGAGGTTCTATTCTTTTAGCAGAGTTGGTAGCAGTACTTCTCGTCTTAGAGTCAGTCACTTCGAAGAGGATCTGGGAACTCTCATCTTGTCTGCAAATTTTTTCAGACAGTCAGTCAGCTGTGGGCATTCTCACGCTGAACTGGGCAAGTGAAAACTACACGGACATAATTTTCAAAATCAAGTCTTTCTTACAACAACTCAAAACTAAAGGCTTTGATGTGATTATTCATTGGACTCCAGGACATGCTACTATTGAGGGCAATGAAATAGCTGATCGTCTTGCCAAAGATGCTGCTCAACAGGCCTCGAACATGCCCTTGGAAACATCAATAGTCACCCTCCAGGATATCAAATCATCATCAAAGAAGTCAATAATCTCAAAATGGCAACAACGCTGGGACATATCAGACTCTGGAAGATTTTTCTATATGTTCAAACCTACAGTCAATGGGAAACTATTCCTAGATATTCCTTGTAAAGAGCTTGGCTCCTCAATTCTACAATTAAGGACAGGATACAACCAGTTAAATGAATACAAACATAAGTTGAATCAATGTGATAGTGCAGAATGTGAATGTGGGGATATAGAAACTGTGCAGCACTTTCTCTTAGAATGTCCTCTGTATGAGGATCATCGGCAAATTCTACAAAGGAATCTTTTCTTTGAGCTCGGAATAAACTACCTGGACCTTCCTCTTCTTCTCGGTTATAATGAGAACACTGACCATTCAGGCTGGAGAGAAGCCATATTGAAGGAACTTGGAGAGTACATAAAGAACACAGGCCGCCTTGCCAGAAGAGTTTCTGAGTCGGGCATCACGCAGTAGACCGTAGACCGTATCAAATCACTATTCTTTTAATTACATTTGAGAAAAATTACATTTGAGGCATTTTAATTACCGGAGAGGATCTTCACCACACTCGAGAAGATTTGTGCCACAAGGCCAGATACGGAATACGGAATAGAATCTCAATAAACACCCCAACTACATATAGTAACTAACTACATATACTAATCAATGCTATATACAGCACTGAAAAAAAAAAAGAAAGCTGAAAACGTTTTAGGGAGCAGGGC
>JBEVVS010000130.1:0-730 GCA_040507005.1 Candidatus Thiodiazotropha sp.
CTCTTCGACAATCCGAGGGTACGACCCGTACCCTCAAACCTGACCATGGGGCAACCCATGCTCGAGGTGCAGCCGGACTGGGAGCGCGCCACCGAGCTTGGCATCGATACCCAGGATCTTGGTTACACCATCTGGGCCTATTCAGACGGCGCCTATGTGGACGAGTTCTTCCTCGACGATGACCAGATCGACATGTTTCTCTACTCCACTCAGGGCAACATCGAACAGCCCCAGGATCTCGCATCCCTGATGCTCTACTCCTCCCGGGGTGAAATCGTTCCCCTGAACGCCGTCGCCCGGCTCGAGGAGAGTGTCAATACCGAGACCATCCGTCGTGTCGACGGTGACCGAACCATCACCCTGAGCGTGATACCACCCAGGGAGATCCCCCTGGAGGCCGGGGTGAAGAAAGTGACCGAGGAGATCATCATCGGGATGAAGGAGTCCGGTGAACTCCCGGCGGATATCCGTCTCGAACTCAGCGGCGCCAGCGATCAACTGTCGGCAACCCGGGAGGCCCTGTTCAACAACTTTATCGTGGCGATAGTGATCGCCTACCTGCTGATGGTGGCGGTCTTCTCCCATTGGGGATATCCGCTGCTGATCATGACCAACCTGCCCGTGGGCATCAGTGGCGGCGTCGCCGGTCTCTACCTGATCAACCTGGCCGGCGCCAACCTTGACCTGATCGGTCTCAATCCCATCAACCAACCCTTCGACATGATTACCA
>JBEVVS010000130.1:740-3082 GCA_040507005.1 Candidatus Thiodiazotropha sp.
GATCGTTGAACTCACCGCAACCAATCTGAAGAAAAAAGGCATGAACATCGTCGAGGCGGTGACGGAAGCCGTGCGCATCCGACTGCGACCGATCCTCATGTCGACGGTCACCACGGTTGCCGGGCTCTCTCCGCTGGTCTTCAACCCCGGCGCCGGCACCGAGCTCTACCGGGGGCTGGGCGCCATCGTCCTGTTTGGACTGCTGTTCTCGATGATCGTGACTTTGACCTTTATGCCGGCGCTGTTGGCGTTGGTATTCAGAGTATCGGATAGATTATTTTCGCAGCAGACAAAACCCTTGCCTGATTGACTTGGGCCTTGCAGTGTTGCCAAGGTGCTTTCGATTAAACGCCTTTCTGATGTCGATATTCTCGACCTCCTGTACGACAAAGACATCGACTCCCATGAACAGAATTGTCTGCGATCTTTGTGGCGACCTTACCCTTCTTGGTCTTGAGCAGTTTCCCTTGAATGTCCGTATTCGCTATGACTCCTGACCGTTAGCTCATAGCGCACTATCAAGAAATAACACACACCATACGAAAAAATAACATCTACTACTTCGATCTTTTCTCAGTATGTGCTGCCATATCGTTAGGTATATCAGATTTCACATGTAGATTTGCACGATCCGAAATTCGCTCTCTCCAAACGAGATATACAAGCCCAATTACGACCACCGCAACAAATATAAGAAAATTGTGTATTGAGGATGAAGAGAATGACACCGCACTTACAATTATAACGGCAACGATGATATAAGCACGGTTAGATTTATCACTAACGTGTTTAAATACTTCGGCGAGTTTGATGATCAGATTTTCCATCTGGTACTCCGCAACTGTATATACTGTTTTTGAAAGAGACAAATCTCTCTCATTAAGTTGCAGGACAAGAAATGAAATCAATAGACTTTTAATCTGACCTGCGGATGAGTATATACTGTTTTAAGATTTCCAATCTGTGTCATAAATATTACATTAATATGACAACTGCGATCTAACAATTTCAACTAATCACATTATGGTACTGATATATATGAGATTTTATATTGTTATTATTGGTGGCGCACAAAAGTTTAACTGATTGTTTCTATTCACTGAATGCTATCTGGCAAGGCACTTTATTATGCTATTACATGACAGAGTTGAATGCTTGTTTTAATCAGCTAATTACAAATCCATCCACATGAGCAAGTCCACTAGATCACATACCTGGATATGAAGGTAATTGAGGGTCTGAGCCTCAGTTGTGTGGCCACAGCATATTGGCATAAGGGGTCACACCCGTTAATAGCTTTGATTCCAGGTGTGATGTGTTAACAAGTTTTTCCGGGAGTCCCGACATACATCCGGCATACACTGTCCAGCATGTGGCGTGCCTGCTACAGGGCTCTAATGAAGCACTCACTTTCATGACGTCTTACCGTTATGACCTTACCAGTACCCGACAATAGCAGCTGAAATAGCTATCGAGCCATAGTTATCACTTAACAATGTAAAAGCCTAGGTTGGATATACCTGAAACACCCGTCTAATCGGCCTCAAACTATTCAATACCCTGGATATCCGGCTGACTCTTTCTTTTTCTGCTTGGTTACTGGCCCTCCAGCTTGCAATAAACAACATGCCACTACACCACCTGCTCTTCTCAATTGCCGTGATGTAGCTGACACGATGAAAACAAGATCATACAGCCTAAATGGATGCATTGTCTGAAATATGTCGGCAAGTGGTTGCCAGATAGAAAGGATTTTGGCAAATTATCCTTGGCTGTCAGATTTATGGGATTTTTTTGGATTATTGACTGCAGTTATGCCCCAGTTTATCTCTGCATTAATACTTTACTTCCTTCAAAGTATCTCCTTTTCGGCACTGCCAACCAAGATGTGCGAGAGTTGAGCATTCTCAAACCAAATTAAAAGACTGAAAAAGCCAGCTCAATACAATTAGCATGGCGCAGGCAACATTGCCTGTTCTTCAACTAAGGAGATTATGGAATGGAATTGAATCGTATCCGAAAACTTTGTACCCGCTATCGCTTGCTGTTGCTCTTTTTGCTACCCCTGACAGGCTGTACCAGTATCTATGTGGATAGCATGACCCAGGAAATACCAGTTGCAGAGTATCGAAAGTTGGCAACTGTTCATCCGGTCCAGTTGCTATTCGAATTCCAAACAAATGGTGTAGTTAATTCTGTTGCTACAGACGCATTGAAAGCGAGTGTGGCTGAACAGGTAAGCTCGAGTGGTTTGTTCAGTGAGGTAACCGAGGATCCGGTTCCCGGAGGAGCTTTGCTTGGTATTACAGTGAACAATGTGGCAGTCACTGAAGATGCCTTTA
>JBEVVS010000200.1:0-3036 GCA_040507005.1 Candidatus Thiodiazotropha sp.
CCCCCTCAACGATGCCGACTATCAACCCCGTCTGCAGCCCCGCCCTGAGGATGACCGGCGTTTCTTTCAAGGCATGTTGGAGGGTATCGCCAAGATCGAAGCAACCGGTTATGGTCTATTGCAAAAACTGGGAGCACCAACCCCCAGCCGCGTCTATTCCGTTGGTGGCGGGGCACACAATGAAGCGTGGCGCCAGATACGACAACAACAATTGGCTCTACCGGTGATCCTTGCGGCACAGCAAGAAGCCGCCTATGGCACGGCCCTGCTGGCGTTGAGAAGCATTGCCGGCTGACGGCTCGAGTTGACCGACCACACTAGTGTTTCTTTGGCCGTCAAGGGATTAATCCCATCCGGGGTGGAGTGACAACAGACTGGTCCTGGGCTATATAGAAAGGAGTTGGCACGGGAAGAGACAACATCAAGATGTTCAGACTCGAAATTCTCCCAGCACGTTACGGCGACTGTATCTGGCTCGAATATGGTGTGAATCCAATCCGCCGTATGTTGATCGATGGTGGCGCACCCGGCGTCTATAAACGAGCACTCAAACCCAGACTGCAACAACTTTCAGATGCAGAGCGTGAGTTCGAATTGCTAGTCGTTACCCATGTGGACTATGACCACATCCGCGGCATCATTGAACTTGCCCAAGACGAGACGCTGCCCTTCAAGGCCAAGGACGTCTGGTTCAACGGCTATCGTCATCTCCCGGAACCCCCCGGCCCTAAAGTGCTGGCTGGCAAGCATGGCGAGCTGCTGACGGACATTATCTTGAAGAACGGTCACAACTGGAACCGCCATGGCTTCAACGGCGATGCGGTCGTGATCCCTGAATCCGGCGAGCCTCCGCAGATCGATTTCCCTGACGGTATGACGATCACACTGCTCGGGCCTACGCTTCCAATGTTGGCGGATCTGCGAAAGGACTGGGAGAAGTCGTGCCGGGACATCGATATCACCCCGCAAGAGCTGGAGCAAGCCAGAGCAGAGGGACGCTTCGCCCTGTTAGGGGATGAAGTGCAACCAGGGGCAAAAAAACGCCCGGACATTGAACAATTGCTCAGGGAGGAGTTTTCAGAGGACCATTCATCCGCCAACGGCAGCAGTATCGCAATGCTTATCCAATATGGTGATTACCGGGTGCTGCTTGCGGGAGATGCCCATCCCAGCACCCTTGTTGAATCGATCAAACGTCTGGGTGATCAGCAACTCGAACTGGATCTATGCAAACTCCCCCACCACGGCAGCAGGGGGAGCGTAAGCAGCGAACTGATCCAACACCTGGATTGCAAAAACTATATCTTCTCCAGCAACGGCGACCAATTTCAGCACCCCCACCCCGAAGCGGTTGCACGGGTGATCGAGTATGGCGGCGACTCACCCAGGCTCTGGTTCAACTACTGCAGCGACGAGACAGTCGTCTGGGATGATAAAAAGCTGCGTGATGCCTATGGATACGAAACCCGATATCCGGAACATGAAAAGGCTGGCCTGATATTTGTCCGGGGCTCTGACTGATGAAATCGATATTGGTTGAATTTACTCGTTTCGACGATTTACAGACAGGCATCTTGAGGAAGGACGATAAATATCTCCGCACGATCAACGACCAATCAGCTCAACAAGTCAGGATGAACATCGGTCACGGATCCTTCAAGGAGCTGATTCAAAAACTGCGTTATCTATCCGAGTCAGCACCGGCACTCCAGGAACAAGAGCGCCTCGAGGCGGTGCAAAAAATATCGGTCTTGATCTCAGATCTACTGCGCCAATATGAAAATCAGGAGCAGTACGAAGCACTCTGTGACCTCATCAAGAAGGGTGATATTGATTCCCTCGATGAAATCTCCAAGATCGTCACAGATCTGCGCAAGCAACACGCCAGCGGCACGCTTTTCGAGGAAGGTCCTTTAATCAAGGAACTCAACAAATCTCAAGACAGCCTACAGCAGATCGACCTTGTGGCAAACGCCGCTGAACTCTCATCGCTTCCTTTTGAGGCCGCACTGGCAGAAGATGGCACACCACTGTTTCTTCGGGGAAAAGGCGTTGTCTTGACGCGTCGCGTACGCGGCGATTTCAATGAGAAAGTCGCCAAGTGGCCGATAACACCCCGTGTACTTTTCGCCTGGTCAGAAGCGGGAGGCGAAGTACCCTATCAAGCACATCGGGAAACACTCCTCAAAGCCCTGACTCCCTGGTTGCCGAAAGAGAACATTGAATCGGTTTTCGTCGAAATCGGCAATGCCACATGCAAGCAGATAAAACAGTGCATTAAAGACAACAGTTTCACCCATTTCCATCTGCTTGCCCACGGTCAGGGCTTGAAACAGGAGACTGACGTACGTTTCGGCATTGTACTGAATCACCCGGTTGACGGCCCTGATCTGGTAAAACCGGAACATATGGTAGACACCTTGGAGGGGTTGCGTTCGAGTGCAGTGGTCATCACCCTTGCCGCTTGTGATTTAGGCAATCAGAGCGATGTCACCAATCCTGAAAAAAGTCTGGCCCATGAACTCCATGTCTCAGGCTTTCCGGTGGTCATCGCATCGCAACTGCCTTTAACCATCAATGGCTCAAAAATCCTGGTGCAGCATTTCTACAAAAATCTCTTCAATGGTCTCGATGTAAGAGAGGCACTCCACGCCGCCCGTGTGGAACTCTACAAGAAAAGGGACATGGCCGGCACCGGACACGACTGGCTGAGTCTGGTTGGCTATGTTCAATTGCGTGAGGGCTACGTGAATTTTCTCGAGGAGATCAGACTAAAGTCACAATTGAACGCACTCATGAATCTACATGACCTGACAGAGTCAATCGAAGAGAGTGATACCAGTCAGGATGAGATCAATGCTATTGGTGCAGAGCTAACGGAACGAATCGCCATCCTCAACAAACTGCTGCTGCAAACACAAAACGGCAAGGCCCTGGATGAGAATCGGGGTCTGCTCGGCAGTGCCGAGAAGCGACTTGCCGAACTCTATTTCAGATATTTCAATGACCATACCAGCCTGCAGATGTCACGTCATG
>JBEVVS010000089.1:0-3035 GCA_040507005.1 Candidatus Thiodiazotropha sp.
GCAGACCCTTCAGGTTTCTTTTCAGCGACGCCTCGCCCTGACTGTTCAAGTGCACAAAATCTTTCAGTTGTGACTGATCAATATTTGAATTATCTATAAAATGGAACCGCAAACGCTTTGCCTCTCTATTCAACAGGCGGTTTAATCTGCACACCCTTTCATTTATGTAAGACGACCTTGTACAAATACAGCCTGATATCCCCACTGCAAAGCTGAATCTATGTTGCAAAACAGTCAGATCTACTAGAACCTGCCGGACCGCTTTCCGAATATTGCTGTCAACTTGAACATCAGAGACCTGTTTTTTGTTCACGTCGTTAGTTCCTACATGAAGTAATAACAGATAGGGATTTGCTCGATGTACCTTCTCGAGCAGAAACGGATAAGACAGATCTATAAATCTTGCGCCACCAATCGATATGACCTCCAAGAATTCCTTTTCACCCCGAAGGAATCGAACCATCGAATCCCCAATCAATAGGACCGGAGTACGCACTCCGGCGTCCTTAACAGGTTTGTGTAACTGATACCCCCCTGAATCTAAGGTGACCTTGCCGGCAGAAAAACGCGCTGCCAACAAGTTGCATTGTAGACCTTTTTTATCCTGAAGATAGCCTTTTTTTGATGGATACAAAATGACCCCTTTGTCATGTGCCAGGCCGATAGGAATAACTGCCACAGCAAACCGTTGAATCAGAGTCATCCATGGCTGAACTGGATTGATATCGGGAAATATCAAAGTGCAATCGAATTTCTGTTGTATGATAAACTTTACTACCGCCGATATCATACAGAAAGGTGGATGGGCATAATAATTTTCCTCAACAGAATACACCTGTGCGAAAGCATCCACCCCACCCGTTTCCGGCGATGGAAAAGGCGTAAAATGTCTGAGGATATCTCCTTCCTCGCCCCTCATAGCATTACTGTCAAGCGAGAACATATCTACCGTATGAGGGCCAAACAAATACTGGATGTACAACCATGCCCTTTTCGATAACATAGCGTCTGACTTTTGCAAAGCCCTGGAGGCTTCATCGGCAATATTTTCAGATGAAGGAACAAATGTCAGAGAAAGGGAACATTTTAAACGGAAAATTATCTGAAACATCTCTTTTAAAACGGCATTTAAATCCGGAGACTTTGAGTACTGATTCTCCCAAGCATGTACCACTGCCTTGTTATCAACGTAAGCATGCACCCGTTTTCCTTCTAGTTTTCTACCCAAAGATAACAATGCGTTTCTCAAAGCTAATCCCTCTTTTATCATTATAGACAAACCCCTCTGTCCCTCAGCCCAATAATCAGATAGTTGTGTCTCTTTCCCATTTTCAAGATAGCAAGCACCCCATTTATAATCAGAGGAATCTGATGTTAGTGTGAGAGTCAAGACATTATGCCCCTCTGAAAGCCATGGAAAAGGTTCATTCCATGTATCCAAGAACCTCCAATAAGCTATTTCCTCCTTCAATTCGCCCTCTATACTAATCATACCATTTCCTGCTATTCCCTGTGAGATGGCCCTATTACAACACGATGAGTACAGCTTTGCAGCAGGGATTGCCATTGCAATAGAGATACACAAACCCGCAAATTTCTGAATACATGTCACAGACACTTTAGCTCGC
The DNA here is from genome assembly GCA_040507005.1 of Candidatus Thiodiazotropha sp. Taxonomy (GTDB): domain Bacteria; phylum Pseudomonadota; class Gammaproteobacteria; order Chromatiales; family Chromatiaceae; genus Thiodiazotropha. Next base: position 1,629 of record JBEVVS010000089.1, read on the forward strand.
GAACTCAAGATTTCCTCTCGGAGAGAAATAAATTTTTGTCTTCTTTTCTCAGTAATAAAAAACGAACACTCTACCGAATTCACTAACATACCCAGAAAAACTAGCTCCTGACAAGGGTTAAAGATGCATTTCTCTATACCTAAATAAAACCCTAAACTAATTAACAATTTTATTGTCAGTCGTGTAGCGATACAAGCTCTAGAGTATGAGTCTTCTAGGTCTCGAGGGACAGCTCCATTAAATTCTTCTAATAGCCTGTCATCAATATACAACAATCCCGTAATCGAAAGTTTCCGCAGAAATGACATAACCTGTAGATTTGTCGTATGGTACACAAATGCAGCGTTCTTCCAACCAAACACTAATGTATTTGAGCAGAAATAATGCCCGCCCCACTGAAAACCTAATAATTGCCTTGAATTGTCTGTCATTAACATATTCAAATAAGCACTCTTATCATCCATCTTAGACATGAAAGAATTTCTTTTAATTAAATGCGGTACATCCTGCAGTGTGTCCAGTGAGAATGGTGTGTCCTTCATGAAACAGTTCAGATACATAAGGTTTAAACACAACCGAGGTTTTTTTGGTTCTATTGTGATCGGAGAAATAATATAAGGAGGTTCTACTTCACCCACTCTCCCTAAATATGATATCGCCCCTGTTTTCAGCCTCAAGGTTAACTCACTGTTGATATAATCTACAAATTGTTCACAGATCGGAGCGTTCTTAAAATGCCTTGAAGGAGGATAAGAATGATCATATTTTATACCCCAAAATGTACCCTTAAATGGTATCATGAAATCGTGGATGTCCACTTTATTAACAATCCAATTCAATACTTGGCTATTTTCATCCTGAATCACTCAGCGCCAACGGTCAGCAAAATTATGAAAATTTCCGGCCACGAAGTTGTTTTCGTCAGGCAAAATTATCTGCTCATGAAGAATGGATCCTAGCATTTCTTTGTTAAATTTAAACGGTACATTTTCAAAACTATCCACTGGAACCCGGTTGATATCCACATAACCCACACGATTAATCTTTTCTGCCTAATCTGCCGGTTCAAATGAATCCGTTAACTCCCACAGCTGTGGCCCCAGCGTTGTGCTGCTAGACACCTGGAAGAAAAACGTCTACACTTAAAATTTCACCAAGTTTACTTTTTGTCACAAAACGCTTGATAGTGCGAAAGATCACCACACTTAAAACAGCCTGAAAAACCCGATCCGGTAAATCTCTGGCCTGATCTACCCGAGCCCCGTCGCGGATTGACTGGTGGGCGATAAAGTGGTGGATAACCCAGCCTAAACGGGGAAGACATCATGGGATAGAAAAAAGGTTGTGCGCCTACACTCCCGCCAAAATGCCTTTCATAATCAGGAGTGCTCTTCTTTTCTTTCTCCT
>JBEVVS010000244.1:0-2955 GCA_040507005.1 Candidatus Thiodiazotropha sp.
ATTTGTTCCGGGAAAATAATTACCTCCCTTTGTCATATTTTTTATTATGGAAAAAGGCCTACCCAGAATTATTTTTATTGATTTTTTTATTTGTGAACCGATTTTCAAAATGTTAGCGAACTTTTTAAGACTTTTGGAATGCAAATGGATAGTGTAATCATATTTTGCCTGAGATGTAAATGAAATTGGTGGTTTTGGAAAAGGCAGTTTCTGAAAGATGGTGTAAGGAGAGTAATAGGAAATAACATTTTCCGGTTGAAATGTTTTAATTTCAGGACAGCTATGCCAGAGAAGGCGCTGAATGGATTCCAGGCATGCGGCATCTCACCCTTTGACCCTCAGGTGTTCACGGAGAAGGACTTTGCGGCCGTCCTACCTACCGAGCAAAACACATCTCCTGAAGAAAATGCAGGAAATGGACAAGACACCGCAGATGCACCTGATCCGCCTATGATCAGTCAACCCAGCGAGGAGTCAGCTAACCAGCGACCTTTTGGAGAGTCAGCTAATGCTGAGATCTCTGCAGAGGCTGAATCGACAAATAAGCCACTATTAGATAGTACAAACGGTGGCTCGTTGAATCGTTCCTCCAGTAATCAGGAGGAAGGAAAGCAAGATCCCCAACCAACCGACTCATCTAGTTATGATAAGGAAAACGAACTTCGAAGTGAACGAGGGGGTAGAAGAATTAACCCTAGTGAAATGAAAACAGTCCCTGCTGTCGGCGATGGGCGTTGTCTTTTTCGCAGCCTCATAATAGGAATGGACCAAAACTTACAATTATGCCAGAGGGATGAAGATGGCAGACCAACCAACTTAACCTTAGCAATTCGTGAGAGGAGTCAGTCTGATGAACTTAGAGCGAGAGTTATCTCGTACATGTGTGAAAACATTGATGACTACTCTGTGCTAGAAGGAGACGCCATAAATGCTGATTTGCCCCAAAGGTTGCATTATAGTTCCGTCAATGACAGGATATTAGCTATGGCTGATCCTTTGGCTATGCCTGGAGAGCTGGAACTAATATCCACGGCTAAGGTTCTACACAGGCCTATTTTTGTGGTAAACGTAGACGGGGTTGTGATTTCACATTATGATATTAATGGGTCTCTTGGTGATGCTCCATTGTATGTTCAATTTGAAAGTGTTGGGGAAGATGTGGGCCATTATGACTGCCTCATTCATACTGGTTGCTTTGAACAATGTCAGTCGTCAACTGACCGTTCTCTGGATCAGCCAAAGCAAAGTGAAAGCCAGCACAATTTATCTAGCATTATTCAGGGTATATCACCTATACCGAAGCGATTACCTGCCAAAAAGCGCGTCAGAAAAGTTGAGACTGCCGCGATTCTAACCTCGTCACCGTACAAGAATGCATTACAGGAGAAAGCCACGAAAAGACGTCCTCAGAAGAAAGCAAAGCGGATTAACGACCCGAGTAACAAGAAAAGGGCGCGGAAGTGTAAGAAAAAGGTCACACCAATACACGACAGTAGCAGTGAAGAAGAAGACTGGCCATGTCTGATATGCGCGGAGCCCTACAGTCGCACTCGCCCGGGAGAAACCTGGGTAGAGTGTCAAGTGTGCCGTAACTGGGCACATGAAGAGTGCACTCCGGGATCGGCACAATTCATTTGCCCCAATTGTGATTCCGACGATTCTTGTTAAGACCTGGCTCGTTTACACCCCTACGAAAACACAAGTAAACAATATTCAACGATTTTTACTTGGTAAAAATGACCATTTTCAGTTGAAAATTTTGACATTTTTTCTTATCTTTACTCAAAACATTGAATAAGATTGTGAGTACACGTTAGTACCGCGTCGGCGAGGCGGTTCTAATGAGTAACCAGAATCTATGTATGCGAGCAGAAATAAGAAAAAATGTTTAAGTCTTCCAGTTTTGCTTTATAAAAATTGGGTCGTTACACGTACTTGTTATCTTGATACAAAGGCGCGATATCTGTCAGATTGTCTTAAGCAGGACGTTTGCCTGAACCCTTTTACCTGAATACTGGTAAGACAAGGTCTCCAGTCTATTTATGACAAATCACATATAATAGGTTCAGACTAGAATAGTCTGACCAGTCTTCACTTTTCGTGGATCCATAGTGGCGACCACTAACGTGCACTTATTATACTGATCAATTGGGCATACATTGCATGCCGAAGTGAAAGAAATGTAATATTGATATAGGACTCTCACATTGAATATAAACTGTCATATGACTAAATGAACTAGAACTTTAGAGGCATCCAATGCCACTGAGTATGAGCCATGACATGAAAAAGCCAGCAAGATGACTTTGTATCCGTCTATAGCCAGGCTGATTTGTGTCTCATGATTTTCGAACATGCAGTTTGAGTGTTATGACATGTCGTGTATATCATTAATTGTTATAATCAACTTCTCTCAGACGACATTGACTTATGTACTTTTGTCAATTATTGTTTGTTAAATTGTTACCAGAGTTTTATGTTTTACTTTGTTATGTTTAAATTATGCGTTAATAAAGTTTCAGCAAGAGACCCACACATATATTTCATGACCCATTCCATGCGATAAGGAAACAGGGAGCGAGGCCATGGTTGCGGGGCAAAACGCCCACCATAGGCGTTTTGCCCCACTGAAAGGGGCGTTTTACCCCAAGTATGGGGCAAAACGCCCCGTTTCTTAAAAAACAACAATTAACTAGTACCTCAATACATCAAATCATTTTGTAATTTTAGTGTCATATTTTAAGAAAGCAATATCAAGGAAGCACAAATACAATAAACCACTATACGTCGATCAGCAGCCTAAGTCTTTATAAGCATTATACCTTAGGCGAGGCGTTTTGCCCCACCTTACTCTACAGTTTATATTTATACAATATTATACAACATTTACTGTATGTTTGTATGTATTTATGTATGTATGTAAACACGTGAGAACCTGACATCTATATATGAGAG
>JBEVVS010000155.1:0-2926 GCA_040507005.1 Candidatus Thiodiazotropha sp.
CCTTTAGTACCTTGAGAATAGGGAGTGCCAGCCTATATCCTCTAGGACTTCCTCTAGGATGGTTGGTGGGCTCTAAGGGAAGGAGACATCTCCTTTTTAAGCCCAATGTCTTTCGTCACTCTTTCAGTCACTTGAGCTTGATTCTCATGTCGTCACAGATAAAAAGCATCCAATTTCAAGTACAGGTTTTGCAATTTATATTTACAGGTAAAAATATGTGTAGAACATATTTGCATGATTAGTACTGATACATCACTTCATGGCTCCAGTGGAGGTCTAACTTTGCTTTAAAATCCTTCACATCCTTGGCATTAACGACAAATGATGGCAGAGCATTCCAATCATTGATGATTCTTTGCGAAAAATGTTGAAGTCTGAATGATGTGTTACAACGGGGTTTTTCGAGCTTAAAATTATGTCCACGTGTACTAGAATTTGTAGCAACATTGAAGAATCTTTCTGAGGGTATATCTTCCAAGCCATTTAGAATTTTAAACGTTTGCAACATATCTCCTCTCCTTCTACGATGAGCTAGAGTAGGTAATTTCAATTTTTTCAGTCTTTCAGTGTATGAAAGGTCCTTTAATTGGGGAATAAGTCTGGTTGCACGTTTTTGAATATTTTCAACACTGTTTATGTCCTTTCTCAAAAATGGATACCAAATTGTGTTTCCATATTCAACATGAGGTCGCACAAGAGCTTTATATAAAAGAACAAAAGAGTCTTGTTCGATGAAGTCAAAAGTTCTGATGATCAAGGATAATATACTGTTTGCTTTATTAACTTTTGTAGCAATATGACTGCTGAATTTCAGGTCCCTTTGGAAAATCACACCAAGATCCTTTTCTTCAGTATCTGAATCTATGTCCTCAAAATGCAATGTATATTGATACTCCTGATTATTTCGACCAAAATGAATTGTCTTGCATTTTTCAACATTGAAACGGAGTTGCCAAAGTTCAGACCATACAAACAATGCATCCAAATCCTGCTGAAGTATGTCTGCTTTACTGTCAGTGTTGTACAACTTTGTATCATCTGCAAAGATCTTCACTGTGCTATTTACAACTTCAGGTAAGTCATTAATGTAGATGACAAATAACACGGGCCCAAGGACACTTCCCTGAGGCACACCGCTAATTACATTTTGCCATGATGATGATTCTCCTTTGACGGTTACATACTGTCTACGTCCAGTAAGGAAGTCTCTAATCCACGAGAGTAACTGGCCTCTTATCCCATATGCTGATATTTTATTAATAAGTCTTTGATGTGGAACACTATCGAACGCTTTTGCGAAATCTAAATATACAGTATCCCAGCTTTCATCATTCTCCACCAACTTTGACCAGTCCTCCATTACGTCAATTAGCTGCAGAACACATGATCGTCCTGATCGGAAGCCAAACTGTGCACTTGATATAAGATTATTTCGAACTAAATGCTCTATAACAGAAGCTCTTACAATCTTCTCTAAACATTTGCAAACCACTGATGTCAAGCTTACCGGACGATAATTGCCAGGATTTGACTTTTGTCCTTTCTTAAATAAAGGAGTAACACGTGCATCTTTCCAGACTTCTGGAATCCTGCCAGATCTGATAGACTCTTGAAATATTAGTGTTAATGGAGTGGAGAAAATGTTTGACATAGATTTTAACAGTAATGGATTTAATTCATCAGGTCCCATAGATTTTCCTCCATCAAGTCCCTTCAGTACTGTCTCTACAACTGCTATATCAATGTTAATACTGTCCAGCGGGATATCAAACACTTTATTGGCAATATCCGGCATATCATCCAGGTTTTCACGGGTAAATACTTTAGAAAAGTAGTCATTCAAAACCTCTGCCTTTTCCTGATCAGAAGAAGTTAATGTTGAGTCAGATTTTTGCAGATTTGTGACATTACTCTGTGATTTCACTTTACTATTGACGTATTTCCAAAAGTGTTTGCTTTCTTTCTTAGCTTTCTTTGAAATTTTCTTCTCAAAGTTCCTCTTAGCATTTCGAATATCCTCATTTGTCTTATTTCTAATTCGTTTATAGCGTTCAAAGTCTGCCGGTCGTTTAGTAGCACGATACTGGGACCATGCATGCCTTTTATTTCTTATACTATTCAAGGTATCTGCTGTCATCCATAATGGTTTCGGTTTACACCCTTTCTTTGGAGTATATTTTGGGACATGTCTATTCACACTCTCTTGGTATTGTTCAACAAAAATCGCCCACATTTCATCCACACTGTGCTCGGTAAACTTCTCTTCCCAGTCAATATTGTCCCATTCATTTGTAAATGATACAAAATCGCATCTGCCATATTTAACCTTCGGCTTTCCATTATGAAATTCTTTAAACGAGAATACAAAGTCAAATTTAATGAGAACATGGTCACTAACTCCAAGAGATGGTAAAATAGTTATATCCTCAATGTCATGTTGGTCATTTGTAATAATAAGGTCCAATATATGTGGGGTTTGGTTTTCTCTGAATCGTGTAGGCTCAACTACATGTTGAAAAAGAAAATTGTCACGTAAGCATTCAATAAATTCATACTCATGATGATTTTCATTATGACATGTACTGTAATTTTCCCAATTAATGTCCTTCATATTAAAATCTCCTGTTACAAGTAATCTGTGACCTGAACGGGAAGCTTCATTCAACAATCTATTTATAGTAACACATGATTCATCTGTTGATGGACTTCTATATATAGCGCCTAACAATACTGTTTCTTTATCAACAAGCCAGTCACACCATGACCCATCGTTATACAGTGAATTCATATGAGAATTTGGAGACACATTTAAGTGAGACTTTGCATAAATAATAACACCTCTTCCTCCATCTAAACTAGGAAATGCTGAATATCCATCAATTTGGTACAAAACAGATGAACAGTTTATGTCTGTGTCCACTTTCGG
>JBEVVS010000217.1:0-2900 GCA_040507005.1 Candidatus Thiodiazotropha sp.
GAATTTAGGACTGTTGTGATGAGATGGTGTGAAGATGACAAGAAAGTTTCAAATGCAGCACAGGAGGTAGAGGTCAATGCTTTAAGGAAGGATACAGAAGTTGATGTTGCCAGTATTTTGAAAAGTCAACAGGAATTGCTAGCTAAGCAACAACAACAACTTGACTTACTAACAAAAATGATGGAGCGACCAGTTAGTGGCGCTGACTTTCCCCATGGTGGTGCAGAAGGCGGATTCAGGGGAAGAGGAAGAGGACGAGGTGGAAGAAGGCCCTATGGTGTAAGAGGTGCTGCAGGGAATCCTGCCACAAGCAGGTCTTGTTTTAAATGTGGCAATGCAGACCATTTTATTAGAAACTGTCCGCAAAACAAGACAAATGGTGTTGAGGGTGCTGGAAGGGGGCTGGAACCACAAAATTTAAACTAGTTTCTTCTGCTGTTGAGAGTCGAACAGCAGAAATCAATAGCAATGACTCAACAAATAGGGTTAAGAAAGAGACAATTATGGAGAGAGCTGTTGCAGATTGTCCAGAGGTTGAGATCTTGATGGAAGGCATGCCAGTAAATTGTTTGATTGACACTGGTAGTCAGATAACTACAATCACTGAATCATTTTACAGGCAGTTAGCTGATTGTGATTTGGTGGTTGTGGGCAATTGGTTAAAAGTCACTGGTGCCAACAATTTGGAGGTTCCATATCTTGGTTATACTGAAGTTAAGATCTCAATCTCAGGCATGGTCCTTGAAAATGTAGGTGTTTTAGTTGTCAAAGATCCTTCTGACTCACAGGCTTTAGCAAGAAAGCAACGAGTCCCTGGATTATTAGGAAGTAATGTGTTCAAATTGTTGAAAGAATTAGCCGGTCAGTCTAGTTCTGTTACCGTGGGGGATGAGAAGATTTCTCATATACTGTCTGTGTATGAGATGGCAACTATTCCTAGGGCTGATATTACAAGTTTTGTTAAGGTTGCGGGGTCATGTCCAATTAGAGTTCCAGCTTCTTCCATGGTCGTTATTCAAGGGACTACTAGGTCACAGTCCGATGGTAAACCTTATTCAGTTGCTGTTCAGGCTATTGCAGGAGTAAATGGTTCACTCCCAAGAAACATTGTTGTGGTAGATACATATGCTGAAGTTAATAATGGCAGGGTTCCTGTAAGAGTTGTTAATATTGGTCCAGAAGATGTGTGGTTAGAACCTAAGTCACGGCTTGGTCTTGTCCATTTTGTTGATATTGTCAAGGAAGATTTAGGAGGGCCTCATTATGAAGTGGAAGCATGTAATTCGGAAATCATTGTGAGGTTAGAGAAAATTGAAGTTCAGTCGGTGGACGAGTCCCTTTGTAGGTCCATCCAGGATTTGCCATTTAAGGTTGATATTGATAACACAGATTTCTCAGTGGATGATGAAAAGAAAGTAGCGAATCTTTTCATGAGGTACAAGGAATTTTTTGTGGAGTCTGAGGATGACTTAGGGTTTACAAACTTGGTTTCCCACAATATTCCGACGGTTGATGACGCTCCAATTAAGGTTCCGCATAGAAGAATCCCTCCTAATTTAATGCCTGAGGTTAGGGAAATGGTCAATAAAATGTTGCGTCAGAAAGTGATTCAACCTAGTGTCAGCCCATTTGCTGCTCCTGTTGTTCTGGTTAGGAAAAAGGACAAGTCATTGCGTCTGTGTGTAGATTACAGGCTCTTAAATGCTAAGACAATCAAGGATGCCTACCCGTTGCCACGGATTGAGGAGGCACTTGATGCATTGCATGGGTCTCAATATTTTTCTTCTATTGATTTGGCGCAAGGCTATTACCAGGTAGGCATCTCCGAAAAGGATAGGCATAAGACTGCTTTCAGGGTAGGTTGTGGTGGATTGTATGAGTACCTTCGCATGCCGATGGGTCTGTGTAATAGCCCTAGCACGTTTCAGAGGCTCATGGAAGTTTGTCTTGCAGAGGCAAACTTTGATATTTTGCTAATTTACCTTGATGACATATTGGTGTTTTCTAGGTCAGTGGAGGATCATTTAAAGCGTTTGGAATACGTTTTCAGCCGTTTTAAGCAGCATGGTCTCAGGATGAAATTGAGCAAATGTCACTTTTTCCAACGAAAGGTCACTTTCTTAGGGCATGAGGTGTCAGCTGAGGGCGTGGCGACTGACCCAGAAAAAACTAGGGTGATAAGGGACTGGCAGCAACCTAGAACAATCTCTCAGTTACGAAGTTTCTTGGGTTTGGCAAGTTATTATCGCAGATTTGTTCGTTCGTTTTCTCAGATTGCATCTCCCTTGCATGAATTACTGTCTGTAGATGGGAAGGGGAAGACGGCATCTGTGAAGCGCCGTAAACGTGTGTCTGTTAAAATGGATGCTCATGACACCAACTTTGAACTCAGATGGACGGAGAAGTGCACAATGGCTTTTGAGACCCTTAAAACTTCTTTAATCAGTGCACCAATCCTTGGTTTCCCAGATTTCACAAAATCTTTTGTTGTGGAAACAGATGCAAGCTTTAAGGGTTTGGGTGCGGTGTTGTCCCAGGATCAGCCTCAGGGAAGAGTTGTTATCGCATATGCGTCGAGAGCATTAAGACCGGCAGAGCGGAAAATGGATAACTACAGTTCTCTTAAACTGGAAATGCTAGCACTGAAGTGGGCGGTTTGCGAGAAATTCAGGGACTATCTTTTAGGTAGTAAGTTTATTGTTTTCACGGATAACAATCCATTGAGTTACTTACAGACTGCAAAGTTAGATGCCAAAGAAATGCGCTGGGCGGCTCAGTTAGCTCAGTTTGATTTTTCTGTCAAATATAGGTCGGGCAAGGCAAATCAGAATGCAGATGCACTTAGCAGACAGCCTACAGGTAACGGAGTTGTTGATGACGTACAGGTGACTGAACAAGGT
>JBEVVS010000173.1:0-2894 GCA_040507005.1 Candidatus Thiodiazotropha sp.
TCACCGGATTGTTGTTCTTCAATCGTGACTCGGTTTTCACAGTCAAAACTATCGATAATTCCGAACATCACAACCCGTCACTGCTGCCCATTGATTTGAGCGAGCGTCGTATCATCACAATTGAAATCTCTACTCGAGTGGAAGTTGATGCATCAATAAATGAACGAGAGGTCTGGAAGAGCGGATCAAATCCTGCCTGACCATCCTCTGGAAGAGTGGTCCAGACAGGATTATGAGTCGTAAAAATTAATAGGGGGGCGATCTAAGTTTCGGTTTTAGGGTTTATAGGACCCTTGCAACCTGCCTTCAATCGGAATCTCCGCGTAACTCGGATCCATAGAGCCCGGATGAGCAGCACGCATCGTCCCCCTGACAAGCAGCAGTAACCCGAAAGCCACCAACCCTACTTTCAGCAAAACCAGACTGCCGGTTAGGGCGTAAAAGAGCATTGTAGTCAGTGTCATGGTATAGACCTCCTATTCGTTTAGTCTTAGCAGAAACCTTTCTGCATCTATGCTGCCGTCTTCAAACCGCATTTACGATTTGCCGGTACCGCAACATCCATCATGCGCGGGTTATCCAGTTTCAAACCGTTCATCATATCGACGTAGGCCTGTTCATCCGACACCTGCAAGCGCGGATTATGCTGTTTCTCTTCCCGAATCGTACTCACCGTCATGCCGTGATAGTCATGGGCCGGATAGACCAGTGTCTGCTCAGGCAGCTTCAGCAGTTTATTGAACAGACTGTCATACTGAGCCGTGGGATCACCGTTTTGAAAATCGGTACGCCCGGTACCGCGTATCAAAAGGGTATCTCCGGTAAACACCCGGTCCGGCAGTACAAAGCTGTATGAATCATCCGTATGGCCCGGGGTATAGAGAACATCCAGGTGGAGACTGTCCACACTGAGTTTTTCTCCCTCTTTGAAGTTGAGCGATACACATTCGGCCTGTGTCATTTCGCCCATGGCACTGCTACAGCCGGTAATCTGTTGTAGCGCACCCAGCGCTGTCACATGATCCGCATGGATATGGGTATCCACAGCCATCACCAGCCGCAGATCCAACTCATCCACCAACCGGAGATACTGCACCAGATTGGATTTGACCGGATCTATGAGTAGGGCTTCTCCACCTGTACGCTCTGCCAGCAGATAGGTATAGGTGGACGATTCATGATCATAGAGCTGACGGAATATCATGATGACGATTCCTCTTTTATACAAATAAGTCTGTTAAACCAAAGCCTTTTCAGCACAATTGATATTGCGATTCCAGGGCATCATTGCAATCAAGCGGGCCAATCCGCACCAACGGGTCACCCCGGCCATGATCAGACCCACACCGATCAGGGCGCCTGCGAGGAAAAACAACTCATGCAGGGTAAAGCCAAAGAGCACTTTCAAAAGCAGCAGGCTGCCGATGGCAATCTGCACCTGGCGTTCCAGTGAAATAACCCGCCCACAACGCTTCATGGGCAGTCCCGCCTTCTCCCAGCCTTCGGTACCGCCTTCAACCAGGACAAGATTGTCATAGCCATATTCATGCAGGCGTTCCACTGCCTGTTGTGCACGCAATCCACTCTGGCAGGTAACATAGATGGAGGCATGATCTCTTTTCTTTGGCACACCAAGCTGCTCGTTGAGGCTCTGATCACTGATCTCATCCAGTGTCAGCAGTTTCGCGCCAGGGATATGACCGCTGCCGTACTCCATGCCTGTGCGCACATCCAGCAGATCAACCTTCTCGCCCTGACTCTGCATTGCATACAGTTTCGAAGGTGAAATAGTTGCTGCATTCGCCATTTCCATATTGAGTCACCTCAGTGTCGGTTTTCTTTGTCTTGAGAGGATGATATGGCCTGCCTTAGCAATTTAAAATTCGTTTTCAAGCTGCAATAGATTCGAAAATTTCGAACCATAACTGACTAGAGCCTGTTTAAAGACCTATACCTTAAAAAGTCTGAGGAATACTGAAGATAGAGTCGGATACTGGTTATGGATGGCAGGCCATGCAGCAACATAAACTACCCGGAAAAATTCATGGTATAGACTCGATGATGACCGGTTTACAGGTGTTGCCCACGGACTTTGTTTTCATGTTTTCGCCTTGCTATGACTGGATGATGGGTTTACCCTCCTCACCCTCATGTATCGCGACATACCCACCAATCTGATCACAGGATTCCTCGGTACCGGAAAGACCACAGCGATCCTGCATCTTCTCTCTCAGGCCCCTGCGGGAGAGCGCTGGGCTGTGTTGGTGAACGAGTTCGGGCGTATCGGTGTGGATGGCGAGCTGATGCAGATCTCGGCGGACGATCATGCGGAGGTCTATGTTGAAGAGGTTGCCGGCGGCTGTCTCTGCTGTGTCGGCAGTGCCGGCATGCAGGTGGGGCTGAATCGCCTGATCCGCAGCTCAAAACCCGACCGCATTCTGATCGAACCCACCGGCCTCGGACACCCGGCACAACTGATCGAGCAACTTACCGGCCCCCAATACGGCGAAGTCATCGATCTCCGCGCGACCATAGGCCTGGTCGATGCCCGTATGCTCAGTGATCCCCGCTATACCTCCCACCCTAACTTCCAGGATCAGCTCCATCTGGCCGATGTGCTCATCGGCAACAAGCTGGACTGCTACTCGGATAGCGACAGGGATGCGTTCTACAACCTGGTTAAAACTCAGGGTTCATCAAAGAAGGCTGCCACCATGGTGGCCCATGGCGGCTTTAAACCGGCCTATCTCGATGAACCAAGACTGGAACGCACTGCCTTATTTCCCGAGGCCCATGCGTTCAAAACCGATAGTCACCATCACCATCATGAACACGAACATCCCGGTGGTGATTGGTACTGTATTGAAGGCAGTGCCGATGGTTTCTATACGGCA
>JBEVVS010000056.1:0-2881 GCA_040507005.1 Candidatus Thiodiazotropha sp.
AATCCGTCAACCACCGAGAGTGAAAACGGCACCGACTGAGTCTGCAGCAATGGTTTAAATTAGTAAGGAATCGGCTTTTGCCCTAGATGTGCAACTAGGGCTTGTTCGCAATGGAAAGGGGAATATATAAGGCGCCTTCAGACGTACAAACGGCTAAAGTTGTAGACCAAGGGGAAATCTTCCCCACCGGTTACATATTTGGATAGTTGGGGCCGCCCGCGCCTTCAGGAGCAACCCAGGTGATGTTCTGGAAAGGGTCTTTGATATCGCAGGTTTTGCAATGCACACAGTTCTGGGCATTGATCTGCAAACGCTTGTCGCCGCCCTCCTCTTCGACCATTTCGTAGACACCTGCCGGGCAGTAGCGCTGCGCCGGTTCATCATAAATAGGCAGATTGTGCTCTACAGGGATGCTGCTATCTCTGAGCTTCAGGTGGCAGGGCTGCCCCTCTTCATGGTTGGTATTGGAGAGGAAAACCGAAGACAGCTTGTCAAAGCTGAGCACACCGTCGGGCTTGGGATAATCGATCTTAGTGCACTCCGCCGCCGGCTTCAGCTGCGCATAGTCAGGATGCGGATCACGCATGGTGATAGGTAATCTACCTTTGAACCAGTTCTGCTCGAGGTAATTGAAGGCGCCCCCCAGGGTCATGCCAAACTTATGCATGGCCGAGCCGAAGTTGCGTGTGCGATAGAGCTCATCATGCAGCCAGCTCGATTCATAGTTTCTGGTGAATTGTGTAAGTTCGGTATTGGCGGATCCTTCAGCAATCGCGGATGCAACGGTTTCCGCAGCGATCATGCCACTCTTCATTGCGGTGTGATTGCCTTTTATCTTGGCGAAATTCAGCGTTCCGGCATCGCAACCGATCAGCAAACCACCGGGGAAGGTCATCTTAGGCAGTGAGTTGTAGCCGCCTTTGGCGATGGCCCGGGCGCCGTATGAGATGCGCTTGCCGCCTTCGAGATATTGCTTAAACACCGGATGGTGCTTCATCCGTTGCATTTCGTCGAAGGGGCTCAGGTAGGGGTTGCTGTAGTTCAGGTCGGTAATCAGGCCGAGCACCACCTGGTTATGTTCGGCGTGGTAGAGAAACGAACCGCCCAGGGCGTTGCCGGCTAACGGCCAGCCGGCGCCGTGGATCACCAGTCCCGGCTTGTGTTTCGCGGGTTCGACCTCCCACAACTCCTTGATGCCGATACCGTAGTGCTGCGGATCGGTATCTTTATCCAGCTCGAACTTGGATATCAGCTCTTTGCCCAGATGGCCCCGGCAGCCTTCGGCAAACAGGGTGTACTTGGCGTGCAACTCCATGCCCGGCATATAACTATCTTTGGGTTCGCCATTGACGTCCAGACCCATATCGCCGGTGGCGATACCTTTCACCGAACCGTCCTCATGATAGAGGACCTCGGCAGCGGCAAAGCCGGGGAAAATCTCCACCCCGAGGGCTTCGGCCTGATCGGCCAGCCAGCGGCACAGATTACCCAGGCTGATGACGTAGTTGCCCCTATTGTGCATGGTGCGAGGCACCAGAGCGTTGGGCATCCTGGTCGCTTTGTGTTGGTTTTTGAAGAGGTAGATTTCATCCCTACTCACCGGCGCGCCCAGATTGAGGCCCATCTCTTTCCACTCAGGGAAGAGTTCGTCGAGTGCGCGTGGTTCGAAAACGGCGCCGGAGAGAATATGCGCGCCGACTTCCGAGCCTTTCTCAATGACACAGACCATCAGTTCCTGGTCATGATCTTTGGCTTGCTGCATCAGTCGGCAAGCGGCTGACAAACCCGCAGGACCGGCACCGACGATGACAACATCAAATTCCATCACTTCTCGTTCCACGAGCAATCACCTCATAAACTATATAAAGTCCACACCCATAAACACGAACCCAGTGCACCGACTCAGAGACACAATGCTCACCTAGAAGGCCTCACGGACCAAAGCCTGCAAGTGATAATCGCGAGAGCCCAACTGATTGTTGATACAGGTCAGACGCTTGAAGAAGTGGCCTACATCGAGTTCATCGGATATCCCCATGCCGCCATGCAGCTGCACCGCCTGCTGGCCGACAACCCGGATCGCATTACCGAGCTTGACCTTCAACATGGAGGCGGCACGGGTGCCTTCCGCCCCCCCTTTTGGGACCTCCATGGCGGCAAAATAGACCATGGAGCGGGACAGTTCGGTCTCCATGAACATCTCCGCCAAACGGTGTTGAAGCACCTGGAAGCGACCGATTGGCTGACCAAACTGCTGTCGTGTCTTGACATATTCGGAGGTCGCGGCCAGCAGTTTATCCATCACACCGACGGCTTCGGCGGCGAGGGCAACGATGGCTTCGTTGAGTACCGCTTGAACAGCCTCTGCAGCAGAGTCAGCCTCACCCAATAGCGCAGACGCAGGGACCTGTACATTAGCCAACACCACTTCCGCTGCGCGCAGCCCGTCATTGGTGGCGTAGCCGCGCAAGCTGACCCCCTCTTGTCCCGGATCAACCAGAAAAACCGAGATACCCTGTGTCTCTCCAGGCGCACCCGAGGTGCGCGCGGATACCAGCAACTTGCCGGCAGACTCCGCCCCCAGCACCACGGCCTTGTGGCCATTCAGAATATAAGCGTCGCCATCCTTTTCGGCCCGGGTTTGTGTCTGAGACAGATCGAAAGCAGCCTGGCTTTCGCTATGGGCAAAGGCCAGTCTCAATTCACCGCCAACCACCTGCTCGAGCAGCGCCTGCTTCTGTTCCTCGCTGCCCAGCTTCTGGATCAAGCGGGCGCCCAGCAAGACAGTGGGGAAGAAGGGTTCAAGCACAAGCCCCTTGCCAAGCTCCTGTTGCAGCACACAACATCCACGAGATCACCATCCAGGCCACCGTAAGCCTCC
>JBEVVS010000254.1:0-2846 GCA_040507005.1 Candidatus Thiodiazotropha sp.
ACAAAATAATCAAAATATCTTACATAAAAGAAGCAAACCGGCTGCAAGCCGCCATATTGTTGTTGTTGTTGTTGTATAACTTCTTCCAGTAATGGAACACCTCTTCTCAGAGTAAAATATTATCGATTCAGGTTTAAAAAGATGCAATAGCCATCACCCGTTTTATACAGTTTATGAACAGTTCATAAGATAACCACAGTTCGTATTTACATCCAACACCATATTTACATTAAAACTGGCTTAAACGTCTCTTGGTAAAAACTGTTAGTTACTAAAAGAACTCTTTTAGGCCAAGCCAATTGGGTCAGTCGGTGGATAGTCTTACAGCTTTCTTCTTTTTCGATTGGGAATTAGTCCAAGAATTTTATAACGTTCACAATGAAGTGAGAAACAGAGTCTTCTACACTGGTATTCTAACATGATGGCTGTCTCTGTCTTGGTATCAACGTTCAGTATCAAGTGAGAGTCCAATATTATTTGCAAAAGCATCTTACTGTCACTGACTGGATATGACTTATTACAAATGTCTCTGATCTCTTTCAAAATTGGCACTCTGATATGTGAAAGTGCCACACAGTCAAGGATGAAATGTTCTATGGTCTCGTCACCATCACCACACATGAGGCACGTCGGATCAATTCTATTCTGGTTGAATGATGACCGATTCACTTGAAGAATGTAGGTCCCGGTAACGACTTTCAGTTTGAGCCGTATTCTAGGTATCTCTTGTTGATTCCTCACATTTTGTAGTAGTGAATGTCTTTTGCCAACAGTGTATGTAGAGGATGACAGGAACCGAAGACTTGGATATAGCGTTGATTCAAACTTGATCTTGTCCACCCAATATTGGTTAACATGTTGGTTTAGAATTCGTTTCCAGGTCAATTTAGCAATTGGTTCAAATAACATTTCAGAAGGGTCGTTCAAGCCATATTTTACAAATATCTTTTTAACGGCAATGAACCAGCTATTGCTTTTGTCTGTTTTGGTTGATAACTGTCTTTCTGCCAGTCGCCATTCAATGGAAGTTTGATCAAGTCTACATATGTTACCGTAAAGCGAAAGGGCTCTTTTGTGTATATAGCCTTCAATTGGAATTGTACCCGACAAAATGTAGATTGCTGCATCGGCAGTATTCACTGGGAGGGCCAGTATATGCTTCATAAACTTCCTATGCTGTCTTTCTAGTATATCAAGATACTTTTGCTTTGGTAGGACTACTTCTAATCCATAATTCAGGACTGGCAAGACATATGTCTGATACAGTTGTATTGCTGTTTCTGGATCCATCCCCTGCAGGTCAGCTGACATAAGACTGTAGAAACTACGTCGAGACTTCGTAATGTTCTCACTGATGGTTACTTCCTCAGATACAGAGGACCGTCGAAGCCCCATATGCATTGCCTCTGTGACAATTGGCATTTCTTTTTCATATATATTCCACTTTTCATTACCTTGCATCTCTTTGGGCTTTTTGGCTCCTGGTATGGCCATAACTACACTCTTCTCAGGCTGTAGCAGATAGCGTTCCATCCGACTGAAGTCATCACTTATACTGACCAGTGATTGAAGAGACGGTGCTTCATCAGTCACAGCTGCAATGTCATCAGCGGCAGTTGGAGCAGAACAGTCTATTTCTCCGATAGTTCCACCTTTTCCGCTCTCACTCAGTCTATTGAGCTGCGGGTTCAGATAAATCTTGTACATATCAGTACTGAGTATACCCCCTTGTCTTACCCCTTGCTGTATAGAAAAGCTCTCGGTTGTCTGACCTACCCAACGAACAACTGTTTGGGCATTCGTATGTAGACTGTATATGAGATTCCACAGCCCACCATCTATACCAATTTGGAAAAGTCGTCGCATCAGGCTTGCATGGTCGACCACATCGAATGCCGACTTAGCATCCAGGAAGGCGATATACACATCCTTCTTCAAGTCTTTTGATTCACGTATATATTCTTCCAAGATCATAGACGAGTTCATTGGAGAGGATCCTTTGGTAAAGCCTCGTTGAAGTGGGTTTTGGGTTTGCTCAATAAAGGCTGGATTCTCTGTTTGATAATACATTCCAGTAGTTTGGTTATTGTAGGGGTGACTGTAATCCCTCTATAGTTTTTGGAGTCTGTACTGGAGCCCTTTTTCTTAAACACGGGAGTCAACACGCCTTGTTTCATTATATCAGGTATGTTTCCGTTGGACAATATATTATTGAAAAGTTTCACAAGTATCGTCAACAATGCTCCTGAGGCATATATGAAGTGCTCTGCTGTAACACCGAATATATCTGCTGCTTTCCCTGTATTGAGAGACTTCAGTGCACATTTAACTTCAGTCTCAGTAATGGGCTGTATTTCAGTACTATCTTTTTTACAAATATCCATAATTTCTAAAAGTTCACTTTCAATCTGAGCACGATATTTTTCATCAAATAAGGAGTTCTCTGATTGTTCAGCTAATCTGCCAAAATGTTTATGCCATCCGTCTAGTATTTCAGTTTCAGTTTTATACAATTGATCTCCAACATTTAGTTCATTTACACAGGTACCTAACTGTCCTCTTTGTTTCTTGATCAACTTATGAAAAAGTGCCGTATCTGATGATTTGGCCTCCATTATCTCTTGTTTCTGGTCATGATATATCTGAGCATTTGCAACACGACAAGCCCTTCTGAGCTCCTTTGTCGTTGATTTCTTATTTTTAAGCAGAGTGTCAGATGGCTCTTGAGGTCGTCCTCCATCTTTCCATTTTCTGAATGCATTCTTTTTGTTCCTTATTGCTTCCTTTATTGCTGGAGTATAAACAGTCAATTTAGCTTTTCGGTGGCGCCTAAACCTTTTTGTAGG
>JBEVVS010000061.1:0-606 GCA_040507005.1 Candidatus Thiodiazotropha sp.
CCCACTATCCTCTACAAGCTTTAGCTCTTCTGGACCTGTTGGCCTATACATCACTATTGTTTCATCTTTCATCTTATTGAGAGCCATAACGGCCGAGCTCAGTGGAGCGAGCGATAGCGAGCATCCACTGTAGCTCATGGTTATGTTTTTCAGTCAACTAAGGATTTCATCACTTTTGCCGCACCAACTGTATAAAACATAAACATTGCTCCGAACATTAAAACTACGACGAAGCAAGCCATAATCACCGGTTCGTATAGGTAAGAAAACATAATTTCCCATGCATTGTCAGGAAGTTGATCCAGAAATTGTTTAATTAGATACATTTGAGACATAAAAAAGCCAAGCAAAATATATCTGAAACCTGTGCCGATGGATGTTTTCCATCTTTTGCCCTCTGCTACCAGGAGGCCATGAAATAGCCCCACTAAAAACAATAACTTTTCTCCTGGTGTAATTGATATTTCATTCATTCTATTTTCCTTACGTAGTGTTATTCAGATTGTCGAATCAAAACATAACGTTTAAGGTAAGGGGCGGCGGCGAAGCCGGCGTCCCGCGCAGGGCCGTAGGCCCGGAGTGTACTTGACCGCCTTGTTATGTGTA
>JBEVVS010000061.1:706-2793 GCA_040507005.1 Candidatus Thiodiazotropha sp.
TGTTTATCTCTTTCTCTAACCTCTTTTTCTAGCCAGGCAGGTATATTCCAGTTATTTGCCATATTTCTAATTACATTATTTACACATAACGTTTAAGGTAAGGGGCGGCGGCGAAGCCGGCGTCCCGCGCAGGGCCGTAGGCCCGGAGTGTACTTGACCGCCTTGTTATGTGTAGATTAATGGCCATTTGCTATAGCCTGCTTAATTATTGGTGCCACAGTTTCTGAGCTAATACCACGTTCCTTACAATATTTGGATTGTAGCCAAATAGATAGTTGTTTTTGGCCTTTGCTTGCATTGCAGCCACAACAACAAAGCGCGATATTTTCTCTTGTTACAATTTGTGCGTTGTTGATTATATGCTCCCAACTTGCCGCTGTTTTTTTAGAAACAGATGTTGGTGTGAATTCAACGCCACAATAAACGCACTGTTTATCTCTTTCTCTAACCTCTTTTTCTAGCCAGGCAGGTATATTCCAGTTATTTGCCATATTTCTAATTACATTATTTACACATAACGCCTTGGGTCAGCCGTCGCGAGTGAAACGAGCGTCGGCTGCCCCCAAATGTTATATTTACCATTTACCAACTCTATGTTCCATTCTCCATGACAGCAGTTCAGATATACCATCTAATCCAGGAAATAATTTTTGATGATTAAACCCTAGAAGATCCAGTTCTTTTCTAATTTCTTTTTTCTTATCTGCTGGAATTATTATTTTTAATATTTTATCACTGTCAAATGCTATTGTTGGTTCATTTTGGACAGTGAACAACCCTTCTTGAGCTGTTATTCGAGGTGTTATGTGAGGCGGGTAGTATTTTCTTGGTTCATCCTCACCGAATGGATCAAAGCTTTCATCGAAACGCTTAAAATGAGATGTGTAAACTGCTGCATTATGATTATTTTCGCTGTTAGTTGCGAAAAACAATGCAACCAAAGGATTAACAGTCCAGTCAAGAAAACGTGTAGGCAGACCATGATGTTGAGCTAATGCCATCCACTCTAGTTCATTATTTGGCATGTGATGGATATATGGCATAGCACGCTGCCTAAACAATCGCATTAGGAATTTTTCATTATCGATTGAATAAGTATCTTTGTACTGATCTCTTCCTACTTTTGGTATCAATTCATAATCTTCTGAGATAACACCTCTGTATACCCTTCCAGTACGCTCAAGGCCTCTAACTTTTGTCAAGTAAGTTTCGATACATTGAATAGTTTCTACTTCCACGCTACTCGATCCTTTTGAATATAACGCCCGCATTTGGGGCCGGAGTGTAGCGCAGCGAAACGGAG
Source organism: Candidatus Thiodiazotropha sp. (assembly GCA_040507005.1). GTDB lineage: Bacteria > Pseudomonadota > Gammaproteobacteria > Chromatiales > Chromatiaceae > Thiodiazotropha. Next base: position 2,010 of record JBEVVS010000061.1, read on the forward strand.
GTCCCAGGCCACGAAGTGGCCGCCCAAGATGCGCTTGTTATAGGGCGACTGCGCTAAACCACCCCCTCTGGTAGTTGGTTGCTTTTTCCCAAGTTGCATTCCTGACATAGGGTTTGCAGATTTTCCTCTGAGGTTTCGCCACCCTCTGAAAATGGAATGATATGATCGACATGTAAAACCACTCCATGCTCCGTTGCGGGGCTTCTGCCGCACAATACGCATTTATAGCTATCCCGTTTAAAAACCTTTAGGCGTAACTTTAAGGGTATGTTTCTCTTTGTTTCATCTCTTATTTTGGGTGAGGTTTCGGAATTCGAGACCGATATTTCTTTATCATTTTCAAAATCGGTAGATTCTAGCGAGCCCGACTGGGCTATGGCACACGCATTTTCCCAGCCACCAAAACGACGCTTGTATGTGCCATAGGAGTATTTGGTTTCAATGCCTTCCCATTCTGTTCTTGATGGCCTATGACCAAGAAGAGCCCAAACGCGCTTAAGCTCCAAGATCAGATCGGGTTCACTAATTTTGTCTTTTCTGCTATTTCTGTGTTCAGTTAGCTCTAATCCAGTTGCTTCAAGTGCATTTTTCCAAGAACCAAATGCGCGAGATGCAGTACTTTTACTACATCCATTTGCTACATCATCGAATTCTCTTCCAGAGAACTCTCGCATCCCATAATGAGCTGCAACTCGCCGTAGTTCGTCTAGAATTTTTTCTTTTGCAATTTTGTCAATTCTATTTCGATCAGCCATAGCACAGAATTCGATCAAGCCCTATAACG
>JBEVVS010000027.1:0-2776 GCA_040507005.1 Candidatus Thiodiazotropha sp.
ACTTCCCACCCCCTCCCGTAACACGTAAAATGACTTTGACTTTTTCGGTGGAAAATACGCCCTACTCGTTCATAGAACTAGTCCTTATTGATTATCTAAATAAATATAGTTGCTCAATTTGCATATTATTTTTATGTCCATCTGTTAGAACAATTTAAAAAAACAAATAAAGAGAAAATAAAATGAATTTAATAAAATTCATAATAAAACTCAAAGATTATGTTAAAGTCTATTTCATTTTTATTGCTTTTATCGGGGATGGGGGATAAGGTAGATGATATTGTCACCATGGGAATCAAATACCATAAACTCGTGATATTAGGTGTCCATGGTTGGAAAGTTTCTTCCCCTGAAGGATGTACCCATTCATCTGGCACAGAAATGGAAAGGAGCACATGCATTTTCGGAGAAAAGGGCAATTTAGCGCATAGATCGTCGCGATAAGGACGCTGAATGTGCTTTTAGGTACTAGATGATAGAGGTCAGTTAAAGTGTAAGATCATACTTGCAACAGCATTATTATTTTCAAAATTACGCCACATCTGGAGGCTGCATCTAATGATAATTGCTAAAAAAATACTGCATGCTTTCTCTTGTTCTTGTGTTATACTCCTGTTTGTCTAATATCGTCCATCTCTCCATCTCTCTCTCTCTGGACTTTTATTTCATTCTATATATTAGGATAAAAAAACATCATGGAATTTTTCACTACTTACTATTATTTTTTTTATTTTCTATTTTTTTTTTTTCGACAAAAAAGTCAAAGTTAATTGTTATTATTGTTTATATTTCAATTCCAGATGGTTACATTTTTAACTATTTTATATGCATTTATTGTGATCTCAGTGACTGTTACTTTAATTGTTATTTGTTTTCATATTTTCATTGTTGTGTTGCCTCCCATTTTTACAGACTCTCGGAAATTGTTCGAGTTCTGGCGAAAGTTTTAAGCCATTTTTTTTTATAAAGATTTATTTTTGTAATGAAAAGTATACAATGCATAAAATTTGGATGTCTTTTGTTGTCATCAAAAGGCAACATCAAATAAAGGCGCGAAGTTTAAAATATAGTTCGTAAAAGAAGCGGTCTCTAAACTACATAAATTAACACCTGTGGGCGGAGCTAATGACGCGTACACTAACCACATAAATAAACACTCGTGGGCGGAGCTAATGACGCGTATGAATTTGTTTTTCGGATATCCATAAGCTACTGTACCGTACGGCTGTGAAACAGCTTGCGAATCGGCGCAGTCTGATCATTCTTCACCTTTCACACATACCGTCTTTACATCCTGTACAAGCATAACAATCTTACAGCTCATTAACGAAAATGCCTAAGTCAACAATTTGTTGTTGTTGTTTTGTTGTTTTACGTCCCATTCAACAACTAAGGTCATGTCGGGACGGTCAGTTAACCTAACCACTCTATTCCTGGGCAAGCTTAGACCGCCTAAGCGGTTAACCAGTACCAGGGCACATTCTTTCGCCAGTAACTGACAGCTGCCCTTCTTGAATCAGCGGAAGGAGAAACGAAAGTATGTAGGAACCCCGTTTACAGTCGAAAAGATTCTCGCCTCTAGCGGGAATCGAAACCGGGACCGCTATATCAGTAGGCCATCACGCTAACCAACTGAGCTACCGGGGCTCGTCTAAGTCAACAAAATGCGCAGGCCGATTTCAGTATTTTAAATACATAGGTGGTTTAAGGTACCTTAGACGTTGCCGCTAATAATAGTCAGTAGTTACCAAGTAAAACTCTAATTTGTTTGATCAAATAAGGATTATAATGTTTACTCAAATTATTTGACACTGTAGATTATATATTCATATCAGATAACTAACGTTGGATTGCGACAGAACGGATCCAACTTTAATTTTTTGACAAGTGGCTAGTAAGCATAGTACGTACGACTGGCTTCGTTAAAGCCAATGGTAAACAGGGAACTTCTCTCAGTACGATAGGTTTCAAAGAAAATGCTTTACTGGTGTTCAAACAAACACTGTTTCAAAGCATCCAAAAGTTTTAATAGTTGAACCATGCGATGACTTGAAAACTCTGTCTGTCCGCCAAGCAGTAAATGGATTTTTTTTTTCGAAATAGGAAAGGCTATGGCAGTGAAAAGAGGGATGGGCTCCGCATTTCATTAGCTATGCCCAAAACACAGCGAGCTTCTAGTGGGCTTCTAACCCGCACTGCTCCTACGGCTATTAGGCTTTGGGAAACCTTTACTTTTTATCGCTGAAGCTTCTCACTACGATTTCGAAATAGGAAATGACGTTGACGTTTTGTTTAGATTATTTTTCATAAATAAATCAACCTTGAGATTCAAAAACTTATTAGGAATTTGGTTCATGTTAGTACCCAACTGAAATGACTAACTTACAGTATCACTAACCTGGGCAAAAAGATAAAAATACAATGTACAGGCACGGGACCAGCATTCGCTGTCCTGCTTTTTTTATACTGCATAGCTGGATGGGGAAACAATAATTAAAAACAGTATTTTGTGGAGCGATTTGTCTTTCTTCAAAATCAGGCGATCTCTGGGTTTGTATTGCTAATTAATTAACACAGTTTTACACATATGAACCCACATTCTAGCACCAAAGGTGAAGGTTAAACAGCTTTTCATCAGCATTTTAACGCTGATCTTTATATGGATCTTTTCGCTGCAATATTTGAAGAAAATGTAAAAAAATACAATGTACAGACGCGGGTCACCATTCATTGGATCCGCCTTCTTTTATACTGCACTGCTTAACGGGGAACCAGG
>JBEVVS010000157.1:0-2775 GCA_040507005.1 Candidatus Thiodiazotropha sp.
GCCTGCATGATAGGTTTCAAGAGCACTACGGGGGGTTCGATTCCCTTTTTTGTTTCTGTTGCAGACTGCACATTGTTTTACATATATGCTACCATCTCTGGACAAACCGTACCAATAAAACTTCTCCTTCAGTCTGTCTATGGTTTTAGACTGGCCCAAATGTCCAGAGTCTTTAGAATTATGACAGTAATATAGTACCCTGTCCCTAAGTTCTGCAGGGACAATCAAGCAATTGGAGCGGCCTTCAAAATTTGTCCAGGAATAGTACATGACACCATCTTGAAAAACAAGCTGGTCTTTAGTAAGCCATAAAGCACGTGTTTCGGGGCTACTGAGCTGCAATTCTCTAGTGGTTGGCTCATATGGGTATTCTATCCACCTAATAACCATGCCAATGTTAGGATCATTTATTTGGGCTTCCCTCAGTTGGAGGGATGACAAACTTTCAACCCAATTTGAGGCTACCTGGTTTCCCGGGGCAGGCTGATCCGCGCTACTCATCACTACGCTACGAACACCCAATGGTACCACATCATCGACATCATCATTAAATCGGGCCCATTGCCTGTGTGCGCGTCGGCAATACGGACATCCGCCGCAGGGGAGATTTTCAACCGACATGCCGGCTCTGTAGCAATCGCACTCTTTCAGCGTATCTTCAATGCGACTCAGAGCATCCGCATTTATGTGGTCTGCGCCTTTGCGATGGAGAATTTTAAAGTTATATTGGGACAGCTCTTCGATCCAACGAGCAAGCTGCCCTTCAATGTACTTAAATCGTGTTAACCATACAAGGCTATTGTGGTCTGTTCTAATGAGGAAGAATCTGCCAAGCAAATAATGCCGGAACTGGCGACAGAACTTGATAATTGCCAAAAGCTCCTTACGTGTTGTACAATAGTTTCTGTGTTGTTTCATTAGGACATGGCTAGCATAGCAGATGGGTTTAACTACCCCATTTTGAACCTGGGATAATTCCGCACCTATTTGAGTTCCTGATGAATCTGTGTCCAAGATAAATAAGCCATCGGGTGAAGGATGAGCTAATACTGGTGCGGAAATGGCTAGTTCCTTAAGTTTTTCAAAACAAGTTTGGTGGCGGTCAGACCAGTCATATGTTTTGGCATGAGCTAGTTCATATAGGTCAGCGGAGACCTTAGCAAAGCCAGGAATGTGATTTCTGTGGTAGTTCATAAATCCGAGAAAGGACAGAAGTTGTTTCGGATCAGAAGGAACTGGCCATGTCTTTACTGCTTCAAGTTTGTCAGGAGATATGGTTAATCCGTCTCCACTCACCAATTTGCCAAGAAATTCCACTTCTCGCTTGAAGAACTGGCATTTCCTGGGTTTAAATTTCAAATTATGTGAGCGGAAACGAATGAACACTTTACGAAGTGCCTCAATGGTGTCGTTGAAGTCAGTTCCCAGAACAATAATGTCGTCCAAGTAGACAATGACTTGCTCCCATGTGAGACCCCTAAGGACTAACTGCATGGCCCTTTGAAAGGTAGCCGGAGCCGTACAGAGCCCCATTGCCAAGCGAGTCCACTGGAAGCTGCCAAAGCGGGTGTTGAACGAGGTCTTATTCCGGGAACTTTCCTCAAGAGGTATTTGATAATAGCCCGAGCACAGATCAAGCACGCAGAACAACCTTTTACCATACAGAGAATCCAGGCAGTCGTCAATTAGTGGTAAACTGTAATTGTCTTTGACGGTTTTGGCATTAAGAACTCTATAGTCTATGCAGTATCTCAATTCACCAGATTTTTTACGGACGAGTACAGGAGCAGCTGACCATTCAGAAACAGAAGGTTCAATGACGTCTTGCTTCAAAAGTTTGTCCAAATATTCTTTTTCTTGGTTTTGGAATCGGAGTGGAGTCCGCCTAAATTTTTCTGTAATTGGAATTTCGTCATATGTTTGAATTTTATGCTCCACTCCAGACAAACAGCCTAAATCAAAATCGTCTTTTGCAAATATGTCTGGAAATTCTGAAAGAAGATTTTTGAATTTTAGTTTTTCATCTGTCGAAAGTTCCGAAATGTTATTTTCATACATGGTTTTCAAGTGATTAGGAAGGTCATTGATCCCTGAATCTTTGTGGTCTCCCCGCTCCTGCAACTGGACATCAGTTTTGAGGATGTTGAATTTAGGAACATCATTTGTAACTAGGGCAGCAGATTCTGCATGCCCTATTGGCTTGCCTTTTCTGAAAGTGATATAACTGTTCGAGTCGTTAATCACTTCAAGAGTAACATCTGAGCCCTGGCCATAGATATGAGATACCAGGGCTTTCTTGTTTGAAACTGGCTCTATGACATAGGAGCCTTCAATTGGTGAATCCAGTTTAGCTTTGACATAGCCTATGGTATTAGGTTGTACTACAGTGCGTTTCGAAACGGTGACCTTCGAAATTTGTAGAACTGGTGACATGGTGACATTGACAGGAATCACATTTCCATCAATTTCCTGCACATCATTGGCAAGGTCAAGGACACTTCCTGTGACCTTTAAAAAGTCAAGGCCAAGAAGACATTGATCCTTAATTGGGGCAACACAGACAGTATGCAGAAAAGTTTGTGTACCAACGGTTATAGGCACATTATGTACGAGTTGCCCATGTACAGGATCTGTGCCTATCCCCGTGAGAACACAAACTGGCCCAAAATCTCGAGGAGTGAAAATAGAATGGAAATGCTCCTCCTGCACCAATGTCACCATAGCGGCACTATCAATAACTGCTTCGGTAGTAATACCATTAATCATAGTCGAAAC
>JBEVVS010000183.1:0-2753 GCA_040507005.1 Candidatus Thiodiazotropha sp.
GGCGCTTGCGCCCGGAAGTGGGGGTCAGTTGGCAGAGCAGTGATACCACCGACTACTACTTCGGTGTGGATGCGGACGAGGCGACAGCCCGGCGCGCGGTCTACGAAGCGGATGCGTCGGTTACACCCTTCGCGGGAGTCGAGTTCGAATATGCTTTCGGTAAGAAGATCGACCTGATTGGCGGTGTCGGGGTAGGTCGCCTCGGTGACGAAATCAGCGACAGCCCGATTGTGGATGAGCGCAATCTGGCCGGTGGTTATCTCGGGCTGAGTTACAAGTTCTAAAGCCGGTGAGTATGAAAATGCGTCGCAGCATCGTCGCCCTGCTGGTTGGTGTCCTACTCCTCTCGGCTGCCTACATGGGCCTGGGGGAGCAGCCCCGGGATGTGGAGACCCTGGCCGTAGAGCGGGGTGACCTGGAACTGGTGATCAGGGTGACCGGGGAGGTGATCAACGACCGTCAGGTTGAGATCACCGCCCTGGTGGACGGTCAGGTCAATCATGTCGCTACCGCCCTCGGCACGCGAGTCAAGGCGGAGGAGATTCTCGCCACCATGGACAACCGTGCGGCCGCGGCCAGCCGGCAGCGGGCCAAGGCCTATCTACAGCAGCAGGATGTGTATCGACAGGATCAACAGATGCGTTACCGGCGCTTGCAAAAGCTTGGGAAAAAGGGCGCCGTCTCCACGGAGAAGCTGGAGGAGGCGAAGCTCAACTGGGAGGCTGCCGGCGCGGCCTGGGAGGTGGCCAAGGCCGATCTGAAACTGGCCGAGGTGGCCCAGGAGTGGCAGCAGGTGCGCGCCCCCTTCGATGCGGTGGTGATCGCCAAGTCGACGGAGGTGGGACAGTGGGTCGAGGCGGGCACCAAGCTCTTCACCCTGGTGGCCCTGGAGCGCTGGGAGATCGAGGCCCATGTGGATGCGGTGGACAGCGGACTGGTGCAGAAGGGACAAGCGGTGGTGATCCGTTGCGACGCCTTTCCCGACCGGGAGTGGAACTCCAGCATCAGCTGGATCGGCCCCAGCGTGGAACGGGAGAAGGACAAACATCTCAATACCTTTCCCGTGCGGCTCGGCCTGGGCGAGGAGCCACCACCATTGCTGCTGGGTCAGCAGGTGGATCTGGAGATCGCCGTGGAGCGCCGGGACGGGGTATTGAGGTTGCCCTTCGCTGCCCTGCAGGAGGGGGACGAGGGCGTCGAGGTGGCGTTGATCGAAGGGGGTCGGGTGCAGTATCAATCCATCGAGACCGGTCTTGAGGGTGATACCCATGTGGAGATCAGGGAGGGTCTTGAAGAGGGTATGAGGGTGGTGCGTCTGGATGGTGAGCGCCTCGATCAGGGCTTGCGGGTAAATGGGGAGATTGCGCCATGATCGCCATCGAAGGCCTCTACAAATCCTACTGGCGGGCCGGGGTGGAACTGACGGTGATTCGCGATGTGGCCTTGCGGGTCGATCGCGGCGAGTTTGTCGCCATCATGGGACCTTCGGGTTCGGGCAAGAGTACCCTGCTCAATATCATCGGCTGTCTCGATGTGGCGGATCGGGGCCACTACCTGCTCAGCGGTGAGACGGTGGACAATGCCATACCCCATCGGCTGGCCCGACTCAGGGCCCGTTACATCGGTTTCATCTTTCAATCCATCAACCTGGTTCCCACCCGCACCGCCTTGGAGAATGTGGCCCTGCCGCTTCTCTACCAAGGGGTCACTGGTTCGGACAGACAAAAGCGCGCCTTGGCTGCCTTGGAGCATGTGGGGATGGCGGATCGCTCCTCCCATCTGCCCAGCCAGCTCTCCGGCGGTCAGCAGCAGCGGGTGGCGATCGCCCGGGCCCTGGTCAACCGGCCCTCCCTGTTGATCGCGGATGAGCCCACCGGTGCCCTGGACAGTCGCAACAGTGCCCAGGTGATGTCCCTGTTCAAGAGTCTGCACGCCGAAGGCCATACCCTGCTGATGGTGACCCATGATCCGGTGGTCGGGGAGTCCGCCGATCGGATCCTGAGTCTGCGCGATGGGGAGATAGCGGCGTGAAACAGTTACGCATCACCATGGAGTTGATCAAAGAGGCCCTGCGGGCGCTGCGGGAGAACCGTCTGCGCTCCCTGCTGAGCGTGGTGGGCATCGCCATCGGTATCGCCGCGGTGATGACGGTGAGCGCGGTGAGCAGCGGCGGCAAGGCCTTCGTTATGAAAGAGCTGGAGACCTTCGGCCTGCGTTCGGTCTGGGTCTTTCGCGACTACAACGACAAGGACCCGAACCGGCGAGTGCGCCTGGGGTCCGGTCTGGTGGAGCAGGACCTGGCGGTGCTGAACGGCGACTGCTGTGCCTCGGTGCGACGTCTCAGTCCGGTATTGTTGATGGAGAAGGATGCCATCATCCAGTGGGGCAATCGCTATAGCAATGCGGATATCAAGGGTGTGAATGCGGACTTTCTCCGTATCAACAACGATCGGGTGAAGCAGGGGCGGGGATTCAGGAAAAAAGATATCAGTGGGCGCAGGGCGGTGGCATTGATCGGCGAGACCGTGGCCAAGGATCTCTATCCCCAAGCGGAGCATGCGGTGGGTCGGTCTCTGCGCATCGGTGGAAGAAAGTACCGGGTAATCGGGGTGCTGCAATATAAGAGCCGGGATCTGCTTGCCAGTATCGGTTCGGAAGGCGGCGAGGATGCCAACAACCGTATTCTGCTGCCCTATACGGTGGTGCAGCAGATGAACGGCAATCGGCAGATCAGTTATCTGCAGGCTGAGGCG
>JBEVVS010000176.1:0-2742 GCA_040507005.1 Candidatus Thiodiazotropha sp.
CGGGTTTCCGCTGATACCCACCAGCAGCGGCATCCTGGTTGGTCTGCTGGTGTCGGTATTTGTGGGTCTGGCCTCCGGTTACTATCCGGCACAGCGGGCCGCGGGTTTTCTGCCGGTTGAAGCACTCAGAAGGGAGTAGGGATGATGTTATATCGACAGCACAAATCTACTAGCGTGGTCGATGAAAAGAGCAGGGTACAGCATCTGTTGAAAGAGGATGTCAGCGAAGCATCCCTGCCATGGCGGTGGTTATGATGAATAAAGATAACTGATTTGCTTCATACTAGAGTGAGCCAACTCACCTATTCATTGGGTTAGGATTGGGTTAGAGTCGATCACAAAGATCCTGCATACTGGATGTTCATGGCTTACCAACTGCTAATCCTCTTCGCCGCCGGTTTTTTTGGGGGTGTACTCAACTCGGTTGCAGGGGGTGGCAGCTTCATCACCTTCCCTGCGCTGCTGTTTGTGGGTGTTCCCCCTATCAGCGCCAATGCCACCAACACCTTCGCCTCCTGCGCCGGCTATTTGAGCGGTGCATATGCCTTGCGTAAGGAGCTGGCTGCCTACCGAAAGGCCTTGCCGCGACTGATCATTATCAGCCTGGTTGGTGGTTCACTGGGTGCATTGCTGTTGCTGCAGACACCAGAGGCGCTGTTTCGTGAGGCCATTCCCTGGTTGTTGTTGTTCGCGACCCTACTGTTTGTCTTTGGTGGCTGGTTGAACCGCACCCTGAAGTCTTATGCCTCGTTACATCGGCACGCTTCTCTGGTTGCTGCAGGGTTGTTGCTGTTACTGCTGTTTGGAGTCTCTCTCTATGGCGGTTTCTTCAATGCAGGCCTGGGAATCATAATTCTCAGCTACCTGGCCTTGGCGGGTTTCAGCGATATCAACGGCATGAACGGTCTGAAGCTGCTCCTCTCATCGGCCATCTCCCTGATTGCCATAGTCCTGTTTGTCTATAGTGGGGCTATTGCCTGGTTCCAAGGCGTCATAGTCATGCTGGGTACTTTATTCGGCGGTTATGTGGCCGCACATCTCTCTCGCCAATTGCCTCAGGACTATGTAAGGGTGTTTGTCATCCTTACAGGGATCGGTATGACGCTCTATTTCTTCTTCCAAACCTATATCAGCTGAAACGAATGTAGTGACGACCACGGTGCCTGGCGAGGGAACGTTTGAATGCCCCCTCTTCCTCCGCACTGTGTTTTCTCAAACCTTGATTCTGTGGTGCAGCGTTAATCTGCTTTTTACAGATGCTCTGCCAGATAATAAGGTCAATAATCATCTTCTCTCTCCAGGGTTATCGAATACATATGATCAAGCTTGTATAAGAGTGAATTCAGTATTGCAGTTGTATGACAGGCTCAATGTGTACTAACACCAAATGGAGTGTGATATTTTCACGCCTCACTGCAGGGGCCGCCTATAGGGTCTAGTGCATAGTTTGATGACTGAAAAACTCGCCGTTTTCGGTAGGTCAAATAGCTGCGGTAAGATATGCAATGAAGATGTAACAATCCCCGGGAGTGGCCGTGATATTTTTGCCTTATCTACTATTTCCCTGAAACCGGAGCAGCAAGATGACAGATAGAGACAACCAGTTTGAGGGCATGGATTGGCTCCGTGCGGAGCTGGAAGATGCCTTGGACGAAGACTATGAACTGGAGATGTCAGAGCCGGCCCTATCCATGGAGTTGCGCCGAATCTATAAAAAAATGCATCCGCCGACCCTGGATCGGAGGAGCTATTTCAAGGCGCTGCTGACTCTGCAGGCGGAACTGATCAAGCTGCAGGATTGGGTCGAACATACCGGAGAGAAGATCGTCATTGTCTTCGAGGGGCGGGACGCGGCCGGCAAGGGCGGCGTCATCAAGCGCATCACCCAAAGGCTCAATCCCCGGGTATGCCGCGTTGTGGCTTTGAGCAAGCCCACGGAAAAGGAGAAGAGCCAATGGTATTTCCAGCGATACGCGGCCCATCTGCCGTCCGCGGGGGAGATCACCCTGTTCGATCGCTCCTGGTACAATCGCTCAGGGGTCGAGCGGGTGATGGAGTTCGCGACCCAGGAGCAGGTGGAGCAGTTTTTCCAGGATGTTCCCGATTTCGAACGATCATTGGTCAGGTCGGGCATACGCTTGATCAAATACTGGTTCTCCATCACCGACGAGGAGCAGCAGTTGCGCTTTCTGATGCGTGTCCACGATCCCCTTAAACAGTGGAAACTGAGCCCCATGGATCTGCAGTCCCGGGTGCGTTGGGAGGACTATACCAAGGCCAAGGAGGAGACCCTTGCCCGCACCAACATCCCCGAGGCGCCCTGGTTCATCGTAGAGGGCAATGACAAGAAGCGTGCGCGTTTGAACTGCATCCACCACTTGCTGGATCAGATCCCTTACAAGGACATTCCCAACGACGCCATTACCTTGCCGGATCGTGTCTTCAATCCCAATTACGAACGCCAGGTGTTGCCGTCGTCACTCTACGTACCCAAACGATATTGAAGCTATCATGAAAGAGACAAAATCGAGACCGCTGCATATCCAGCGCTATCTCATCAGCGGCGTAATCACTCTTATCCCCCTTTGGGTCACCTGGCTGGTCTTCAAATATGTATTCACCCAGCTTTCGAAATTGGGTGCGCCCTGGGTCAAGATGCTGTCACTCAGTATCAGAAACGAGTATCCATCGGTTGCCCAATTTCTGCTTGAGCCCTGGTTTCAGAACACCCTGGCGGTATTG
>JBEVVS010000064.1:0-1769 GCA_040507005.1 Candidatus Thiodiazotropha sp.
ACTGTACAGATGGCAAATGTCTGTACAACTTCCGCTTCAGCACTGTTATGTCAGAATAGACGTAAGTAATGCTTAACCGATTGCTATGTCTTGGTTTTTAGGTCATTTTGTGCTGTGCTTCTTTCTCTTAAGATTTTATAGGCGGGGTTTGCAGTGATTTAAATTAGGATTTTTCTTCAGTAGCCCGACTAAATTTTCCACTAGCCCCATTCAATGTATAAAAATTAAGTTCTAAGGGAAATAGAGAAACAGTACAAGCTATCATGTGGCTATTTTTCTGCCGATGTTGACGAAACTTGGTATGAAGCATTGGCAACTCAAGCTCATATTATTATTAGTAATCAAAATCAAGGTCAAGGTTTGCTTAGCCATTTTTAACTAGGTCCGTATGTTTTGTGGTTATACCAGGCCCAGATATCAGGTGAGCGTTTATAGGACCATTGGTCCTCTGGTTTTACCTTGATTTTACCTACGATTAATGCATGGTGTTGTCAGGCAGAGGCAAATATGAATTCACTCCGACTTCGCCATCATGAATTAGTATTTCACAATCTGCCCTCCAACACTATGCATTAATCAATGAAAGATGGTAAGCATAAATTGTTTGAATAAACTGATTAACTTACCAGGTATTAAAGTGCTGAGGGAGAAGTTGGAAAAAGCTTTCTTCTTCCTTTGGTTCAGATCATCGCCTTTTGTTCTATTCTGTCCCCTCCTGTTTAATTTCGACATGACGCCATTTGTCATCAGCCTGTATTTTAAACACAATATTTACATTTCTAGCTTGAAAAACTTTTTGTAAACCTATTTACTGGTATTTAGTCCCTAGGCAACCGGATGTTGTTTATGAACCTTTTTTTTTTTTAAATTCAGTTTACATCCTTTTCAAGATTATTTCACTCATATCCAGAAAGACCAATCAGTAGGTGGGGCAAAAACAGGAGTATCCTAGGAAAAATCATGTGACCACTCGAAAGCAGAACTAGGAATGTCCCACTTGTGACCCCAGCTGGGCTCAAACACGGTGAGATGATCAAATCATAAGAGCGCTGAAGATCAGCGACCTTAACTCGGCCACGGGGGCTGCCATGAACCATTATTACATTCAGTCACGTGGTAAACTTGAATGACAGGGTGCCACGTTAACTTGCAAACTTAGTGGGTAACAACACGATATTTGAATGACTGCACCACCGCCCACTTCTACGTGGAATTACATTGTGTACTTCCACGTTCTTCTTCGGATACTAGTGGTGGCAAAGCGCTCTTCCGAGTAATAGGAAAACTAAGCCGGTAATTGTTCAAAAACATATAATAAAATGTGATTTTCTCCATAATGTCATCTTATTTATTCATGCAAAGTATCTAATAAATAATATTTATAGCCAGAGGCCCATGGGCCACAAAGCTCACCTGAGTTTATAGCTATGGCTGTATGGAAAATTAATGATGCAGGTGTTAGTCACATTCTCTGATATGGACTTATAGAAAACCTTAAACGATCGTGCAGATAACCACTCCCTTTATCATATGCCACTAATACCACACTGAAATTGCGTTTTTGGCATGAAAACGTAAAAATTTTGCCGTAGTAAATGCAACCTTGTTATGGACGACATTACATAACGTTACCAAAGTAATTTGCGTGTATTATGGTTTTTATTACATGGCCTTATTACACTCTCAGACGCAACGTCATATGATAAAATTAATTATGAATTATGAATTTACCTTAGCATTATCCTCTTCACATTATCCCTCAAGGTAAG
>JBEVVS010000064.1:1779-2732 GCA_040507005.1 Candidatus Thiodiazotropha sp.
CAGAAATAGATAGCCAATCGCTAAAAGGCGTGTAACACTTCCGGTCCGTTTGGTAATTTTACTTTCTTTTAACAAATTATCTACATCTAACAGCTACCAATTCAGTGCATGACCAATATTGGATTGTAGTACCTTAGCATTATCCTCTTCACATTATCCCTCAAGGTAAGTCCTCCCACCATTGACAGCATTGTAATCTAAGGAAAATATGTAACCAGATTACAGGATATTGTAGTTTAAATCTAACCGGAGTTCAAGAAAGTTTTATAATGCAAGTGATACAAACACGTACAATTGTGTTGAGGGGTAGTAGTATTTCAATTCCCATCGACGTTGACCCCCTTATTTCAGCGAACGTATCCATGCAGCAGTAACGAGCGCTGAGCGTCCGTCCAACATTTGTGTTGAGGGGCTCTTCATATATACATAAATATGAGCTCCATCACACATAAAGGGACCTTAGCATATGTGCAAACAGTGCTCAGGCAAGCCTGTGTGGATAGCCTGCGCAGTCTCACCAAGTGCATAAACGTGTTATACAGCTATAAAGGAAGCCATAGACAAACAGCAGTATAACTGGCCCTAGTAATTAAATAGTGCATTAAGCTATTTTGCGACTATGCTCAGAGGTACACTAAGGACCATTTAAAGGCTTTATGTGTGATGCTGCTCATAACAGGTTCTCATTTTTCCCCTGTTGAGGGTTTAATCATGTTTGTCGATCTTTGGCTCTGATGTTAGGGATTACTATTATTAGGTATGTAGGATCTGATGCTTAAAAAAAATGGTGTGTTACAGGTTTCCCGACTGACTGGGACAAAATACAGCCAACTCGATTGTTTTTAAGAGATTTTAAAAAACAAAAAAATTAAAAGTACACACATATTTGCTTCAGTCACAAATGCCACAAGTATTATGAACTTCTTTGACTTTAAACATTCGGAAGTTGCTTT
>JBEVVS010000133.1:0-604 GCA_040507005.1 Candidatus Thiodiazotropha sp.
TCAAGAAAGGTCCACGTTTTTTTTGAGACACCCTGTAGATTGTGGGTACACGTTCTTTGCATATGAGTACCGACAATCTATGTTTCAGACTTATTATATGAAAATGATTAATAATATTGTACCCCCTTAATATCTTATTTAAAACTGGCTCTAAAGGGTTCAATACTACATGGACATGTAAGCGTGATGCATAATTTTGTCTTTCTTTTCAGGTGACTGAAAATGAAGCATTTTCTCGTGTACATGGTCTACATGATACAGTTTGCTTTTGGATTTGCTGAATATACAAGGACCTCTCAAATCATCGGTCACTGCAACCCTGATACAGTCATGTCTGTAGAAGAAGATGACATTTTAATCGAAACATCATTTGAAAATAGCATTAACTTCGAGCAAGTTTGGGAATCTGTGGATAATATAGATTCTTTCTTACATCGAGAGGACTATATAAGTGTTCGAGGCACAAGCGTAGAAGATCCAGAAGATCTAAACTTTGAATTCGATATTGACGGAGTTACGATCCTCTGGAAAGAAATAGGTAGTGGCCTCTCCTTGGATTATACACATCTTGATTTGGCATCAAGAGGTGAGAATGACTTGAAGC
>JBEVVS010000133.1:614-2702 GCA_040507005.1 Candidatus Thiodiazotropha sp.
CCAACTTTTAAGGAAGCACATAAAACTACAAGAATACACAGAGAGAGGTTTAGATGCATTTAGGCACAGTGTAGGTTGCCAGTTAATCTATTATGGAGGTTGGGAAACTTGGCTTGGATTCATACCAAGAACAAACTGCAATACCGCATTTTCCAGTCAAATCATCCGGCGATTAGTTTGGAGCAATATTTCTCGTTTGAGAATCCTTTTCCAGAAAGAGCTAAAGGTCCTTGTAGAAACAAATAGAGCACCTGAAACGCTTGCCAAGAACAATATTTTCAATATGCAAAAGTTATTTGTACTGCCAAGCGACAGGAGAACGATTCTAAACGCTTTTCAAATTGCGCTTCAAACCACTGACTTTGTAGAATCCACATTTTACCCTGTAATTTTCTCCTTTAGATTTGGTGAGAAATGTCGAGGCAAAATTGAGTTGCCCATATTGGATATAAATTCAGTAGAAGATATTTGTATTCATTCTGGAATTTGTGTTAGCTCATATTTCCATGATCTTTTCTGGTGTCGCAGTGGAGTAAATGAAGTAATTGGTGAACGTGGTCGTTTAACTTCGGCCTTTTCCTTTTTTGAATGCGTAAATTTTCAGTCGAACTTAGATAAACGATTATTAGACGTAAGTGGTCTACTTCGATCAGTGGCCCTATTTCCAGAAAATGTAAGATTTATTCAGTTGTACTCTGATATGCCTCATCGTCGGCCCAAAACAGCATATCACCCAATTACGGGATCCGTTATCATGTTAGAAGGCATTTTACCCGTACACAGTCAACAGAAGCTTTTAAAGGACGCAAATGAATATCTCTCTGAGTTGAGAAGTAACTTTTATCAGGTTCGAAATGGTAATTGTCGTCTAGAGTTTGTAGTATGTCTTCCGTCAGTCTGGACAAGTATTCGTGCGGAGGATTTGGTGAACAGAGACAGACTTTATAAAATGTTTCAAAATCATGCTATAATTGCGCCATTCAGCAAGATTTACAATGTGCGTGTTCTAGACTGCTTACGCGAGATAGGAATGCATCTACATTCAAATTTAAAAGAGATCTTCGAAACAAAGAAAGGTACTGGAGATAGCTGGGCTGTCTGGCAAGCTTACCAGTATGAGCTTGCCGCTGAAAAGCTTTTATGGGGTCATCCATTCTGCGGTAGTTCCAGGATATATGCAGTAAACCTTGGACCCGGACTTGACTATCCCACCCGCAGTCGAACGGATCAGATGGGATTAATTTGCCTTGAAAATTGTTTTAGTTGCTGCTCGAGTGAATTGACAACACCACCTTTGAACATTTTTGCAAGTAATCCAAAGATTCAAACACAAGTAACACGATTATTTGGTATATCCGACCTTCTGAATGCAAGTGCTGATTCAATAGGCAAGCGTATTATCTTCTGTTTGTTGAAAGATTTACATGAAAATGGTTCTGTTTTTATGCGCTTTGAAGACTTCATGCTTTCCCTGAAGGCAAGCACTGGGAATAGTCAGAAAAGAATTGTAGGCGGTATTACTATAAGGACACTTTCAAGTACATTTATAAATGCACAGAAGTGTAAGTGGCCAATGGTTTTCAAGTCATTGCAACGGCTTTTTAATAACAATTCAAAACTGGAAAATGCAATGCATCAGGGGATACAAACTTTAAAACTTGGCTACTTTCCAGCAGTAAGAAATTACGATTCTTCCAGAAGCGAAGGTTTAAACTGGAGATACACATATGGTTATTGGGTATTAAGTGACATTGAAGACAGTGGTAGTAATTTTGAGCGGTTAGCTGGGAGCTTTCATGTGCAAGTCCTAACACAACTAGAACAGCGAAAACTATGTCATTCTTCTGCTTATGAAAATGACGTTTTCCCATGGATCAGACCTTGTCTGGAAAAAATTCCAGAGAAAACGCTGACAAATGAAGAAATTGTTGTGGTGATAACATATGTTACGTGTATTTGTTTGTTGATGAATAATCGTTTCATAGACTATTTGAATCTTAGCAGGCTCGAGAGGGCTCTCCCCTTACCCCAAAGAAAGCTTCAAATGCTTGAAATATTGAGCAAATTCAAAGTGGATTGTATTAAAAC
>JBEVVS010000121.1:0-2652 GCA_040507005.1 Candidatus Thiodiazotropha sp.
AGTTGAGATTGCTGCTGTTCCTGGTTCATCTTTTACCTTGTAGTCAGACGAGGTGTACAACGCTGAGACTGAACTCACCATATTAGCACACTTTCATATAGTTATGCTAGTTACGGACCTTTTTCTGAAGACCCTTGTTGCTATTGCTCATCTTGGCTGAGGGTTCCCGGATAGCGGCGTTTCAGCTCATTGAGCAGGTCATCAGACAGTTCACTGGGACGTAGATTCCCCGGTTGCGGCCTAGAGTTTTTCCGATACTGTTCATTCAATTTGAGGAGTGCGTCACGCAATTCGGTCTCCTGATCCATGTCCGGTAGGTCAAACCGGTAGTTGGCCAGTTTATTAAGGTGATTGAAGTGCTCCGTATCTCTCCAGCGTTCCAATAAGGCTGCTTTGTTAAGCGTAGGTTGGGTGCGGATTATTTCAAGTAACTGTATAAGTATGCTTATGCCTGGTGCGTCCCACTTTTGCCATTCATTTTCAACGCTGTCCGCGATGCTGAATAGATGAGGGCTGTCGAGTAATAATGCAATAGCCATACGAATCGGGGTCGGACGCTGTTGTTTATTCGTCTGGCCCATATCCTGGCGGTGAACTGCCGGGCTGTTTTGCCGGCCGCCTTTGTCGAGGTGGCCGCCCTTGAGCCCCACCAACTCCTCAAGATGCTGAAACATCATGCGGCGAAACACTCCTGATGGGAGCTTTTCCAGCAGGGGGGATGCGAGTTGAGCAAGCTTTGCACGGCCATCGATACTCTCCATCTGGACCTGGTCGGTGAGGTGTTGGAAGAGAAATTTAGAGAGGGGTTGCGCCTGCTCGATACGCTTGCTGAAGGCATCCGGGCCCTCTTTGCGAATTTGGGTGTCTGGATCCTCCCCCTGGGGCAGAAAGAGGAATTTGACCTCACGTCCGTCGCGCATCAGGGGCAGGCTGGTCAAGAGTGCTTTCCAGCCGGCATCTTCCCCGGCGCGATCCCCGTCAAAGCAGAACACGACCTCCTGACAGGTGCGAAAGATCAGCTCCAGATGGTCCTGGGTGGTGGCTGTACCGAGTGTGGCGACGGCGTTGAGAATACCGTGCTGGGCCAGTGCCACCACATCCATGTAGCCCTCGACCACCAGCAGTCTGGCAATCTTGGTGCTCGCCTTACGCACTTCGTAGAGGCCGTAGAGTTCCCTTCCTTTATGAAACAGGAGGGTTTCAGGGGAATTGAGGTATTTCGGCTTTTCCTCTCCGATGCTGCGGCCGCCGAAGCCTATCGTGCGCCCGCGGCGGTCCCGGATAGGGAAGATGATGCGATTGCGGAAACGGTCATAACCTTTGCCTTCGCCCTCCTGGGTCAAGCCGCATTGCAACAATCTGGCAATGGCCGATTTATCCTTGCCCATGGCCGAGAGCAGATTATCCCAACCGGGCGGCGCATAACCAATGCCATAGGTGGCTGCGATCTCGCCGCTTAAGCCGCGCCCCTTCAGATAGTCAATCGCCTGTTGGGCTTGCGGGTGGTTTTTGAGTTGCAGACGATAGAAACGGGCCGTCTCCTCCATCATGTTATACAGCGGGTTCAGGTCGGGGCCTTGGTCGCCGCCCGCCTCACGGGGTACCTCGAGACCCGCGAAGTGGGCCAACTCTTCCACCGCCTCGACGAAGCCCAGGTTGTCGTACTCCATGAGAAAGCCGATGGCTGAGCCATGGGCGCCACAGCCGAAGCAGTGGTAAAACTGCTTTTGCGGGCTGACGGTGAATGAGGGGGTCTTCTCGTCGTGGAAGGGGCAGCGGGCCTGGAAATCCCGGCCTGCTTTTTTAAGGGGGATGCGCCGGTTGATCACATCGACCACGTCGATCCGATTCAGCAGGTCATCAATAAATTGTGCGGGAATCTTACCGGCCATCGCTTCCTACCGGCCTAAGGGGGTCGGCCATGGGGGCAAGAATAGCTGAAAATGAACAGTTGTGAGTCAGCCGGCCAGTTTTTGTTTGACCAGACCACTGACCTTGCCCATGTCGGCCCGGCCCTGCATCTGGGGTTTCAGCAGACCCATGACTTTACCCATGTCCTGCATGCCTGAGGCATTTGACTCGCTGATGGCATGCTCGATCATGGCCGTGACCTCTTCATCGCTGAGACCCGCTGGCATATAGGTCTCGATGATGACGATCTCACTCTTTTCCTGCTCCGCCAGCTCCTGACGGCCGGCACTCTCATACTGTTTGATGGAGTCGCGCCGCTGTTTGATCATCTTTTCCAGAATACCCAGTACCTGGGTGTCGTCCAGCTCCGTGCGTTCATCCACCTCGCGCTGCTTGATCGCGGCGGTGATCAGGCGCAAGGTTCCCAGACGCGCCTTCTCTTTCGCCTTCATGGCGGCTTTGACGTCATCTAGGATCTGTTGTTTAAGCATCCGGGCTGACTCCTGCCCTGCAGGGAGGGATGATCAATACTGGCGTTCGAAACGGCGGCTTTCGCGGGAGACCTTCTTCAGGTTGCGCTTGACGGCAGCGGCCGCTTTGCGTTTGCGTTCCCATGTGGGCTTTTCATAGAATTCACGGCGGCGGACTTCAGCAAGTACTCCAGCCTTCTCACAGGAGCGTTTGAAACGGCGCATGGCGACTTCAAAAGGTTCGTTCTCTTTGACGCGTACGTTAGGCATC
>JBEVVS010000004.1:0-2631 GCA_040507005.1 Candidatus Thiodiazotropha sp.
CCGACCCCGTGGACGGCAGCCGTTCGGAACTCCAGGGTGTTCGGGTGGGTTTCGCCGACGGTTCGAGAATTGTCTTTCGCCTCTCCGGAACCGGCACTGAGGGGGCAACCCTGAGGGTCTATCTGGAGGCCTATGAGGAGGACCCGTCCAAACAAATGCAGTCCACCGAGTCGGTGATGACCGCCCTGGTGGATATCGCCCAAAACCTGGCCGAAATTGAACAAAGAACGGGGCGCACAAAACCCAGCGTTATCACCTAAAAACTGCTAGACAACCCAATAGTGAATCGCATATAAAACAGCTGTAGCGAGACTGTCACGCACACTTATTAAACTACAATTTATTATTCGACCAATGGGGAGCAAGAACGTGGCCAGTAAAGAGGAAAAGAGCACCGCAACGAAGAAGAAGGCCAAGGTAAGCAAGAAAAAGGCAGCAAAGAAAAAGGTCGTCGCGAAAAAGACCGCCGCCAAGAAAACCACCAAAAAGCGCAGCGCCAGCCCAGCTATCAGCCCCAGGGAGCGTTACGAGATGATCGCAACCATGGCCTTCTATCGTGCTGAGCAACGCAACTTTGAGCCGGGACATGATGTGGAGGATTGGCTCGAGTGCGAGAGCATCATCGACGGCATGCTGGAGAAATCGAAGTAACCGCCAGCACGGAAGATGGCGTCCCCAAGGGGAGTCGAACCCCTGTTACCGGCGTGAAAGGCCAGTGTCCTAGGCCTCTAGACGATGGGGACAGGACTCTGCCGGGAATCCAGCGTCGGATGCCGCATGCAAAGTGGAGCGCGAAATCTACGGCACTTTATCAGCCGTGTCAAGGCCCTGCCTACCCAGTGATAACGGATAGCAGTTGAGATCGCCTAGGTTTCAAACAATAGCGCTGCTTGAGGCGACTCCGAGGGTTGCAGCCTATGCCTGGGCATACCGAGCAGGTATCCCTGTATATAATCGCAATCCTGTTGCTGCAGAAAGCCAAGCTGGCTCTCATTCTCGACCCCTTCCGCAATGACCGCTATGTTGAAGGCGTGGGCCAACTGTATCATCGCCCGCACCAGGCTGGCATCGTTACTGTCCGCGACAACGCCGTGGATAAACTCCCGGTCAATCTTGAGCAGGTCAAATGGAAACTGTCGCAAGTGGCTTAGAGAGGCCTGACCGGTACCGAAATCATCCAATGCAATCCTGACGCCCAGCAACTTTGCCTGGTGCAGAAACTGGTCTGCTTCAGCCAGTTCCTGGGTGAGCGTATCTTCGGTGATCTCCAGGATCAGACTGCGAGGCGCTATATTTCCAGCAACCAGTTTTTCCAGCAGATTACGGCAAAAAACCGGATCGTTCAGCAGCCTGGCGGAGAGGTTGATGGAGATACTCACCTTCTGCCCCACGCTATCCTGTTCCGCCTGAAAGAGAATCGCTTCTTCTAAAAGCGGTTCGAAGAGCGTTGTGATGAGCCCGGTATCATCGAGTACCGATAAGAAGTGATCCGGGGCAAGGATGCCACGCTCGGGATGGTGCCATCGAAGCAGTGCCTCGTAACATAAAAGCCTGCCGCTCTCCGACTCAAGGATGGGTTGGAAATGGTAACGGAACTGTCCCGCCTCTACAGCTCGGCGAACCTCATGCTCCAGTTTCAGCCCCTTGGCTGCACGCTGTGTCATTTCATCGTTAAAGAAGCGATAGGCAGCGCGTCCATGCCGTTTGGCCTCATACATGGCGGTATCGGCATCACGAATAAGATAGTCGGCGGAGACATCATCGAAAGGCGCCATCGCTATCCCTATGGATGTAGAGATGCGCAGTTCCTGCCCTGCCACAACAACAGGCTGCTCAACCGCATGCAATATCTTTTCTGCCAGAGGCACCATGTCTTCACGACTCGATACCCCCTCGATCAAGATCGCAAATTCGTCGCCGCTCAACCTTGCCACGGTATCAGAGCTTCGTACCAGGGCTGTCAGACGTTCTGCGATTTGTTTTAACAGCTCATCCCCGGCCAGGTGCCCGAGACTGTCATTGACTTGTTTAAAACGGTCCAGATCGAGAAAC
The DNA here is from genome assembly GCA_040507005.1 of Candidatus Thiodiazotropha sp. Lineage (GTDB taxonomy): Bacteria > Pseudomonadota > Gammaproteobacteria > Chromatiales > Chromatiaceae > Thiodiazotropha. The sequence goes on from JBEVVS010000004.1 coordinate 2,053, forward strand.
ATCAGTCCTATCAGACCGTCCCCCCTGAGGGCAATCGCCAATGCATGTTCCAGTCGATCGTGAAACAGTACCCGGTTAGGCAGTTGGGTCAGCGCATCGTGATGTGCCACATGGTCGAGATGACGTTGGCGATTATGCACCTGTTTGCGCATATCGCTAAAGGCATCTACCAAATCCTGTATCTCCCTCAATCCACCCATTGGTGACAGATTCGATTCCAACCCCCCGCTGGCTTCCTGCTTCAATGCCGCCACGGTCTGTCCAATAGGCAATAACAGATTGCGCTTGACGAACTGAAAAGCTAGATACAGCATCAACAAACCCAACATCGCCATCCCCAGAATCGATATAGACAGCCGTTTTGCCGTTGTCGTGAGCTGAGTGATACCTTCAGCCGACTGGGTGTCGAGGGCAAGGTCGATATGGGAAAAGCGTTGCCGCATCCGCTCCAACAGGGGGGCGATGGTTTTACGTACGATATGCAGATCCATGCGCCAGGTTGGCTTATCCATGAACTGCAAAACCTTTTGGTAGTCCTTCATCCATGATCTGTAGTGGGATTTAGATTCAGCAAACCCT
>JBEVVS010000249.1:0-2616 GCA_040507005.1 Candidatus Thiodiazotropha sp.
CTGAGAATTGATAAGTAAGAAATGGCAAATTAGTCTGAAGTTAGTACTGCGTACTTCTTGCCTCTTACTTATCAGTTTTTACTTCTCAGTTCCGACTTCTCACTTCCTAGTTCACAATTTAGACTTGGCAATTCCTGTTTCTTTTCTAATTTCTTATTTTACATTTATGCTATGATTTCATAGATTCAAAAGTGAGAACTGAGAAGTAGGAAGTAATAAATTGAAAATGAGAAGTGAAAAGTTTGAAGTCGCTATAGTCCTTTCGTACTAACCTGTTCGGATTCATTCTTGTTTCCAAAAGCTCAACGGCAACCCCAATAGCTGCCGGAATGTCGTCTGGTCTTAAGACACCGGTACCGCGTCGATCTAGGTCTTGAAAACTTCCAAAGAAGTTTTCAATGTCCAAACTCCCTATTGAGCGAACATTATAGGTTCCCGACTTTGTAAATGGATATAGCTGAAAGCGTCGTTCTATTCCTATAAGCAGACCTTCATAAAGGACAACTGGTATGTCTTTGACAAAAGCACCACTGGGAGGAAACTTGGAGAAATTGACACCGTCAAGGAGCCATTCTCGTAATGCAAGCCTGGCAATACATCTTTCATGCGCTGAAATACCCTGTTCGTCTTCGGCGCGGTACCAGTTTCTGATAATACTGCACAATTTTGCTTCATTTATTCCGCCAATGTCTTTGAGAGCATTTTCCACAGTTTCAGTGAACGTTTGAACTGCATACGCCACACTCTGCTTATCAACAAGGTCACGTACAAGAGCAATGTTTAAACCACAGCCATTTACTTCACTAGATTCGGCAACGGAGAGAAATGGCTTGTTACTTATTCCAGCAGCTTTCATCCCAGAACTACAAACAGCCCTACGCAATCCGCATAATTGATGATAAGCATCTAGTATCACAAATAAATAGTTTCCAAGTCGGTCATTAAATTCTGGTTGCGAGTACATTGTCGAGACTGACAATCAATATCTATTCAGTTATTTCAATGCATTTACCGAACGGCGAATGACTATTCCATGCCAGTAGCTTCTTCGGGAAAATATGTTCAGCATAGATGCAGTTTAATATCTCTTTTGGAATCTGCTGAATGGTTTTCTTGGCAAGGTTACGAAGTGAAAGGGGATTCCACCGTTTCCTCACACATTTTGTTTGGTGCACTTCTGAACCATCTCCTAAAATGGTAGACAGTAAATTAACTATTGTATATTTTGGAGATGACACGTTACATTTGTATCCGTTGGCCTTTATCTTCCCTATGACAGGTTGTAACATGGAAATCAGTTCAGCTTTTGTAAAGTTTTTATCGATTTCCTTGCCTGAAACTAATTTACAACAATAATTCTCAAAACTTATGTTCCATTTATTGTTACGATTTACGTCACTAGAAGTCAAGTGAGAAAGCATGTTTTGTAAGTCTTCATTTTCTAGCAGACGATTCTTTGGTTTATCAGTCTCACGCTCAAGATTTTCACCCATTCCTGGGTTATCAGATTGTTTGCTTGCAATTCCTTCATCTACAGACTGAAGTATTTCTATGAGATTTTCATCATTCATAATAGTTTCTGCATTATCCTCTAGTTCAGGAAATATATCCTCGGGACTTATATCTGATACATCATTGTGCTGTGTGAACAAAGAAACAGAAGCCACTGTGTCTAAAACATTTTCTTCCAAATCGTTTACAATATCTCCTTCCAAAGAACTCAATATTTCGTCCGTTTTATCAGGATTCCCATTAGTTTTGGTATTTTTCACCTTACTGGCTGCTATTTCACGTTTTCGAATCATCTGTGTCAGATAAGCAGACTGCACTAACCTTTCTCCTCCTTTAACACCCCCTACTGTGATTGCTTGACCGTTGATTTCCAGATCAACAACATCCTCTATTGTTTGGTCTTCTGACATCTTTACAACATTCATTTCACAGAGTGTGTTTATGAGGACCCCTTTGCTCATATTTCGAACTTCTGAGTATGTGTCTTTCTGTAGCTGGAGAATAGTAAGGGGTTTGTTGTTTCTATCCCTGACAGCCATTCGACACCATTGCCCATCAAAGCAACAAACAGGCGTGTAGAGATCTTTTTGCTGACATTCTAGTAGTACATGTTCTATCATTTTACGAAGAATATCTATTGGCAAGCTGTAACCTTTTAAGGCGTATGCAATTGGGACTGCGTGGTATTGTTCAGGGTTGTACTCCCTGTCTAAGTCGGATATCATAAATCCCAAGAATTCCGTTGCTCTTGTTCTACAAAGTTTGTACGCTTTATCTAGACTAGATCTAGCCTCATGGCAAACGCACAGGAAAGCTTTCAGATTCATATCCTGGATTTTGTCACCACATGACTCATGATAACAATACGGGGAGGTTTCGTCCGACATTAGTTTTGCATTACAGTCCATACTTTTCACCGACCTGACTTCTACTAAGAAATGCACTTTCTCTTTAACATACGTGTCAATCAGTTTTCCAATCAATACAGATCCTACTGACTTCCTCTTTGGCCTTAAAGGCTAAGTATTACCATAGATGTTCTCTGTTTCGTCGGAGAGAAGTCGCCACAGTTGTTCGCAAAATTCAGCTTTAAGCACTGAAGTT
>JBEVVS010000248.1:0-2572 GCA_040507005.1 Candidatus Thiodiazotropha sp.
TGGACAGAATGGTGGCATCGGAGAAGGAGAGACAAGCTAAGGTAGGGCTTGTTCATTGTGATGTGAGGGATCTGAAACGCCTTTATGGTGATCAGTGGGTGATAGTAGCTGAGGCATATAGGAAACTTGGTATTTCGGTGTACTGTAGCAGCATAGGCTTTGCCCATGTGCAAGACGGCCCCGAGTGCCGATCTACTTTGGACACAGAAGAGAAGTTTGATGCTTATCTTCTTAGGTTGAATTTGGTCATTGACAGGAGTTCTTTTCCCATTACTGTGTCATCGGCCACGCCCCAGGAGTCCCAGGTGCCCTCTCCCCGTGAGGGACGACTTGTGTCCCGCAGGAGTACTGACTCCGAGCCTTCTTTAAGGGATTTGGGAGACAAATCCAACGAGGGGGATGAGGTTGTAGCGCCGACCGGACGTAGACCCGGTCGTGCCTTAGTGCGTTCCAATGCCTTTCGCAGGACTCGTCCTGCAAATGAGACTTTCGGTAGAGGTAGGTCTGAATCACCCTCTGATTCTCCTCAGCCCCGAGCTGAGTCCCCGAATATAACGGCAGATGGGTCTTTGCCATCTGCCGAGAGGGGATCTAGTTCGCATCAGGAGAGTGGACCTGCCCCAGCCGCCCGTTCCTCCACTGATGGGGGTGATCAATCTATGTCATCTGCCCAGGAGGATGCCGGGTGTGCAACCACCCCTTTGGTGTCGGCTCCTGACGTCGCCGTGCCTTCCACGTCCACGGTTGACTCAGACACTAGCTCTCAGCAGTCTTTGACATCTGTTTCTAGAGACTCTCTTGGTTTTAAGGACCTCAGATCCCAGGTTCTGCAGAAGTGCAGCAAGGGAGACAGCTTTATTTTCATTTTGCCAGATGATGAGGAGGACTTTCGTGAGGATTTTTTTAGATATATCAATGAGATTGATTGGTCGGTAGTTAGAAAAGTTGCGGAGTGGATCGTCACTAATTATGGCAAGGGTAAGAGGTCTTGTTTAGCGCATAGGACTAAGTATGTTCAATGGTGCGACTCGTTTGTTGACCATGTGTTTGAGCAGTACAATGTTAATCTTGACAGCGTACTGTTACAGCATACCCCAGGCATGCTCCGAAGCGAGGACCAGAACTTTACTTTTATTTGCCATCTTGTTGCCATTACTGAGATAGGTCATATGTTCTGTACGACAATTGATGTTTCTGACGATTTACCTCGTCCAGATGGTTGCCCCAGCCCACGAGGATCTTCCCCCACCCCACGAGAGTCTTCACCGGTTAGGACTTCTTCCCCAGTTCAGGATTTAGTTGAGTCCCCAGTAGTTTCACCGATTGCTTCACCTTGGCCAGTTGTTTCACCTTGCAAAGTGGTTTTAGAAAGAGTGGTATTAGACCATAGTCCCCCTATAGGTAGTAGACCCCGCTCTCGCTCTGTCAAGCGTAGAGCACCGGTTGTCACCGACAGCGACCCTGAAGATGTGATTCCTGCAACGCCTAAAAAGCGTGTGGCTAGGTCGAAGCATGATGTCTCTGACCGCGAGGAAGTTCCTCAAGAGAAATCTCATGAGGATTCTCTTGAGAAAAGTCTGAGCGGTCAAGAGGATGATCATGGCAGAGACAGTGATAAGGATGATGATGGAGAAGATGGGACTGACCCTAAGGTAGTGATGAGGATGCTGCAAGAGCGAGGGGTAGGATGTGAGAACCATGTGAGGAAACAGTTGAGGGAAACTAACGAGTATCTCTTGATGTATTACAGGTCCTTTGTTCAGCAGTCAGATAGGCATAAGAATAATATGACAAACAATATGGCTAGATTGTTGGGTTGGTTTTCCAAGGATAAAGATCCATTTAAGTTCACACTCTCTGATTTAGCAAGTGTAGAGAAACTGCAAGGGCTGGCCCAGTTGTTCGTAGATTGTAAGGTCAGAGGTGAGACTAGACACAAGTACTTTCAGACTATTACTGGTTTTATTAAGGCAGTTGGTAAATCTAAGTATAAGCAGACCCATGGCCACCTTATGAGTGTTCTTGACGATGTCAAGGAAGAGGCTGAGGTACAGAAAGCGAGAGCGAGTGTGGTGAAGGGGAAAGAAAGGATGCAGAAGGCAGCCAAGATGGCCCTTCAACAGGATGACAGTTTGGAGCAACTGAAGGCGTTCACCAAGCAGGTGGACACGACTTTGAAAGATGTAGTTAGGGGAATATTTAAGGAATGTATGAAGGACAAGAAGAAGAGAGTGAGCGATTCTGATCTTAGAGTTGTGAATGTTTTCTGGATGTGTCAGGCTATTAAGTGGGGTCAGAGACCAGGTGCTGTGACAGGGATGGATAAGATGTGCTATAAGAGAGCGAAAGCATCTGAGCCGTCAACAACCTATGGAGGGTTGCAAGCCGTCGGACCTTGTAGATTTTTGGTTACTTCAGATCATAAGACAGGTAGTCATGAGTTGGCCTTTATCCCTATCCCCATGAAAGAAGAATGGAGCTGGTTGGAGTTTTACTATACGTATATGCGTCCTTCTCCAAAGGACCAGAGTGCCATGAAGTTGTTGTTCCGTAATTCGGAAGGTAGCAAGAT
>JBEVVS010000214.1:0-2563 GCA_040507005.1 Candidatus Thiodiazotropha sp.
AACATGGATCAGCATGTTGGCCAATCAGTATTATCACCAGCTGCGTCAGAGCAAAGTGCCGAGTCGGCGGATTCTTCAGAACAGATGATTGAGCAACTTTTAAATGGTACGCCCAATAATACCAATGTATTACCAATATCACAATGCCATACATACGGTTCATCGCTGAGTGCGCTTGTGCCCGACAAGATTAAATCACAGATCTGGGACAATAAATATGTTGAGATGGCCCAGTTATATCAGATTCAGGTCCGTGGTGAAATTAAACAGGACTTTGCAGTAAATATCACAAATCAAGGTCCCTCAACTGTAGTCAAAGTTCAACCTAAACAAATGCAAGGCTCTGATCTTTCTATTAATACATGGCTTACTGCTTTCCATTGTTACATGGACGTCTATTTGCAGAAATTTCCGAATCAAGCGTCGGGAATGCTAGCATATACAAGCTTGATTCGTGACTTGGAGCGTTCTTGTGGTACTCAAGCTTTCAATTTTTATGATCGCTCGTTTAGATCTCACAGGCAGTCTCAGAATTTGCCTTGGGGACAGATGCATTCTGAGCTGTGGAATAAAGCCGTGCTAATGTCGTTGTCTAGCAGTACTGCCATTCGATCTAGCACTCGCCCTGGATCTGATGCTAGTAGTGCTAGTAACAAGAGAGTCTGTTTTAAATACAACAGTCCTAAAGGTTGCAGTAGACGCCAATGTTATTTTAATCACGTTTGTAGTTTCTGCTCGAAGAAAAACCACACTCGTATCAACTGCTTTGCGTTTAAGAATCAGCAGGATCGTGCATCTGTTCCCCAGGATTCTGTGCCTGCTAGCTCAACGGCCATTCAAGGCCACATTTCTTCACCAATTAATCGCCTAGGTCAGGGGCAGACCGCGCCCATCAATGCGCCTGCTGTAGTGCCCGCCATCAGCCCTCGTACTCAGCCATTTCGGAAATCCAATTGATGAGGTAATGCCAACCCCCGTTAGAGCCAGTACACTCTATTATTATTTAGCAGGCTATGATGCAATAGAACGAGATTTTTTATATCAAGGTTTTGCATTTGGTTTTCGCATTCCATTTCAGGGCCCTCGTGTTTCCAGAGTGTCCCGTAATCATATTTCTGCAACAAGAAATCCCTCTATAGTAAAACAAAAGATTAATAAGGAAATTCTTGCTGGCAGAGTTCGCGGGCCTTTCCGAGTGCCTCCGTGTGAACCGTTGATTTGTTCGCCATTGGCAATAGTTCCTAAACATGAAGTAGGGTCCTATAGATTGATTCACGATTTATCATTCCCACGTAATGCATCTGTTAACTCGGGTATTGATAAACTAGATAGCCAGGTTGTTTATGATAATATTGACAGGGTTATCTCCCTTATACGACAACAGGGTGCGAAATCTTTGATGGCGAAGACTGATATTTCTAACGCATTTCGTTTGCTTCCAATCAATGCGGCAGATAGATGCCTTTTGGGATTTACTTGGCCTGATGGAAATGGCTGCCTTCAATATTACATTGATTGTGCGCTGCCTATGGGTTTATCGGCTGCGTGTCAGTGTTTCGAACGGTTTAGTTCTGCATTACAATGGATCATGACTATTAAGTTTGGGGCCGCTATGAGCCATATTTTAGATGACTTTTTCTTTATTGGCCCCCCTAACTCAAATAAATGTTCAGCAGATTTATCTAAGTTTGTTTCGTTGTGTGCCGATATAGGCATACCCCTAAAACAGGAGAAAACCGTTTGGCCCACTACAAAATTGGTGATCTATGGTATTGAAGTTGATTCTGTCGACATGGTCAGTAGATTACCTGAGGAGAAAGTTTTGAAAATCAAGAATTTACTGAGTGTTTTCTCTAAACGAAAGAAAGTCACCTTAAGAGAACTTCAGTCACTTCTGGGTTTGCTCAACTTTGCCACGGGGTGTGTAGTCCCAGGTAGAGCCTTTCTGCGCAGACTATTCGATCTAACTATAAATGTTTCCCACCCAAATTTTTATATAAAGTTAAACAGGGAAGCCAAAGCAGATTTGGCTGCATGGGAATTGTTTATGTCTGGGTTTAATGGTAAGCATGTGCTGTTGAATGATGATTGGGTTCCTTCTGATAATTTATGTCTCTATACGGATGCTGCTTCCACGAAGGGTTTTGCAGGGGTGTTTGGTAACAAGTGGTTTATGCATCATTGGCCGGCCGAATTTACCAGTTTTCACATTAATATTTTAGAGTTATTTCCAATTGTTCTCGCTGTTGAAATTTGGGGAGCGCAGATGGCCAATCAGAGGATCTTGTTTCTGTCAGACAATGAAGCTACGGTGTATGTGGTAAATAAGATGTCATCGAAAGATCCCGTTATGATGAAACTTGTCAGACGATTGGTTGTGGCTACAATGAATTTCAATATTGTTTTTCGTTGTAAGCATGTGGCTGGAAAAACAAATTATGTGGCTGATAGCTTATCCCGTTTCAATTTACAGGCAGCAAGAAAATGGGCACCATGGCTAGCCCCCAACCCTTGTTACCTGCCAACAGCTCTGCTACGTATTTGAACCCCGATGCATCTGAGA
>JBEVVS010000180.1:0-2554 GCA_040507005.1 Candidatus Thiodiazotropha sp.
TGAACCGACATCCGCATTGGACAGCGTCACCCGTGCATGGGTCCTGCGTGCAATTCTGGATTATTGCGATGCTTCGGGAGCGGCTCTGCTTGTGGTTACCCATCACACGCTGGAGGCGCAGATGCTGGCCCAGAGGTTTCTTCAGGTCCGACAAGGGGTGGTTATTAGAACCAATGATGACTACTGGGAGGATGAGCTAATTTCTGAATATCATGAGCCGGGGGCCACTCCGCTCGGTGGGTGCACGGGCATTATACCAGTTGACGTCCCACCAACCGTGTTCGAAGTAGAGGGGCTGGGTGTTGAACGCGGTAGGGATTATCAAGCAAGAGAAGATCGCCCAGCCTTTGCACTAGAGGAAATTGGATTGACACTTAGACGTGGGGAGAGCATTGGCTTAATCGGAGAGACTGGGTCCGGGAAGACCACTCTGGTCACCGCGCTGGCAGGACTCATCGAAGTCGAAACCGGACGAATCCGGCTAGGAGGCAAGGAACTCGACCGGTGGAGGGGTAAAGCTTTGCGTCGTATGCGGCGCCACTGGCAAGCGGGATTTCAGGATGCATCCCAGGCTTTGAATCCACACTTTACCGTTGAACAGATTCTAGTTGAGCCCGCTCGTCTGCACGATTATCCGAAACCTTCCCGAGTGGCCATGAAAGAACTGTTGGACGAGATCTGTCTGCCGGGAAGTTGCTTGGGGAGGACTGCGGGAGAACTCAGCTTCGGTCAGAAACAGCGTTTGGCTCTTGCGCGGTCGATCTGGGGTTTCCCTGAATTGGAGGTTCTGCTGCTTGATGAGCCACTAACAGGACTTGATGCTGATGCCCGCGAAATAATGATTGCATTTCTATTAAAAGCAAAGGCACACCTAGGTTTATTGATCGCAAGTCATGACCTTGGCGTAATTGATCGGATCTGTGATGAAGTTCTCGTCCTACAGGGTGGCCGAATCGTGGACTCGGTAAGTTCAAAGCAACATGAATTTGTAACCGACTATGCGAAAGGGCTCTGGGCGACCGCTGCAATTCGCGATCCCGTTGATCTTAGGCGTGCAGTAAGCATGATGGACCGAGACAATACGGCATTCGGCGATGTTGGACATCAGTACTCGAATCATCTCTAATGTTTAGTAGTTCAGACTTGATCTGACACCTTGCTTGAAAAAATGAGGGTTACCGGTTTAGATGGAGGTGCGAACCAAACCATCAAAACCATAAGAGGTAACCCTCATGTACCATACTAATGAACAAATCATCAAACACAAGGTTGGACTGCTGAATCTGGCAGAGGAGTTGGGCAATGTTTCCAAGGCCTGTCAGGTTATGGGACTCTCCCGCGACACATTCTATCGCTATAAGCAGGCAGTTGATGAAGGCGGTGTTGACGCACTGTTGAACAAGAGCCGGAGAAAAGCCAATCCAAAGAACAGGGTTGATAAGACGGTAGAGGATGCTGTTGTTGCATATGCTTTGGAGATTCCGGCGCATGGTCAGGTCAGAGTTAGTAACGAGCTGAGAAAACAGGGAATATTTGTTTCCCCGACCGGTGTTCGCAGCATCTGGCTGAGACATGACCTGGGCAGCTTTAAACAGCGCCTTAAAGCACTGGAAGAAAAAGTAGCGAAGGAAGGCATCATTCTGACGGAGGAACAGATTGCTGCTCTGGAGAAGAAACAACATGATGATGAGGCGGCCGGCGAGATCGAGACCGCCCATCCTGGTTATCTCGGCTCCCAGGATACCTTCTATGTCGGCACTTTGAAGGGAGTTGGGCGGATCTACCAGCAGACCTTTGTCGACACTTACTCAAAGGTGGCATTTGCTAAGCTCTACAATACAAAAACACCTATCACGGCGGCTGATCTGATGAATGACCGTGTATTGCCGTTCTTTGAGCGCCACGAGCTACCGATGCTGCGTATTCTAACCGATCGTGGCACGGAGTATTGTGGAAGTACAGAAAAGCACGATTATCAGCTCTACCTGGCTCTCAACGATATCGATCACACCAAGACGAAAGCGAAGTCACCGCAAACCAATGGAATATGTGAGAGATTCCACAAGACGATCCTGCAGGAGTTCTACCAGATCACCTTCCGAAAGAAGCTCTACACGGACCTGGAAAGCTTACAGCTTGATCTGGACGAGTGGTTGATGTATTACAATGAGCAGCGTACGCATCAAGGAAAGATGTGCTGTGGCCGAACACCAATGGCTACACTGGAAGACGGAAAACGAATCTGGAAGGAAAAGAGCATAGGCTGAACTTGACCTGACAGACACGCCATCGAAACCGGTAACTGTCAGATCAAGTTGCGACTACTACATCTAATGAGTTACGGATGTCAGTCTGAATAGCACTACTTTTATAGGGTACACGACCTATAGTGTAAAAATCACGCCGAAACGGCAGTCAGTTAATTTAAGTTTTGATTGTTTTTTATCCTAATTAGCAAGGCTTGCCTTTTCTATTTGATTTTTCAATCTGACCAAATCCAGACACAAATACATGCTGATACTGTTCTTCAGCTTGCTCAACCCACCGGCCATAG
>JBEVVS010000086.1:0-2537 GCA_040507005.1 Candidatus Thiodiazotropha sp.
TCCAGCCATATGGCGGACGCGTGAGGCTATCAGCATCGGACAGGAAGCTGAGGCGTTTGTCTAGCTGACGGCGGGCTGTGGCACGATCTTCGGAGCGCATGAGAATAACCTATACGTTATAAATATCACGCTTAATTAATAACATATAAGTTATAACAAGACAACTAAAAAGTAATATAAAAGTTATTGCCATAAGACAAGATAATAATATACATGTTATATAACATGCCGGATTTTCCTTGCTCTCACACCATTGTTTCTGAAATATTCATTAGAGAAATAGCCGTTCAGGGGGGATTTTCTCATTCAGCAGGTTCTGGATAGGATGCGGGAGGTAAGTGGCGGGATCGTCATAGCCGATGAGGATTTGCGGATCGGTGAGCGGCATGTACTCGTGCCCGTCCTTTTGGATCGACGTGATAATCGTGTTATGCGGGCCGTAGCGGGCATAGTTCACGCTGTATCCGGCAGCATCCAAAATATCGGCAACGTCAGGCGTTTCCACTTTTCCATCACCGTCGTCATAGCCGAATTTGGCGAAGGCATGATGCCAGTGATAGCGATTGCCGCAGGTGGGGCATTTCCAGTTTGTCATTGTTATTCCTTTCAGTGACAGGGTTTAAATCTCTGGTTCATAGCCGCGATCTTCTTCGCGGTCTTGGTCTTGTTTTGCTCTACTGGGTCGTACCGGTGACTCCGATATTTCGCGGTACTCTTCCCTAAGTCTGGAATGTGTATCCGCTCCCAGATCGCGGTAGTCCTTGATATCCTTCCGCAACAGTTCGATTTCCAGCTCGTGCGTATGGATTTCGCTTTGCTGGCGCAGACTTAAGTGCTGGCGCTGCTGGATGTGATGGAAGATCAGTGCATCCTTTTCCTTCCGGTCACGCTGGTATGAGACAAGCGTATCCATCTCGTTTTGACGCTGAATCTTCTCGTGCTTCCCTGTCAGGCGGTGCCAGATGCCCAGCAAGCCATGCGATAGCCGCTGGGATCGGGCCTTGGTTTCAGTGTCCCAGCGCTTGCGCTGAGCCACTTCCATGTCGCTGCGTTCCTTGCGCTGCTTGTCGATCAGGTGTTGGCGTTTAAATTCGAGCGCTGCCGAGCGGCGCTGTTTGGTCTTTTTAGCATGAGAAAGATGCTGGCGGAGCCGCTGCGTCATATCCGAAGAAATCTGACCCTTGGCCTGTTCAATCGTAGGGAGTTCTTTGGGATCGCCCAGACGCTTGCGGACATCTTTTGCCTTCACCCCGACATATCTGGCGACGGCATAGACTTCGCCCCGGTAATCGAGCGCGACATAGCCGCGCCGATCTCCCCGCGCCAGGATAAAACCTTTGCCTAGCAGGGCTTGCGCAAAAGCCTTGCGATTGTCAGAGGCTGTCCAGCTTTCCTGAAAGGCCCGTTTGATCTCTTTGGGGTGCAGCCCTGCGCGGCGGGATTGCTGCCACTCTTCGCGGCTGAAATTGAGCGGATTGCGGTTTTTGCGATCCATCAAGCCCGGAGGTATTTTCCAGCCATGCTCCAGATACAGGTTTCTGGTCACGTCTCTCAGCTTCAGCTTGTAATGCGGCAGGTTGATCGCCTTCATCTCGCCCGTGTCGATCCGCGACCAGACGACATGCGCATGACGGCGGCCCTCTTTCTCGTGAAAGACAATCGCTCTTGGCTGGCCGTCCAGCCCGAGCTTGCGCTCGACCTGCTCGATAGCCTCATCGAACGCCTCAATCGGCACCCGCTCAGCCGAAGGCGGGTTCAGGCTCAGGGAGAAAAAGGGCTGGGTCGCACGGGTTCCTTTGCTGACCGCATGGATTTCATTGAAGGCGGTATGGAGGTCATCCGACATAAAGCCCCGCAGTTCATACAGCTCGACATGCTCGTTTTCATCGGCGCGGAGCAAATGGTCCGCAAGCTTCCTGCCGCCTGAGCGCTGACTTCCCTTGAGGATCATGGCGCACCCCCGGCAGGGAAGCCCAGCGCCTGCAACAGCAAATCCCGCATATCCTGCACGGCGGCGCACGCCCTTTGGAGGGCTTTTTCGGTGTCCGGCGTGACAGGCAGAGAGCCTGTATTGGCGGCCTTGGCCAGTTGGTTGAGATTGTTGGCAAGCCGCGCTTTGCCCAGCTCGCCCAGAAGCAAGGCTAGGGCTTGCTCGTCCTTGAGGGGCTTTCGAGTACGTTTGCGGACCCTGCGCGGCACTTCGCTTTCGTTTAGAAGCTTGGAGCGGATATACGCTCCTAAAGGCATGTCTCCCGCTGCTTGTTCCAGGATCGTCCGTTCCTTGAAGGTCAGGCGCAAAGAGAAGGGAGAGGCTAACTTGCTGTTTTTAAGTGAAATAATTGGAGGTGTGCTGCTCATTACGCCACCTCCTTGAAGAATGGCGCATACTTCTTGAGAAACTCATCCCACTCTTCTAATGTCTGGAAAAGGCGGTTCGAAGTTTCTTCTTCGAAGTGCGCCATATTCAAAAAGGGGGTCTGCGTAGCAGGCCCCCTTTTTTAATATGTTGTCCAGAGAGCTTCGAACCTCCGACTTCA
>JBEVVS010000095.1:0-2506 GCA_040507005.1 Candidatus Thiodiazotropha sp.
AACTGTTCATCAGCAAAATATAAAAGAATTTGTTCGGGGGCGGGAAAAGGCCCTTAGAGACACCCCCCCTTTATGAAAACTTTAACCAGAGTTCCAAATTAAGAGGGAGTATTGAAGATAATTCAAAGATAATTTTTCCTATTTCTATACAAAAACATATGTTGTGACCCCTCATTAGAACTGTCTCGGTGAGAAGGTTCTAATGAGAGGGTCAAAACATATGTTTTATTGAGAAATATTGAAAATTATCCCTAAATTATCTTTGTTACCCCTTCTTATCTAGAGCACTGCTTTTTTTATTTTTTTTTTTTCTCACTTGAGGTGAGCACTTCAAGATTATGTACACTATATACAAGATATGCACAAATCTTCACTTATTCTTTGCCAAGTCCCTGTGGTATGGCTGGAAACAATCAACACACAAATGAACATTGCACTGTCGACAAATCCAGATGACATCACGGCGACGCTTATCCTTGGAGCATTGTCGACATCTTCCGCGTTTGTCTGCTTTCGAGCTGAAGTGGCCGGCCTGAACTGTGGCAAGAGCAGCGGTTTCGTTGTCTGTGAAGTCAGAGATCAGGAGTTTGGCAAGGCACATCCGGAAGTCCACCATGGTTCTCACTTTTGCCCTGTTGTTTTTGGTTCTCCGTTGATGGTTAGCTGATTCACGCATCAGAATGAAACCATTGGTGACAGCAAGGTCGAACAAAAACCAAAATAGGTAGTGCCACCATTTCTTGGATGTTCGGTAGGTACTGTATTCCGTTCTGAGCTGATCAGCCACATCTACCCCATTCATGTTGTTGTTGTATTCTGGGATTATGGACGGAGCTGGAACCTGAAGAACTTCACCGGTTCTGGACTTGCGCTGGACGGCTGTAACCAAATTTGCAGGGTTCTCAGCAGTGGACAAAGTGTAAATAGGCTTTTTGTCCATCCACACACAGGCAGTAAGGTGACCTTTAGTGGCTGTCTTGAATTGTCCCTGATTCTTCACATCCCTTTTGTGCAGAAGCTGAAGAGGGTAGCCTTTCCTGTTATTACGCACTGTCCCTCTAAGGTAGGTGTCATTGTGCAGAAGCTGATGAGCCAATTCCGGACTGGTAAAGTAGTTGTCGGTATTCACAATGTGGAAATTCCCCCAAATACTCCGTGTTAGATCAAGTACAACTCTTGTCGCAAGACCAACTTCCCTGTTGTTACCTTCTCTGCCTGTATATACCTGAAAGTCGTTGGTATAGCCATTTGTTGGATCAGCACGCATCCATACTTTTATGCCGTATTTTGTTGGTTTGGCTGGTAAATACTGTCGAAAGGATAGTCGGCCTCTGAATTTTATCATTGCCTCATCAACAGACACATTCTGGTGTGGATTGTAATTCCGTAGACAGGCATCCTGTACTGCTTGGAGAATCGGTCGTACCAAGTGAAGTTTATCATGCCCCGGCTGTCCTCGTTGTGGATTTCCTCGTCGGTCAGAAAGATGAAAGTATTGACTGATCTTGTCAAACCGGTCTCTTTTCATTACTCGGCGAATGTTGAGATTGCCAAACAAAGAATCTGTAGACCAGTACATGGCAGTCTGTGGAAGCTGGAGAATGCTCATGTATACTCTCATTCCCAACCAGGCCATCATTTCTCTGACATTCACTTCCCTCCAGTTTGGGTCCGGTTTCTGTGCAATCTTCTGTCTGGCATAAAGGTTGGTCTGGGCAACAATGAGATCTAGAAGAAACCTTGGGAAGAAAAGGTCAAAGAAATCCAACTCATTGTCAGCAGGTCCAAGAATTATGGTAGGGCCAGGTTGGGGTCCTCCAAACGGTGATTTCCTGACTTCAGATCTATCATTCACTTGCCAGCGAGCTTGCTGTGCATCAGCATCATCATCCGAGCCATCACTTTCGCGATCCGACGGGTCCTCCTCAAAATCGGACAAGTCTGCGGTATGCACACTTGAAACTGACGAATTTCCGTCAATTTCAATGTCACTTTCCGCCGCATCTGACCCAAAACCCGAGAATTCGCTATCACTAGAGTCAGACGCCATTACATCGTTACCAATCGCAAGCTGTGGTGGTTGATTTTCGTCGTTTTCCATGATTTTTAACCTAAATTTTCTCTCTTTTCCTTCGCGGTAAACTATTTTGAATTTATATTTCCTGGTTTGAAAATATCCGAACAACGTTTGTAAACTGCTTTTTCATTGGTCCAAAATCGTATTTTGCGATAGTTTCGGATTTTGTAGACCAATGGTGAACGCCGCTTATAAGCGACGCTCGGGAAGTGTAGTATTTATTATCGAGCCGCATATTCGCGTCTCACGGTGTAGCGATAAGAATTTACCTGTCGCATTAATGCGGCGCTCGGGAGTATATCGGATTTTTATACGCCGCATATACGCGACGCAAGGGGATAATGAGTTAAATGACAAATCAATATCATACCCACCATATATTTTCAAATGTACAGCAAACACAAAGTCAGGAAACTTTGGATGATTCAC
>JBEVVS010000085.1:0-2490 GCA_040507005.1 Candidatus Thiodiazotropha sp.
CGGGATTGCAGTTCAGTACGCAAATCAGCCCAGGGGCGATCCTGATTTGCTGATAACCATCGATGGATATAATCGCTCAGAGGCCCCTCACTAGTTTGCAATGCTAAAAGTTTTAGTTTTTCATCATCACATGCCGTCAGCATGCCATATTTACTGAGCGCTTTGATCCATGCTTTAAATTTTGTAGGTGTTCCATCGAACCTAGGAACGATTGCCGCAACGCTCTGTGCCTGTACCACAGATGACAAAGACACTAACTGATTTGACAACGTTTGTAATAGTGTGGGAAGATTAATAGGGCCTGGTGGTTGCGCGGCCTGCTGCTGTTCGATAGGCTGTTGCTGCTGTTCACTCATGCTTATTAACCTCACTTACTTACTTACTACTTGATCTTAAAACATAGTCATGGGTGCTACCAAGAACAAAAATGCCTACTCACCATCGGGAACAAACACAGTCTTTCTCCCAATGAAGTAACTAATAACCACTCCTGTCAACTTTGCTAACGTCCGTGACATTAACAGCCAACCAAGTTGATAACGTATAGCTCCCAGCTATAATCGTAACCCAGATGTCTAATGCGGACGGCTGTCCATTGAATCCGCACTTCCGTATCACACTTTTTAATTTAAGTTTGTACTACACTTGTTTTCACGACAACTCAAGTTCGTTAGCGACTCATTATGACTAAAAATAGCAATGAGTCATCCTGTCAAAGCGGCACCATGAAGGATTTGTAATATAACCGGGGTTCGAATCCCAGTTTTGGCATTCGAACATAACAGTGAGATACAATGGTCTCAAGTAAAAACTCTGGACACGGCGATCCTGAATAATTCGTAGTATAGTCGCCTGCTGATCCAGGTCTACCCGTCGATCGTATAGTGGATATTTTGGTACACAATAATTAAACAAGGCTGAACGTTTTGTTTCTTGCTATTTATTGTAAACACTTCTCGTCAGCATTTAAATATAAAAGGTTCCTGTCCCGGCTTCACGTGGGATTAAAGAAAGTCACGTAACTAATACTTCTTTCGAAACTTGTTCAATTTCAGTTTTAGTTTTAAAAGTCCAAAAGCTGGGCTTAGCCACAAATGAAGTAATTTCGTTCCATGATTTTTAACACTAGCTAATTCTAAATTTCACGGCCAAGTCCCATATCCAAAGAAAGTCCAAAAAGCCCCCTGCGACTGCTGCGCAGCGTAATTTTATTATCTCAAAATCCAAGACTAATCTCAGGAGAGGAAGCATCTTCCAATCAGCAGTCCCGGAGGGAGGGTCTCTCTCCGCGTGGACTGTGGCTGGCTATCGTACACTGTCCATCTCCATAATTACATGTCATTGAACCGTAAGTAATACCTTCTCTCCGCCCTGGGATTACTTGCAAGCAATCTGATCGCTTATTGACGATATTACATGAAGCACTCAATATGGAGTGGCGTGACTAAACCTACCACCATTCAAAAATACCAGGTGGCGTAAGGTAACGGAGTAAGGATTATATTACAATTCGTCCATCCCTACATTGAAAATCGGATTAACAATCCGAGTTTCATTGTTGCCAGGGACAGCGCCGGGGACAGAACCTTTAACCTCTCAACAACATCAATAACCTTTATTGCACGACTTCCCGGGTAGGTTGTAAACTTTAGAAAACATAACATTTTAAATTAAGTAGTAAACAATGATAAACATAAGAGTCATTTATAGTAGAAACCAACTATAAAGTTCTTCAACCCAATTGTCTATTACATACGATTCACCGGTGAAGTATTGTAAGGTTAATCACACACAACATACAGGTATTGTCAATAATATAGACTCATATAATGTCTATATCTCTGGAACAGATGAATCAGAACATTTCCCTTAATAACAGTTTATTTTACACTGGTACAGTTTTAGTCCCTCTTTTCTCAATAACAGTTATTAGTGAAACCGGTTCCGGTGGTTTAACAACCGGTAGATCTTCTGGTCTTTCCGCCGACGGGGTGCCACAAGACCCCGGTTCCGCTTCGTCGTTGGCCGTTACGGCCATCGGCGGACAGTCTAACATCGGTGCATTTTTCCGGTTTTCAGCAGATTTGCTCTTTGAAGCACCCAGACATTTTATAGTTAAACAGGATGTTATTAATTCCTTATAATGTACAAGAATGACCAACAGCAACAGTCCTACACCCAGGCCAATAGCAACCTTACCCCATAATGGAAAGGGTTTTTCATGGTCCGAGTTCAGTATTCGCACGTCGCGACCGTTGCGAACTTTTGAGATGAAATCAGTCATGGGTACATCTTCGACGTTTCGGAGAGTTTCCGGGAGGTCAGCTTTTGTATAATTTGGCAGCGCGTCACGGAATGGTTCCCAGATCTTTGTCATGCTAAAATTTGTGCTTTTCAAAAGGCCAAGGAACGGGTCATGTTTCGGTCGATATTTAGTTTGACTAAAGAAATATGGCAATAACGTGATCTTCTCATTATGGGCCATGCAAG
>JBEVVS010000207.1:0-2433 GCA_040507005.1 Candidatus Thiodiazotropha sp.
CATTTCCGAGAATGCGGTAACTAGGGTAATTTCAGCCCCTGATTGGCTGCATGAGCAGTCTCTTGATCCGACAATCAGCCGCGTTAAAGAACTTGTCGTAAGTAAAAAGAAATTGAGTAAGGCTGAATCCAAGCATGAATGTCAAGCCGTACAGAGCTTACTGCGACATGTAGATCAGCTTCGTGTAGTTGAGGGTGTGCTTTATAAAGTGAGTTCGCCTGATGGCCAAGGGAAGCAACTTGTGTTACCCAAGCAATATCAGGATTTTGCATTTACTTCCCTTCATGATGATATGGGTCATCAGGGGAGAGAAAGAACACTGAGTCTTCTGAGGTCCAGATTTTTCTGGGTAGGTATGGACAAGGATGTAGCCGATCGAATTGCAAAATGTGCAAACTGTGTTCGAAGGAAGACACCATCTACAAACCGCACCGCAAACTTGGTAAGTATAGAAACAAGTTCTCCCATGGAGTTAGTCTGTATGGACTATCTTTGCCTTGAGCGTTCAAAAGGTGGGTATGAGAACGTCCTTGTCATTACAGACCATTTCACTAGGTACGCGCAGGCAATACCCACTAAGAATCAGACTGCGCATACAACAGCAAAAGCATTATTCGAACAGTTTATCGTTCATTACGGTTTCCCGTCTAAGTTACACAGTGACCAGGGAAGAAATTTTGAATCCTCTGTCATAAAGGCACTGTGCAAGTTAGCTGGCATTCGTAAAAGTAGGACAACCCCCTACCATCCTATGGGAAATGGAATGACCGAAAGGTTCAACCACACATTATGTAACATGCTTGGGACACTGGATGAGCATAAGAAAAAGGACTGGAAGTCTTATGTAGCTCCCATGGTACATGCATATAATGCAACGTGTCATGAGAGTACTCAAAGCTCGCCATTCTTTCTGATGTTCGGTCGCCATCCACGGATAGCAGTGGATGCGTTTTTGGGAGATCAAGTTTCAAATATAAGTGATACTGAGGTGTCCGGTTACATTGACAAGTTGAAAAATCGCTTAGCATTTGCATACAAAACTGCATCTGCTGCTGCGGGAAAACAGTCTGCAAGGCATAAGGTGTTGTATGACAAGAAGGTTCGACAATCCAGGCTTCAACCTGGTGACAGAGTTCTAGTAAAGAATGTAAGAATGGATAAGAAGCAAAAGTTAGCCGATAGGTGGTTGAGAGATGTATATGTTGTTCAGGCGCAGGCAAACAGTGATATCCCTGTTTATACTGTTAGGCCCGAAAGGGGTGGGGGCCCAGTGAAGATTTTGCATAGAAATCTTCTTTTACCCTTTCATTCAATTCCTGCTAGTGAAGGAAATGAAACACATTCCTCTGAAACCAGAGGGAAAAGAGTCAGGAGACAAGGTAAGCAAGAGGGACTGCAGGACACCGAGAGTTCAGATGAAACGGATGACACAGATGACGATGATTTGTACATATATACACAGGAAGATGATATTCAGGTGAGTTTACCTGTCCAGCACGTGTTAAACCCTGATGCTTCAGAGTTTGTACCCAGAGTCACAACAGAGCCAGATTTGGTGGGTGAAAATATTAATAATATTTCAGGTGACAGTCAGCTTGGCGCTTCAGATGGTCTGGCCAACTTATCTGGAGATGCTGAAGTAAATGGTAGAGAGGTAAGAGGTAGTCCAGTTCCTCGAAGGTCGGGTAGGCAGCGTAGGCAGCCTTCATGGTTTAAAGGAAACGACTGGAGAAAGTAGAGTAGTGCTCTGATAGACTAGTTTGGAATTTCGTTTGATTCCATTGATAACATATAAGTGCTGTGAAATTGGATAATGCTTCAAACTGTATATACTTTTGACTTTGATAATGTCGGGACGACATTTTTCTTGGAGGGGGAGTATGTCGCAGGCACCTTTACACATGAAACTACTTTTATATCTTTATATTTTCACTCTGCGAGCAAGGTGGTCGTTTCACATATTCTCATACAGTAGCATTTGT
This sequence comes from Candidatus Thiodiazotropha sp., assembly GCA_040507005.1. GTDB lineage: Bacteria > Pseudomonadota > Gammaproteobacteria > Chromatiales > Chromatiaceae > Thiodiazotropha. The sequence goes on from JBEVVS010000207.1 coordinate 1,983, forward strand.
GTTTAATTTTGATTTCTGCAGGTTTCATTTCTTTTTGCTGACGTTTGTAGAAAATATTTTGCATATCATTTTTACTGAGCGTGGGAAACAGTATTTTACAAGGGACTCAGAGGCATTATATTTTGCTAGCTAAGCAAAATATAAGACGTCTGAGCTTCCCTGGCAGTTATACCTCAGCCAATAGAATTTCAAGACGCCAACTCTTGAAGGCTAGGCAGGGGAGTTTCTGTCAATGTCCTCCATGCAAATGAACATGTGTTACTCTAATATTTTGTTTGATTTTTTTCATAATTACCCTTTGGAGGGCCTTTTCTTTGTGAGTAGGAAAATATTCTGAGAGCGGCGATTTTACCCAGGGGCTTCACTTCGCTTTTATTTCTGAAGGAAGTCACACGTACGCTTGTTTTGTGTACGACATTACAGTTTAAAGAATGTTGTAATTCTTTATCTT
>JBEVVS010000181.1:0-2407 GCA_040507005.1 Candidatus Thiodiazotropha sp.
ACAACCATAGCCATAACCCAATAGAACCAGTTTTTCCAAAGAAATCTAATTGAATTCTCAGCTATATGCTCGATCATTTATACGCCTAACGAGTCTGTCGAATTACTTGATTTTCAATGCGCCATCTATACATTAAGCTAAGATAGTTTTCCATCAGTATAATATACGATCTGATTATTCTCTCTGAAACAAAATAGGGAAAAAAGAGGCCTAAACCGCCTCGTACTCTCCATATTTCTGTATCTTTGCTACATTGTGGATCATACACCACAATAACCACTGACCTTTCACTTTACTTCGCCCCCGCAAACTCAGCCAATTAAGCCCTAGTGTATGTTTGATATGCGCAAATACCGGTTCAATAATGCCAATACGGTCGCTATATGTAACACGCCCCTTCACGCTGTCTATCTTCTCTTTCATCACATCAAGCGGTCGCGGCGGGTTTTGATCTCTGCCTTTGCGTATCGAGACTTGCCTTCCCCGGTCTTTGATCCCACGTCTCATGCACTGCGCCTGCAAGGGACACTGTTTGCAGTCGTTGAGGTAACCCTCGAACTTTCTATAGTAGGCATCGCCGAGCCAATAGTGATCACTCGATAGCCACAGTTCCTTTCCTGCTGGACACCAGCAACGGTTCTCTTCCTTATTATAGTGGAAGTCTTCAGAGCGGAAATAGCGACGCTTTCTTGTTTCAGGCTTCTTAGCTTCGTGATCAATGAAACGTGGATCGCGTTTACGAAACTTATTGTCCGCTATATAAGCATCTATGGCCTCGTCATGGCAGTAATCTACATTGTGTGCACTATGAAAGCCCGCGTCTGCCAGCAGCTTGCTGTCGCATAGGTCTGTATGAAGGTTGTCCTTGAGTTGTTCAACCATGGGTTGGAAAATATTTTGCTCTGTATCACCGGTGATGTCGGCTGAACATATTACCTGGTGCTGCTTGTCCGCAATGGCCATTGCCATATAACCTTGTTTGGCACCGCCTCCGCCCGACATCATATGAGCGCTGTCGTTGTCGGTAAGATTGCTTTTCTTGGGTCGTCCGCTACGACCCAGTTTGTCTTCCATTTCCTCGATCGGCTGCTTTAGCTTACTGGCGATCGTTCTGAGCTTCTCAATCTGCTTTTCCTCGCGTTCTCGCAACTCACTATCAACCTGCTCCGCTAGATCCTCATCTCGGTGCCGTTTCAGCATACGCCGAATTGCGCGGCGTATCTTTTTGTATTTCTTTTCGAAATCCGCTTTAGTCCCCGACCAGTCCTTTGAGGCGTTCGATGATATTTTACTGCCGTCTATCGCAAATACTTCTCCGCCTATCAGCCCCAAGTAATCACACTCGAGTACTATTTGAAGGAAAAGCGATTCCAGTCGTTCTGGTGATTTTGATATAAAGGCGGCTATCGTGGAATGATCAGGGGTTAAAAACCCGGATAGCGCCATAAACGTCGTGTGGTACTTGCAGAGGTTTTCTATTTTACGGCTACCTGTCACACCGCGATAATAAGCGGCGAGAATAATCTTCAATAATGCGCTTGGTGGATAGGCCGGTGCACCACCGTGGTCATTATTGTAATCCGCTTCAAAGTCCGATAAGTCTAATACATGATCAATCAGCAAATTAATCGTTTCATCAAAACTACCAGGTGTAATTTGCTCGGAAGGTACCAGTGATATAAATACGCCCTGATCAGAACTACTGTCTTTGTAATTTGGCATATTCCTTTGCTTCCAGTAAGGGGCTAATCCTAGAATTTTACCATCCTCAAATGCCCAATTCTCGATAAATAATAAATATTTTGGAGTAATTCGACAGCTTCAACGTTTAAGGTAAGGGGCGGCGGCGAAGCCGGCGTCCCGCGCAGGGCCGTAGGCCCGGAGCTTCCTTGACCGCCTTGTTATGCATTATTACCCCTGCTTGTTAAGAGTTTTGAGGCTAACCATAATGCTATTATAAAAGCTAAAAATGCAGTAATGGGAATTGCAATTAAACCTATTACAGAACCACCTTGTTTCCCAAGTATTCCAGCAATAGCAAAAAGAACAAAATAGAATAGTGGAAACGATATAAGTACAGTGAAAGGAATCGATAACACTATAATTGCGAAAACTGGATTTTTTCTCTCTGTATTATTCAATTGTGCTGCTTCCCATGCATGTTAAGTTTGAAATACACTTAAAGATAATAGAGATCAATAAAATCAATTTGCATAACGCGCCGGTCACAGGCGCAGCTTGTCTGCGTCCTGTGGACTGGCTGGTTATAAGCCAAGCCTTTCGATTCCTCCTGAAAGAACAAATAGTAATGGTACCGCTGAAAAGACAAATGGAGCAAAATGCTTCACCATGCTAGCGATACTGAAATAATAGCTCGAAACACCTCTCAATATTATTTCTTCTCTAA
>JBEVVS010000115.1:0-2400 GCA_040507005.1 Candidatus Thiodiazotropha sp.
GCTATCAAGCTGAACCTTGTATCCAAAACGGCTTGGATACCTACTATTAACCAGTCATTACAAAACTTAGTTCTTTAAGTTTTGAGTTTTTAGTTAATGTGTTCGCTTTGCTCACCCGTCATTTAAAACTCCTGCATTTCAATTCTCTAGTGTATGACAGACTGATTGCGGCAAAGGACAGGAAGACGCACCACACAAATAACTAAAAACTCATAACTCAAAACTCAAAACTTTTCAGCACCGCCATGAAATTCGCACCCACTCTCCAACAATCGACCAGGCCGCTTTGACTGCATTACTCTTAAAGCAAACCGAGCTGAAATCTAGCTTCTTCGCTCAACCGCTCTTGGCTCCAGGGAGGTTGCCACACCAACCTGATGGTGGCATCGGTAACCCCTGGCACCGCGTCGATTACCCTGCCAACCTCGTGTGGCAGGGTGCCGGCTACCGGACAGGCGGGAGCGGTAAGGGTCATGTCGACTTCGACCCTGCCTAGCGCATCCACTTCCAAGCGATAGATCAATCCCAAGTCATAGATATTGACCGGAATCTCCGGGTCGTAAATAGTGCTCAAGGCCTCGATCAAGGCACTCCGACTGGGTGGTGTTCTATGCTTGGCTTCACTCATTTGACAACACCTTCTATTCAAACCCGCATCCTGCGCGCAATATCATTGCCGATCTCCTGGCGGAGGGATTGGGACTCGAACTTGTCGATGATTTCGCTGGCAAAACCGAGACACAACATACGCCGTGCGTGCTCTGCATCTATTCCCCGGGAACGCAGATAAAACAGCGCTTGCTGATCCAGCTGACCCACTGTCGTACCGTGACTGCATTGAACATCATCCGCCAGGATGACCAACTGGGGTTTGGTGTCGACCTCGGCCCTCCTGGAGAGCATCAGATTGGCGTTATGCAGATCCGCCTGACTCTTCTGCGCCTCAGCCCTGACCTGGATCAAACCATCAAATACCGCCCTACCGGTGCCATACAGAATTCCTTTGAAATTCTCATGACTCCTGCAACGGGGCACCCTATGGTCCACATCCAGGTGGAAATCGGCCAGCTGGCCGTCCCCCGTCAGGTACAGGCCATCTAACTCACACTCCGCTTCCTCTCCTGAGAAACGGTTATGTAGATGAGTACGCGACCAGGCACCACCCAAGGCGGCGTTCACTCCCACGTAGCGGGCGCCACCCCTGATATCCACATGCAGATCACACAGGTGGTAGGCTTGAGTACTCTCCTGCTGCACCCGTTGGTGGCTTAAGCTCGCCCCCTGTGCCAGGCTGATCTCCCAGACGATATTGTTGAAATAGTCATTTTCATCAGTGGTTGAGAGATAACGCTCAATCAGGTTCAGGGATGCATCCGCCTCCAACTCGATCAAATGACGTATCTGTTGTGCTTGCCCGTTACCCTTGCCGGTCGAGATGTGCAACAACTCGATAGGTTGTTCAATCACAACGCCTGGGGATAGCTGGATCACGACACCGTCCTGCAGGGTCGCCATGTTGCTAGCGGCAAAGGCGTGATCCCCCATACCGGAGAGATTACCCACCGATCCGAGCACCGACTGATCAGCAGCGGCCATGGCACTACGCAGGCTCAATAAATTTAAACCGGGCTGTTGGTTAGGCATGGAAAGTCCCGCATGGTAGATTCCATCTACAAACACCATGCGCGCCGCCATCGGTTCCTCGAGCAAGCCGTTGATGGCCACATCAGCAGGCGAGGTTTGCGCATCGGCTTTTGGGAAATACCCCTTTTGCAACAGACCCTCCACACTCGTATAGCGCCAGGCCTCTTGGCGGGTATTGGGAAAGCCGAGTTTCATGATCTGTTCAAGCGCGGCCTGACGCTGTGGGATGAGCCAATCCCCCTGCGCTTGAGGCAGACCGTCGATGCTGCGCTGTAACGTCTCTCGGTAGCTGCCCAAATTCATGCCGCATCCTCATCGAGCAGCCAGCCATAACCCTTTTCTTCCAACTCCAGCGCCAACTCCTTACCCCCGGAGCGAATGATACGGCCGGCGGCCAGGACATGGACGAAGTCCGGCTGAATATAGTCCAGCAGTCGCTGATAATGGGTCACCACGAGCAGTCCCCGCTCATCGGATCGCAACATGTTTACACCATCCGCAACCGTTCGCAGCGCATCTATGTCGAGACCTGAATCGGTCTCATCCAAAATGGCCAGACGAGGCTCCAGCATGGCCATCTGCAAAATCTCGTTACGCTTTTTTTCACCCCCCGAAAAGCCGGCGTTGACCGAACGTTTCAGGAGTTTTTCATCCAACTTAACCTGCTTGGCTTTGGCTCGAACCAGTTTCATGAAGTCGACGGCATTGATCTCCTCCTCGCCTTTTGCCTTGCGTATGGCATTCAACGATTCACGC
>JBEVVS010000220.1:0-2377 GCA_040507005.1 Candidatus Thiodiazotropha sp.
ATAGTGTACAGGTATGGGAGCAAATACATGTTGACCGGTATATAAAAGATATAATTGTCAATGGATATAAATTGCCTTTTAAAGATTTGCCGAGTACGGCCATTCTTAGCAATAATAAATCTGCAAGGGAAAATCCTTCTTTTGTATATAGTGAAATTCAGAGTTTACTCAGTTTAGGATGTATAACTGAAGTAAATCGGGTACCTTTTGTTGTTAATCCATTAACTGTGGCTTATGGAAAATCAGGTAAACCCAGATTAGTACTCGATTGCAGACACATTAATCCCCATTTGATTAAATTCAAACATAAATATGAAGATGTTTCTGTAGCAAGAGAGTTGTTTAGAAATCACGAATATTTGTTCACATATGATTTAAAATCTGCTTATCACATCATAGAAATATTTCCTGAGCATAGGCAGTATTTAGGATTTTCATGGAAAGACTCGCACGGCGTTCATTATTACGTTTTTAACGTTTTAGCATTTGGATTAGCCACTGCAGGTTTTATTTTTTCCAAGTTAATGAGATGTCCAATCCGTTACTTTCGTTCACAGGGACACAAAGTTGTAATGTTTCTGGACGATGGGATAGGGGGCCATATATATAGGGACAAAGCTCTATGGTTAAGTAGTCACGTTCATAACACTCTTATCAAGTTAGGGTTCCTGATTTCAGAAGAGAAATGTGACTGGGATCCCAAACAGCATGCCGTATGGTTGGGATATTTTTGGGATATGATTTTGAACAAAATTTTTGCAACAGAAAAACGCATTGCAAGGATTGAAAATGCTATAGATTCTTTGTTTTTTCAGCTTAAGTCTGACGGTGTGCAGATTATTCCTGTGAGATTTTTAGCTTCAGTCGTGGGTCAGATTATTTCTTTACAGAATGTTTTAGGGGGCTTAGTTTGTCTGAAGACTAGATTTTTATACCAATGTATTGACTCTAGGATTGGCTGGGAGTCATACGTTTATGTAAATCAGAATGCTATTGAGGAGTTGAGATTTTGGAGAACAAATGTTAAAAGTTTGAATGCAGAGGGTAAGGCTATATTTGAGCCAAAGAACTGCGACATTGATTGTTTCAGTGATGCTTCTGGCACTGGTTATGGTGGATATTTAGCCCTTTGTGCGGGCGCCTTAGTTGAAGGCACAGTAGTTCATGGTTGTTGGAGCGAAATTGAAATGCTTCAAAGTTCAACCTGGCGAGAAGTGGCCTCCGTAGAGAGAGTTTTGAAAAGTAATGAACATTTTCTATGCCACAAGTCTGTTAAAGTCTATAGTGACAATAAAAATGTCAGTTCTGTTTTAATGAAGGGTAGTAAAAAGCCATTTTTACACCATCTTGCTCTGCGTGTAAACGAATTTTGTGAAGAGCAGGACATAAAGTTATCCCCAGAGTGGATCTCTAGAGATCACGAGGCTTTAGCTCGGGCTGACGAATACAGTCGTAGGTTTGACAATGACGACTGGTCGATAAAAGAATGGGTTTTCACACAGTTAAATGAAATTTGGGGCAAATTTAGTAATGACAGATTTGCATCGAATAATAAATGTGTCCGGTTTAACTCAAAGCACTGGTGTCTTGGTTGCGAAGGTGTAGACGCTATGGCGCAAACATGGTCAGGTGAACTGAACTGGTGGGTTCCACCTCCAAAAATGCTATGTTCCTGTTTGAACAAAATTGTGTTAGAAAAGGCTTGCGGTACACTGATCGTGCCAAAGTGGCAGTCAGCATCGTTTTGGCCTTTGATTTGCAGTGATAAAGGCGTTTTCAGAGATTTTGTTAAAGATCACAGGATCTTGCCACAAGAAAATATTATTTCTGTTGGAAAAGGAAATAATGGTGTTTTTGCATTTGAGCCATTAAAATTTAAACTGATAGCTGTAAAAATTGCTTTTTGATAGCAGAAATATACATTGAAATAGAATTTGATAACTCATATGCGCATTTTTTCATTTGTTTTTCAGGAATAGGGCTTAAACAGCGAGTGACAGAACAGTTACGATCAGCCGGTGCAGTTGACGTTTCAGATGTACAAATTGAAGGATTGTGTAAAAATTTATTGTGCTCAAAAAGTGGTTCTACGTCGATCAAGTATAATTACGCATTTAATTCATGGAAAAAGTTTTGTTTTATTAACAGTTACACGGAGCTTCCGGGTTCACCTATTATCGTCGCTTTATACTTATCAGAACTTCTAAACTCTACATCGTCGTACCATTCCGTTTCTGCTGCTTTTTATGGAATAAAATGGGCTCATCAGATGAATGGGCTTATAGATCCGACGGATAATAACTTTGTCAAGAACATCCTTGAATCTGCAAAAAGAACTGCCAAGAAACCATGTCAGAAAAAAGACCCAGTTACGTCA
>JBEVVS010000235.1:0-2333 GCA_040507005.1 Candidatus Thiodiazotropha sp.
CTTCGTGGTGGCAGGCTACGCCCTGGTGGCGGCCAGTTGGAACATACCCCTATTGACGATCACTTTCATCACCGGCTTTTTGTTGGTGGCACCAGCGCTGGCATTGGGTTTTTATGATATGAGCAAACGTATCCAGGAGGGCCGGCCTGTAGGTTTAAGTAGTTTGGGATACAGTTGGAAGGATCATGGATGGTCCGTGTTGTTGTTTGGTCTGCTGCTTGGTGTTGTGATGGTGGCATGGGGTAGGCTGACGGGTCTGCTGGTTGCCCTGTCACTGCCTGCATTTGGTCCCTTTGGCGACCTGTTGAGCTGGCAGGCATTGACCAACCCTGGCTTCATTGCCCTCTACATCCTGGTAGGATTCATTCTTGCGGCACTGGTGTTCAGTCTCAGTGTTGTGTCAATACCAATGCTCGCCGATCGAAAGGTTGACGTGTTGACCGCTGCACTGACCAGTCTGCGCGCAGTTCGCAAGAACCCCGGGGTCATGTTTCGTTGGGCCTTCATCATAGCGCTACTGACAATCGTGGGTATGATCACCGCGTTTATCGGTCTGCTGATCATTATGCCTCTGTTGGGTCATGCCAGTTGGCATGCCTATAGAGAGACGGTGGCCGACTGAGGTCTTCAAATAAACATTCGGTACAGCCGATTTACACTAGTATTCATTTTGGCTGCAATCTAATAAGTTCTTTTTTTCTCGCAGGCTGGATTAATCTTCTTTAATCCAGCCTGATCTTTTTTACGCCTTGTGCTTATTGTTTGCTGTCATTTGAGAGTTCGAAAAAAGTGAATAAAGTACGGCGTGATTCCGAATACCCCAATGATAGATTCGAAGGATAATCCATAGTGTAAAGAGATTATGGAGAACATACATGAGTCGTTCAGAAACAATCACCATGACATCCCGCAATGCGCTGGATAAAAGTATCGAGCTGTTGACTTCGGTGGATGTGGCAGACGCCCCTTTTCTCAGTTGCTATCTAGATCTCGAAGCTGGCATGGAATCCTGCCAGATGTTCCTGGCTGCGGAAGCTGATCAGATAAGAGCAGGACTCAGTGACATGCAGCGGCTCGATTTTGCTGAGGCCTTTGCGCAGTTGGAGGAGACCATCAGCACTATCCGTACAGATGAAATACGAGGTGTGGCGATTTTTACCCGCAGTCTCATGGGTGGACGGTTTGTCAGCGTGGTATCCAGTATGCTCCCTTTCAGGAATCAGTTGACCTTCTATAGGGTACCCGATATCCGACCCCTGTTGAGTCTCAGGGATGCCTATGGTGAACAATTCCTGCTATGGGCGGCATCCGCTGGCATTGAGTTGTTGCGTGTCGATGGTGGACAGGCTCAGACACTGGCCTGGGTGGCAGAGAAAAGTGTGGAGTGGCATGACCCTGAACAACAGCGGCTGATATCAAACAAGCGAACAGTAGAGCAGAGACAAAAAACAGATGGCTTTGCCCGGCAGACCATCACCAGGGCCCTGAAATCAGCGGGCAGGGTCAAGCTGGTATTGGCGGGTGATGACAATCGGCTGGTAAAACTGCGGCACTGGTTGCCCCGTCATCTTCTGACTGCTGTATCACAATCGGTAAGCGTCTCTCCTTTTCTGCAACGGGGCAGGGCTTTGCGGCAGATTGTCGACCAGATGGCAGCGGGTTGTCGGGCAGCCGTGGATGGCTTTACGAAATCCTGCCTGCAGGTACCCTCAATCAGACATAAATGTGTCACCGGTCCTGGCGCAACCTTTGCGGCCATGAACTCCCAGGTCCTGGATACCTTGCTGATAACGAGTAAAAGCAGAGATTCTCTGATCCACGCCCCCCGATCTACTGCTTTAGAAACTGCAAACCCAGGCACAGGGCAATCCCTCGATGTTACCCGGCTCAGCGATTGGGATCCGGGTATTGAGCTGAGCCGCATGGCTTGTCAGCAGGGTATTCGGACCTTGGTGAGTAATGCCCCTGAGCTGTTGCGTCAAGGCGGGGTTGGTGGTTTGTTGCGTGACTCGGCTGATGTGGCGGTGATGACCAGGCCGAAGCGTCCCCAGCATCCTCCACTTGCCGAGTTGGTGGCTTGATAAAATTTTAAGGCGGTAGGCGTTATGGTTAAGCAGATAAAATGTGACGATCCGCGGCTCAAGGGGCAGGTTCGGCAAATGTTGAATTTTCATCTGAGCGCCATGGATGAGTTTGTGGATAGGTTGGAAATCATTATTGTGGAGAGCGGGGAGGGGGGTGAGATGCCACTCTATCTTTGCCGGGTGGTTGTCACAGATCCCCGCTCCGGCAGCCTGGCTGTGGAGGAGCGCCAGGCTGATGTCACCCTGACG
>JBEVVS010000128.1:0-2308 GCA_040507005.1 Candidatus Thiodiazotropha sp.
TGGCAACGATCCCTGGGGCGGCTATCGCCGTGGTTTCTTTGGCACCACCGAGATCGCACTGGCCGACTTCGGCATTAACTTCGATCTGGGGCCTGCCTCGAAGCGTGTTCAGCTGGAACTCTCGGTTGAGGGGATCAGACAGTAATACCGATCAGGAATGGGCGATGGCATATTCTCTGTTATTGTAGAGGTGTGCCATTCGCCCTTTTCAGATATGTATTCACCGCAAATGGACGCGAATCACCGCGAATTTACGCAAATAGAATGATGAATCTCTCTTGTGGTAAATCACATTGCGCACAAGAAAAAAGAGGTGGTAAGGGGGAGATACGCGGTAATCGTTATTGGCTTACTATCCGGGTTTGCCGGTTTTATTATTAGTCTGATGCTGTTAGAGGCTACTGGAATGCACTGGGCTCTACTTGGCAGTGTAGTCAGTAGTAGTTACGCGTATATCATGGTTGATTGCCTGCGCAGCCGTGTATAGCAGACGACTGTCGGCGCCTGCCAAATGTGAGCCTTCACTCAACACCCGACGCCACTTCCTCGCCCCTGGTTGCCCTTGAAACAGACCGAGAATATGGCGCGTAATGCGATTGATCGGCGTTCCCTTCGCCAGTTCAGTCTCGACAAATGGGATCAATGACTCAACCACCTGGTGACGTGTCAAAGGGGATTGGGGTTGGTCGAATATCAAGCGATCGGCCTCGGCCAAGATCCAGGGATTGTGATAGGCCTCGCGCCCGATCATCACCCCATCCACATGATCCAGTTGCTCGCTTACCTGATCGAGGTTTGTGATACCCCCATTGATGATCACCTCGAGATCGGGAAAATCGCCCTTGAGTTTATGCACCCTGTCATAAGAGAGAGGAGGAATTTCCCGATTCTGTTTCGGGCTCAAACCCTTAAGCCATGCCTTGCGGGCATGCACGATAAATGTCCTGCAGCCGGCTTCGGAGAGAGTGCCGACAAAATCACACAATTCTTGATAGCTGTCGTGGTCATCCACCCCGATGCGGTGCTTGACCGTGACATCGATGGTGACCCTGTCCCGCATCGCCTTGACACAGTCGGCCACCAGCTCAGGAGTGATCATCAGACAGGCGCCGAAACGTCCCGATTGCACCTTGTCGGAGGGGCAGCCCACATTCAGATTGATCTCGTCATAGCCCCATTGGCTGCCCATTTCCGCGCATGCCGCGAGTTCTTGTGGATCACTGCCACCGAGCTGAAGCGCCAGCGGGTGTTCGCTGGGATCGAAATCGAGAAAGCGCCCCCGGTCGCCGTGGAGCAGGGCGCCGGTGGTAACCATCTCGGTATACAGGACCACATGCCTTGAGATCAGGCGCAGAAAATAGCGGCAATAGCGGTCTGTCCAGTCCAGCATCGGGGCGATGCAGAGCCTACGTACAATCATTGGGAAATTTCAATAGGGCTAAATGGCGCCATATTATCGGTTTTCACGGCCTGGTTAAATCGTTAGTCAGCCGTCTTTAGCGGGCATCTGCCCTCGATTGCCTGTTTTCTCGCTAACGGACGAAACTTTTTGCACAGGATAGTTGTCCTTGAAGAATATACGTTTATTACCTGGGAAGGTTAATGTTATATAGGGTCATAATGCCAGCGAAGTCGCTAGTTCGGGACTCTGGTTTGACGCAACGCTTGGATATCGTAGATCATTAGCCACAGATGAAGCCCAACCGACATCCATTAGCTATATCTGTCATGGCGCTGCTGCTTTTGCATGCAACCATGTCGTTGGCGTGGCTTCAGTTTACCGGCATGGGCAGTGACTTGCCGACAGCTCCCCATAGCGAGCTCACAGCCGAACAGCATCCCTGTCACGACAGTGGCGAGACAGTGTCAGTCAACGGAGAAAAGGGATGCGTGTTCTGTGGTTATGCTGTGCAATTTACGGGTTCCCGAATTAGCCACTTGGTTTTGCTGGAGATGGCCATGCCCGCCCCCCTGGTCGCGACGGCCCCACGACCGGAGCACCCTGTAGAAACACCCCCGCCTAAGATTCAACTCCCCGCTTAGTTTCGTTTCTGCTGACATCTGTTCACAAGGGCGATCCATTGTGAACCGATTATATTCTGGGGAAATTTCATGTGCTGTCTTAACGCGATGCAGATGTCGTGTAAATCCTATTCTATTCCAGACCGACCTGGACTGTTCTGTAACCTTCGCCATGGTCTGTTGCTGTGGCCACTGATCTTCCTATTGGTCACCAGCCCCGGGGTGGCTGATGCCGAACCGACACTGTTCGGTGCGTTGCTGGAGCGTTTGCGCGAACACCCGGCGG
>JBEVVS010000107.1:0-2255 GCA_040507005.1 Candidatus Thiodiazotropha sp.
GCTTCGCGGCCATTCATCCGGCCGAAACGGTCCGGGTGACCAGGGTCAAAAACTGAACCCGGTGGAAGAGGGCGGGAAAAATTTGCAACCTCAAAATTTAAACCCGGCCAGTTGTAGTTGTAGTGATAACAAAAAAACTACTACTACCCACCACAGCGAGCAGAAAAAATTTGTGCTCCACGGTGAAGGCGAAGCGCCGTTGATCTACCCCCGGCGCCTCTCGGACAACCAGCGTGAGCTGGCCGATCGCTATCTCAACAAGGTCCCTCCGGACCAGCGCCAGGCCATTCTCGATGAGCTGGAGGGGCGGATCCGCTCGGAGCAGCGTGGCATGAAGCCGCTCTACGACGAGATGAGCTTTCTGAATTCCTTGTGCAAAGCGTTGAAAAAAGGCGAGTTTGAATCCAACCTCGGGATCAAAGTGCATGAGGAGCGCATGGCCCGTGAGCGGACGCTACAGCAGCGCAAGACACAGTGTGCAGATCAATCCACGAACCCAGGGCTCGAGGATTTACGCAGAAAGATCCAGGCCGGGGAAGGCCCCATTGCCGAAATGCGCAAGACACTTGGCATTCGCTCTCCATCCAAACAGGATAAGGATGCCAATACATCCTAATCCGCCATGAGATGATGACACTGTCATCATCCACTCGGGGGTGCTCAAATTTTGCACCCCATACCCGCAAGCACAGTGATTACAGTGTCATCACTTCCCCAACCTAAATCCCAACAACTTGGTACCGAGGTTACGGTTGTCCACCTCGCCGCTCCATGGAGAGATAGCGTCTGGTTACAACAGCCTCGGAGGGTGGACGTGCCATGAAATCAGAACAAGTCATACCCCATGAAAACACGGACACGGCAACCGGTTCGAAGCAGGCAGGCGACAGTCCCGGTGTCTTGCGTGGCCAGGCCTGGCTAAAGGTCCAGACCCGCCAGGCCCAGCAGCTGATCAAGGGCCGTAACGGCAGTGCGGACAAACCAGCAATCATCGGACTCGTGGGCTTTGCCGATCGGTTGCGGATGATCTGGCAGGCGGCACGTGATGACGACCCCTATGCGGACTGGTGGCTGATCAAGGTGCACGAGGCACTGGAGCAGGCGCGTGATTTCATCGGTCGCCACCAGCAGGAACTGGATAAGCGACTGGCGCAGATGTCTGCCATGGAGGTGGAGATCGCACAATCCCTAAAGCCCTACCGGATCCGTCTCCAGTTCGCCAATCCCTACGCCTACCAGGGTGCCCAGCTGATTGCGGACTACGACACCCTGGTGCGCACCCTGTTGACCAGTCGCCACATCGGCCTGTTGGACAACAAAGCCGCGGAAGGGATCATCAAGCTGGGTGCACGCAAGGTTCGCGGCACCTTCGTCGTGCCCCAGGGGTATCGGCTACTGGGCATTGATCGAAAATCTCTGCAACGTAATTCAGGTATGGATCCACGGGCCTGCCAGTCGATGGGTGAGGTGCCAGAGGAGGTGCTGAGCGGGAAACAGCACGCACCGCTCGTGCCCCGGAAGTTGGCGTTCCCGAATATAGTCGCCAGGTCCCTGGTGCTCGAGCGGCTGGATTCTCCAGACCACGAAAACCACGACGGCTAGTGGTCCGGGTATTCGCTGGCATGCCTGTCTCCTCCACCGATAATGCGTCCCATGGCTAAGGTGAACAGTCGCCATCGGATTGCCCTGCAACTCGAGCCCCGTGTCGCACTGGAGGCGATCATCCTGAACCAGCTGGAGCGGATTCCAAGCACCCGGCGCCAGGAGTGGCTGCGGGGATTGGTGGTACAGGGATTTCTAATCGAGCGCCAAGCGCTGCAGGGGGTTGCCGTAGAACGAACATCCCAAATCGGAGCGGGATTCCCCGATTGGCTGACCGGCAAGTCGTCCAGGCAGGGCGCTTCGCCGAAGCAGGAACCGATGCCGGCAGCAGTGACCGGGAACCATGCCGTTCATGATGCGAGAAAACCCTTCGCCCAATTGCGCCGAGTCATTGGATAGCGGCAATGAACGGACCGGCAGAAGGAACCCATGACCAAGAGGAGAGGTAATCCCATGACTGATTCATCACCCATCAACCCCATTCCGGTCGGCATCGACGATGGTTATGCCTATACCAAGATCGCGTTACCGAACGGCCGGTTGTTGGCCATTTCTTCTCGTGGTCGCATCGGGCAGTCCGGTGTCACCTGGGTCCACCAGGGGCAGCAACGCATCTTTGAATACGAGAGGGAGGAGACATGCGATTCGGTTGG
>JBEVVS010000253.1:0-2226 GCA_040507005.1 Candidatus Thiodiazotropha sp.
CTTGGTTTCTATAAGCAGCGATTAGAAAACATGTCCTATTATGATCTCATTGATAGCCGCGATGGGGTGCGAGTCAAACAGTGGTTGAGCCGCCTAATGAAACAACAAATTGATAGCATCGATGCCAGATACATTACCGCTGTCGGCTCGCATGTTCTGGTCTCTCTCTCCGGTGCTTATCTCAATTTTTCAGATGATTCCGGTCAGATCATCACTGTTGCTCAAGATGTGAGTGAACGCAGGAGGAACGAGGAGCATATACGATACCTAGCACAGTACGACGGCTTGACCAACCTGCCTAATCGACAGCTGTTTCGTGATCGGCTCAAACATGCCATGGAGTCGGCGGAACGGGGGGAATATCTGATCGCCTTGATGTTTATCGATCTTGATCGCTTTAAAAAGGTTAACGACAGTTTGGGCCACCACGCAGGTGATCTGCTGTTGAAAGAGACCGCTGTGCGTTTGAAGAAATTGCTCCGTCTTGGCGATACCGTGGCACGATTGGGAGGGGATGAATTCACCATTATTGCGGAACAGATCGTGTCGATAAATGACGGCATCAACATCGCCACAACGATCCTTGAAACCGTCAGGGAACCCTTTGAAATCGATGCCAGGAAAGTGCATATCGGATGCAGTATCGGTATCGTCTTCTATCCTTTTGCCACGGATGATATCGGCAGCTTGATCCAAAAAGCTGATATGGCCATGTATCAAGCGAAAAGGAGTGGGCGTGGACAGTATTGTGTCTACAACCATACGCTGGGCGCCAATGAAAATGGTGTATTGCAGCAGGAGAGTGAACTGATGGAAGCGTTGAAAGCGAAAAGCTTCCATCTACTCTACCAACCAATGGTTGATACAACCTCAGGGGCTACTGTTGGTATGGAGGCTTTGCTGCGTTGGGATAATCCGAAACGCGGTATATTGGATCCTACTGAGTTCCTGCCATTTCTTGAGAATTCAGGTTTTATCATCGAATTGGGCGATTGGATATTGGAAAAAGCTTGTCGGGAGATGCTCATATATAGCGAAAACGGTGAGGGTCAATTGCAGCTGAATGTCAATGTTTCCATGCATCAATTCAATCAGGGTGATTTTTCCAATAGGGTCGAATCGATATTGAATAAAACAGGTTTCGACCCAAAGCGACTTGAACTGGAAATCACAGAAAGCAGTCTGATAGAAGACATTGAAATGAGCAGAAATGTCGTGCGCAGTCTGAAAAAGCTAGGTGTTCGTATCGCAGTGGATGACTTTGGTACCGGCTATTCTTCCTTTTCCTACCTCCGGGACTTTTCCCTGGATACCTTGAAACTGGATACCAGTTTCGTCAAGGGATTGCCGCATGACAACTATGCCATCGGTATTTGTACCGCTCTGATCAAGATGGCGGAAATCATGGATTTGAATGTGGTTGCAGAGGGTGTGGAAAATCCACATCAGGTAGCATGGTTAGATGCTGAAAATGTCGCTCAGTGCCAAGGGTACTATTTTGGCGAACCTGTTATTTTGAGCGACTGATATTTTCGTCGTTCTGAACAAATAACCGATCACTCAATGTCCGTGATACATCTCCTCATATTGATTGGCATAGCGGTCAAGGATCTTTTTCCGCTTCAGTTTCAGTGTGGGCGTGATCAGGCCATTCTCTACGCTCCAAGGTTCTGAGAGCACGGTTACTCGTATGATCTTCGCGTAACCTGGAAAATTGTCCAGATGATTGTTGATGCGTGTCAGCAACTCTTGCATCTGTTGTTCACTGAGATTGTTTGGATCCAGGTCAAGGGTCTGTGCATATTCTGGATTAAGCACCACGATGGCGGATAGATAGGGTTTGCTTTCACCCACTACCAGTACCTGTTCGAACAGGGAATCCATGGCAATACACATCTCCATATCGGCAGGTGGGACCTTTTCGCCATTGGCCAGGACAATGATCTCCTTCAGACGGCCAGTGATAAAGATATAGTCGTCTTCGAATTTCGCCTTGTCGCCAGTATGGAACCAACCTTCTGCATCGATTACCTCGGCAGTGGCGCTGCGATTGTTCCAATACCCCATCATTACATTCGGTGCGCGGCAGAGTAGCTCCTCATATTCATTGATCTTCACCTCAACACCGGGAAATGGCCTGCCAACGCTTGCCGGCAGATTGTTTTCATGGGTATTGGCAGAGATGATGGGGCTGGTCTCGGTCAGTCCATAACCCTGCAGTATTGG
>JBEVVS010000230.1:0-2219 GCA_040507005.1 Candidatus Thiodiazotropha sp.
CTGTTACCCGGGGCTCCTACGACAGACAGCAAACAGTTTTTTTCTTTTTAAACGTTCTGGCAAAACATAGTCCGAGCATGAACCCCTGAAGGGGTTGTATTTTAACACCGTCTGCTCTAGTAAAAGAATATCGTCCAACCTCCACCTGGATCCCTCTCTCTTGAATCTCTCCAGGCTGTCACATACCTTGAAGTATGCAGCGTCCAGCTGGTTTGGGATCTCCTCAATCCTGAGAACCGTTTGGCTGACAGATCTGAAGCTGGGACTCGCTTGGTCCTTCACGTCACCGTCAGGCGAATATTTCGTCATTTTGACGT
Source organism: Candidatus Thiodiazotropha sp. (assembly GCA_040507005.1). Lineage (GTDB taxonomy): Bacteria > Pseudomonadota > Gammaproteobacteria > Chromatiales > Chromatiaceae > Thiodiazotropha. The sequence goes on from JBEVVS010000230.1 coordinate 318, forward strand.
TGACAACAACGTACCACTTCACGCCACGCAGTCGCTTCATTTCGTTTCTTATATTGTCAGAAAGCTGTTGTCTCTTATTAGCGAACAACAACATCATGTCGCACGTTTCTTCGCCCGTTGGTTTGATTTTAAAACGAACTAGGGAGCCATTGAAATTTGTGGTTCTCTCTTGATCGTATCCAGGAGATGGAATCTGTTCCTGAGCTGCAACAGAGTTATCGGACGTGTCGACTGAGTCACTGGAGCTGTCCGAATCACTACTGTCGCTGCTGGGCTGATTAGTATGCGCATCATTCCTCGACGAACTCTTCCCAGTCGTCCCATTTGCAGGCTTGAGCAGACACATCTGCTTCCTGAGCGCGCGGAGTTCAGGCACAGTTAAATAGTCGTCGTCCATGTGTCGTTGAATGTGCTTGCTCAGTTCACTTAGAGACTGTATTTTCAGAGAGCATTGGCAGCACACGTTCTTGCAGCTTCCGTTGCGCAAATGTTTGTTGACATTCCCTCGAGAACTGAATACTTTGAGACAGGCTTCGCACCTATTTATGTCTTTGCAACTAGTAGCATTGGAGTGAACAGACTCCGTGTGGCGCTTTAGTTTGTATCGTGAAGGAAAACGCTTATTGTTGCACTTTTCACAACGGTATTCCGCGCGCCTTCTACAAGAACCATGGTCTAAATGTCTTTTTAAGCTAAAACGATTGCAAAAATTCTTGCCGCACTTTGGGCACTGGGATACACGGTCTTCACCTCCCGAGACCCTGGCTTCAATATTGCGTATTTCGTCGGCAAGAGCGTTGGAATGGACAAGCAAATTTCTGATGAAGGCATCTGCATCATTTTCACTTTGAGACGATGCCATGCTAGTTTTGCACCTCTGTTGTTGTTCTAAGAGTGGATATGATGTATGGTCACTTTGAAAAAAGGTTCAAGCAATCTATAGCTGGGTCAAACTCGCGCGGCAACAAAACGGGTGGTGCGTTAGAAGATCGATAAGTCATCAAAAATTATCTTTCACGCCAAGTATTGAATTATATTCACACGTTCCAAGGAGTGACATGAATTATGAAAAATTAAATCGACGCTCCGCTGCTGTACAGAATAACTTGTCGTCGACATTTACTAATTGCCTTTATACTATTGCCTAACTCGAAAAGCTAAACATAAAACTGTGAACCAAAAGTGTACTTGTCCCGTCGGCAGAGTAGAAGTGTTACTGTGGCATCAATTACATTCGAAAGATAAAGGTCCACGTGTGCCGTAATATCAGGAAATCTGACAGGATTTACTTTTTATAATTACTCTCTCGCTGCGCAGGCTATGTGTTTATGCCCTTCCACAACCCTCGACACTAGCGATGTTGTCTATGTATCTGTGTGCTCATGTATTGGAGAATCATATTAAAACCTAAAAAATAAAAAAAAAAAAAAAATAGGAAAATCCAGATTTAAGGAAGAAAAATCTGTTTAGGCATAGGCCTACTTGATAAAAGAAAAACAAACTCTCTTCCATCAGTATTCAATCCGTAATATCACAATTTGGCACCCCCGCTGTTGACAAGTGCAGTGTCGATAAATGCCGTTTATAGTTGTTCTCTTCTGGGGTATAAAGTGTGACCAGATTATGCCACATATACGTAAGAATCAGTGTTTGACAAAACAGAATGTCGCGTGCCCTTGTCTAAAAGGCAACACACCGGCGATAATATCTGACAATAATTTTTACTTATTCGCAGTTTGTTTCGTTTTTCTTTGACCCCTGCCTCTACCCAGGTACAAGGCCTTTCAGATCCTCGAATATGGTCAGTCACAAAATGTTCATCAACCAGCATATTTTGGAAAATCACATTTGGGTTCAAAAAAATAAAACAACATTTAATGATAAATATACAGCTGTTTTTGT
>JBEVVS010000104.1:0-2217 GCA_040507005.1 Candidatus Thiodiazotropha sp.
TCATGAATCATTTGTCATGTTTTATGTAGGCTGAAGCTGACATAGCATTGTGTGGAAGTGAATTCTATTCTATTGTAAAAGTCATCTTTTTTCACAAAGTCCCATGCTACCTTAAACTTGTTAATTGTTAAAAGCATCATATCTATAGATTGACTCATTGTTAATACATATTGTTACAGTTTGATGAGTTTGCATACCCAAAAATCTATTCAAGTCTATTTTAAATAAATAATATGCAAACTTAAACTACATCTTTGTTCTTGTTTCACTCCCACTAAGTTGCATACATGTGTTATAACTCGATATTCCATATTCATCATAGTTTCTAAAGTCATTTTTGGTTGAAGCCCGCCTTTTTTCACTTTATTTGATAACCATTGTCCCTGAAACCGGACGTACCTCCTCCCGATCGTGCGACAGAGCCCCGGCTCGTAACATAAGTGGTGGCACAGCGGTGGGATCCAATTATACCGGTTGGGTCCAGTGATACGAACCCTTGGCAGAATGGAAAGGGGAGATACAAACGGGGAACCTACAGATCCGATGGAGGTACACCAGGAACGAGAGAATGCAGCATTTTCAGACTGCACATCCTCACAGTCGGTACCAGTTTATGAGCATGACGGTCACCGACAGTCGTTTGCCGTACACAGTGACGTAAATGCGCCCACAGTTAGTGACATAACAGCCGCATCCGCCCTTGTACAATTACAAGGCTCAGCAAGCGAAGCCACATATCAACCAAGTTGCTCGGTTCGAGTTACGGAGAGCAACCAGTCGATACAATATGACACCCCTGACATGACAAATTTTTATAACCATACCAGACTTTTCCAAGGTAGAGCAGATACTGCAGCACAGTCTCAGTCCAGTACTCTCTATATACCGCAAACAAACACTCAGTTTAGTGCAAGCACAGGTACCACTGATAATCAGTTGCGAGACACTGTTACACATTTAAGTAAGGCGATTTTAACTATGCAGCAACAGCAAGCATTAGCAAGCGAGAGGCAAGAGAGCATTTCAAACACGCTTGGCCAAGTAACGTCAATGTTGCAAGATATAAGTAAAAGTCCCCAGCCTTATAACGTTAACCAAAATCATACAGTTACAGACCCGAGAGGAACACGTTTACCGACAATAAATGGTAGGCAACAGGTACAAAGTTTTTCTGCATACCCAGACGGCCACGAGAATAGGGGTTACAGAGCGACAGAATGCCACAGACTGCAAGACAACAGGTTAAGCCAGTTACAAGAGAACACTTTTCAGGAAAGTCAAGTCTCTCAAATCGATTATAATGTACCACAAGATGGGTGGACAGAGGATAGCACCCTGTCTAACGCCACAAGAGGAAGAAATTACCAAAGTTCATGGCATGTAAATCAGCCCGCCAGAATGTACCTCTCTGATGCAAAATTGCCCCCATTTAACGGGAAAGAAGACTGGAAGGTCTGGATAGCTAGGTTTGAGGCAATAGCTAAAAGACGTAATTGGAATGATGAGACTAAGCTGGACAATTTGTTGCCAAGACTGCAGGGCAGAGCAGGTGACTTTGTTTTTAACCAGCTTTCATATGAGACAATCTCAAGCTATTCTGAATTGGTAAAAGAACTGAAAAGCCGGTTCCGTGTAGTAGAAACACAAAAGACTTTCGCAGCTAAGTTTAGTATGAGAGTTCAGAAGCAGGACGAAACCGTGGAGGAGTATGCTGCTGAGCTGAAGAGGCTATACTCAAAAGCTTATAAATCAAGAGACAGCAAAACTAGACAAGAAGACTTGGTAAGGCGCTTCCTAGATGGTTTAAAAGATAACGAAGCAAGGTTTGAAATAGAGTTTCACAAAGAACCTGAAGATATTGACGAAGCGGTGTACCATGCTGTCAATTTCATACAAACAAGGCGAAGAAACTCTTCAGGTAACTACTATGACAAGAAGTTCAAGAAATATGCGCGAAGAACAAGCCAAGAGAGTGACACAGAGGATAGTGAGATAGAGTGCAAAGAAGAAGGGGATGACTATGAGTATGCCCTGAGGTTGCCCACAACAGGAGATACTTATCAAAAGAAGAGGCATCAGAAAGGAGAACAGAAAACAGAACAGAACAGTAATCGAACGGAGACGCAGCCTGACTCCATTGCGGAAATAAAAGATATGGTAAAAGCTCTAGTTGAAGAACTCCAAAATGGCAGAAGGCCAGCAGTAAATCAGCAACAA
>JBEVVS010000178.1:0-2181 GCA_040507005.1 Candidatus Thiodiazotropha sp.
AGGACACGCAAAATGATTGTTTGAGTGAAGAAACCGAAAAATCGTAAATTACGTGGCTGAACATTCAGTGCCAAAGGCCATGACCTTGGACGAAATAGACTCAGAATCATCAAAGGATGAACTGTTCGATAAAATAAGACAGTGTTTGAAAACAAACAAATGGCCAGCGAATGACAAAACAGTGACACCATACTTTAAAATTCGCGCAGAATTATCATTACATGGGAATTTATTATTGCGCGGTAGCAAATTGGTAATACCTGATAAATCACGGGAACGTGTGCTCTCGATATTGCATGAAACTCATCAAGGTATTTATCGCTCTAAAGCTTTACTACGTGAAAAACTATGGTGGCCTGGAATAAACAACGATGTAGAGAGACTAATATCAAATTGTGGGGTATGTCAAAGGTTATCCAACCCAGTAAAACCACCACCCATACAAACAACTGAACTACCAACCAGTGCATGGGAGAAAGTCGGAATAGACATTACAGGGCCATTTCAAGGAGGACAATATTGCCTTGTGTTAGTGGATTATTATTCTAGATATCCTGAAGTAGAAATTTTACAAAGTATAACTTCCACTACAATTATAAACAGGCTGATAAAAATCTTCTCAGTTCATGGATTTCCTAAAGAACTAATATCTGACAATGGGAGACAATTTGTGTCAGACGAGATGGAAAATTTCTTAGCTGAAAATGGAATAAAACACAGGAAAGTAATACCATATTGGGCACGTGCCAATGGATTAACTGAAGTGTTCAATAAAAGTCTGAAAAAGGCAATTCAAGCAGCTTGCCTTATGAAGAAAAACTGGAAAACTGAAATATACAAGTTTTTACTTAACTATCGTACGACACCTCAGTGTACTACGAACATTCCTCCGAGTGAATTACTCTTCAACAGGAAGGTGAGAAGTAAGCTCCCCTCATTTGATAAGGGAACTGTACCAGAAAAACTACGTGAAACGGACTCAAAACGGAAGGCGATAATGAAGAAAAATGCTGACAAACGTGCCGGGAAGGATTACAAACGGTTTCGACTAGGTCAGAAAGTTCTGGTTCTACGCAGGAATCGCGGAAAGTCAGATCCAAAATGGGAAAATGACTGGTATAGCGTAGTAGGACAATATGGACCTCGTGTAAAATTAAGATCACAATCAAATCAGTTATTTTACAGACATACCAGCCATGTGAGAGACCTCCATGAACCAAATTAAAATTAGCAATAAACATCATGCTGAAATAAGACTTCGAGATAAGCAGTGACATTGGAATGAGAGTGTGTGTGAGAAAGTGTAATAATTTGACAGTTTCATTTTGTTTCAATTACCACATCCGCTGAGTTAATAAACAGTCTGCCACAGTTCAGTTTACATTTTATCAGTGCTTCATGTTTTATCATTTACAATTAAATTTGATATATGAAGTTAATTGTGTAGGAGAAATTTGTGAACTGGATATTACTGTATTTGCTCTAGTAAAACATCTCTAAAGTTACAGCTATTTTGCAGAAGTTAAAATTTTAAGTTTTAGTTTAAAGTTTTAAATTTAATTTTATTTTAAAGGAAGAAAGGGATGTAATGTATTAGCCAGAGAGCTTATGTGAGAGTTTCTGGTAATAGCTAACCTCTCCTGTAGGTCTTAACTTTAATTGAATTTGACATGATTTATATTGTATGTATGTTGTAGCATGCTTGGTCTTTAGAATAGATTAAACTGTAAAACTAGCAGGACGTATTTTCCTGAGTTCCCAACAATAGATGCAAATAAGAACATTACATAATTTGGCGACGAAAAATGGGATATTAAAATATGGAATTATGAATCCAGCCAGTTCAAAGGAGCTGTTAACACGTGTTCAAAGGAACATACTTACTAGAAGATAATTGTTCAAAGGAACAAGCTTTTTTGTTTTTGTTGTTGGGACATCTATTCTCCACGGATTTTGGTGACAACAAATTTTCGTGTCAACGTTAAACTCCCAAAGTTCGTGAACTATGGCATCTAAATTAGACTTGCCAACACCACAACCATTTAAAGTGATAGGAGAAAACACAAATTTATCCAAGGCATGGGAACTTTACCTCAAAAGATTTGACTATTATATTTGTGCAACTGGAGTAACTAAAGATGAACAGAAGAAAGCTGTGTTGTTACATCTGGCGGGAGAAGA
>JBEVVS010000143.1:0-2174 GCA_040507005.1 Candidatus Thiodiazotropha sp.
AAGCGTCAGTTTCAATTTAATTCAGAAATTGAGGATTCCCTCAAACAGACATTATGGGCAGTTGAAAATAATAAGATAGACTACGTGAAGGAGTGCTTAAATGAAGCAACTGAAAAACTGAAAAACCGCAACAAACTGATCAGAATTGCGGATAGCTCAGAAGGGGGTTGGGAGACAGTTCGCCAGTACGATGTCAACCCCTTAGCAGACGACAGTGATGATGAAAGTCGAATCAGGAGAGCGGAAGCGCGGGCTGTTAGAAAAAAGAAGAACAAGAGGCCCAGTAAAAGGAGTAGAGGAACTTTTTCTCCTATGTACAATAGTGGTGGTCATGTTCCATGGAATGTTCCAGTCGAATCCACGTCTGGGAAGACTGCTGTATTTCCAGCGTCTGCAGCCAGGCCAGACTATTCCTTTCGAGCCTACAGTGCCCCTGCCTTTCCAGGAACAGCGACAGGAGGGCCCTTTTCAGGAGCCTGCTTTGCATGCGGTGCGTTCAACCACTTCCGAAAAAATTGCCCATACGTCAGTGGGGGAGAGTCCGGTGGAACATCAGCTGCCAGAAAATGAAGAAATTGACAATTGCCAGTCGATTGAAGATGAGTATAATTCTTTTTGCTTTGATAATAACTTAACGACTGATTATTATGAATATGAACAAGGCCAAAAAGACATTATTGTTAAGGGCCGGCTTAAAGCTAATATTCATTACTGGAAGCAGACATTGCAAGCAAATAGTTATATTATTGATGTAATTGAGAATGGGTATAAGATCCCTTTCTTCTCCAAGCCTCAACCTTCTATCTTGTCGAATAATCATTCTGCATTGGCGGAGCGAGATTTTGTGTGTGAGGCTATTCAGAGTTTATTGCAAAGGGGTCTAATTGAAAAATGTAGAGATATTCCATATGTGGTAAACCCCTTGAGTGTCTCAGTGCAAAGCAGTGGTAAAAAACGATTGATCTTGGATCTCAGAGAAGTAAACAGACATATTTGGAAGCAGACTATAAAATACGAAGACTTAAGAATTGCATTATCGTATATAGAAAAAGATTATTGGATGATTAAATGGGACATTCATTCAGCTTATCATTTCATTGAGGTGTACTATCCGCATACAGAATTCCTTGGATTCTCTTGGCCAGATAAGGATGGGGTGGTTTGTTATTATAAGTTCCTAGTTCTGGCGTTTGGGCTTCGAACCGCTCCGTACCTGTTTTCTAAAGTAGTTCGGCCTCTGGTTTCAAAATGGCGAGGAGAAGGTAAAAAGGTCATAATGTATCTTGATGATGGTTTTGGGTGTGGACAAGGAAAACAGTATATGCAATCAGTATCTCAAGATATCAAAAATGACCTGTTATTGTCTGGATTTGTTCCAAAAGTTGATAAATCACTATGGGAACCAGTGCAAGAAATGACATGGCTTGGTGCAGTTCTGAATTCTGTAGAGTGTGTCATTTGTATACCTCAAACAAGAATTGACAAACTTGTTTCTTCAGTTAATGATTTACTGTCATTGCTTCAGAAAAAACGTTATGTGCATGTAAGGTCGGTGGCAAGTGTAGTTGGTCAGCTGATTTCAATGAGCATTGTTATAGGCAGTGTTAGCCAAATTATGACCCGTAATCTGAGTATTGACATATTAAAGGCTCGCACGTGGAATTCGTATATTAGATTATCCAATGAAAGTATGAATCAGTTGTTATTTTGGAAGCAAAGTCTGTCTTCGATCAACTCGAGAGTGTTTACTGAGGTTTATATAACATCTAAAATGATTTTTTCTGATGCTAGCTCCACAGGATATGGTGGCTATGAAGTAAACACTAAAAATGGTGTTGTACATGGAATGTGGACAAAAGAGGAGCGTTTGTGCTCTTCTACTTGGAGAGAACTCTGTGCAGTTCAGAGAACGTTGAAAGCATTAAAAAGTATCCTTGCAAATCAGAGAGTCAAATGGTTTACTGACAACAAGAATATTTGTCAGATTGTGAAGAAAGGTTCAATGAAAGTTGATTTGCAGGCTATGGCATTAGACATATTTCGATTCTGCAGCACTAACTGTATTTTTGTAGAGATTGAATGGATTCCAAGACTTTCGAATGAGAGAGCAGATTATACATGTATATCGAAAATTGTTGAAAAGGACGATTGGGGTATATCTCTTGACATTTTGC
>JBEVVS010000035.1:0-2170 GCA_040507005.1 Candidatus Thiodiazotropha sp.
AGCGACGCAACATAGTCACTCACAGTCAGCTGGTTCTATGGCATCAAGTTCTCGTTTCCCTGCACAGTCAGGACATTCCTCCACACAGACGTATAATAGCAGTCCTCTGCCTCTACAGGACCAAACGACACAGCATAGTCACGCACAGTTATTTGGTTCCAAGGCATTAAGTTCTCATTTCTCTGCACAGTCAGGGCCTTCCTCCACGCAAGTGCACAATAACAGTCTATTGCTTCCTACTCCAGATGGATACAGTGCTCAACGGCAGTCTGGTCTAAACCTTGCCCGGCCCACGACGGCGACTGCTCATCAGCAGCCTACATCAGACAGGTCAACACCATGTCCAGTTGCTTATAGTAATGTCAGCCCCTCAGTTGCCCACAACAATTTTCCCTCTCATCCTTCCACAGGACGTCATTCCAACCTATGTAATCCAAAGCCACAATATGATGCAGAACGAGTAATGGACCAAAGAGGGATGCATGGTTCCCAAGTACCAGGTGATGTGCAGTATGCTGCGGGTCAACCTATCTTCTATAAACAGCAGGACCCCCTTTCCGATCCATTCCCGAGTCATTCTTCGTCTTTTTTGTGGGAAATAAAGCCTCCCCGGAACAGGAGATAGTATCGAATGATTCAAACCAAAATGTAAATATATCAACTGTAAATAAGTTAAGAGTAGTCAGTTATAATTGTAAAAATATGGCAACCGCAGGGTTAGCCTTCGAGCATCTAGCAAAAGAAGCCGATATCATACTAGTCCAGGAACATTGGTACTTCGACTGCCAGTTGGATAAACTGAACTCTGTTACGGAATCCCTCATTGGCTGTGGCAAGGCGGTTGACACCGGAAATCCAGTGCTTCCACTCCAGATGCCTAGAGGATATGGTGGTACGGCAGTCATGTGGCAGAAAAGTATAGATCACCTGATAGTCCCACTTCCTGATGGGGGGAACCGCATTCAGTGTGTGGAAACCAAGGGGCAAGACCCTCTCCTCCTGGTGTCTGTTTATATGCCTTGTAAAGGCCTCCAGGATTCGGTCGAGAATTATGAAGACTGCTTGGCGCAGCTGAGTGAGATCGTGGCGAAGTTCAGCAGCTCCCACAGTATCATTGTTGGTGGTGACTTCAACGAAGATATGATTGACATCAAACAGTCAAAACGATTGAGAGTCTTATCAGATTTTATCACTGAAAATAAGTTGCAGTTTAACCCAGTTGGAAAAACCTACGTTAACCCAGATGGGGTTGAAACCAGTACAATCGATTATATCTTTTACGACCAGAAAATGAAAGAACAACTTCTCTCAGCGGAGAGACTTTCAACTATTCATACTAATGTGTCAGATCATCTCCCTGTGCGTTGCACATTTGAGATTGACTTACAGCATATCCAAGAAACGGACAAAATATTGCCTCCATCTAACAAGATTAAATGGGACAAAATTAATAAAGCAAAATATGAGCAAGTGGTCACTGAGAAAATAGCAGAACTTAATGGTAAACCGTTGTCAAAGGGTGCCTTGGATGTCCGGGTCCAGAAAGTTAACGAAATCCTTGTTCAAGCAGCGCAGGAAGTGAATCCTAAGTCAGTGAAGCGCCACAGGAAAGCACGGTTAAAAGTTTGGACTCCTGAGATTCAGGCAGCTTTGAGAGCAAAAAAGAAAGCTTTTTTTGATTGGAAACAGAACAATAGGCCAGACCAGAAAGACAATTATCTCGTGGTGAATAAAAAATTGACTACCAGTTATTAGAGGAAATTATGCAGAGTAGAGTCCGCTAAATCTAGAGAAGCAACTAGGCAAGAGATTTTAGATACAAGATTCACAGACAATAAACTTTTCCATAAATTGATTGATAAACAAAGAGGTAAACTGAAGTTCTGTGTAAATGAACTCTCTGTTGGTGAGACTACATACAGTTCCACGTCGGGCGTGTTGCTTGGTTGGAAGGAGCACTTCAGCAAACTCGCAACTCCAGATAGTACCTTGAAAGCAGATGCTTCCTATCAGCAACTTATCAAGACTGAAATGCCAGAAATCTTGGATGTCTGTACCCATGTGGCAAGCTCTTCTTCCACCCCTGAGGTTATCACAGTGCAACAAGTGAAGAAAGCGATTGAGTCCCTGAATAGAGGGAAGGCTGCAGACATTTATGGAGTTGTGGCGG
>JBEVVS010000161.1:0-2084 GCA_040507005.1 Candidatus Thiodiazotropha sp.
GACTTCCATTTCGTTACCTACGTCACTTGGGAAAAGAGTGTTATTTGTTTGACAGTCGATTCAACGACAAAACTTACGTTCATCTGAGAGAACTGGTGTTCAAAGACAACTGTCCGATTCCCACGTCTAAAGGGATCGCTCTGACATTAGAAAGGTGCAACGAATTGTTCAAAAGCCTGCCTATGCTCGACATACACGTCGAAGAATTATCGAGAAATGAATCGTCAACCTTCTTCAGAAATCATCTTGGAGGAAACTGGTTTGTCACCGTACAGTCGGGGTTCAACTGCGTGGATATACGAAAATTCTGGCTACCAGAAAACGCACAGGATATATGCGCCTCGCGTAAAGGAGTGTCTTTGACATTCGACCAATTTCGAGAGTTGAAAAGCGGACTCAGGGCGATACCTTCATTCGTCACCGAACTCTGGAATATGAGAACCTGTTACGAGATGCCCGGACACGATGCCACTCAGTGCGAGGAATGTTCACCCAATACAGCTGTGCCGAGGAAACAGAAATGCGTGACCGTCTAAGAGACTTTTTGTAGACTATATTTTATAGCTAATGTACCGCCCTTTTGTGAAAAAAATATAACTGACTTTCTTGATTTTACTTTGTTATTAAATGTTGTTTTGTATATAGTTTTATAGTGGATGTCAATAAAATCATAACCTTCACTCCTCGTTCTTCGTTTTTATTGTACTTTCCAATATTGATAATGCGCAGGCGCATTTGCGAATATAAATTCAATTGTCACTCGTCACCCGTGTCATTAAGCAGGTTTGACTTGGTCTGTTCGCATCATGCGCTTGACAAATATCGTATACAGCGCTAATATACGCTGTACTATCGACCTCCAAATGCTCTGTCAGCGAGTAGAAAATGCCAGATATCACCCCCAGCGGTTTCCAGCCCTGATTTGGAAAGATTCCCATTTCGGAGGAAATTGTCTAGTTTTCTCGAATGGCAAAATAAACTGTAACGGTAGAGCTGCAACTTTTAGAGAGGGCCGGCGCAGACTCAAACAATATGCGAGGCGCCTCTTACATTTCTATCCGCATGGTAAACTGACGGACGTTAAGCGACTCACAGCGTCAGCGTGCCATGAATTGAGTGGATCCCTTATTTTGGACAACCTGGCACGTGAGGCCAAAGCTTCTTTTCATCCCGAAATATTCCCGGCTTTGGTGTTAAAGAAAGAAGGGGTGACATTCAGTTGTTTTCACTCTGGTAAAATTATCATCACAGGAATAAAACGTACAAAAGATCTTGATCGCATCGTTTATCCGACGATCATCGAATTAGAGCTATATACGACGTAAGAATGCGATACACAATTAGCTCTAAATATATATATTATCATCATGGATCGTTCCAGCGTCTATAATGGTATACATTTTTTATTAGCCTTAAAGAACGCCGGACCCACGGACAGACTCCTCATGCTTCGAAACATTACACGGGGTCAGATGAAATGTATCGGAGATATCGCACAAAGGATATATGATCAAATGTTTCCTTTGCTCATTCGAGATGTCTATCACTTTCGACGCAAAAGACAGGTGCTTAGGAACTTGTTTTCGCAGAGAGTATCGTTTCGACGAAAAGTCACAACTCTCGTTCACAACCATGCCATTATTCCTCGCCTGCTCAGAATTTATTACATTTTATCCACCGTGCGCGATCAAGTGCGCAACGAGCGAGAGTCGTAAGAGATGCTCTCAAAGAATTTACGAGAATTGTCCAACATGACCTACGAGAAATACTTAAAATCCATCTACTACGATCCTCGACATCCAGCCTCCTTTTCCGGGGTGGATAAATTATACCGCGCGGTGCGGAAAGACGGCAAATACGTTTTGGGAAAAGCAAAAGTCAAGGCATGGCTTTTAAAACAGGAACCATACACTTTGCACAGACACGTGATTCGCAAACAGAAAAGACAGAAAATAGTGGTGCCATACATCGATTACCAGTGGGAAGCTGATGTAGCCTACATGACCCCTTATAGCAAAGAAAATGACGGCTATGGTTACTTTTTACTCGTGATAGACGTCTTTTCCAAGTTTGTATGGACGTTT
>JBEVVS010000090.1:0-2078 GCA_040507005.1 Candidatus Thiodiazotropha sp.
TTCGTAGCTGTGACACAATAGATTCTCCTTTTCTTTATTCAAATTTATGTTTAATTTTGTAGTCAACTTGTGGTCTATATTGAAAGAGAGTTCTACCCTTCTCAGACTTTTCCCACATGTCTTGCCATTTTTTCTTACCAGATTCTCTTGCCGCTGTTTTTACATCTCCCATTGTTATGACTGCTGGTAAATCCTTCTTTTCTTTTGCCTCTTCTGCTGCCTCCTTTGCTAACTGATCCGCATACTCATTTCCCTTAATATCAGAATGACCAGGCGTCCAAGAAATCTCAACTTTTATTCCTAATACTTCTAAATTCTTAATATTTGTCTTAACCTCCCTTATAGTAGATTTATGTGATTTTGCTTCCCATCCTAGTAACAAGTGGCCAATGGCGCACTGACTATCAGAAAAAATATGAAGTTTTTCAATAATTCTTAATTCTGACCTTGTCCTATTCTGGATGTGTGTTATAGCCATTTTAATGGCCATTAATTCTCCTAACAGAATTGATCCATATGAACTTATGGGATATTTCAAAAGTATAGGTTCTGTATGTCCTGGTAAATATAGGCATGCTCCTGCACCACATGGGCCAGGGTTTCCCAAACATGAGCCATCTGTGAATGCAATGGCAGTTTTCTCATTACAATTTTCTATCATAGTACCTACTATTTCTCTTGACTGAGCCTCTTGCACCTTAGATCTTGCCTTTGATGATCCCAAGTTCTGCCAATATTCAGGCTTGCGTTTGCTTGGCTGAAGTGATTCAGTGAAGGTAACTTCTTTCTCTAAGCAATGTAGAGATATCCCCGTATTTGAGATCATATCTGCCACCTGTAGATTCATCTTTCCAAATGGTGAAATTTTACGTTCAACCATATCCATGTCAACAAACCTGTCCCAGCTACTTTTGATACATGAATCATTATCTTTTGCCATTATTTTCGCTGCCTGTCTCACAGCAAGCTCTTCTCGCCGTAGCTCAAGTGGTTTAACACCTGCCTCTACTTCCAAAGCTTCCAGTCCTGCTGTTCCAGGAATTCCCATACACAAGGCTAATCCCTTCCTCTGTATTTTCTCTAAACAACTACAATTGCCGATCTGCCAAACAGGGACAGCATATTCTAGCTGTGGTATCACCAGGGCTTTATATAGTTGTAACATACAATTGGTACTAATTATCTCAGTTTCCTTAACCTTTCTCAAGGAGTCTAGTGACCTTAATGCTTTCCTTTCTACTTGCTCAATATGCTTTTCAAATTTTAATTTCTCATCTAATGTTACTCCTAGTAATTTGGGGTTTGAATTATATTTCACAACCTGGTCTGCAATGACAAAGTTGAAATCTCTGGCTTCTTCAAGCACCTGGTTGTCCAATGAAAACATGCAGAACTCGGTTTTAACAATACTCAGCTTTAGACGCCACTTTGTCGCCCACTGTATAATCTCTTTAAAATCTTCCTTCAGGGTTTCCATCAACTCGTGCCAATCTTTTCCAGACATCCATACAGTTCCATCGTCAGCAAATTTAACATTTTCACTCCTCACATTCTGATACCAATCCGCAATAAACAGACTAAATAGCAGCGGCGAGATTACTGAGCCTTGGGGGAGCCCTATTTCTGTGCAAAAATCAACTCCTTTTACTCCACTCATGTTTATGGTAGCAGATCTGTCTGTCAGAAAGTTTCTGATCCAATGCCAAATTCTTCCTGTAATCCCCATTTCCTTAAGTTTTACCATCAACCCATCTCGCCATACACTGTCGTAAGCTTTCTCTATGTCAATGAATAGTGCTGCTGTATGTTCATTTTTATTAAAGCCGTTGTAAATGTCTTGTGTCAGTCTCAATAGTGCGTCTTGTGTACCTCTAAATTTCCTGAATCCCTCTTGCTCCTTGTCCAACAGTTTGAAGTGTTCTGCAAAACCATACAGCCTGGATGTTACAATCCTTTCCATGCACTTACACAGGTAGCTAGTAAGACTGATCGGCCTATAAGCCCCCGGGTCATGATAGCTTTTCTTTCCGTTCTATCGAAGAAACATCACTTCAGCTTGTTTCCAACCAATGGGTACT
>JBEVVS010000171.1:0-2056 GCA_040507005.1 Candidatus Thiodiazotropha sp.
CGATAAGATCTGTCACCGCTTTTTCGCCATCCACATACCCAGTGGCGGTCACCTGCGCCTGCTCTCCTCGGTGATCCGCGCCAATATCGAGCTGGAACGCATCGGCGACTATGCCGTAACCATCGCTCGGGAAGGGGCACAGCTCTCCCAGCCACCCAGTGGCGGTTTGGGCAAAGAGCTCGATCGTATCGCCAGCGAAACCATGAATATGCTGCAGTTGGCGATCAGCGCATTTACGGATCTAAATGCCGAAAGCGCTAAAAGCACCATGACCCTGGCAAAGGAGATGGAGCATAACCTGGACATCGTCTACACGGAGATGATGGAGAACGACG
The DNA here is from genome assembly GCA_040507005.1 of Candidatus Thiodiazotropha sp. Taxonomy (GTDB): domain Bacteria; phylum Pseudomonadota; class Gammaproteobacteria; order Chromatiales; family Chromatiaceae; genus Thiodiazotropha. The sequence continues at coordinate 336 of JBEVVS010000171.1, forward strand.
ATCGCACCAAAGTCGAAGAGGTGCTGGCTATCTTTGTTGTCTTCACCCAACTCAAGCGTGTGGCGGATCAGGCGAAGAACCTCTGCGAAGATACGGTATTCGCGGTAACCGGAGAGCAGAAGCAGCCCAAGACCTTCAATATTCTGTTTATCGATGAAGACAACAGCGGCCTGAGCCAACTGGCTGAAGCCATTGCCAGATTGAATCACCCGAACGTCGGTAACTATCGAAGCGCCGGGCGGGTAAAAGCCGATGCGCTCAATCCCCAGTTAATCAAATTCCTGGAAGAGAAGGGTATAGATTACGATGGCGCCAAACCCACCGTCATCGATGAGTTAACATCCAAGGAGATATCCGACCAGCATGTGGTGGTCTCGTTGTGGGGAGAAGTGGCATCCTACCTGCCACGCATCCCCTTCCATACCTCTGCCATCGAGTGGGGGTTGGGTGATACTCCGGAGGTGGAGGATTTTCACGAATACGAATCGATCTATCGTGAATTGGCCATTTTGATCAAGGATCTGATGGAACTGTTGCGTGGCGATGGAGCGAGCTGAAATGTCTGAGCTGCAATCGCTACAACAGACCATGTCCGCCGACTTCGATAGCCGCAACCTGGATTGGTACATCGATAAGCTGGTCCAATCCATCGTCTTCATCGCCGGCATATCAGCGATCATCTTCATCATCGGCATCTTCGCTTTCATCACCATTGAGGGCTTTGGTTTTCTCCTCGAGGACTTCACTTTCAAAGAGTTTTTCCTCTCGCCCTTCTGGGAACCCTCCGATGAGGATGCGCCGGAATACGGTATCCTTGCGCTGATGGCGGGTACCGCCAGTGTCACCGGGCTGGCGATGGTGGTCGCCATCCCCTTCTCCCTCGGTGCCGCCATCTTTATCGGCGAATTCGCCACCGGTAAGCTGAGGGAGTCCCTCAAGGTCCTGGTCGAGCTGCTGGCCGCCATCCCCTCGGTGGTCTGGGGCTTCATCGGACTCTCCATCATGAATCCGTTGATCATCGATCTCTTCGATGTGCCCGTCGGCCTGAACGTACTCAATGCCGGCATCATCCTCGGCCTGATGGCGGCGCCGATTATGACCTCCATCGCGGAGGATGCGCTGAAGGCGGTGCCCGATCGCTATCGGGAAGCTGCAGAAGCTCTGGGGGCAACACGCTGGCAGGTGATCTTCAAGACTGTACTCCCCGCGGCAAAGAACGGCCTCCTCGGCGCGGTACTGTTGGGGGTTGGCCGTGGCTTTGGCGAAACCATGGCGGTGCTGATGGCCACCGGACATGCGGTGAACATTCCTGACAGCCTGTTCGATCCGGTACGCGCGCTGACCGCCACCATCGCCGCGGAGCTGGGAGAGACCGCCGTCGGTTCACCTCACTACCAGGCGCTGTTCACCATCGGCATCTTCCTCTTCGTCATCACCTTCCTGATCAACCTCACCGCGGATCTCATCGTTCGTGGCATTCGCAAGGGGTAAGTTGCAATGTTCGCCGAATCTGATTTGAATCTACGCAACAAACGGGTTCAGAACCTGTTCCGCATCCTCTTCCTGATGATGACCATCCTGTTGGTGATACCGGTAATCATCATCCTCGGCACACTGATCGCCAAGGGCGGCAGTATCATCTCCATCGATTTTCTCTTTACCGATCCCACCAACGGCATGACCGAGGGCGGCATCTTTCCCACACTGCTGGGTACTGTATG
>JBEVVS010000041.1:0-2004 GCA_040507005.1 Candidatus Thiodiazotropha sp.
CCCACTATCCTCTACAAGCTTTAGCTCTTCTGGACCTGTTGGCCTATACATCACTATTGTTTCATCTTTCATCTTATTGAGAGCCATAACGTCGCGAATCAGCCGCGCCGCTTTTTGGCGTCGGCTGGATTCGCCTTGTTATGTGGTTTTTTCTCAACCGACAAACCTCCTTTTTGTAATTTGCGCCCAATCCAAGTCAACCTTGTTGGATATTTAAAAACGCTTAAACTCATAATTCCTGCGAACACACCTAAAACAGCAATTAGTATTACATTGTTTGCAGAACTGATATTGATACCATTTTGTTCAAATAGATCACGTGCGGTCTCTGCCATGATCAGGAAGCCTGCAACAAGTATTAGCACTGAGCTAATGACTCTCATAAACGGGAACGGCTGTTCTAATAGACCCTTTTCTTTTAATGAAATGGCTAGTTCCTGTTCGCGCATTTCTTCGTCATCCATCTTCCCTGTATATGCCAATGCCTTAATTGCAGGATTTACGATTAATCTACGATTTCTTTCGCTTTCAAAATTGAGTAAGAATGAGGCCTCAGCAGTATTAATCTCTTTGAGTTTTTCAATGAGAAGGTCTGTATCGAGATCTCCATCTTTAATCCTAAATATCAAGGATCGCCACAATCTATATACGTCATTATTTTCAAGCTCTGCCTCAGATGCGCCATCTGTGACTTTGTGTAACTTCTCAATATCTGTTACTCGATTGGGGTCTTCATTTATTTGCTCTTTTATTTTATGTAGGTCATCAAGGCTATCTTCAATAAATTCTTTATTCCTCCATGACTTGATGGTGGATTTGATTTTCTCAATTCCCATTTCCTCTAGGTTTATAATTTCACGTGCTATTGGCGAAATTAGACCACCCATAACTTGACCAAAGCTCTCAGACGCCTGTTTTCGAGCAACTTTTTCTAGATCATCTTGTAGAGATTTATCTTTTTCTTCTTCATCCATAGATTGCACCACTATTTATCGCACACATAACGATTGAGTTTTGGGGCGACCGGCGATAGCCGGGCGTCCCAGCCCCGAAGGGGCGACAAGAACGACTTGTTAACTGCTGCCACCATCCACTAACTCCATTTCGTGCCTAGCCAAAGCTATGCTATGAGACTCAGAGCGCCCTTGCCCTCTATTCCACCATTTTTCTACTGAGGCATATTCACCATTAATTTCATATACCTCGAATACCTCTCCAACCATGGACTTTACATCAGCGACTTCAACAATTGGTAGTGATTGCAATATTCCTTTATCAATTGATAAAACCTTAACTTTTGATCCAACGACGACATCTTTTCCATTTATGTCTTGTGGCACCATGTATTTCCTTTCACAGTTAACGCCGCGCTCTGCGGCAATTTTGGAGAGCAGCGGAAAAATTGTCCGACAGCAGCGCCTTGTTATGGCTGGCAGCTCAGTACTTGCTGCAAAAGCTCATATTTTCTGCCAACTACTTTACTTATTAATGGTATTGAAGCTAAGAAATGCTTATCTCCTCTTAACCTCTCTCTGAACTCAGAGTTCACAATTGACTCATCAATAAACTGCCCATCCGAGTTAGCGTTTATTCCGCAATAGAATGAAATACCACACATTGCATCGAATGCGATTTCCGGATTTTCAGATAATGCCATTTCAAGAATGATATCTTGGGAAACACCACCGTAAGATGGGTGCAAAACACTAACTAGGCAACCTTGCCATTGAACTGGTCGTTCCCGCCAGCATCCTTTTAGTTGTTGCCAATCTTTTTCATCAAAGCTACCAAGATAACCTTCGGCCACTTCATATTCTCCACCATCACACCAATCCATTGATTCATGATCGTTAATAAAGAGAAAGCTATCGAGTGTTTTGAATAAGCTTGATGTCATTCGAATCTCATAGGGCCATAACGCCACAATTAAGGGGCGCTGGTGAAACCAGCGTCCCAGCCCCGAAGGGGCGACTTGAATGACTGGTTAGGCAATAAATGTTTCAT
>JBEVVS010000175.1:0-1949 GCA_040507005.1 Candidatus Thiodiazotropha sp.
GACCGTAGAATTTTCCAAATATTACAGAGCCTTGCAGGTCCGCTAGTAAGTAAATGGGAATGTTATCTCTTAAGAAACGTTGTCGAATACGAAATACTTCCTCGGAGAAACGCTGATTAAAGCTGCGCTCAAATGTTCGTCTGTTGTAACTAACTCTGACAAGATCCCCTCGCTTAAATTTGAACTTACTCACTCGCTTCAGATAACCACCACTGCTGCTACTCCTGCTACTAGACTTAGCATTACTACGTGTGGCGTGCATTTTTCTGTAGGGCCGGTTAATATACATCTCATTCCAAAGAGAAATCTCATTAGTCTTTGTGACCTGGCTGGGACTTATGTTTCCTAGCGAACGATGGGGACGCTGATTGTAGCTGTGAACTATAGCCGCTAACTTGTCAATATAGCGGTAGGTATTTCTGTTATGAAGGTATCTGTAAATCAGTTGTTTAAGGCTTTGGTTAAATCTTTCAATTATCTGCGCTTTCAAAGGCGGATGAGCAAAGAAATGCTTAATATTGTTCTTGTCAAACAACTCCTTCACCTTCCCATTTTTAAACTCGGCTCCGAAATCTGTCCGTACGGCCCTAGGTCTGTTACTTCCAGAAAGCATCTGTTTCAGTGCTTCAAGAACAGTATTTGCTGTTTTATCTTTCAGCGGTTTTACCATGGCAACCCGACTGAAATCATCTATTGCCGTCAGTAAAAACTTAACCCCATCGTTCTGCTTTGACAGGCGGCCCATATCAATTAAATCCAAGTCATACTGATCCTTGATTCCACGCGTTACTATGCGACCCCGGCGAAAAGTGCGTCTGACGGGTCTGTTCACATTGTAAGTATCCTGTTTTTCGAGAAATGCGCTTATTGCTTTTGCACTTATTTTATGTTTGCCCTCCCTGTCTACCACCTGTTTTAATTTAGTGGGACCAGAAAAACTACCGGGATGACTTGGATCGGTGTATATCTTCGTTAAATACTTTTCTGTATTCTCCATAATATTGCAAATAATTTCAGTTCTGAGCGCGCGCGCGTGTACTTTTTTACATTAATATGCCCTAACTCAGGTCTAAGCTATATGGTCTTTCCCCTCCGAATTACTAGCACTACCGCTAAACGGTCCGTCAGGAGTATCTGCAAAGTTAACCATAGATAGGGGTGAAGATGCTGGTGTTGACAACAAAGACGTAGTTGTCGCTGACGCTGCAGCTGACGCTACCGAGGAAACTGAGGAAAGCTTAGGCTTCAAAAACTTTAGTCGTGGCGATGGCAGAACATATCCAACCGAAGTACTTAGAAGGACTAACCATAGCTCTCTGTCGGAGGACTGTAAGATAAGCTGAGATAAAGAGACTGCAATGATGCCGTACACAAGGAAAACTTGCGTCATGAAAGTCACCTGATTCTTTGGTACGCGAGTGCCGCACCAGCTCCACTCACTCAGTGTTACAGGATTACAATGCTTTTTCTCTTGTGTCTCCGGTGAATCTGGACGGTTCGTATTAGTCAGTTAAGTTTCGCTGACAGCAGCCTCTGAATCATTACCAGCCATTTTTTTCTTCTTCAGTATTTATTTCTTAATTGAAGAAGACAGACGTACATTAAAACAAACACATGTAGGATCAAATCAGATGTTTGTGAAAGACAATATTTACATTCCAAGAATCGTCCTTTATTCGATAAATTCTTTTCATTAAAATATATCATAACTAAAATCAACAAGCGTTCAAGACCCTTTTCTATTTTTAAAACTTCCTCTACACAAACCATTTGTCTCTGTATCAATATTGAAATATAACACATTCTTGCTATATAAACACGCCATTGTTTAACAATCGGATTAAAAGACTTAACATATTTTCAAACAATGGCACTACATATTCGAAGGAACAAGATCTTCTAGCTCTACCCAGAAATGCCATACTACTTGTGTTAATCTGCGATAATTT
>JBEVVS010000015.1:0-1929 GCA_040507005.1 Candidatus Thiodiazotropha sp.
TATGGTGATCGGTGTGGTGCAGCGTGAACCCCGTGCCGTACTGGCTTACTCGAGTATCGCGAAAATGGGGCTCTTCACTGCCCTCATCGGTTTCACTCTGAATCATCCCCAAATGGCGGTTGGGCTGCTGCCCCTGATTGTGTTGCTGGCGCTGCACCATCTACTGGTGAAACCGATGCTCTTCATGGGATTGGCCCTCCGGCAGCGACCGGGCGCCATCCCTTGGTTGCTTCCTGCCCTGGTGCTGCTGGCCCTCTCTCTGGCAGCGTTTCCGTTCACCGGCGGAGGGGCGGCAAAGTCCGCCTTGTCGGCCCTCCTGGGTGAGCATCTGTTCGGCGTGTTGCTGCTTTCCGGTATTGCGGGCGTGGCCCTGATGGGGCGCTTCCTTTGGCTGCTCAAGGGCGGGCCTCTCTCTGTGCAGCAAGATTCTGTCACCCTGCTGGGATGGCTGTTGCTGCTGCCGGTGGCTGTCTGGACCCCCTTTGTATGGGAGGCAATGGCCTTCGAATGGAAGGCGCTGCTGCCACTGGCTCCGGGTATCGCACTGTTCTTTCTGGGACTGCTTCTACAGCGATGGGTCGATTCCCTGAGTTTCCCGATAAGGCTCAAGGGTGAGCGGTTCATCCTCGGTGGCACACAGATCCATAGGGGCTTGCCTGATCTGGGCAATCTCTTACGACAACCTTGGCAGTTGCTGAAACAGGCCCTGCAACCCCTGCAGGCTGCCTCCGCCAGCCGGCCCAATCCGGCCCTGGCAACTACCGCTGTGTGGTGGTTGCTGCTGATGCTCGCTTTGTTGGGGGCCTTGAGTCTGACACTGACTATATAGGAGGAATGAGATGAAACGTTTCAAAAACATCGTCTACTTTGCCGAAGGAACCCATGACCCGGATCATGCGCTTGAACGCGCCTTTCTGTTAGCGGAAAACAATCAGGCACGATTGACCTTGCTGGATGTGATAGCGCCTATCGAGATACCTCAGGATGTCACCGAGCGTTTCGATTTCGACCTGGTGGAGATGCTGAAACAGCAGCGGCTGGAGCAGCTGGAAGCGCTTGCCGAACCCTTTAAGACGAAGGAGAGTCTGACCTACACCAAGGTGCTCGTGGGTACGCCGTTCATCGAGGTGATCAAAGCGGTTGCCTCCCATGGCTACGACCTGGTTATCAAGTCGGCACGCTGCTGCGACGGTCTTTCCGATCGGATCTTCGGCAGCACGGATCTGCATCTGCTGCGCAAATGCCCCTGCCCGGTATGGGTGGACAGACCGGGCGCGGCGGCTCAATATGAACAGGTGTTGGCCGCGGTAGACCCGATGGCTCCAGCAAACGATAACTGTGCCCGATTGGTCATGGACCTGGCCACATCCCTGGGTCGCAGGGAGTCGGCAAAGGTCGACGTGGTGCATGCCTGGTCAGTCTATGGCGATTCGCTGTTGCGTGACGGGCGTTTTCGCCTCTCGCAGACCGAATACGATCTGCTTATGACACAGGCAATAAATCAGCACAGGGAACCACTGCATGAACTGCTGCAGAACTATGCCATGTCGGTAAGTGACGCGGCAGTGCATCTGATCAAGGGAGAGGCCTCTACCGTGATTCACCAGATATCGGATAGGCTCAAGGCAGATCTGATTGTCATGGGTACCCTGGGAAGGAGCGGTATTCCAGGACTCTTTATCGGTAACACGGCCGAGGAGGTGTTGCAGAACACCCGGGCATCGATACTGGCGGTGAAACCACCGAGTTTCGTTTCACCTGTAGAATGAGTTGCAGTGACCTATTAGTGTTAACAGGCTAGCCCAAATTAACCCGGAGGTTATGGATTGATCGTCCAGACCTGGAGGAGATATGCAGAATCTCAAGCTGAACCTCAAGCACTTGCGCTATTTCTGGGCTGTTGCCAGTCATGGCACGATTGTAAAGGCT
>JBEVVS010000126.1:0-1906 GCA_040507005.1 Candidatus Thiodiazotropha sp.
ATTGCCGAACAGGCAACCGGGCATGCGGCCTTCCAGGTTTTTCGCCGCCTTCTGCCAGTAGTAGACCGCATCGACCATGTAGTCGAGGCGTTCCATGGGGGGCAGGGCCTCGTCGAAGGCCTCGGCGACGAAGCCGTGGGCCCAGTCATCGGCCATGTCGTCGATGACCGCCATGGCCAGGTCCCTTTTCGAGGGAAAGAAGTGGTAGAAGCTGCCTTTCTGTACCTGGGCCTGGGTGCAGATCTCCTTGATGCCCACATCCGCGTAGCTGCGGCCGTGAAAGAGTTCACGGGCGGTGGTCAGGATGCGCTCTTTGGTGTCTGCGGTAACAATCATGGAATATCATTATATTAGACCGGTCGGTCAAGTCAAGTTTTTATTGTTTTGCGGGGTTATTACAGACATCTCCAGGGCCACGAAAGTGGTGTCGTCAGCCAAAGAAAATCATCGACTGTGAGCGGCTGGGATGAAGTTTGGGCCTGACCTGACCCTGAGATCCGGGTTGTGGTTGAGACTCATATCTAATCAGTCCTGGGTCGTGGTGGGATGTGTCTCTGCAGACATGGCGCAAAGCTGTGCCGGTTTTATTTTATTGATCTTAACAAACTTGAAAAAACAATCGCTCATCCCTATCTAAAAGACAACCTAACGATTTGTTGCATATCAATGCAAGGAGATGAGAACAATGTTGCCTAGAATACACGGCTTCGATAGCGGCCTGTTCAACGAGTTCAGGCGTTTGGAACGGGAGATGGATCAGCTTTTTAGTGCAGGCTTCTGGCCTGGCACAATGCGCTCCGTCGCCAGTGACAGCTATCCGCCCATCAATGTGGGAGTGACCCCCGATCAGGTCGATGTCTACCTGTTTGCCGCCGGCTTGGATAGCGAGAAGTTGGATATCACAATCAAGGACAACCGTCTTTCTATAAAAGGCGAGCGTCGTTTGGAGCGTGATGATAACACCAACTACTTTAGAAAAGAGCGTTACGATGGTGCCTTTCATAAACTGGTCAATCTGCCGGAAGATGTGGATGCAGACAAAGTTGAAGCCCGCTACGACAATGGTGTGTTGCACCTGGTGGTAAAACGCCGCGAGTCTTCAAAACCACGACAGATAACTGTTCAGTAATCGGTAGGAGGCAAATCTTATGACCAACAGTAAAGAGATGACTAAACGCGACGTGCAATCACCGCAGCAGCGTGAATTACCACAAAGAAGTATCCGACCCGAAGTCGATATCTACGAAGACGAGACCGGTATAACACTGAAGGCGGATCTTCCCGGTGTCACCCGAGAGGGCTTGGATATCCAGGTGGACAAAGAGACCCTGTCGATCGACGGCAAGGCAGAGATCGAAATGCCTGAGGCGATGCAGGCTGTTTATGCGGATGTCCGCGCGACCCGTTACCAGAGAAGCTTTTCCCTGAGCAGCGAGTTGGATGGGGACAAGGCAGAGGCGAGTCTCAATGATGGTGTCTTATCGCTAAGGATACCAAAGCGTGAACAGTACCAGCCGCGTAAAATCGAGGTTCGTAACAGTTAAACAAACACCCATTTAATCTTCATTAAATACAACCCCGGACAGTAATGATCCGGGGTTCTTTTATTGCACTTTTCTTCAAGCTGTATATGAATGCAGATCAACTTGAATATGTACAAATTGTCTGGGAATAATACTCCCCGCAAAGATATATGTTAGGAATAATTTTCATACTTATGGCTTCCATTTTTCAGAATAAAATTCTGAAATCGTCGACATAGTTTACAGGTTTTTTACTGGGGAATTACTAAGCTGCTGATTTGAATGGCCTGGCATAGTTGCTGCTTGTTTTTTTAAAACGACTCTGACTATGGGTGGGGCATTATGAACGGACTGGAATCTTATTCTCCTCTCGAACAAAACAA
>JBEVVS010000228.1:0-1889 GCA_040507005.1 Candidatus Thiodiazotropha sp.
CCGCATCACCGCCAGGCTCTGGGCGGCGAAGGCCTCGTTGAGTTCGATCCAAGAGACCTCATCGAGCTTGACCCCGGTCTGTCTCTCCAGTTTGGGAATCGCCTCTTTTGGTCCTATGCCCATGATCTCAGCGGGCACACCGGCGACGCTGTAGCCGACGAAGCGCGCCAGGGGTTCCAGCTTCAGGGCCTTCATCTTGCTTTCGCTCATTATGACTACCGCGCCGGCGCCATCGCTCATCTGCGAGCTGTTGCCCGCGGTGACGCTTCCTTTGGCGGCGAATACCGGACGCAACCTGGCCAGACCTTCGGGGCTGGAGTCGGCTCGCGGGCCTTCATCGCTGGTTACCAGCTTCTCCACCAGGCGTATCGCGTTGCCCCCATCGGGGAGATGCTGTTGCACTGTGTAGGGCAGTATCTCCTGGTCGAAATGGCCGGCGCTGATGGCTGCCAGGGCCCGTTGATGGCTCTTCAGGGCGAAGGCGTCCTGATCCTCGCGGCTGACCTTCCAGCGCTCGGCCACCTTTTCCGCGGTGACACCCATGCCGTAGGCGATCGCCACATTGTCGTCCTCGAATATGGCGGGATTCATCGCCACCTTGTTGCCCATCATCGGCACCATGCTCATGCTCTCGACACCGCCGGCGATGACGATGTCCGCCTCGCCGAGGCGAACCCTGTCCGCCGCCATGGCGATGCTCTGCAGACCGGAGGAGCAGAAGCGGTTGACCGTGACCCCGGGTACGCTGTCCGGCAGGCCGGCAAGCAGGGTGACTACGCGGGCTATGTTGAGGCCCTGTTCGGCCTCGGGCATGGCGCAGCCGATGATTACATCATCGATCTTCTCGCCCTTCAGTCCACCGCTGTCTTTCACCACACCTTTGATGACATGGGTTAGCAGATCGTCAGGACGGGTCTGGCGGAATACGCCACGGGGGGCCTTGCCGACCGGGGTGCGTCGTGCGGCAACGATATAAGCCTGTTCGCTCATCTTCTTCTCCTCGATCAGTTACGCAGGGGCTTGCCGGTATCCAGCATATGCTTCACCCGGGCGACCGTTTTTGGATTCTTCACCAGGGAGCGGAATGCTTCCCGCTCATAGCGCAGGTACCAGCTCTCCGGCAGTTCGGTACCTGCATCGACAGCGCCGCCGCAGAGCGCTTCGGCGACGAAGTTGCCGATCTTCATGTCGTAGTCGGAGATGAAACCGCCGGCGTGCATATTGGTCATCGCCGCCTGGAAGTTGGCGATGGCGGCACGACCCCCCGCGCGTATCGGGGTCTCTATGGGTGGGCGGTAGTTGGCGGCGCTGAGTGCCCGCACCTGGGCGATAGCTGCATGCAGCAGTTCATGGCGGTTCATCACCACCACGTCGCTCTCGCGTAAAAAGCCTGAGGCCTTGGCCTGGCTGGCGCTGGTGGCAACCTTGGCCATGGCCACGGTCTCGAAAATATCCTGCAGGGTTTCGAAGGTGTCGCCACCGGCCGCTTTGATGGAGGCGCGTCTGGCCAGCTCCATGCAGCCGCTGCCGGCGGGTAACAGGCCTACACCCACCTCCACCAGGCCGATGTAGCTCTCATGGGCGGCGACCACCCGGTCGCACTGCATCATCAGCTCACAGCCACCGCCGAGGGCCAATCCCTGAACCGCGGCCACCACCGGGATGTTGGATTTGCGCATGCGGATACAGCTCAGCTGAAACTTCTGCAGCAGATCGTCAAGGGCGGTGTTGCCCGGCAGTATGCTCTTCAACGCAACCGGCATGAACGACTTCAGATCGGCCCCTGCGCTGAAGGGCTCGTCCGGGTGCCAGATCACCATCCCTGCCAGTTGCTGCTCCGCCATATCGGCGGCCTGGTTGAGGCTGTCGAGCACATCGTCGCTAATGGT
>JBEVVS010000162.1:0-1887 GCA_040507005.1 Candidatus Thiodiazotropha sp.
ACCCGTTAGATGGTCCCATCGCAGTAGTCAGGGTAGACCCTGCACCTGGTTTCATTGCTCTCAAGGATGACAGTCTTTTAAAACAACTCCTTATAAACATTGAAATTGGTAGGGTTAAAAATGTGAACAAAAATCCGGTCGCTGAAAAGGCCATCCAAGAACTTGAGGAAGAGCTCCTTCGTCAAGAACCTGGTGGCGGTGCAATTAATCAGTTAGACCTGTCGATTGCGATTGCACGTCTGAACGCTCGTATCCGATTTTCAGGCTTGTCTTCACGCGAGTTGTGGACTCAAAGAAGTCAATTCACACATGAACAACTTCCAATTTTGGACCGAGATATTATAGTTGCGCAGCATAAAAAACGGTCGGAAAACCACAGCGCAAGTTCAATGTCTAAACACAAAAGCGGTAAATCTGTTTCCACCCCATCCCTCAATGTCGGTGACTTAGTTTATCTGTACACAGATAAAGATAAATCTCGCGCACGTAACCGCTACCTCGTCGTATCAGTGGACGGTGAGTGGTGCCACATCAAAAAGTTTGTTGGAAACCAGCTTCGTTCCACATCATACAAAGCTAAGGTCAAAGAGTGCTATAAGGTTCCCTCAGACTTTACTCCTGCAACCTTTCACAGTTACTCGAGCGTTGACACTCCTTCGGATGATGAGAATGATCCTCCTGAAGGCCCAAGTATACCCTTAACGTTAAGTGAACCTGCTACTCGTGACACCCCCGTGGAACCAGACATTCCTATATTGATTGGAACAAATGATGAACATGGTCCAGATCACCATGAAACCCCTTCTCAGCCTGATAATACTCATATCAGTCATGAGATGCCCTCCTCAGGGACTTTAGCAGAACCCTTTACCCAAGAGCAAGCAAGGCCTAAACGTACATCTAAGCCACCAAGGTATTTAGAAGACTACGTCCGGTACTAATTGCATTTTGATACAGTGATACTTGTCATGAGTGGTGTCCTGAATGTTAGGGTTGTTCTTTTATTTGTATTATGTATCACAGCATGAGTTGTTTATCTAAGCAATTGAAAGCCATTTACTTAAAGAAAAAGGTGGTAGCGCCATGAGGTTGTATTGACTGTAGTTTGTACAGTTGCAGTTACAGATATAGTTGTGTGTTCATCATGAGTTGCTTACCTTTGTTTTCTCTCTCAGTTTGGTTGTGCCATTGAAGTGTGTTTCTGACAATAAATAAACATTCCAATTCAGTTCGTCATTTATAGCTGTTCCTGTTTAGTGGCGTGGTGGCAGCGGTTCACGAACTTTATCCAAGAATCAATAAAGCGATTCTGGAAGCCTCATTGAACGAATAAACTGGTGCAGCTTTTACCTTACCTGTTGAATGACACAGTTTTTCCTTTAACTGGCTGAACGTCGATTGGAGTATTGTCACACGGAATTAAACATAAACTATGGCAACCATTCGTGCTCCCAAACAATGGTCCCTAACCAAGACTGAAACAATCACCTCATTTGAAGCGTGGAGACAGAATCTTGTATATACATTGTCATTGGACCAGAATTTCGCCCCCTTCCTCGTCGAGGGATTCACATGGGCCAAAAAGACAGCAGCTGCGCCTATGCGCGGTTTCACAAATGATGCAGACACTGATCCTGAGGCCTCCCGGCGCACTGCTGCCCAAAAAGTCAACCTTCTTGAATTAATGCTTGGACAGATTGCAAATTATTGCCCTGTAATATCACGTAACACCATAGTGAAAAACTCTACTTCAATTAACAATATCTGGCAAGCCATCCGCCTTCACTATGGATTTCAGTCAACAGGTGCCCATTTTTTGGATTTTAATTCAATACATCTTGAACCGGGTGAGAGACCAGAAGATCTATTCCAGAGACTAAATAGCTT
>JBEVVS010000078.1:0-1875 GCA_040507005.1 Candidatus Thiodiazotropha sp.
TCACAACTAAAATCACTACAGCAGTTTTCAGACCCATGCAACTCAATCTGATTATCGACGACTGGTCAATGAACCTGGAGATCCCCGACGGCTATCTGGAATCGATGCAGGATTCATTCGAGAAGATGGACAGGGATATGGACAGGGGTTGGCAGCTTGGCCAACGCTGGGTCAGGGACCCGAACCCCACTCAGCGCTGCCAGCTGGTTGCCGGCAAACTGTTGACCGCCCTGGAGACCCACAACGAGAAGCTGGCCCTGATGATGGGGGGCTATATCCTGTCGCGCATGCCCGAGGTGAAACAGGTGGTCATCGACAACACCGGCTCACCCGAGGAGACCAGCTTCAGTAACAGCTGAGGGCTAGGGCATGTTAACACTCATCCGATTCGCCCTAGAGCGGATTGGCTTCGAGCAGCGACAGGATCTCCACCTGAGCCCGCTCCGGCTTTTCCCGGTAGAGCCTCAACAACCCCATCGCCAAACCCTGCCAATGCTCCCTGCCTGCGTGGGCTGCATTCAGCAATGGTTCCCAATCCCCCTCATTGTGCCAACTTTCATAGGCGGCTATCAGACTGGGAAAGAGTTTTTTACGCATCCCGGTGACCCCGCCCACATAGAAGTGTATCGAGGCACGGTCCTCCCGTTCGATGAGACACGGCAGGGTTACCTGGCAATCGGCCAGGTGGTCGCGCAACGCCCGCGCCATCAGCTCCGCCGGGGAGTGGCCGAGAGCGGACAGCATACGGTTCCACTCCTCACCCAGCACCCTGCCCGCTTCATACTCACCCTGTTCGTGGAGCAGCACCACATCCAGCTCCTTCTCCACCATCTTGTCGAGGGCGCGTTCGAGATCGACCTCGAAATCGTAGTAGTTGAAGGCGCGGCCCATGGCGTTGTCCGGGCGGTGCCAGCGCCAATTTTCCAGCCGCTCCCAGAGCAGCCGGCGGAATGACTCCCGGCGGATGAAGATGTGATCCCCCTGGCACATGGCCGCGGGGGCCATCAGATCCCGCGCCAGCTCGCGCCCGGCGACCCAAACCGAGGCGCCGCCCGGCTCCTCCCGGCGCTCCAGGTGAGCGAGAAAAAAGAGGGGCTTGCTCTTCAAGCCATATCCGGCACTGTAGACCAGGCCGTAGGGATCGAGGCGTTGATTGACCCGCTCCACGTCAAAGGGATCGATGGACTCACCCTCGAACGGCAGGGGGGCGAAGTCGTCGTTACTGAGGCTGTCCCAGAGTCTCTCTCTCTCCGTCAGCCACTCGCCCACCGACTCGTTGGTCAGGGTGGCCCCGTAGTCGAGCCCGTTCTCCCAGCGATAGAATTCGCGCATTTTCAGGAGATAGGTGCAGAGACCATAGTCGGCGCCATGGCGGGCATCGGAGATATGGCAATTGCGCTGCACGGTACAACAGAGATGGCGCAGAGAATCTTTCATAGTCCTGCCTCGATTAGAAAGGGCACATTACGCTCACCGCCTATCCTATCCCGACAGTCCCCTTTTACCACCCCTATTCTTCAGGGTAATCAGGCCACTGAAGACCTATCCAGGGCAGCGGCTTGCCGGCATTGATCAATAGTCGACGATCTCTCTCAAGAGTGCGGTAGCAAAGCTGCCTGCGGGCAGGAAAAAACTCAACTCAACAGACCCATCCTCGCTGAAATGCCAGCTCAGATCGCTCAGGCGCACCCGCAGGGCTCTACGCTCCTGCTCCAAACCCACATGTTCAAGACCATCGCGCCAGTTGTCGAAGCCTGTTAACGCTTGTGCTTCCAGTTCCCCGGTCTGGCCGTCCACCAGGGGAAGTCCCCGCCCCCAAAGGGGTCCGCTGGGATGAATATCCTGGAGTCGACAGCGTTGGGTAAGCTCGGCCTC
>JBEVVS010000250.1:0-1875 GCA_040507005.1 Candidatus Thiodiazotropha sp.
CTTGAAGAAGACCTTGAGTCTAAACTTTCAGGGTATCGGTGGATGACAGTTGTCTTGTTCGGAGAAGGATTAGGTTCGACATTTGAGAGAGGGGTTGGACAATATCCCACAGTGGGTGATGAAGTTCACCTTGTTACCAACGACGACTTGAAGCTCATCTATGGTTGGTCAAAAGGTAAGAAGGGAACTATTTCCGTTGGGCAGATTGCCTCTGCTTCGGGGATATCAGCTGATGTGAGTATCGCCGGATTGGTGAGTCGGCATAGTGCTATTGTCGGTTCAACAGGTGCGGGAAAATCGAATCTAGTAACTGTCTTATTGGAGACAATGGCCGACGGAAGTCTGCCAAATGCCAGAACTATTGTAATTGACCCTCATGGTGAATATGCAACTGCTCTTGGTGATAAATCGCGAGTATTTAGGCTTCGACCAGATGAGCAGGCAGGGGAACGACCACTATGGATACCATTCTGGGCTCTTCCTTTCACTGAGTTACAACAGCTTGCTATCGGAGGGCTTCAACCTAATCATGAGGCAGCTATACGCGATATGGTCCTCGATATGAAGAAAGAGGCTGCCGAACATCTTGCGGCAGCTCCTCCTTTGGAAACACTAACCGCAGATTCACCAGTTCCGTTCAGCATCAAAAAACTTTGGTATGAATTGGATCAATTTGAACGAGTCACCTTTAGCGCTTCGGGCCAACAAACTGAAGCCAATAAGAACGATCCAGACGAAACGGGCGATCCAAACGAGCTGAGATCAGATCGATATCCAGCAGCTAGTCCGTACAATCAGGCGCCGTATAAAAACAGTCGTAAGAGGAATATTGAACGCCAGCTTGAACTCATGCGCAGTCGATTGCGTGACGCACGGTTTTCGTTCCTTTTTTCACCGGGAGATGGTTTCGAACCGAGTTTGGATGGGCAGGTTGAAAGTGACCTGGATACACTGGTTGGTGATTGGATTGGACACGATAAGCCGATCACGGTTTTCGACGTGTCAGGACTGCCGTCGGAAATGTTACCCACCATCGTTGGGACGATGCTTCGAGTTGTTTATGACATGTTGTTTTGGTCTCAAGAGCTTCCGATTGGTGGCAGACAGCAACCGTTGCTAGTTGTTCTCGATGAGGCTCATAGGTTTGTTCCAGAAGGAGACAATAGCCCTGCACATCGCACGCTTTCCATGATTGCGAAGGAAGGCCGTAAATATGGGACTGGGCTAATGCTCGTAACGCAACGACCCTCAGAGATTGATAGCGCAATTCTCAGCCAGTGTGGATCGCTAGTATCTCTTCGAATTACGAACTCGGCGGATCGTTCCAAGATTGCTGCTGCCGTACCAGACGACCTTGGCGGACTCATAGAACAACTGCCTTCCCTTCGTACTGGTGAAGGTGTTTTTCTGGGTGAAGTAATGCCTATTCCTTCTCGTGTACGTGTCAGGAAAGCAAAGCAGAAGCCAATGGGTGACGATCCGCGTCTCCCTGAGGCTTGGCAAGAATCAGAACGGCCTGATCAAGGATTGTATTCAACTGGTTTGGCGAATTGGCGCGCGCAATCAACATCGGAAGAAACAGTTAATGAAAATGCTGAATAACTAAAAGGAGCGGGTAATGCCAGAAATGCATTATGTTGACTCGAGTAATATTGAGGCAATTGGATACGAGTCTGACCTTCAAGAACTTCACGTTCGTTTTCTGAAGGGTGGGGAAACCTACGTCTATTATGGAGTTGAAGAATGGGTATTTCAGGAGATGATGCAGGCAGATTCGAAGGGGCGTTATCTAATTGACAATATCAAGGGTCATTACGATTACGGAAAGGCATAAAGATTATGAACTTCCGTATTGCGGACACTTTCACAGATAGT
>JBEVVS010000111.1:0-1839 GCA_040507005.1 Candidatus Thiodiazotropha sp.
GAGAAGTCAATCAAGTCAAGGAGCTCCCGAGATATTCTGATGTAGGGAATGCAGGATAGATTATGTTCATCAATTCGTCCTACCGTCTCTAGGAAATCTAGGACCGCTCTAGCTGTCCTTGGTCCAATGCCTGGGAGAGATTTCAATTCCTCTTCATTGGCTAGGTTGATTGGTATTTTCCTTAAGGACATTATGATGGTCGGGTGTTCTGGGGCAAGCTTTTACCCACGAGCTGCTGAAAATTTGTCGAAGTCAATAATCGTCGGGAAGTCTTACCGAATTCCAGTCCACAATTATGTAACTTATAAAATAATCAGCAACTATGAAGAAACTCCAGCAAAAAACGCAAAAATAATCGTTCAGCACGACCACAGAAATCACAAAAGAGTTCTGGCAATGCAGTTTATTGCGGGAAATTTACGTCATCAAATTTCACAAATTGCACAGGAAATCGGTGCTCGCAGCGCCAATATAGCACTTACCGGTAAAGATTAGGGTCCGCCTGCAATCTGTAACCAGCGCACAAGAGTGAAGGACGGTTGGACTTCTAATCTAGCTCAGCAAATGCTGGGACAAGAAGATATCAATCTTTCCAAAATGGCTGTATATTCTCGTCTGCCTTTTCTCGGATCCCCTCGGCTGTCACATCCGTTCCGGTCCCACTAAACGCCGTTATTCGCCAACCGCCATAGGCAGACTACCACACTCCTCCCCATTCTATAAATGAGGTCCTCTATGACATATTGACCATTCACTGTCAAAAAATGTATCTTTCCTATCCTGTGTAAAGTAGTTTTAACTGCAGTCATCAATCTGATAGGTAATGGTCAGGCTAGCAAGCCGACCAAGTGCTGGTCAGGCCCATATGCCGACCAAGCCACGCATATCTGCTTAGAGCAAATATAACACCCTGGTGTTAGCAGCTGTCAGATCCAAAACATCTTCAACAGCCTCTTTCCTAATTCCTGCCACAGCAGTCGCCACATCCCCAATGAATGCAGGAGTATTTGCAAGCGCCCTGGATGGCATGAAATATGGCGAATCTGTCTCCAGGAGAAGATGACCCCTCGGAACTTTCCGAAGGGCTGCCTTCTGGAACTCGTCAAATCGGGTAACCGATCCGGTGAATCCAAAGTAACACCTTGGGAAAGCTTCCATCCAGCTGACCACTTGTTCCACTGTGCCCCCAAAACAATGCAAGTGAATCTTTTGTGTTGGAGCCACATTGGCTCTCATGATTTGTAGGCATCGAGTGCTCAGCTCACCACAATGTTTATCCTTAGGATCCCGAAGATGGATGATCAGTGGTCGAATTGGCATACTGAGCTGCAACACCTTGATCAGAGTGTCCTCCTGATCCTTCCAGGTACTCTCTGGCTCAGTGTGATCTAGGCCAATTTCTCCCAAAGCCACAACTTCCTTTAACCTCAGAAGGTCTCTGAGCTTTCCGTACTGGTCGTTGTGAAAAAGGGCCACCTTTTTTGGATGGACTCCCACTGCCACACCAAATCCCTTCTCCTTTGGAACCTGTGCTGGGTAATGTTCTGGGTCACAGTACACCAGAACCCCTCCCTCCACATGAACTGACAGATTTGGCCGCACTCCAACCTCCGCATGAAGAACTTCTTGCACGGATGCATTCAAATGACCGAAAATCTTTCGGCTGGATCGGTCTAAATGAAAGTGACTATCCCATGCCATGAAGTGTCTGGGCCTTGTGGGTGGTGGACAGGTTGGTGGTGGGGAGGTTGCTCGAGTAGTTGACTGATCATCATCCTCAAAACCAACACTATCCATAACCATGTAAGACTCTGATGCAGTCTGTTCAGCACTCTCGTT
>JBEVVS010000102.1:0-1836 GCA_040507005.1 Candidatus Thiodiazotropha sp.
GTCGCTTGTTCCTTTTATATTTTTGGTGTTGCTGCCATTAAAAGTATATCTAGGGACTGTTTTTAAGAAATTGACGGCGCCATTCAAGCCCCAAGTACAGACAGTAACTGTCCGCAACGCCAAAGAGTGCTCGATTCACTAACGATGCAGCGATGTAAAATAAAGGTAAAATAAACATATTTGCGATCTTAATATTCTCATTGCGTTTGATTTAAGCTTCCGAATCACTAAATATGCATGGAATTCATTTTTACCATAAAAAATTGTCGACCATCTGGTGGCCGCCAACATGACGTCAGTTCGCACGGGGTTGAAGCGGAAAAGAAATCGAACAAATTTCACTCTTTGCTCATTTGACTGCATGAGGAGATGCCGGTGGAATGAATGTTTCGGAGAAATGAATCGAATTACTCAACAAGGTGAACAGAAAGCAGTGGTTATTGCTACATTTGCAACTTTCTACGACGATCAGCTGATGAAAATGATGGTAAGTTGGCGGGTGGGGTAATCTCTAATGACTGAAGGCTCATATTTCAAGAATAAGATGCTAAATGAAGAGACAATGGCTTTTCTTTATGCCACATCTCTTCAACAATCCTTTTGTTTTTCAAATTTTAAATTAAAATGCTGAAAATGCCAAAAAAAGTTCTTGCATTCCATTATATCCAACTGAACGTGACACTTATCTGCTTATTAGCCTGTGGAATGGCATGCCCAGCATGCCCCCCTCACCACCAGTCATAGAAAATAAAACGCAGTGAATTGTGCATAAGTACTTGCTGCATGGTAATTCGCATCACTTTCCTATGCGCTTTGCATTCACAGAACTTCTTGGCAAGAACCTGAACCCCCCTCCCTCCAGCTTATTAAACTTTTCTCCATATTTTTTGCTATGGATAGAAATCCTTATCCTACCCTGGTCATCTGACCCGTGGGTGGGATACAAAAAAGAAAGCTCTCACGTGACTTCGGTTTGCATTGGTTGTATTGAAACAGATTGAATGTCACGTAACTTTGTCGCTAGCTGATGGCATAACATTTAATGTGAGAAATCACAACAGTTGTCAAAATGTGGGATGTACTAATGCAGTGTATAGAGGAATCTTTGACTTCATTAACAAGGGCAACAACCTACGTCATCCGACACGTTACTTATTGATCAGACAATCATCTATTTGGACTAGACCAACAAATCTCATTTGTTGATAACTTTTCGAAAAAGGACTGCATGCACCAAATGCATTTGTTAAGGGCGTTAAAGTTTGGCATTTAAAGGCATGCAAGTAAAAGAATCTACCATGAGTTTGAGGTACAGATAGGCAAATCTGTCCCTGGATCACTGACACTGTTTGGCATCTCTCGGCAAGCCTCTTGATGTTAAACAGTGACCCTTCGGACAGATTTGTCCGTAATTCAACTCAACTCTAGTTTTTTGGCAAATCACATAACATTTGAACAGTGAATGCATGAAATGCGCCCATAAAAGGCAGAAGATATCAACAGCAAAGAAAATAATAAAATGCACTATGCACAAATGGAAGTCGTTGGCTCCTCCCGCTAAGTTCCGGGATCAGCCCAGAAATTCCGATTCATCTCTTGTTAGATACTCATGGTAGATTCTTATAGTACTTATTAGAAAATTGCTATTTATAAGCAGATAAAATTTCATGCTCAGCTGAGTTGAGCATGAAAAACATTTTATAACCTTGAGGCTAGTACATCTTGGCATGACCATAATTGCCTCTCACATGGGGGCTTTGAGTAATAGATCTTGGGCTTCATGGCCTTTTTTTTTTTTTTTTTTGCCTAACACAAGGTTTCCCCTTGACCTTGTGT
>JBEVVS010000166.1:0-1814 GCA_040507005.1 Candidatus Thiodiazotropha sp.
TTGAGGCAGACGTTGTGCCCGAGCGCGCAGGCCAGATACGATTTACCGCTGCCGCAGGGCCCGGTGATCAACAGATTCTGCGCATTGTCCAGCCAGGTCGTCTGCGCCAATTGTGCGATCACCTTGCGGGAGAGATTGTGCGGGTGCCGGTAATCGACGTCCTGCAATGTCGCCTGCAGCTTGAAGCGTGCCTGGTTGATCAACCGTTCTTGCTTGCGGTGCTGGCGGGTGAGCGTCTCCTCGTCGATGAGCAACTGCAGGAGTTCGGTGAAGGCCAGTTCGTCGTAGGTGCCGGCCTGCTCGAGTTGGCGGACGAGGGCCTCGGCCATACCGGAGAGTTTCAGTTGTCTGAGCTGTTGCAGGGTTTGGTTGAGTTGCATGGGATCATCTCCTGGTTCAATGGAAGTCTTTGGGGCCACTGACGTTCTCATGCTGCTGTGGCAGTGTGATATCGATGTCGAGTTGTTCGGGCAGCTGATCGCGATTGCTGTTCAGGATGGAGCGGATGTGCTTGAGCCGGTACAGCCGGCTGGCGTTGGCCAAATGACAGGCCCGGTTCAACCACTCAGGCGGATACACGCGGCTCAAGTTCAGCAGGCCCAGGCAGACCCGGTAGGCCTGCTCCGGGTGAGCTTTCGCTTGGAGCTGGTGATCGACCCAGGCGAGTACCTCATCGCCCAAGTCCCGCGCCCAGTTCTTCAGCCGTCCCGGCGTCCATTGTTGGTGGCGGTAATGGCGTCTGGGCATATGCGCCGGCAGAGTCGAGGTGCCCGGCTGCTGACGGCGCGGGTGGGAAGCCATCGGTTTCCCCTGGTAATAGATGGTGATCAACTGGTCGCTGGTGTGCAACTCGAGACGCTCACCGACGTATTGGTGGGGCACCGAGTAGTGGTGTTGCCGGTACTGCACGTGGTAGTCGAGCTCACCTTGACCGGCTTAATGTCGACATAGCGGTAGGGGGTCTGCGCCAATGGCTTCAGGGCGGGCTGGTGCAGGGTCTCGAAGGCAGCACGGCGGTGACCAGGCAGCTGCTTGAAGGGCCGCTGGTTGAGCTCATCCAGCAAGGCGGCGATGGCCCGGTTCAGCTCGGCTAGGCTGAAGAAGCTTAGCCGGCGCAAGCGGGCGAGGATCCAACGTTCCACCACCTGCACCCCGACCTCCGCCTTGGCCTTGTCCTTCGGCTTGTAGGGGCGGGTCGGGATGGCCGCGACCTGGTAGTGCGCGGCCCACTGCTGGTAGGTGGGGTTGAGCTGCGGGTCGTAACGGCAGGGTTTGCTAAAGCCGGACTTGAGGTTGTCGGGAATAATCACTTCTGGACAGCCACCGAAATAGCTCAGCATACGGCTGTGGCTGGCGAGCCAGTCTGGCAGACTCTGGCTGCGGGTGGCTTCGGCATAGGTGTAGTTGGAGGCGCCGAGCACACCGACGAAGATCTGCGCCGGGCGGATCTCACCGGTGGCTGGGTCGATGATCGAGACGGTCTGGTCGTAGTAGTCGACGAAGCACTTCTCGCCAGCCAAATGACGTTGGCGCATGGAACGCTGTTGCTGACCCTGCCAGTGCCGGTAGCGGTCGCAGAACTGCGAGTAGCTATAGCAGCTGTTGGGCTGGGCGGCGGTGTATTCCTCCCACAGCAATTGCTTGGTGACGCCTTTACTTTTCAGTGCCTGGTGGATGACGGCCCAGTCCGGCGGCACCCGCTGTGCCTAGACGGTGGTGTCGGCCTGCTGGTAGAACAACCCGGCCAGGCGGGCGTCGTCCAGGTCCTCGGGTAACGGCCAGGTCAAGCCGAGTTCAGCAGCCCGGGTGAGCAG
>JBEVVS010000182.1:0-1766 GCA_040507005.1 Candidatus Thiodiazotropha sp.
ACAGACCGGGGTCAAGCTCGATGAGGTCTCTTGGATCGAACTCAACGAGGCCTTCGCCGCCCAGAGCCTGGCGGTGATGCGGGAGTTGAATATGGATCCGGAAAAGGTCAATCCCCTCGGCGGCGCCATCGCCCTGGGACATCCGTTGGGGGCCACCGGCGCCATTCGCACCGCCACCCTGCTCCATGGCCTGCAGCGCACCGGGGAGCGCTACGGCATGGTGACCATGTGTATCGGCACCGGGATGGGCGCTGCCGGATTGTTTGAACGCTGTTGATACCAATAACCGCAACCCGAATCGTTGTGTAAATGTCGGCTGCCATAGGGATGTTGTGCAGCCGGTAGGATCCCACTACGCCCCTCTATTCACTATTGGGTGTGCTTTTGAAGGAGTAATCTGCATGAGTAGTGAAACCGTGACCACACCAGGCACTACACCTGAAGAGCGGGTGGTGACCCTTTGGCGACGCTTCGGCAACAGCGCCATCGGTCGCCGCATCTACAGCCTGCTCTTCGGACGTATGGTGCCCTATACCGGCAGCATTCATCCTCTGATCGAGGAGATTTCACCTGGCCGGGCCAAGGTGACCATGCAGGACAGGGGCGGCGTACGCAACCACCTCAATTCGATCCACGCCATCGCCCTGGCCAACCTGGGCGAACTGGCCAGCGGTCTGGCGCTGATCGCGGCGATGCCGAAATCCGCTAAGGGCATTGTCACCCACCTGGAGATCGACTATCTGCATAAGGCCCGGGGCACCCTCACCGCCATCGGCGAGGCGGAGGTGCCGGAAAGCATCAACGAGCCCACCACCTTCGAGACCCGGGCGACGATCTGGAACCTTGACGGAGAGAGCATCGCCACCCTCAATGTACACTGGCTATTGAGCCCCAGGGAGCCCAAATGAGCCCAGAATCACCCCTGGAAACCCCATTCACCAAGGCGACCGGTATCCGGGTGCCGCTGATCTGCGGCCCCATGTACCCCTGCTCCAATCCGGAACTGGTTGCCGCAGCATCCGAGGCAGGTGGCATAGGTATCATCCAGCCGGTCTCCATGACCTTTGTCCACGGCCACGATTTTCGCGAAGGCATCAGGCTGATCAAAAGCCTCACCGACAAACCCATCGGCATGAATGCCCTGATTGAGAAATCCTCCAAGAAGTATCATGAACGGATGGAGGAATGGGTCTCTATCGCATTGGACGAGGGGGTACGATTCTTCATCACCTCCCTGGGCAATCCCCGCTGGGTGGTGGACAAGGTCAAGGCCTATGACGGCATCGTCTACCACGATGTCACCGAACGCAAATGGGCATTGAAGGGCCTCGACGGCGGCGTCGACGGTCTGATCGCCGTCAACAACCGGGCCGGGGGACACGCCGGCGCCCTCACCCAACTGCAACTGCTGGATGAGCTTGGCGACCTCAATGTCCCACTCATCTGTGCCGGCGGTATTGGTAACGAACAACAGTTCGCCGAAGCGATCAGCCAAGGCTATGCAGGCTGCCAATTGGGTACTCGCTTCATCGCCACCCAGGAGTGTAGCGCTGCGATGCCCTATAAGCAGGCCATACTCGATGCCGGCGAGAGCGATATCGTCCTCAGCAACCGCATCACCGGGGTGCCGGTATCGATCATCAAGACACCCTACATCGAAAAGATCGGCACCAAAGCCGGGGCCTTCGCCCGCTGGATGCTGCAGGGGAGCAAAACCAAACACTGGATGCGCATGTTCTATACCCTGCGTTCCGCCTTTCAACTGC
>JBEVVS010000046.1:0-1730 GCA_040507005.1 Candidatus Thiodiazotropha sp.
ACTGGAAATAGTTACAATGAAATTCATCCAAATCACTTCCAAACTTATCTTATTGCTATGGCTCTCAACCAACATAGCAAGCGCAAACCCCATCTATTATGAGCTGACAGATATTGGCGGCGGCAGCTACGAATACCAATACACTGTCGATAACCAGACCCTCTCGCCGATTGAGGAGTTCACCATCTGGTTCGATCTCGGTCTATATGACAATTTGCTCATATCCGCGAGTCCCAGCCTGGATTGGGACGGCCTTGCCATTCAACCCGATCCGCTATTGCCTGATGACGGTTTTGCCGATTGGCTGACTTTCGGTGCAGCAATCAATCCGGGAGAGATGCTTGGTGATTTCAGGGTTGAGTTCGACTGGCTTGGCAGTGGAACGCCGGGTGCACAGTTCTTCGAGATCATCGATCCCGAGGACTTTACAGCAACAAGTAGCGGCTTTACCCAAATCGCTCCAACAGCACCATCCACTTCAGTCCCTGAGCCTGGTACATGGGCACTCATGGGAGTTGGCCTGTTACTGCTGGGTGTTAGACGATTCAGAAATACTATTGATAGATAGTTCCTAAAAAAAATAGGTTGAAAACTTTCAAGACATTCCGTGATTAATACACAAGGTCGGGGGACTTTGATTATGCAACATGCTCGCAATCTGCTCATGCTTCTCACGTTGTTATGGGCGCCAGTTCAATCTTTATTGGCCAATCCAATCTACTACGACTATTTGGACTTGGGAGCAGGACGCTATGAATACAACTACACCGTGGATAATCAAACCACCTCGGCCATTGAAGAGTTCACTGTTTGGTTCGATCTTGGTTTGTATGACAACCTGCTGATAAACGGCAGCCCAACCCTGGATTGGGACGGCCTGGCGGCACAACCCGACCCGTTATTGCCCGATGACGGTTTTGCCGATTGGTTGACCTTCGGAGCAGCGATCAATCCTGGTGAGTCGTTGAGTGGTTTCAGTGTTGAGTTCGACTGGCTCGGCGATGGTACGCCGGGTGCTCAATTCTTCGAAATCATCGATCCCATTGAGTTTGTTGCCCTGAGTAGCGGCTTTACCCAGACCGCACCACCACCGCCGCCGCCACCACCGTCATCCAGTTCCGTTCCTGAACCCGGTACCTGGGTGTTAATGGGTGTTGGCTTGTTATTGCTTGGCTTTCGGCAATTCAGAGACAAACGACTCCTTGTTGGCACAAAAGCCGCTGCGCTGTGCTCAGTCGCCCTCCTGACATTACCCTTTTCAGTATCAGCAGCAGTGACAGACCTTTCAGCTACTGATCAGCAATACGTCAGTAAACAGAGGGCAGGGCGTGTCTATTTCGATTACACCTATACCCTGAGTGTCAACAACGCCGCCGAGCCCATGAGCAATGTGGTGGCAACAGTGACCAGCACCTCGCCCTATACAACCATCATGGAAGGGGAAGTGATCCTTGGGGATCTGAGCGGCGGCGACACAATCAGTAGCGATACTTTTACCATCCGCCAGAACAGACGCCAACCCTTCGATCCCAGCGCACTCGTTTGGAGTTTTACCGGTGATTCAGTTGTCGTCGGTGACAATCCACCGGTCATAACAACCACACCACCTACCCAGGGCAGTGTGGATACCCCTTTTACATATGATGTGGACGCCACGGATGCGGATGCCGGCGATACTTTGACCTATTCCTTGTCCATGGCCCCGGCGGGGATGAGCATCGACTCAGTTA
>JBEVVS010000040.1:0-1720 GCA_040507005.1 Candidatus Thiodiazotropha sp.
TGTTGACGACCAAAGTAATCGATCATTGGCAAAGTCGGAGTTCTTTGGTCGTCAACAATTGCGTACATGGCCTTTACGTCATCGGGACGATCCGTACGGTACACCCTGACCAGAAGTGTTTTGGCGCACGACTTGCCGTTAAACTGGTCTTTACATACTTGGGTGCACTTGCAGTTGACAGACAACGACTTGGGTTCCGTAGTTGCTTGTGACCTAGGCTCCCCGCCATGACCTGTCGTAGAAGATGAAGGCACGACTTTCGGGACCTCGCTGTCGACATGCAAAGCTGCTGAATGACTGTTGCTTCCACAGTCTGAGCATTGAATTTGTTCTTTACATTCTCTTGCCCTATGCTTGTCCGACATACAACACCTAAAGCAAATATTTTTCTCTTTCAGGAGTTTTTTCCTTTCATCAAGAGATTTGGCTTTAAAGGCCCTACATGCATTGAGGGTGTGTTTAGTCTTGTGAATAGGGCACACTTTGTCCGGACCTAGCACTGGATTGGGAAATGGTTCAACCCCAGTCTTTCTCGCTGTAATGACAGGCCGAGAAGGGTTGCTTTTATTGGGTGCCTCCCGACCGATGGGGGAACACCTCTCATAGTCAAACCCAAGGTCATTCTTTATCTTGCTCATTTCTCTGATAAAGCTGGAAAATACAGGAAATGGCGGATATGAAACATTGTTACTTTTCTTGTAAGCAACGGCTCTGTTAGTCCATTTTTCCTGCAGTTGGTACGGAAGTTTGGCTACTATGGGAGCCACGCCAGAGGACGAGTCAAAGTATGCCAGCAAATTTTGATAATTCCTGTTTTCTTTGGCCGCTTCAATCTCAGACAGAATGTCCGAAAGGTCATACAATTTCTTTGTGTCCTTGTTGGTCAGCTTCGGAAAGCTTGCAAGTTTAGTTTTGAGCGCGGACTCTACCATTTCTGGGCAACCATATCTTTCCTCCATTCGATCCCAGATTCTCTGTAATCCTCTTGCTGGGTTATCAGCATTAGAGGACCTTATGCTGAGGGCATGTTTAGATGAATCTGGGCCTAGCCATTTCACTAGAAGATCCATTTCTTCGAATGGAGTAACGCTCAATTCTCTCATAATGTTTTTGAAGCTAGCCTTCCACACGGCAAATGATTCTGGTTTGTCATTGAAGTGAGATAAGCGACTAAGAAGTAAATCTTTCTTCAAGAGAAACCGGGTCAGTTCTGATGTCACAGGTTGTGACACAGAAACATTCGCTTCCTGCGGCACGGGATTCTGATAGCCATGAGTGGGTCCCCGAGGACCTAATAAGCCTCTAGGCTCGAAAGGGGGAGCACTCGCATCTAGACCGGGAGGGATTAAAGGCCTTGAAGGTTGTGTAGCAACAGGACCATTTACAACAGGTTCATGGGCTTGAATAAAAGGGTCTGGACGAGTTGGATTGTGGGCTATCTCTATGTGGTTATCTTCTACCTTTACCATAGGACTGAAATGCGATTGATGAGCATTGAATTCTATCTGCTGCTTCACATACTCACTGGTGCGTTGGGCCGGGTCAATCAAGCTTAAATTGTCAGCGGTTTCAAACAGGGAACGTTGCATGTCTGAATTATTAACCTCAAAATTTTCCAGGGCAAGAGCCTCAGCAGCAGCAGCTTCTTTTTTCTCATTCAAAAGGTGTAGATTCGCATGTAGTTCTGCTTTTTTCCTAGCCGCACTTGCCTTAGAAAATG
>JBEVVS010000185.1:0-1711 GCA_040507005.1 Candidatus Thiodiazotropha sp.
CAGATCCTGATGGGTCGCACAGACGATATTCAGATCCACGGGGATCGATTTCTCGGCGCCTACCGGTAACACCTCTCCCTCCGCGAGGACACGGAGCAGTCGACTCTGCAGCTGCAGCGGCATGTCACCGATTTCATCCAGGAACAGGGTGCCCCCGGCGGACTGAACTATCTTGCCCGTGGCGCCTTTACTGTTGGCGCCGGTGAAGGCGCCGCCCCGATAACCAAACAGCTCGCTCTCGATCAGGTTTTCCGGAATCGCGGCGCAGTTGAGGGCGACAAAGGGCTTTTCGCGGCGCTCGCTGCACTCATGCAGAGCCCGGGCGAAGGCCTCCTTGCCTGTACCGGTCTCGCCCAACAACATTGCGGGGATCTTGCGATTGACGATCTTGAGTGCGCGCACGACGTTGCTCTGAACGCGAGAGTCGTTCAGCGCCAAATGGCAAAAACCCGGAATCTTCTCGAAATCGGTGGATTTTTCTGTGCAGGGTTTTGCTCTCCTGTCACCGATGCGATGACCTTTGGCCGGGGCATGCAGAGTGACAAAGATGCGTTCACCGGTCCCCTGCAAACGCAGTGGAAAGGGTTGTCCCGGACGGGCATGTGCGGAGGAAAGGATGTCATAGGCCGTGCATTCGAAAAGGTCGTGCACATAGACCGGCGACTCTCCATGCCGGTAGAGCAGTTCCAGGTTGGCGCGGCGGTTACCGCCCATTACGCAACCATTGTCGTCGAAGGCAATCAGATAGTCGGTCTGTACGCTCAGATATTCGGCGAGTCGTCCGCACTGCAACACCCAGTAGGGACGGAAAGAGTAATAGGCGTAGGCGTTTTCGATCTGCTGGGCGCGCTCGATGACCATGCGATAGACCAGCATTTGACTGTCTCTCTGCTCTGGCGAATCCAGGGCGGAGGCATCCAGCAGCGCAATGGGCTGGCCATCGATACCGAAGATCGGCGCGGAACTGCAAGTGAAATTGATATTGTGTGTGC
The DNA here is from genome assembly GCA_040507005.1 of Candidatus Thiodiazotropha sp. Classification (GTDB taxonomy): domain Bacteria; phylum Pseudomonadota; class Gammaproteobacteria; order Chromatiales; family Chromatiaceae; genus Thiodiazotropha. The sequence continues at coordinate 993 of JBEVVS010000185.1, forward strand.
GAAAGTGCTCATCGCGGTGAACAAGGGTCGGCTTGAGGTCCACCAATGAGGTGCCCACACCGCAGGTGCCTTCACGGTCTTCAGACCAACAGGTGCCGATACGAAACCCCTCCTCCCTGAACTCCCGCTCAAGACGCGGCACGGTACGGAAGTCGATGGTTATGCCTTCGGCATCGGTCATCAACACACAATAGTTTGAATCGATGACTTGCGAATGCAGGCGATCGACACCCTCCCGCGCGATACGCATGAAGGCGTCCAACCTCTCCTTGTGTTCGCGGAGTTCCCGCGAGGTGACGATGCGGGGCGTATTAGTTTGCGCCGGATCGACCTGGTGATTGTTCAGTGAGCGTTGCCAAGACTTCTTCAATCGCTCTGTACCGGCACTGTTGCCTACGGGGGTGTCCCCCTCGATCACATCGATAACACGGGCAACGTGCCTGGAGACCGTATCGTTTAGTCTCATTGCGCTCTCCTCTCGTCTCTTCTCCCCTGAATGTCGTATGTCCAGATTTAAGTCTGGATCTAAACAAATTCAGATTCTTACTTATTTAGTGTGTGATTTTCCTTTGGTAGAACCGAACATAGATCAGGAAATCTGTGGTTACAAGGCGGACAGGTGTCTCACGCGGAAACAGATGTACGCGATCGCGATCGCTTTCTTGGATTCAATCGCCCCGTCGGCAGCCTGTTTCGGTCTATGTTAAACCCAATCCAGA
>JBEVVS010000165.1:0-1689 GCA_040507005.1 Candidatus Thiodiazotropha sp.
CAGTGAAGAGACAGATCGTACAACTCGTGAAAAACGAAGGACAGTGCTACCAAGAAAATACCAGGACTACCACATGTGAACATTCTGTGACATAAAAACTTTCCATCGGATTATCAATTTGTGTGGTATATACTTGTGAACTGACACAGGAGATAAACTATCTTAACATGTTTCTTGGATTAATCAGAAACGGGACAATGTTTTTATTGCCAAGTTGTAAATGGCAGACTCTGAAATATTAACTGTGTGTTTACATTATCCATGCTGTAGAAAAAGCAATAACTCAGATAAATGGTCTTTGTATTTACTCAAGTGCCAGTTTCAGCTGTCTTTTACCGTTAGTTCATTTCTAATTTGAAAATACGGCTTCAGATTCTCTTTATTCGACCATCTGTTGGTTTGTACGCATTTACGCACCTGTGCAAATATTTCATCGCTTTCAGATGCTTGCTGAATTTCTTGCATCGTAATTGCTACTGGGAGACTGCTCTCAGTTAAATAGGTGATATACTGCTCTGTTTTACAGCTGATATTATCGGAATTTTCATTACAGGCGCGTGTCGACGCGCGCGAGAGCACATCTGCGGCATTTAAAAAGCCCCTTACGTACCTAACGCTAAAGGAATAAGGCTGTAATTTCAGAACCCATTTTTGGATCCTCGCTGGTGCTTCATGTGTACTCGAAAATATTCTTTCAAGCGGCCTATGATCAGTGTAGACCACGAAGTGTGATCCGTACAGATAAACATTGAATCTCTGAATAGCCCATAATATTGCGAGAGCTTCCCTTTCTGTCTGGGAATAACGCCTTTCCACGGGATTAAGTGTCCTCGAAGCGTAAGCCACGGGCCTAAATTCTCCGTTACTTTGCTTTTGGTTCAGAATTGCCCCGAGTCCGAATGGGCTTCCGTCAACTAGGAGTTGTGTTTCAGCTTCCGTGTTATAGTAAGCCATAACGTCGGCGCTTATCAACCTTTGTTTAAGGGTATCGAACGCGTGTTGCTGTTCGCGGCCCCAGTGCCATGCAACTTCTTTTCTTGTGAGTTTTCGCAATGGCTCCGCTAGTGTAGCAAAGTTTGGTATAAACTTTGAGCAAAAATTTACTAATCCAAGGAATGATTTCACCTCTGTCGGATTAGTTGGTGGTGGAGTATCTCTCACCGCCTGGACTTTACTTTCATCAATTTTCAAACCCTTGCTTGACAAAGTATGACCCATGAACTTCAGTTCAGATTTGTTAAATTCGCATTTGTTTCTGTTGACGGTCAAGTTTTTCTCGCGAAGTCTGCTTAGGAGCATTTTGAGAATTTTGTCGTGCTCCTGTTGATTTGCTGCATATATAATTATGTCGTCAGCAATATTTTTGCATCCAGGTATGTCTTGTATTACCTGCTGAATTATTCTCTGATATGTTTCCGGCGCGGAATTTACACCGAAAAATAAACGCGTGTACCTGTACAAACTGTTGTTTGTCGCAAACGTCGTTATGTAGCGAGAGCTTTCTTCTAGCTCAATTTGATGAAAAGCTTGTGTTAAATCAAGCTTAGAAAAAACAGACGCACCATTCATTTGCTCAAGAGTTTCCTCCACGTTTGGCATAGGAAACCTTTCTCTTTGAATTGCTTTGTTTGCGCAACGCATGTCAACGCATAAACGTACGTCATTATTTGGTTTGGGTATGGGTACAAG
>JBEVVS010000215.1:0-1632 GCA_040507005.1 Candidatus Thiodiazotropha sp.
ACACGTTAATTGATCAGAGAAGTCTCCAACCCCCAAAGAAAGCACCGGCAGGTTCAGAATCAGAATCAGAATTGTTTACTGGTTAAAGTCTGGTAAATTCGGACATCGGGTAAATTCGGACAGTGACATTATTTGCTTTATACGATAGTTGTTTGGAATAATAACAAAATTAACCAGGCAAACATGTAAATCCTGATGAGACGGTTCATGATAGGCTGATTCATCAGGATTTACATGTTTGCCTGGTTAATTTTTTGCCCTGTTTGCACTGGTCAGATGGTATCAGGTATGTCAGAATTTTCCCGCTGTCCGAATTTATCCGACTTTACCCTAGTGAAGTCAGCAGGAATTTATGGACCAGTCATTTGTAACCCCTGCTTCCCCACCTACAGGGAATAGCGGGGCTAATAACTTCCTAGAACTTACTACATGTACGACAAGGTGAGTTCAAGCGTATTAGTACTAACTAAAATTCAATTTTTCATAATTTACTTTATTGAAGACGTGCTCACCTTGGAAATGCTCCTGTCGAGAAAAACGGTGTGTACCATGTACAAGCCAAGAGCTAGTCGTAGTGTGAGGGCGAGTCCCTCGTGCGGATCTCGCACGTGACCTATCTTCGGTGATTTCCGTCTGTCGTCGGGGTATTGCCTTTCTCATTCGATGTTTCACGGGTAAATGTACTTTCTTCTGGCAGTTGTTAAGCCTAAAAATAATAAGGAGCATCTGATGACAGTTTGAGATAATATTTATCCATATTGTTAGATTAAAACATATGTTGTGATTTGTCGTTAGAATCGCCTCGATGAGGGAATTCTAATGAGAAATCAGAACATACATTTCAAGACCCCCCCTCCCGCAAATGATAAATAAATAGATAAAAATAAAATAAAGTAAGAAATACCAAAAAACTGAACCCTAAATGTTATCTATTTTCACCCAACCTCAACTCCCCACTCCCTCCCCCATACACATCTTGGAACCTCCCAGTCCCACCAGTTATCCAGAGCCTCACCAGTTCGTGGTGGTCTGGATCCGGGCCTGCATGATGCTCCTTCCCTGACGCCACAGATCTGTTACCATAGCAACTATAGAATTACCAACTGCCTTGCAAGGAATCTTGGCAGAATAATGTCATGATATGTCACTTTGGCATCAGTATGACTTTTTAATTATCATGGTAACGATGGTAACAGATCTATGTCGTCACCGGTACTAGGGCATGACATACAGTGTATACCATTCTCAGTCAGTATTTTTTTCCATGACATTACAGACTGAAAGCTTTGGATTTTCTCCAGCAAGTAATTGGTCTCAAAAATGAAAGTAGAAAAATTCTCAGAGACGGACTCAATTGGCATCAAAACTCCAAATCACGACATCAAGTGGGAAATAAACAACACGAAACGTACAAAATCCAAAATATTACGCGCGGCAGCGAAGTGGACAGCCATCAAGTCATTTAATTCCGTGTTAGTATATGTTATATATGTTTCTATACCGTTGGTTGGTTAATTGTTTTGAATTTAACGGCTCTTTTTGAGACATTATTTCAGTCTATATCGAACCGATTCCCAGAGACAGGGGCCGAGCCGCGGATACAGTCTGTAGGGCACATGACTCATAAGCCAG
>JBEVVS010000177.1:0-1610 GCA_040507005.1 Candidatus Thiodiazotropha sp.
CTTGACCCCGCTGGCCAGGAGCAATCGATTGACGATCTGACCGAAGCGCCCATTGCCGGCAATGATGACCTGGCCGGTTTCATCGATCTGATCCGCCTGCCCTGCCCCGGATTCACCTTCACCGGATAGGATGAATCTGTCATAGAGGATAAACAGCGCGGGGGTCAATAACATCGACAGGGCGACAACCAGGGACAAGGTAGGGGCAAGATCAGGCGGGATCACATGACTCTGCAAAGCGAAGCTCAACAACACGAACCCGAACTCCCCGGCCTGGGCCAATCCGAGGGTCAACAGCCAACGGCTTGTCACCTCGAGGCGAAAGAGTCGTGCCAGGGCATAGAGCACCAGGGCCTTGATGATCATCACCCCGAGGGTCAGCCCGAGAATGGTGGCGAAATCCCCAAACAGCACAGTAAAGTCGATACCGGCGCCAACGGTGATGAAGAACAGCCCCAACAGGAGTCCCTTGAAGGGTTCGATGTCCGATTCCAGCTCATGGCGGAACTCGCTGTTGGCCAACACCACCCCCGCGAGAAAGGTACCGAGTGCGGGTGAGAGATCGACCAGGGTCATCAGCAAGGATATGCCGATCACCAGAAACAGGGCGGTGGCGGTGAATATCTCGCGAAGTTTGGATTCGGCAATGAAGCGAAACAGCGGACGGGAGAGAAAATGCCCGCCAAGCAGCACACTGGCCACGGCCCCCAGCACGACCAGTGCATGGGCCCAGCCAGGCAGTCCCGCCACCAGGCTGAAGGATTCATGGTGTCCCGCCTCGCCGGCATGAGATGCCGCGCCGGAGAGCGCACCCAACTCAGGCAACACAAGCAAGGGTATCAGGGCGAGCATGGGGATCACCGCGATGTCCTGAAACAGCAGTACCGAGAAGCTGGCCCGCCCCCCCTCTGTCTTGATCTGACCCTTCTCGTTCAGGGTTTGTAAAACGATTGCGGTGGATGAGAGGGAGAAGATCAGGCCGATGGTCAAGGCCACACTCCAGTAGAGACCCAGCATCAGCGCGGCAGCGGCGATCAGTAGGGTGGTAATGCCGACCTGCAGGCCACCCAAGCCAATAAGGCGCGTGCGCATCTGCCAGAGCATGCGCGGCTGGAGCTCCAGCCCCACCAGGAACAGCATCATGACCACGCCGAATTCGGCGAAGTGTTGAATCGTCGCGGTCTCCGAACCGACCAAACCGATCACCGGCCCGATGATGATACCCGCCAACAGATAGCCGAGCACCGAACCCAAGCCAAGTCGCTTGGCGATGGGTACGGCGATGACAGCGGCACAGAGGTAGATAAAGGCCTGGAACAGGAGTCCACCCATGATTCAGTCCTCCCGGATGATAGTGTCGAGATCCACATTGAGCCGGGGCAGATCCAGGGCAATCCCCGTATCCAGACGGTTATCCCGCAGCGCCTCCAGCAGCCGGACCCAGTCGGCCAGGTGTTGTGGCAGCCGCCCCTCGTCCACCGCGGTACGGGCACCGAACATGGCAAAGGGCGGCAGATAGATCATGCCGCAGAGCAGCGCCATCTGCTCCAGGGGCCGCAGCAGTTCGCGGATGGTGAAGTGGTTGTATCCCTCGGCCCGATAGGCGGCCT
>JBEVVS010000125.1:0-1572 GCA_040507005.1 Candidatus Thiodiazotropha sp.
CGTGGTGAAGAATCCTGTGCCACCGACAGTCTACCGCGCTTTGGACTTTCTGCTCGAGCAGGGTTTGGTGCACAAACTCGAGAGCCTGCACGCCTATGTGGGCTGTACCCATCCGGATCATCCCCACGCCAGCCAGTTCCTGATTTGCGATGACTGCGGCGAGGTAGCAGAGGTGGAAGACTCCAGTGTGGCCAAGAGCCTGAAAGCGGCCGGCAGGGCGGTCGGCTTCCGTACCAAACGTCCAGTCGTCGAATTGCTGGGAACCTGTGCCCAGTGCGTGGCAAAGCAAGACGATGAAACCTGAGCCGCACACCCACTAAATCCTTACACGGTTTAACTGAACAAGGAGATACCCCGTTATGGGACTGAAACAGATCACTTTGGCTTGCTCTCTGCTGACCCCTCTGGTGCTTATTGCGCCCGGGGCAGTTGTGGCTGACAAGCATGAGCATGAGCACGAACATCGTCAGCATGAGGCTCACGTGCACGGCATCGCCGCCCTCAACCTGGCCCTCGAGGGCGAGGAGGTGCACCTCGAACTCGATAGTCCGGCTGCGAATATGGTCGGCTTTGAACACGCCCCATCCTCTGAGGCCGACCATGGGGCTCTGGACAAGGCCATGGCCGCGTTGAAAAATGGCGATCAACTGTTCCGTTTCAACAAAGAAGCCGGCTGCCGCATGGAAAAAGCGATGGTCACTTCTGCATTGCTCAAGGAAGAAGATCACGACCATGACGGCAAGCATGCGGATGATCACGATACCCACTCGGACATAGAGGCCGTCTATCATTTCGAGTGTGATCAACCCGCCAGGCTAACACGGCTGACTGTCGAACTGTTCGAAGCCTTTCCGGCAACGGAAAAGCTCAACGTTCAATACGTCATCGAAAACAAGCAAGGCGCAATAGAACTTACCATCAAGGATCATGTTGTTAACTTCTGAGACAGTGACTGGTTTTTGAATCCGATACGAACACCCCGTGGGCAACGGATCCAGCTCATGCACTAGGAGCGATTATTGATAATTGAGGTTAACAATCTCGCATTTCGCTGGCAGCCGCAGGCAGCAACGGTCTTATCTATAGACTCCCTGCAGGTAAGCCCAGGCGAATGCCTGTTCATCAAGGGGCAGAGCGGCAGTGGCAAGAGCACCTTGTTGAGCCTGCTGTCGGGTGTGACCACGGCCAACGCGGGAATAGTGCGTGTCATGGACCAGCTATTGGATCAACTCAGCAGTGTCCAGCGGGACCACTTTCGGGCTGACCATATCGGCTACATCTTCCAGATGTTCAACCTGATCCCCTATCTCTCGGTGGTCGACAATGTCATCTTGCCGTGCCGCTTCTCGGCACGCCGCCGGGCCAACGCATTGTCGCGCGGTAACAGCCTGGAGTCTGAAGCGAAACGGCTGCTGCAACATCTCGACATGGACCACCCGGATCTTCATCGCCGAGCCGTTTCGACACTCAGTGTCGGTCAACAACAGCGGGTGGCAGCCGCCCGCGCCCTGATGGGCTCGCCGGAACTGTTGATTGCAGACGAACCAACCTCCTCCCTCGACTCGAATCGAC
>JBEVVS010000167.1:0-1559 GCA_040507005.1 Candidatus Thiodiazotropha sp.
TATCTGGGTTGTCAGTTTTATCACCTTCAGATTGCTGGGTTTGAATTATGCACTGCTGCTTTCCATGATGGTGGGACTTTCAGTGATCATTCCCTATATCGGAGCGGCCGTGGTTACCATTCCTGTACTCTTTATCGCCTGGTTTCAGTGGGGCTGGGGGAGTGAGTTCGCCTGGCTGGCGGTCTCCTATTTCATCATCCAGGCATTGGATGGGAACGTGCTTGTGCCTCTGCTGTTTTCCGAAGTGGTTAACCTGCATCCGGTTGCAATCATAGTGGCGATTTTGGTGTTTGGCGGATTCTGGGGCTTTTGGGGGGTCTTTTTCGCAATTCCCCTGGCCACACTGGTACAGGCGGTACTGGTGGCTTGGCCGAAGCGAATCGAGGGGGAGGTGGGTGTTGAAGAGGGATAGTGCGCCGTCAACCTGACGCTGAAGCTGCAAGATTGACGGAACACTGTGCTGGATAGGTATCAGGCACTCTTGTTTGTGTTGATACCAAACAGCGTCCACATGGGACAAAAAGAGACCAGGCCGGTGACCAATGGAACTGCACCGATCGCCCCCCACCAGTTAATCGGATCGCTCAAAAGGAATCCCCAGGCTAGAATCGCCAGGCCCGCGATAATCCGGATTATACGTTCGATTCCACCGACATTTTTCGTCATGATCAACTCCTTAAATTTATAACAATGAAACTAGAGAACTGCCTCTGGTGCTTGGCTGTCGTCTCGCCATCCAGGGCTATTGGGGACTGAGCATACTTGGAGAGAATGAAATAGTATGTGACTAAGTCACACAGCATGTGACAGGTTGAATCACGACTCAGTGCTTTTACTGTTCAGACCCTGTCGATCATCCAGGGTTATTGCGCCACGGGTGATAGAGATCAAGCCCTGTTGCTCAAAATCCTTTAATATTCGACTGATCACTTCGCGGGAAGTGCCCAAATCCGAAGCGATCGATTGATGGGTGACCTGGATGCGGTTGTCATCCTTATCGGTATATTGCAAGAGATAAGCCGCGAGTCTGCGGTCTACCCGCCGGAATGCGACCTCTTCTACGACACTGATCACGTCGCTCAGCCGGTCGCTGATGAGTCTGAAAAGATAGTCTCTCCATGCCGGTTCTTGATTCGACCATTTCACCACATCCGAGGTCGCTACAAGCAGTGCCTGTATTGGCAGCTCGCTGACGGCAAAGGCGGGGAAGGGTTTTTGGCTCATGATACAGGACGCGGTTAGGATGCAGCTCTCCCCTGGGCCAATCCGATAGAGTGTAATTTCACGCCCATTCTCACTAATTTTAAACACCCTGGCACTGCCTTCGATCACCAGTGCCAGGTGGCTGCACTGCATGCCTTGCTGGCATATTGGTTGATCTGCTGGCAAGTTTACGATGTTGGTCGCGCTAAAGAACTGGCGCACGAAATCAGCCCCTGCGTCGCGCAAGAAGTGAAACTGAGCGGAAAGATCTGCAATGGTTGTTGGATCGGTTATCACGGTAAATATAGGTCAGGTTGCTGAACGGAAACTGCTGTTGCTGTCTGAGAAGTGACTCG
>JBEVVS010000068.1:0-1541 GCA_040507005.1 Candidatus Thiodiazotropha sp.
GCCGCTCCACCCGCAGCTTCGTGGCGTCGCACCTGGGCAAACCGGTTCTGCTGCGCATGGATCTCAAGGATTTCTTTCACAGCGTGCCGGTGGCCCGTATCGGCGCTCTATTCCGCCGGGTCGGTTATCCCGCCCATGTGGCCTGGCTGCTGCAGGGCCTGACTACCCATGCCACCTCCCCGGCGCTGGCGGGTGAGGCGTTCGAGAGACTTCCCTGGCAGAGGCGCAAGCGCTTGACCGACAAGCACCTGCCCCAGGGGGCGCCCAGCTCCCCGGCCCTGGCCAACCTCTGCGCCTGGCGCTTCGACTGCCGGCTGCAGGGCGTTGCCGAACACTTCAACCTGGACTACACCCGCTATGCCGACGACCTCGCCTTCTCCGGCGACAGAAACCTGTTACGGCTGGCGCCCTTTCTCAAGGGCCTGATCGGCGCCATCGCCCTGGAAGAGGGGTTCGAGATCAATCACCCTAAGACCCGGCTGCGCACCCAGGCCCAGTCCCAGCGGCTGGCCGGCAGCGTGGTCAACCGCAGCCCCAATCTGCCCCGGGCGGAGTTCGATCGGCTGAAGGCCATACTCCACAACTGTGTGCGCTGGGGACCTGAGAGTCAGAACCGGGAAGCCGTTACCGATTTCAAGGCCCACCTGGGCGGTCGGGTCGCCTATGCTGTTTGGCTCAACCCCACCAAGGGGCAAAGGCTGCAAAGCCTGTGGGACAGAATCCAGTGGAGTTAGGCTGCTAAACGGGCTTTCAAAAAAAATAGAGGACCCCCGCTGACTCGCGGCTATCCTCTAGGCACTGGGCCAGATTGATTCGTTTCTCCCAGACTCTGGGATCAGTTTTTATAGACCAAACAGTTGATCCGGGTCAGCAGCTCACTGGGCGGGGTGTCCTTGGGATCGTTGAGGTACTCCTCGAAGGGAGGGAAGTCCGCCGCCTCGTAACCGCTCTGGGGCAGCCACTCGCCGAAGAACCAGTCGTAGGGCTTCTCCAACTCCGCATAGGGCCCTTTGAAGATGAGACTGGCACAGGTTCCGCCAGGTATCTCGCTGACTTGCAGGGCTGGATCATCCCCTGGCAGTTGCGTCTCCTTTGCCAGGGTCATGCCGGCGAATGAGTTCAGATTCTCTCTTTCCACACTCTTGGGATCATCGTAGTAGAGACCGATGGAACGGGTCGATTCACTGAACAGCTGATGACTGGCGGCATAGATAGCGAGCTTTTCAAAGACCCGGCCGATCTCCATATAGTCACCCTGATGGGGGTAGCCGATGAGCTTGACGGGGTCGGTTTCTAGGATCTCCACGCTATACATTTCACTGTACTCCTTGTTGTTGGGAGGCAGCATCGCCAAGAAGGGTCCGTCGTTCCTGTGGCTCCGTTCACCGCGGCTGTTGCGGTAGTTGACCGGAGACTCGCCGAACTGCTGGGCGAATGCCCGACTGAAGGCCTCGGGACTGCCGTAGGCGGCCTCTTTGGCGATGCGGGGAATCGGCTTGGTCGAGCGGATCAGCTCGCCAGCCGCACGGTGGAGGCGCAGC
>JBEVVS010000261.1:0-1536 GCA_040507005.1 Candidatus Thiodiazotropha sp.
AGATCTCGATCAGACGCTCATATTCCCTTTTGTTCTCTTCCAGGCTCTTCAGCTTGAAGCGGCAAGACCCGAAACCGCCGGAGGGTGTGTGTTTGAGCGCTGCGATATCTTCTGCCGATTCGGCGCTGGTATCGATCAGGTCTTCAGTCAGGGCGCCGATAATGCCATTGCGTCCGGCAAAGACGTTGGCAATCTTGTCGGGATGTTGGCGAGCGGTCTCGATGACACCGCAAGCGGAGGCGTTGATTACCGCGGTTACTCCGCCCGACTGGGCATAGAAAGCATTTTTTGCAGTCATTTATATGATCCCCTTTATTTATTGATATCTGTTCAAAAATTCGGTTAAACCTCTAGATGTCGCCCTTCTCCTTTGCTGCATGATCGGCCTGAGCCTGCAGTAGGGAGACTATGCATTCAGTGAGGTCGTCATATTCGTCGACACCGGTGCCATACTGCTGGTAACCCCGGTAGAAGAACTGGCAGCGGTATTTGCGGCTGCCGGTTTTGAAGACAATGAAGTTGCAGCCCTCTTGGTTCCAGTGGATGACGGGACAGCTGGAGAGCTCGCGGTCGGATGGCATCAGACGTATCTCGGCATCCGCTATCTGGGTCTCGATCTTGCCACCATAACGTTCGGTCAGGGTGGTTTCGACGATCCAGTGTTCAGAATCTGTTATGTCTGGAATTTCGGGCATGAGGGATACTCTGCATTCGGCCGCTACGTGAGGCAGAGAAGAATAATCTAATTGTTCTATTTAGTACATAAAGTCCGTTGACTTTACAGGAAATCTTGGATTAGCTTACCCAAGCTTATAGCTGGCGGCCAATGCAAAACTTGGATGGCGCCATGGATTTTCTTAATTATTACCTGTGACGCAGGAATCCGGTTTGGTAAAAAAATGTACGATCTTATCCAGCCATAGTGGTAGCCCGGTGGGCGCAATGCCCCTGCTTATATCTATAGAAATCGGTTTAACTGATTGTAATAAAAAGGAAATATGACTTTTTGTTTGTAGCTTTGGAGAGTTGAGGGGATGCGAATTGTAATACTTGGTGCGCCAGGGTCGGGTAAAAGAACGCAGACAGAGCTGTTGGCGAACAAGTACGGCCTCTCCTCCGTGATGACAGGCGAGCTGGTCAAGACAGCCGTGCAGGAACGGACCTCCCTCGGTCTCGAAATCAAAGGGCTGCAGGACGCAGGCAGGGTAGTGACAGAGGATATCATCCTGGCACTGCTGCGGGAGCGGTTGTTGAAAAGCGAGCTTCAGGCAGGTTTCATCCTGGATGGCTTTCCCAGAAACCTGCTCCAGGCCTTGACCCTCGATGAGCTGATGCTCGAGATCAAGCAGCCGTTAGACCTGATTCTACTGATCGATATCGAGACGGATACCCTGATGGAGCGCCTGGTGGGGCGCCGTACCTGTCGCAGTTGCGGCCTGCTCTATAACATATATAGAAACCCCACCATCGTAGAAGATGTGTGTGATGTTTGCGGCGGGCGTCTGCACCAGAGATCCGACGACAACGAAGAGACAG
>JBEVVS010000054.1:0-1508 GCA_040507005.1 Candidatus Thiodiazotropha sp.
AGAAACTCTCGGAGATCTACGCGGCAACCCATCCGGCGGGGAGAGAACGGGAGGGAAAGAAGTCGTCGGACAGTACGGAGTGAGGGGACATCACGGTGGTTGCCGGACACAGCACCGCTCGGCCGCTCCTGCGCATCCCTGCGCCCGCGGCACTCGGACTCCTGTCCATCGGACCGCCCGTCACGGCGCTTGTCATCACTGGGCAACAAGCGCGCCAGCCATCCATGGCCTGAATCACGCTTGTTGCTCAGTGGCGCAAGCGCCGCGCCGGGCTAGCGCGGTGGGTAACGGAGCGTCCGCTGCTTCCGTTCTGAGTCGGTGCAACACCAGCTGACGCTCGTGTTGCGGCCTGTGTTTCGCCAGGCAACAGCAAGCCCAAGCGGGTTAGGCGGTGAGTGGAAGGATAGGCGCGTAAGGGCTTCCTGTTGCCTGGCTTGATCACCCCTATGCATCCCCTCAAGGGGAAGTGGGGCAGGTCCGAGGTCACATAACGCGGCATTATGCCCCCAGGCCGCACGCTGCGCTTGTGATTGCGGCCCGGGTGCATAATAGACGCGTTCATGTGACCTCGGCCCTGAATGTGCGCCCCCCAACCCCCCGCCGGGGGGCATACAAGGTGGCTTCGCGTTGTTTTAGATCCCCCGCCCGCCACGGCTGTCAGCGAAAGGGCGCTCCAGCCTCACAAACACCGTGAGGCTTCCGTCCGCCCTTTAGCTGCCAGCCTCCCGTCCGCCCCCAGGGGCTCCCCCAAGCAAGTTAATGCGCGTCACTAAAGAAAAGTTGCGCTCGCTTGCCCTGGACAGCGTAGCACCGTGCTCGGTCCGTCAAGGGTGAAATGCACGGCGCAAAAAGCGCGCCGCCCTTGACGGCCCTGCGCGCGATGCTGGTGAGAAAGGGCAAACAAGCACAACAGGAGAAAACGTTATGGAAACTGAAAAACAGAACCTGCCCTGGGAAATCGAAAAGATCATCGAAGTGGCCATCTGCCTGAAAACCACCGGCGGCACGGCATCGAGCACCGGTGAGCGCATCGCCGCCGCCTTCGTGCTGAACAACCCCGCCTACCTGCCCAGCTACTACGACGACATGGTCGAAGCCTGGGACCGCCTCGGCGACGAGTGGCAGGGCTACGTCAGGCTGATTAAAGCCGACTATATGCACCTCATCGAAGACGACTGAACAGCCTCGGTGCCAGGGCGTTATCCCGCGCCCTGGCCAAAGCCTGGCAGCCATCCTCACCCCTTTTAGCAGCTAAAAAGTGAAATCCCACCTTGCAATTTTGCTTGAGTTAAGCGAAAAAGTGCGTCTAGGAGATTTTTTTGGAATCAGGGGGTATATCAGGGAAAAACGGGTTGCTAAGTCCAAGTGGGTGTTAGGAAAAATCGGAAGTTAAGGTAGGATGTGCGTCGGGGTAACTGTTTCCCGGCCAATACTTCGATCAAGAAACAGGCAACTATTACAACTACTTCCGGGACTACGATCCCAGCACAGGGAGGTATCTGCAATCT
>JBEVVS010000232.1:0-406 GCA_040507005.1 Candidatus Thiodiazotropha sp.
GATCTCTCCAAGGGTGGTCGCTCATTGCTTCAGGGGCGAGGTGAGGTATTGAATACCCTGGAAACGGAGGGCCAGATGATGCAACGGGTGATGCCCGACCTGATGGGCATGAAGAACATCATGGTGATCAACGATGAGGCTCACCACTGCTATCGGGAAAAGCCTGAAGAGGAAGATGTCGTTGCACTCAAAGGAGATGATAAAAAAGAGGCGGAAAAAAACAGTGAAGCCGCCCGGCTTTGGATATCCGGCATCGAAGCTGTCAACCGAAAACTCGGAGTGACTCGTGTTGTTGATCTGTCGGCGACACCCTTCTTCCTGAGCGGTTCCGGTTACGCGGAGGGCACCCTGTTTCCCTGGACGATGAGTGATTTCTCGCTCATGGATGCTATCGAATGCGGAATCG
>JBEVVS010000232.1:416-1474 GCA_040507005.1 Candidatus Thiodiazotropha sp.
CCCGGCGACGAGAGGCCAATGTTCCGCAAACTGTGGGAACACATTCGAAAGGATATGCCAAAAAAAGGTCGGGGCAAGTCAAAAATACTCGATCCGCTCAGTCTGCCTGTGAGACTACAGACTGCCCTCGAGGCGCTTTACGGCCACTATGAGAAGACCTACGAGCTATGGAAGGATGCTGGGGTTCAGGTGCCTCCCTGCTTCATCGTGGTCTGTAACAACACCTCTACCTCCAAGCTGGTGTATGACTATATTTCTGGCTTTCAACGGGAAAATGATGACGGTTCCTCAACACTTGAAAATGGGCGTTTACCGTTGTTCCGAAACTTTGATGAACACGGCAACCCGATTGCACGACCTTGCACATTATTGATCGATAGCGAACAGCTTGAATCGGGTGAGGCACTGGACAAGAACTTTCACAAAATGGCCGCTGATGAGATCGAACGTTTTCGCCGCGAAATCATTGAGCGCACTGGTGACCGCCGCCAGGCCGAAAACATTACAGAGCAAGACCTGCTGCGCGAGGTGATGAACACAGTAGGAAAGAGCGGTCAGTTGGGTGAATCGGTTCGCTGTGTAGTCTCTGTCTCCATGCTTACTGAAGGCTGGGATGCCAATAACGTCACTCACGTGTTGGGAGTTCGCGCCTTTGGTACGCAACTCCTTTGCGAGCAGGTGATAGGCCGTGCATTACGACGGCAGTCCTATGATTTGAATGAAGAGGGACTGTTTAACGTCGAATATGCCGACGTCTTGGGGATTCCCTTCGATTTCACCGCCAAGCCAGTGGTCGCGCCGCCACAACCACCTCGAGAGACTATCCAGGTCAAGGCCATTCGTCCGGATCGTGACGCTCTTGAAATTGGCTTCCCGCGGGTGGCAGGGTACCGTGTTGAACTGCCCGAGGAGCGCCTGACCGCCGATTTCAATGATGACTCCGTTTTGGAGCTGACACCAGACCTGGTCGGTCCGTCGATCACTAAGAACGCAGGCATTATCGGTGAGGACGTGGATCTGAGCTTGGAACACCTGGAGGACATGCGGCGTTCCACGTT
>JBEVVS010000229.1:0-1471 GCA_040507005.1 Candidatus Thiodiazotropha sp.
AGAGGTGGCAGAGCGGTTGAATGCGGCGGTCTTGAAAACCGTTGAGGGTTAGTAGCCCTCCCAGGGTTCGAATCCCTGCCTCTCCGCCAAATAAATAAGGGGGCCTTTCGGCCCCCTTATTTATTTGGCTGATCGGCAGGCCATGATTCGAACCCTTCGTTCGACCAGGCGCGCAGCGCCGCAGAACATCGTCGCCTAGCGACGATGGCCCGAAGGGTGAGGCCGCAGGCCGAATAATCCCTGCCTATCCGTTGGCATCCATCTATCGCGGGGCCGCCATTCGGCCCCCTTATCTATTTGGCTGATCGGCAGGCCATGATTCGAACCCTTCGTTCGACCAGGCGCGCAGCGCCGCAGAACATCGTCGCCCAGCGACGATGGCCCGAAGGGTGAGGCCGCAGGCCGAATAATCCCTGCCCATCCGTTGGCATCCATCTATCGCGGGCATGCCATGGCCCCCCCTCCTCAAAATTGGGAACTTCCCTTGAAATCGATCATCAATGCTCCAATATTCACAAAGAATGGAATTCCTAACCGGGTGAACCGACAATGATGAGAATTGTACTGTTTTTAGGCACCAATCTGGCCATCGTGGCATTGATCAGCATTACCTTCAGGCTTCTCGGTATAGAGGGGCTGCTGCTGGAGAATGGGGTAGACCTCAACCTCAATGCATTGCTGGTCTATTCAGCCGTCATCGGCTTCTCAGGTTCTTTGATTTCGCTTTTCATCTCCAAATGGATGGCGAAGCGCAGCATGGGGGTAAAGCTCATCGAGACACCGGCCAGTGAAGTCGAAGGCTGGTTGGTCAGTACCGTTCAGAGACAAGCCCAGCAGGCCAATATAGGCATGCCGGAGGTAGGGATTTTCGACCATGCCTCACCCAACGCGTTTGCTACGGGTTGGAATAAAAACAGCGCCCTGGTTGCGGTCAGCACCGGATTGCTACAGCAGATGAACCGGGACGAGGTGGAAGCGGTACTGGCCCATGAAGTCAGCCATGTGGCGAATGGGGATATGGTTACATTGTCGTTGATACAAGGGGTGGTCAATACTTTTGTCGTGTTTCTCTCTCGGGTGATTGGGCATACGGTGGATCGCCTTGTGTTCAAGACAGAGCGTGGTTACGGCCCGGCGTTTTTCATCGTATCGATGATCACAGAATTTGTCCTGGGGATTCTGGCAATGACCATTGTGATGTGGTTTTCCCGTTGGCGGGAGTTTCGCGCCGATAGAGGCGGGGCTGACCTCGCGGGCAGAGCGAAGATGATTGCTGCCCTGAAGCGCCTGCAGCAGGCCCATGAGCCGGAGTCCCTGCCGGATGAGATTGCTGCATTCGCAATTAGTGCAGGCAAGGTACAAAAGTTGTTTGCCAGCCATCCGCCACTGGAATCACGTATCGCGGCACTTCAATCGATCTAGGCAGATGTTAGTCGAAGTGTTTGATTATTGGGGAAAATAATTTGGCAGG
>JBEVVS010000065.1:0-1456 GCA_040507005.1 Candidatus Thiodiazotropha sp.
CAGCGCGTGCGCCTCCATGGCAAGGACTATGACGTGGCCTCCCTGGTCGATGCGGCCAAGCGCGAGCTGGTGGAACGGCTCCACGCGGAGCCACGCCGGCACCGCGGTCCCGGGAGCGACCTGGACCGCATCCTGTTCGTCGGCGGGGGAGCGGTGGCGCTGGCGGAGCATATCGCCGACTGGTTTCCCCACCAGGCCATCGCGGAGCATCCCGCCTTCGCCAATGCCCGCGGCATGCTCAAGTACCTGCGCTACGTCTGCGAGGCCTCCAGTGCGGCCTGAGCGCGACAACAAAACCGGTTCTATCCGTGGCCACTGCGGTTCAGTGGCAACCGAGGCACCTCCGGACCATGCAATCGGTGCACAACGGCATTGTTTCTTACAACTGCCGACGGTCCATCTTCAAGCAAATGGAATGGGTATGCATTCCAACCACCCTGCCCGGGAAGCCTTCCCGCCAGGGGTGCGCTGGCTCCGGGTCTTCCAACCTTAAGGAGAAAGCGCTATGTCAAGCAACGAAACACAAAAATATTTCGATCTTCACACCACTGGCATCGGTTATCTCAACCGTGTCCAGGAGGTAACGCCCAAGGAAGGTAATCCCTTTCTGAGCGTTACCATCGCGGCCCTCAGGGGCAGCGTCGACAACGTCCAGTACACCCATTTCGAGTGTCACGTGTCCGGCAAGAAGGCGCAGGAAGTCGTGCGCAAGCTCAAACCGGCCGTCGAGGACAAGTTGAAGGTGCTCATGGGATTCACGCTCAGTGATCTGTATGGCGAATCCTTCATCTTCAAGAACGGTGACAAGGCCGGCGAGACCGGTGTCAGCCTCAAGGCCCGACTGTTGCGAGTGTCCTGGGCCAAGGTCGACGGCCAACCGTTCTACACCGTGAAAGAGGAAACGGCGTAAATCCACGTTCGGCCGGGTAAGGAGACTACCCGGCCAACCTTCAACCCATCGGGGGATCATCCCCCGAGGGACGGATCTCCCCGTCATTTCGAGGAGATCCGTCATGACAAACACGGAATCAACCGTAGCCACGACGGTGGAGGATCGTTTCGAAGGTCTCACGCCGTCTGAACTCAACGATGCGGAGAGGCAATCACTGATGGCACTGGCATTGGCGACATTGGCGGAGCAGCACCGGCCGGGAGAGATCCTGGGCAGTCCGGAGGATACCCGCCGGTACCTGCGGATCCGGCTTGCTGATCGCAAGAACGAGGTGTTCGGCTGCCTGTTCCTGGACAACCGGCACCGGGTCATCGCCCTGACCGAGCTGTTCCAAGGAACCATCGATGGCTCGTCGGTCCATCCACGGGTCGTGGTGCAGAAGGCACTGGAGCTCAATGCGGCCGCCATGCTCTTTTACCACAACCATCCATCGGGCGTTGCGGAACCCAGTCGTGCGGATGAGGCGATCACCCGCCGGCTCAAGGAGGCGCTCGAACTGATCGA
>JBEVVS010000212.1:0-1342 GCA_040507005.1 Candidatus Thiodiazotropha sp.
CCGTTGCGTACCAAATAATGCTGGCGGTGGTGGAAAAGAGGGACTGCGACAGCATCGCGAATCAAATCTGCCTGTAGGTCCAGTACCTTACGCGCCCGACTTCCAGAATTTAGATCAGCAAAGGTCTTACTATAGCGCCCAGGAAATGCCGAATTTTCGTAAAAAGAAAGGTTAAAACCGTTTGGTGGCTCCGCACCTGGAAAATAAAATAAAAAATATAAATCATTCCCGGGAGTTACTATGTTCCACCAAAAACGATAGAACCGCCCTTCACCCGAAAACGCTAGTTGCAATACTTCTGGCCAAGTGCGCTTATTAATCTTGACCGATAGCCCTAAATGGGTCTGAATCTCCGTCTGGATGAATTGCGCAATAGATTCAGTCAGTTCTCCGCCATCGATAATCAAGTTAAGCGATAAGGCAGTCTGTGGTTGTTCCGCCGTATATTCCGTCATCAATGCCCTGGCTTTATCTGGATCAAATACCAACTTGAGGGTGGTATCGGACCCACCGGCGTCCCACGCGGATGCCCCGGGTGGGAGATATCCACGTGCAGGGGTCACAGCGTCAGGTAAAAGTTTGGCTAAGGCTTCCCGATCAATAGCTAAGTTGATTGCTTGCCGAACACGAACATCGTTAAATGGGGGCTGAGAGTTGTTGAGCACCAAGTAGTCGAGGCTATTAGTTTCAACCACAACATGGCGCGCTTCACCTGATGCGGCAAGTTGACGGGCCGAACCTGTAGTACCAAGGGGGGTTTCGATAATGTCGAAACGCCCAGCCTTAAAGCCTTCGAGTGCCGCCACCGGGTCAGGTTGGATAGAGACCTCGACCCTTGCTGGGGCATCGTTCCCCGGAGCGCTCCACGAATCGTCGAATCGGAATAGATTGACATGGTCGTCCGGAACGTGTTCAACGACACGATAGGGTCCGGTACCTACAACCGTTCGAGTCAGGAACTCTTCCCCGCAGTTCTCAGCGATTTCAGCAGGGTAGACCCAACCAGCGACAGTCACCAATCGATTGAGGAGGGGGAAGGGTCTCGCTAAGCGAATCTCGACTGTATGGGAATCCAGTGCGCGCAGGGCCAAGCTGCCATCAGTGGCGTCTTTGGCGACAATATCAGACAAGGCCCAACGGTAGAGCGAAGCAGGATTACGAGCGCTACGGCTGAGTGAATACACAACATCGGACGCTGAAACTCCTTTTGGCGACGTCCAGTCACCGCAGGCATGGATTTCCTGAAATCGCAAATTCGGTCGGAGCTTGAATTTCCATATCAAACCATCCGCAGAAACATCCCAGGACTCAGCAAGTGACGATACGATTTGACCATCCTCAT
>JBEVVS010000238.1:0-1340 GCA_040507005.1 Candidatus Thiodiazotropha sp.
GAATCCCAGCCCCTTGCCGGAGAGCGGCTCTACAAGTTCGCCGATGCCGTTGCGTTGCGCCAGGCGGAACGCCAAGGTCCAAGCCCGTGCACGCAAGGATTTGAGATCACTGGGAGCGGATGGGCTTGTGGTCAAGATCTGCTCGACAGAGGAATCAGGTGCTTCCAGGGATGCCTCTTCAGCAAGATTCGTTGTCTCAGCAATGATCTCTCTATTGCCCTCAGTAGACCTATCGGACTCTATGTTCTGTTCTGGATCTTCGTGGGAGGTACCGCGATCGACAACACTCGGGTCGGTTGGTGGCGAGTGAGAATGCGGCTGAGGTTTTTCCGTTGGGATATCTGCCTCTTCTGTCTCACGGTTAGGCTCCTCCTCATCTTCGAATTCGAGGATCGTCAGCACCTCTCCCGCGAGCTGCGCGTCGAGTTCCACGCGTACCCTGTTGATACTGACGTCGGCCTGCTCCGCGATCTCGGCCTCGATTGCCCCTTGTAACTGCCCGGTATCCCAGTCGGGGCCATCGTAGCGCTGGCACAAGGTGGCAAATACCTCATCGAAGGCTGCTTCGACACCCAGGCCATGTCTTTGCCAGAGCTGAAGCGCCGCTTCATCCAGCGCACGGATTCTTTGTACCTGCGGTCTGCCCAATCCCCCGTTCAATGCCCGCGGGATCAATGGCAGCAGCCGCTTGACCGCATAGCCCATGCGCGAGATCAATCCCTGGCTGAGCGTGTATCCACCGGCCTGAAGTGCCATCTCGAGCCGCCTCTGGGAGAGCGCTTCGATACCCAGCTCGGCTTCGAGCAGTTGCTTGATATCGAAGACCGCCCGCGCCTTGTCGATAAAGTTTAGGCTGCCACGTAGATCGTTTTCCCGAAGATGGGCCAGAAGCACGTCCGATTCCCGGTTCCAGGGCTTGAAGAGGCACTGCACCTGCGAGAATCGATCATCACCGGTTACCTCGTAGAGTTCTTTGAGTATGAGCAGGCGGGTATTACCACCCGAATGGACGATGTAGTCAGCGGTGCCGGGGCGCTGGGTAATGATCAGCGGCTGATCGAGGCCGTTGGCCCGTATCGAGGCCTTTATCCTGTCATATTCGGGATTCTCGCCATGGCGTGGATTGCGCTCGTAGGGCTTGATACAAAGCACATCCAGCAGAAGCGCAGCCGATTCTTTGATGGCCTCCTTTGCCGGTTCACCATTTGCCACTTGGCTATCCATCGACACCACCGCTTGTTGGGCGTTTCTTTTTTCTTCTCTGTCGTTCATGACATTCTGAACAGACCGTCTTTCGCCTTCCCGTAGGTCGATACTCGAGCGCCGCACCACAACTTCGG
>JBEVVS010000259.1:0-1281 GCA_040507005.1 Candidatus Thiodiazotropha sp.
CCCCACTCGGCAGGAGTGGATTCCATCGGCTGTAAGGCGCCACAATCTCCAGATCCGGATCACTGTCCAGATTGACCAGGGTGACAGTGGCTTCGTAAGCAGCCTCACCAATATATTCACTACCCCCCAAAGGTGAGACTTGTTCCGCTACACAAGTAGCACCGTCATTGATCACAATTTCAGGTCCAGTGGTGGGTCGTAGAATGGTGACCAACTCAATATCACCATCCGCGTCCACATCACCTACGGCAACACCTTCACCAAATCCGCCACGATCGAAATAGATGCACTGCTGCTCCAGCCCGATGGTCATGGGCGGAATGGCAGGCGGTGAGTAGGTAAAGGAACCGTCACCCGGGAAACTGCTCAGGGTGCCGATTGTCGGGCTGCTCATCTGAATGGCGGATAAGGGGTCATTGTTGGCATCCGTGTCATTGGCAAGGACGCCTGGATCATTGACCACCAGGTCTTCCCGTTGCGAGAGGATGTAGCTGTCATCCACGGCAACGGGGGGCTCTTGCGCGCCATTGACGTTGATAGTGAAACCGGTGGAGGCTTGCGCTCCTGCCGAGTCGGTAACCGTTGCGATCACAGGATGACCGCCGATGCTGTCGCTGGTGGGTGTCCAGTTGATAGTGCCGCTGAGGGCATCGAACTGCAGACCGCCGGGGGCCCCCGAGAGAGAGAAACTCAGGATTTCGTTGGCATCCGGATCGCTGGCCGCCAAAGTCATTGAGAAGGCCGTACCGGCATCGATGCTCTGATCGGCGACCGGAGAAATTGTTGGTGGTTGATTGCTCTCCTCGCTAAGCACCGTGAGTGAAAAACTGGTGCTGGCGCTCTGCAAACCGGGATCGGAAGCGCTAACCGTGGCCGAGGCAGAACCCGTCTGCGTGGCATCAGGGGTCCACTGGATCGAACCGCTGGTGGGGTTGATCGCCATACCGGCGGGGGCATTGACCAAGCTGTAGCGAATGGCCTCGCCTTCGGGATCGCTCGCCGATGCCTGAACCTGCAGGGATTGACCCACAACGGTCGACTGATCGGCGATAGGCGCCAGGCTTGGGGCCTGGTCGTTATCCCCCAGATTGACCGTCACCAGGAAGATCTGCCGATCGGTGAGGCCGGTGCTGTCGGTGACCAACAGATCCACATCCACTGAGCCCGAGCTTGCAGGCGTCCATTGAATTGCACCGGTAACTGAGTCGATGCTCATCCCCGCCGGGGCCATGGACAAGGAATAGGTCAAAGTATCGCCGGCATCCGCATCCGTGGCGTCCA
>JBEVVS010000058.1:0-1230 GCA_040507005.1 Candidatus Thiodiazotropha sp.
CAGCGAAATGCAACGCACCCTGGTTTTACCCAACACCCTCTATGCCGAAGGAAAGTTCGATCAGTACAAGCGCGACACACCCTACACAACACTTTCCCATGCGCTGCAAACCCTTGTTAGACACATTTTGGGCAGAGGGGAGCGGGAGATCGCCCAATGGCGGCAAGACATTAACCAAGCAGTGGAACCCAATGGCCGGCTTGTCACCGACCTTGTACCCGAGCTGGTCACTCTCATAGGTGAGCAACCGGTCGTTGCAGAGGTACCCCCCCAGGATGCTGAGAACCGCTTCATCAATGTGATCCGGCGCCTGCTTGAGGTCTTTGCCCGCCCTGAACATCCCCTATTGCTGTTTCTGGATGACCTGCAGTGGTTCGATAGCGCCAGCCTGCGGCTGCTCGAATACCTGTTGAGTCAGCCCGGGCTCAAACATCTGCTGTTACTGGGCGCATACCGCGACAACGAGGTCGGACAAACCCACCCCTTGAGACGAACCATCGAGGTGTTACGCAACAGAGGAGTCCGGCTGTCAGAAATCATCCTCGAACCGCTACGCATCAACGAAACCTGCCAACTCATCGTCGACACTATACATGCAGATGAAGAGCGGGTTCTTCCACTCGCCAACCTGGTGCAGGAGAAGACGGGTGGAAATCCCTTCTTTGTAAACCAGTTTTTGACCTCCCTGGCGGAAGAAAACCTGCTTGC
This sequence comes from Candidatus Thiodiazotropha sp., assembly GCA_040507005.1. Lineage (GTDB taxonomy): Bacteria > Pseudomonadota > Gammaproteobacteria > Chromatiales > Chromatiaceae > Thiodiazotropha. The sequence continues at coordinate 709 of JBEVVS010000058.1, forward strand.
ATTTGATTCAGAGGCAAGAGAATGGACCTGGAACCTAAACGCAATCCGCAACAAGGGCTACTCCGACAATGTGGTCGATCTGATGTTGGAGAAGTTAAGCGGCTTGCCTGATGAGACACAACAGGCTCTCAAGCAGTTGGCCTGTCTGGGAACCGTTACAGAGATTGATATCCTGGCGGAAGTCTCTGATCAATCTGAAGCCGCTCTGGATACTGCTTTATGGGGTGCGGTGCAGGCTGGCCTGGTTCTGCGTGACAAGACAAGCTATCGCTTCTTACACGACCGGGTACAGGAGGCCGCCTATGCACTGATACCTGATCAGCAACGGTCTCAACTCCATTTAGCTATTGGCCGGCAACTGGTTTCCAAATCTTTCGGCGGCAAACATGAGGATATGCTTTTCGATGTGGTCAACCACCTCAATCGGGGGGTCGAGTTGATAACAGACCCGGCTGAGATCATGCAACTAGCAGAGCTCAATGCCGCAGCCGGCAGAAAAGCCAGCGCCTCTATCGCCTATGC
>JBEVVS010000038.1:0-1191 GCA_040507005.1 Candidatus Thiodiazotropha sp.
CTCACAGAGCATACAACTTTACCCTTTTCATCAAGTGAGCTTGAGCTTGTTCTTAGGCTTACCTTTCTCACTAGCCCATCATCGTCTGCTTCAGCCACAGTAACCTGACCTAGTTTCCATCTGTTACGAGGTAGGTTGTCATCCCTTATCATTACGATGTCACCTACCTTCATGTTTCTGCTTTGCGAAATCCATTTGCTCCTGGACTGTAGGTTACTAAGATACTCCTTCCTCCACCTATTCCAAAATTCATTTGCTATAAACTGAACCCTTCTCCATCTCCTTCGGACATACAAATCAGGTTTTACAAAATTTCCGGGTGGTGGAAGAAGTACCTTAGACTTCATAGTCAGAAGGTGGTTGGGAGTGAGCGGAGGATCAGACAACGGATCATTCAAGTTCTCGACTGACAGCGGACGGCTGTTAACAATGGCAGTAACCTCGCATATTACTGTTCGCAAAGATTCATCATCGAGCTGGTTCCCTAATTGTTGCAAAAGTCTGGTTAAGACGTTTCGTACTGTGCGTATCTGTCTCTCCCACACACCACCCATGTGGCTTGCCGAAGGTACATTTGGTTTGAATTTAAAGAAATCGCAACCTTCCTTTAAGAGGAAATTCGAAATCTGCTGGTCATCCATTTCAGAGACCGCTTCTCGCAATTCGCGCTCCGCGCTCATGAAATTTGTACCTCTATCCGAGCGTAATTGACGAATGGGGCCTCTAAGTGCCAGGAACCGACGCAAAGCGTTTATGAATGAATCGGTATCTAAACTGTTTGCAATCTCGAGATGAATTGCACGGCTTGAAAGGCAGGTAAAAATGACACCATACCGTTTAAGTTCTTTTCTGCCCTCTCTGACAAGAAAAGGACCAAAACAGTCCACGCCACAGTATGTAAATGGCGGAGCTGAATCTACTCTGTCCTGAGGCAAGTCAGCCATTTTCTGGTCTTGAGTGCTACTTCTGAGTTTTCGGCAGATGACACAATGAAAGATTGCTTCAGATACAGCGGAGCTACATCCGAGAATCCAGAACCCATTGCTTCTTACTTCGTTCATTGTTAAGCCACGGCCCTGATGCTCAACCTGTTCATGGAAATGCCTTATTATGAGCTTTGTTATGTGACATTTCCTGGGAAGAATGACAGGGTGGGCTAAAGCAGGCTCGGCCAAAAGGTTGCGCATTCTG
>JBEVVS010000045.1:0-1123 GCA_040507005.1 Candidatus Thiodiazotropha sp.
AGCACAATTGAGTGCGGAGATGTTGGAGCAGGTGGTGTTGACCGACGGCGAGTTATTGGTTGAAGAGATCAACCTGGAGATGGCGGAGATTCTCCGCGAAGGTGGCCCCTGGGGCCAGGGGTTCCCAGAGCCACTGTTTGAGGGTCGTTTCGATCTCCAGCAACAGCGCGTGGTGGGGGAGAGTCATTTGAAACTCGAGTTGTCATCAGCAGACAGCAGATGCAGAATCGATGCTATCGCCTTCAATCAACCGCCGTTGTCCGACGAAGATCGACGGGTCCGGCTTACCTATCGGCTGGATGTGAATGAGTTTCGCGGCAGGCGATCGGCGCAATTGATAGTGGAGACAATTCAATCGACAGCCTAGATGAGCATGAAGAGCATGCTGAAGAACCAAGCAAGAGCGAAATAAAACGCGAGATGCTGGCCCTGCAGCAGCTTGGGGAGCGCCTTACCCGCCTCTCTGCCAAGGAGCTGGCACGTATGACCCTGAGTGATAATCTGCTGCAGGCGCTGGACGAGAGCAGGCGAATTAAATCATTGAACGCCCTGCGTCGCCACTATCGGCGTCTGGGTAAGCTGCTGCGTCAGGAGGATCTCGACTCGATCAAGGGAGTGATAAGCGATATCGACAGGCGACACCAGGGAGATATCGATCGCTTTCATGCCCTGGAGCGCTGGCGCGATCGGCTGCTGGAGGAGGAGAGCGAGGCATTTGGAGAATTTATGCAGGCCTATCCTGCCGCGGATCGTCAACAGTTGAGGCAACTGATTCAGGCTACACGCCGAGAGCGGGAGCAGGAGCGGCCGCCCACCGTCTATCGAAAACTGTTCAAGTTCCTGCGTGATGTGGCGGGGATCTGAAGCTCTGCTGGAACCCTGGCCAGAGACCAGTTCGATATCGCCCATTCCCAGAAGGATTCGAGGCTGTCAGGAAGCTGGGGCGGTAGCGTTTGATTGAGAAAGTCGAGGGCCTGCAGAAGGGTCTCGACCGGCCTTCTCGAATCGACCGGGGCATCCTTGTACTGTTTGCTCAATTTGCGGCCGTGATTGTCCACCGCAAGGGGGAGATGGGCGTATCCCGGATGGGGGAGTTGCAGCAGCTGTTGCAGATAGTATTGCC
>JBEVVS010000073.1:0-1080 GCA_040507005.1 Candidatus Thiodiazotropha sp.
GGAGTGCCGCAACTGCCATAAGTTCATCTCCATGGATCTCGACAAGCAGACACCTCGCAGTGCCGATCAACACGATCCCCACTACTGGGACGCGGTGGATGGCAAACAGCCGCAAAAAACCTGCATCGACTGTCATAAAGGGGTTGCCCATTCCCTTCCCGAAGGCTTCGATCCGAATGCCGAGTATTGAAATAGGCTTACTTCTAGCCTATATAAAAGGGTTACTGCCCCGGCAATCTCGGTCAAAGATGGCCTGACCAAGTAGTGCTAAACGAACACTTAACAGGCACAGGTGAAGCGACCATGCTAAATGACCCCTTCGGCAGGCGAATTGAATACCTTCGCCTGTCGGTTACCGATCGCTGCGATTTTCGCTGTTTCTATTGCCTGCCGAGGACCCATAGAGCCTTCGAGACACCGGACGAGTGGCTCAGCCCTGACGAGATCGAACGGCTTGTCGCACAATTCGCCACCCTGGGTGTCAGACATGTCAGACTCACCGGCGGCGAGCCCCTGGTGCGCAAGGAGCTGGATGAGATAGCGCAACGCATCGCCAAGCTGCCCGGCATCGACGAGCTCTCCCTGAGCACCAATGCATCCCGTCTCAGCAAGTTTGCCGATTCCCTGAGCCGTGCCGGTGTCAGCCGGCTCAATATCAGCCTCGACTCCCTCAACGAGGATAAATTTCATCACATCACCGGCAGCCGTTTGCAACCCGTACTGGCAGGTATAGCGCAGGCGCGGGCATCTGGTATGTCGCCGATAAAGATCAACATGGTGGTGATGCGCGGTATCAACGACGATGAAGTGGAAGGCATGATTGAGTACTGCATGAAACACCATCTTACCCTGCGCTTTATCGAGACCATGCCGGTGGGACGGGGGGGGCAGGATGCATCCAAGCATTACATGCCGCTGGCGGAAATCGAGGCGCGTCTCAAAAAGCGCTACAGACTGGGTAGCGCCGCCATGCGCGGCAGCGGCCCGGCACGCTATTTCCGCATCGACGATTCCGATCTCGTGATCGGTTTCATCACCCCCCAATCCCAACACTTCTGCGACACCTGTAACCGGGTGCGT
>JBEVVS010000060.1:0-1073 GCA_040507005.1 Candidatus Thiodiazotropha sp.
GATGTCGCCAGTGTTGGAGCAGGCGGGCGGTTTCTGGTGTTACTTTCCAGTCGTTAGGGTTCGGCAGTGCTCTCCATTTATCAACCTGCTGACGAATACCATTGATGATTGCCGTATGGTCGTATTGCTGTTCATCTGTGGACAGGCCCTTGCCTTCATCGAAGAGCAGTTGTGATTGTTCTGCCGTCCCTTTGCGTTTTCTGGGCTTGGGGATGGGTGTAATGAATTCCGCGCGGCGACGGCTTTCGATGATCTGCTGTGTGGGTTGACCGCTGTCGTCCAGTTCCCAGTGCCGATTAGGGTAGTCATAGGGAGAATTGAGAACGGGGCGTTCAAAGAATTGGTTATCCATTTTTCTTATATTCCCCTCTTACCCACAGATCTACTTCATTTTTTCTGAATTTCCAGAGACGGCCGACTTTATGGGCAGGCATTTTCTTGCGATCAATCCATTTGTATATAGTGTCCCGCTTGACCCCGAGATGAGCCGCAATCTCATCCACCGAAAACCAACGATCATCAGTCATTGCTTAACACCCCAGTACGGATTCCACCCGATAAAGACCCACTCACTGACTCAAATCACACTCGCTGAACCAATCACACCAGTTGTCCAATAAAAACGGGAATAATCGGTCATATAGTATTAGAATAGCCACATAAAAGATAGATTTTTTTGCCAATCCGAGTTCTGATATCCAAGTAGAAGGCACTGCGAATCAATATGTTACACAAGACACCCCCGACAATGACCGGAAGGAGATGATGGTGGAGGTATTCTTTTCCTACTCGCACCAAGACGAAGGATTGCGCAATGAGTTGGAAATACACCTGTCACTCCTTCGACGGCAAGGAGCGATTGATATTTGGAGTGATCATCGCATCGGTCCAGGCGAGGAGCTTGGCGGTGAAATCGACCGGCACCTGGAATCGGCTGACATCATTCTCCTATTGGTGAGCCCCAACTTCCTGAATTCGGACTATTGCTATGACATCGAAATGAAACGAGCGATGGAGCGCCATGAACACGGCGAAACACGTGTGATACCGGTCATCCTGCGACCTTGTGATTG
>JBEVVS010000012.1:0-1059 GCA_040507005.1 Candidatus Thiodiazotropha sp.
ATTGGCCGATGATGGATAATCTGCGCCAACAGCGCGAGTCGGAGGAGACACAGCAGACCCTGATCGCGGCCGATGCCCCGCTGGAGATGATGCAGACGCTGTTTGGCCTGGGGCCGCGTGAGTACAGCCGCATGCGTCGCATGCTCTCGGTGGATCCCTCCGTGGGGCGTCCGCCCGAACCGGATGAGGATGGCACGCACCGGCTGTGGCATGCCTGGATGGACCAGGCTGCTGATCAAGCATCAGGGCCACTGACCCCGCAAGCCTATCTCGAACTGCAGGTGGAAACCGGCCTGTCGATGCGCGCGATCTGGAACCTGACCCAACGCTGGGACCAGTATGGCGATTTGAATAACCACAGCGAACCGGATGCTGCGAAACGGTTGCGAGTCGATGAATGAGCGTGGCTCAGCGGTCCGACCCGAAACCCTGGCACTGGATGCCCTGATACAGGCTACGATCGAACATGCGGAGGAGGGTAGGGTTCATCCCGCCTCGGATACCATGCTGTTTCTCGGCAACCGGCATACCGCCTTTCCAACGCTGGTGGTACAAGACCCGGTACTCGAACCGGTGGACAAGCTGGTATGGATGAGTATCCGGTTGCAAGCCAGCGATACCGGCTGTAATACCGCCTTCCCCAGTTACACCTCCATTGCGAGGACGGCCAATGTCTCCTCCAAGGCCACCATCTCCCGGGCCATCGCCATTCTGCGAGTCACCCGCTGGTTGACCCTGTGTGCACGCCTCCGGGAGACGAACGGTCGCTTCCAGGGAAATGTCTACGCTCTGCATGACGAGCCCCTGCCACTGGTCGATGCGCTGCATCTCGACTCCGGCTATATGCAGTTCCTGCGGGAATCGACTGAACATCGCCATGCCCGGGTGCGGGCTGTCGCCCGGGGGGCACTGACTACTATCGATGAGGACATCGAGGCGGGCCGCGATGTCTGTGCCGATGAGCATTCTGTCACCCGGCGCATTCAGGCGACCGAAGTGGTGGAAAAGGATATGCCGCGCCGCTTCTTCGCCTTCAGCGCCAAGGTCATGACTGAGCTT
>JBEVVS010000047.1:0-1054 GCA_040507005.1 Candidatus Thiodiazotropha sp.
GAGCGTGTTGCTCAAGTTCTCGATCACTTATCTAGTTTCGGAGGCCTGACCAGTAACCCTCCAAAACGCAGCTGGATTTCAGTTGGCTGTGATGGATTGCCGTATCTCCTAGCCGCAAAAATCATAGATAAAACTTTTGTTTGTCCACAGTGCAATGCCTGCATGAAAACTGGACCGGAAGACTTTATTTCTCATCTGGAGCTGCATGGCTTGCCAACGCAATCAATTGAAACATTTAGAAAATACAAACAGATCTTTCTGAGACCTGGATTAGGCCATTTTGAGATAAACATGGTTAAATGTTTATTCAAATTACTTTGGGTCGTACTGCTGTGTCGTGTATCTAAACTTCTTGGATTTCGATCAGAGCGGGCGCAAAATTATTGTAAAGCGGCTTCCGGTCATCACAAATCATGGGAAATTTTACAAATTGTTTTTAGGGCAGTAAGCAAAGAGTTACTGATTGCATTCGTTAGGCAAAATCTTGCTAATGGAAAGCAACCGACTATTGACAAATATTTTAGATGGTTACAAACGGTGAAAGATCCAAACTACCTGTTCATGCAGGAAATAGTTTTTACTTGCTTGGTAGCGCTGAACATCTTCAGAATTGGTGTAAGAGGGAATAACTCTGCAGTTATGCTGGCAGGAAGACAGAAATTTTCACGCCTGTTTTATATCATGGGCATGACCAAATATCAAGAAATCTGTAGCAGAGATATGGTTAACAGAGCGCATTATCCGCCCGAATTACAAAATTATGTCCGTGCAACGGAGGCAGTCAGCACAAGTGGTGATCCACAAAAGGGAGAAGGGGGTGATTTCATACTCGAAAATAAAAATAAGCGAATCAAGATGTGGTTGCCAAAAGGTGTTCCAGTAGAAAAGCAGTGGATTCGAGTAAATAGAAATCTTGATCGGTTAGATGAGGTAATTATCATCTCACCTATAATGCTTTCTTTGCACCATGAAATCATTCATATTCACCACCAAGACATGATCGTTGTACACAGTAACATTCCATCCCAGTTGGGCACACGACATTGAATCAAAA
>JBEVVS010000194.1:0-1020 GCA_040507005.1 Candidatus Thiodiazotropha sp.
GCGGTAGCCCCGTCGGCACAGGGATGTGCAGTCGGGGCGGCGGAGAAAGAAGAGCGCCGGACGCTGGTTGCAAGCGGAACTGGTTCACTAAGGCTCTACCTGCCGTATGCATTCCCACGCAGGAGCGTGGGAACGAGATCAAGATCATCGATAGAGCTTAGGGTGCGGCGAGCCGCACCCTACATCTGGAGCGGGTATATCAAGCAACATTTCACATTGCTTATAGAAAAACAGTGGCATTCAGCCGCATCACGCGTTTACCATAGGTAATCACTCAGCAGACCTCAGACTAGGGATTGAAACCGGTGAAAGCGCTTATTGGAAAATTGCTCCAGGGCAGCAAGCAACTGATCAACCGTATCGCCCGCCTCTACCACCCACAAACATTCCGCGAGAAGGGCTGGATCTGGGGCAGCGGCCTTGGGGTGATCACCCTCGCCCTGATGCTCTTTCTCCTCGGCCTCTACTGGAGCAGCGTACCAGAGCCCTTCGATGTGCGGGACAACACCCGAAGCATGCTTAAGGAGATGAACCTGGAACCGGTCACCGGCTCCTACACCTCCGCCAGCCTGATCAGCGTCATGGAGACCCTGCTGCATAAACCGGGGGGCTACCTGAGCAACGACATCACCCCGCCGAGCGTCTTTCTCGACAATATCCCCAACTGGGAGTTCGGCGCCCTGACCCAGACCCGGGACCTGGCGCGCTCCCTGCGTAACGACATGAGCCGTTCCCAATCCCAGTCCCTGGAGAACGAGGACCTCGCCATTACCGAACCCCAGTTCAACTACAGCAACGACTCCTGGATCTTTCCCTCCACCGAGGGCGAGTACAAGAAGGGCCTGAAAGCGCTCAGACGCTATCTCGGCGGCCTCTCCCAACAGGGCCAGTCAAGCACCCAGTTCTTCGCCCGCGCGGATAATCTGCGCGACTGGCTGGCGGTGGTCGAAAAGCGCCTCGGCAGCCTCTCCCAACGCCTCAGCGCCAGCGTCGGACAGGAGCGCATCAACACCGACCTGG